>JAHHHH010000038.1 GCA_019359415.1 Iphinoe sp. HA4291-MV1 | reverse complement strand
ATGATTTTGGGCTTTGGTTTTCAGCCACTAAACTAAAGTATCAGAAAACTACAACTGTGTCAAACTTCTCTTTCTGACTAATTATGAAAAAGTTTAGTAAAGTATTTGGCTATTTAGTCAAGCTCTAGGTTGGCAGATTCCCGACTTCGCAGAAGTTGTTGGGAATCTTGCGAAATTATGGTGAGAAATTCAGGCTAACTACAGCTTTGTTGAAAAAAGTTCACAAGCCAGTCTTTCACACTACGAGTTGCGCGGCAGTCGTCTTCGTTGTAACGTTGGATAATTTTAAGTAAGGAGCGATCGCCTGTTTTTAACCACTGATCATACCAGTAAATACACTTGGCACCGCTAGCTTCTGCATCACGCCACTCAAATCCCAACCATCGAGCAATTGCTTTTAAAGCATAACTTTCTATAGGCAACGCTACGTTTTGCGTTAATATTTCATATACATCTACAAACCGACTCAGCACGGGTAACACAGAAGTGTGCGGAGTCTTGTAAAGCTTGGCGAGTCGTTTGACTGTATCAAATTCGTAAACACAAAAATGATAAATTGGTGCATTTGGATATTGCCAAACCAAATTCAGAAATTGCTGCCAAATCAATTCTTCTTCTTCTGAGTTTTCTGCCAAAAATGAATAAAACTGTTCTGTATTGGCTTGCCTATCAACTACCAAAACCCCTAATAGATAATTTAAATTCAAGTCTGGTTGCGCCTCAATATCAAAAAATATCTCTACAGGCGCTGTAAATAGGATGTTTTCTCTGGGGGAAAGCAACTGTGTAGCATCTGTATCAATTTCTATCGCTCTATTGAGGCAAACAGAAGTCTCTACAGCGCCAGAGTTTACTCCATATTCTTGCTTTGGTGGTAGGTACGATATGATAAGCGGACGGTTTTCCAGAATAGATTTTGCTTGCAATATCAGCTTGGGTGCTACTGTGCGATCAAAACCTGGTAAGTGTTCCAGTTGAGTGGGATGAGTCTTTGCCAAAGATTCTACTGTTGTTATCTCCAGTGCTTGCAGTTGTATGTAGCGAACAGGTGTCACTCCTGGTAACAAAGAAAGGTGTTTCTGAGATTGAGCCACATCATAACAATGACTGTACCAAGGGCAAAGACTGCACCGTTGACGAGAGATAAAGACTTCAGGTGCTTCGTCTGTTTGGAGAGTTTGAATATACTCTTCTAGAATACGCTGCATTTCGGGCATCCATTTGAATAGATCCACAGAATAACCCGCCTCTTTACCACGCAGTATCAGCCAAGCGATTTCCAACTCACTTTGTTGCACTTTAGCCAATACATACGCGTGAAATGCTGCTACAACCTGATACTCCTGTTTAGGACGCTTACCCAGTTCAACACTGACAGGAACGTACATCCAATCTCCAAAGCAGGACTCTCCTCTATGCTTGACGAGAATATCTGGACGGCTTAGTAGTGTATATCTTTCAGGATAACTTGCTAGCAGTACCCCTTGATAAATGGACTCAACCCCCTGCTGCATTAACTCCAAAGTCGCTGCGGCTCCTGCGCTCCAGTCTCCCTGTCGATATACTGGTTGTTGATACGTAAACTGTGTCAAAATGCTCATCCGATGAGCAACTTTGTCCTGGTATAGTTTCAGCAGCAAGTCATTCTCAATATCTCGCCGACTTTTGTCCCCGTGAATATCTAAAAAAGGTCGGCGCTTGCAGCGTTGGTATTGCAGCAGTAGTTCAGCATTAATTAACATTCTTTTAAGGTAACAAGAATTAGTCCTTTCTGGCAGTGATCCAAGCAACGAAAGTTGATGTTATTGTCCACGGTTTTTGGGTGAGTGGGGAAGCAATACGGTTCGGATAAGCCCTCAAGCTAAAAAAGCCACTGGCTCAAGAGCAAAGCCCAGGTGGGCTAATACGACGAATTGAGGCTCCTACAGCACTAGCTCCCACCTACAGGACTTCTCTAGTGCCTCCGCAAGCTAACTAAACGCATCTTCATAAAGAAATGGTATAAGCACTTTATCGCTAAAACGTTTACTACGAACTAGACTTTAGTATGAAAAAGATTACAGTATTTGTTATCTATGATTGATAGTCAAGAATTACTCACAAATCTATACAACGCCTTCAACCCATTTGAACCCTTACCCGCAGAGGATCTAAGGTATGTTGATTGTCAGGATGTGCGCGGTGATGCGGATATTTTGAATGAGTTGGGAAATCGGATGCGACTGGCAAAGAGAAATACTTGTCAAGTATCGCAGTTTAATGTATAAATGCTGTCTTTTAGAATATCGCTATTTAGATGATGATGGAGAAATGCAGCGTTGGTATGATATTCACCCATTGATTCAAGAAATTTCCGAATTTAAAGAAGCTGTGGCGAAACTTTCATGAACCCAGATTTTAGTGATTGGGATGAAGATTTACCCCCGGAACCAGAGGAAGTTTATCAAGACTTGATTCGCGCACTGAAGCGGAAATCAGGATTTGGCTTGTTTCTGAGGAAATTCAGATAGATAACAGTGACAATCGAATCAACTTAGTTGATACTCAGGCGTAGCCGTGCCGCACTGCGAGGGACATAGCCGAAGGGTTTTCAGCCTACTTTCTTATAACATTAATTCACTGCAGGTTGCGCTTCTTGATAAACAATTTCCTGAAACTGAATCATATCTTTAAGTGGATCAGCATGAAAGACTTTCACTAACACCTGTTCACCCAACTTCACAGAACGTTTAAATACCATTGGTAACTGCAAGCCCAAATCTTCCAATAAAATGAGCGCTAAGCCACTGTCTTCTCTTAACCACATCAGCACTGTTGCTTCCCAAATTTCATCAGGCTGACGGCGCAGATACTCTAAAGCCCAATATCTATTGGTTTGCCGTTCTACCATTGTCACCTCTTGGGTGATTGAAGAGACAGTCATCATGACTTCTTTCAATTGTTCTGCCGAAAAGGGCAACACTTCACCACGCAGGTGTGCTTTCAGTTGAAAGTGAGTCAGTAAATCGCTGTAGCGGCGGATAGGAGAAGTTGCTTGGGTATAAGTATCCAACCCTAAACCAGCATGCCTCATGGGGGTAATGCTCATTTCGCTCTTAGGCATACAACGACGCATAGCGCAGGCGCGGACAAATCCTGCCGGTAGCTGTAGCAATTCTTGCTCAGGAGGTAACTCCGGCTGTGGTTGACCGCGAAAGGGTAACGGGATGTTATACTTTTGACCATAGCGGGCAGCAACTTCACCGGCAACAATCATCATCTCGGCTACCAATTGCCGTGCTATGGAGTCTTCTAATATATCGATGCTGATATTGTCGCCTTTGACTTTAATCATCGCCTCCGGCATATTGATGCTGACTGCTCCTTGAGCATACCGCCAAGCTCTACGTCGTTGTGCCCAATTGGCGATCGCCGCAATTTCTGATTCTGCCTGCACGCCCAAATCCAACATTTCATCTACATCTTCGTAGGTCAGGCGATATGTTGGTTTAATCAAACTTGGATGAATGCTGTAATCTGCTACTGCCCCATTGTCATCTAAAACAATCCCAAAACTCAAGGCATAGCAGACTTTTCCCTGCACCAGACTCATCGGTCCTGTTGCCAAAACCTCAGGAAACATAGGAACCATGCCTGTGGGCAAATAAACTGTACTGCCTCGCTTTCTAGCTTCTAAATCTAACTCATCTTCTGGTATCAACCAGCGCGTAGGATCAGCAATATGCACCCACAGTCGCTCTCTGCCATCGTCAAGGAATTCCCAACTTAGACCATCATCTATCTCGGTTGTACTTTCATCATCAATTGTATACACCTTTAGATAGGTCAGATCCAGGCGGTTGACATCTCTGTCTGGCAGATGTGATTCCAATCGCTGTTGCGCCACTTCTAATACCTTGCTAGCGAATTGTACGGGAATTGACGAACGACGCAGAAATAAGTTCTCATGCGGACTCCACCAACCCAAGTCTACTAACAGTTGAAAAGCTCCTTGGGGGGTTGCGGCGCGTCCCAGCATATTTATCGTTTCTAAGACCAATGCTGGAGGAGGATAAGCACGAGCTAGAGAGTCATAATTTAACCCCATACGTACAATATCAGCAACTAGCGCTGCATATTTTTCTAAGGCTTCTAAGCGGTGGCGATCATGGCGTTGCCATTCTACTGGTTCACCTTTGAGCGCTTGTGCTACTTTAGCCAGAAACTCCTGCTGTCCTTTGGCTTTTAGTGCCTCTACCTCTAGTTGATGTTTACGCTCCGCGACTTGAGCTGCACCTCTCGGCTCGTAAGCTTCTCCTTTCTGTTTGAAGTAGATTTTATCATCCGATAATAAGTGATACGCAGCGTAGCAATGAGGCGCTTGTGATTCTGAAAACAGCAAATTTGCCATCTGCGCTGGCGTCACTGTTTCCCCACTTTCTACCAGTAATTCCCACGCTACTTCTAAACTAGAGGGGTCTAAATAAAGCTTGACCTCCTCTAAAAATTCGGGGATTTGCGAAGGCTTGTAGGTTTGCCCAGTCACTGCGTAGGTGATTTGCCGAGGTGCGAGACTGTGGGATTGACCACGTTCATCTACCACAAACAAACGAGTTTTGCCGTCCGGACGGTCTACTACACCCAGACGGCGATCACTACCAACTCGAAATTCAACTAGCGTCCCCTTCTCCACAAGCCTTGCTATTATTAATCTTTTGAATTTTTATTTTAGATTTTAGTTAGGAGTTAGGAGTTGGGAGTCAATAACTCATCACTCTTAACTCATCACTCTTACCTATTATTAGCCTTCTGCATTGATAAACGGCAACAATGCCACAATACGGGCGCGTTTAATTGCTAATGTTAAATCCCGCTGTTGCTGAGATGTCAGCCCAGTAATCCGCCGAGGCAGTATTTTGCCTCGCTCAGTGATAAACTTACGCAGCAAATCCACATCTTTGTAATCGATTGGTTCTCCCGGCTTAATCGGGGATAGACGACGGCGGTAATAGCTCATTGTTACTTAATTTCCTTGTGAACGGTATGTTTGTTGCAGTGCGGGCAGAACTTTTTCAGTTCTAGTCGATTGGTAGTGTTACGACGATTTTTAGTTGTTGTATAACGCGAAACGCCAGGAGAGCGCTTGTCTGGATTCGTGCGACACTCAGTACATTCCAGTGTCACTATTATGCGGACACCTTTAGCCTTAGCCATAATCTTACAAAAAGTCTACTCTGAGGAGAATTAACACAAATAGCTATTATCTCATATTACGCTGCGTTTTTTCAACCAATCGCTTAACTTTAATATCAAGCGAATAGCCACGACGCGACGAAACGACCATAGTCTTGACATAGCGGTCATGCAAAGCTTGCCGCAGTTGGGTATCAGATAAAGCTGCACCACAGTCAATTGCCAAGGGAATAAATAGCAGTATAGCAGTGGGATTATGTATGATGTTACTCAGAGCGATCAAGACCAGAAGTGCTCCAAACCCGACTATCCCTTCTCGCTTTAAAAGAGATTGCACATCAGGAACCTTACCTTGTTCGACTTCTAGCACCTTCATATCAAAAGCATAACGTCCTAAACTCTGCCCCTGATTGTTGTAAGGCACAACAACCCGCAAAATCACCCAAGCAATAGCAAAAACCAGTATTTGAACAATTTGCACGCCGAGTTGGGAACTTCCCAATAAGGAACTCACTATCCAGACACAAAGGAAATCAATGCCTGATGCCATTCCTCTTCGCCCAAACTCAACTTTAGGATAGTGTTTGGGGGAAACTCGTTCAATAGACATAATAAAATGCGTATTTATATAGAGTTTGCAGGCTGTTTTGTTTTTCCCTCTACTTCAATGTTAAGGTGGTTAACTACCTATTAACGAAATATTGTTGAGTCTTTACTTATTTCTCGGTACTCATGACTCAGTACTGTTTTGGTAAATCAGAGCCACTTTCAATAAGTTCCAAAGATTGTGTAACATGATGATTCAGCGGGAGTTTTACTGTAAATTTTGTCCCTACTCCCACTTGGCTTTCTAAGGAAATCTGACCTTGATGCAAATCCACACACTTTTTGACTATCGACAGCCCTAGTCCCGTTCCTGGAATACTACCCACATTGCTAGCACGATGGAAAGTTTCAAACAAACGTTGTTGGTCTTTGGTGGGGATACCGATACCAAAATCTTGGATTTGGAAAGTGACGGTATCATCCTGACAGATGACGTTAAATCGAATTTTACCACCTTGAGGAGAATACTTAATGGCATTGGAAAGTAGATTGGTCAAAATGTAACGCAACAGGTTTTCGTCTACAAAAACTGGGGTACGTTTTCCTTGAAAGCTAAAGATGATTTGGTGTTTCCCACTAGCACTCAGTTGCAAAGTTTGTGTGAGTTCGCTACAGAAGTGTTCTAAATCTAGCAGTGTCGGTTCGTATTGTAGTTTGCCTGCATCACTTCTGCCCAAGAATAAGACCTCATCTAATAATTGCTGCATCTGATATATGGCAGTTTGAATCTTACCAAAGTATTTACTCTTTTGCTGGTCAGACAACTGATGGTTGTATGATTTGAGTAGTTCAACTGCTGTCCGAATGACAGACATTGGATTGCGGAACTCATGGGAAACCATCGAAACAAAGCTAGATTTCATCTCGTTGAGTTCCCGTTCCTGTTCCCATGCCTTGATAATCTCTGCTTCAGCGCGTTTGCGATCGCTAATATCCCAACCTTCAACAATCAACAGTACCACTTTCCCAGTTTTGTCTTTTAACGGTTTAAGGGAAAAATCAATCCACACCATCACATCGTTTGCACCGCGTACTTGCAATTCATGGCGGATAAATTCACCATCAGCAGCTTTGGCAATGATACTCTTTAACCACTCCTGATTTATAGAAGAGAAATTCCAGCTTTCAAGTTCCCACAACGGTTTACCAACACAATATTGTAGTTGACTACCCCACAAATTCAGGGCAGATTGGTTCATTTCCAAAATAATCCCCTCACAAGTGAGCAGCGCCATCGATTGAAATGTTTGTTCAAAAATTAAGTGCAAACGATGCTCGCTTTCTCGCAGTTGCTTAAGAATTTGTCCCCGATCAAAGCAAGTGCGAATAGCACGCTCTAGTAAGTTAGGCGTGATTTGTTTCTTAACCAGATAATCCTGTACACTATCTGCCACTGCTTGTAAAGCAATGTCTTCATCGTCAAACTCTGCTAGTACCACAATTGGGATATTCGGTGCTGCTGCGTAAAATGCTGCTATGGTGTTCAATCCTTCAGAATCAGGCAGAGAAAGGTCTAACAAAACTATGTCAAAAATGTTTTTGCTACAAGCATTCAGCGCGTCACTTAGCCGATCAAATTGTACCACCTGCCATCTTTCCCCACCTAAATGCCAAAGTGTTTGCCGCAGTAACTTAGCATCGCTGGGACTATCTTCTACTAAAAGAATGCTAATAGATGCCTGATTCATAAGATTAACTTATTGTTCTGCCCTTGTGAGCTTGGGGTGGTTCTTCGCGGCGAAACTTATTGACGACGTCATTAAAATGTTGGACTAGCTGTATAAATTGCGCTGTGTCAGGAGTCACTGTTGGTAATGAGTTATGAGTGATAGTGGCATTGCTTTGTGCAATTTCTATTTAAAAATTGCTGAGAACCCGCCGCAGTATAAAATGACAATCAGTGGGAAAAAATCTGATGCTAAAAATAATGCGGTGATTAATCAGCAAGTAGCAAATTAACTGCTGCATCTATTGTTGACCTTTCCATAATGTAACTCATGTCACCCCTTCTCCTTCTCCTGTCCCAGAGGCTGCGCCAACACCAGACGCTGCTTTGTTGGCGCAGCCTGCGCTTTGCGCTTACGCTTAATTCAAGATTCAAAGTTCACGCATTAAGACCTCACGGATAAAACAGATAAATCCGTCTGCTCGAATAATGAAGCTGAGGTATTGCGAGAGTCTTAGTTTTGTGCTTGAAAAGTCGGTTATTACGAGGACGATACTATGTTATCAGTGAGTGATACAGAAGCCATTATTTTCAATTTAGTGCAACCCCTGAATACTCAACAGGATACAGAATTGGTTGATTTGTTAGCAGCAGGCGATCGCATTCTGGCATCTGAGGTGACTAGGAATGTGGATTTTCCTCACTGGGACAACTCGGCAATGGATGGCTACGCAGTGCGATACGAAGATGTACAGGACTGTAGCGACCAAAAGCCAGCAGTTTTAGAAATTGTGGAAGAAATTCCTGCTGGGGTTCAACCGAAATCTACTATTCAATCAAGGCAAGCAGCGCGGATTTTGACAGGTGCGGTGATGCCTACGGGTGCAGATACGGTTGTGATGCAGGAAAGAACACGTAGAGAAGAAAACCGTGTCATCATCCTTGCAGCACCAAAGCAGCAAGAATTTGTCAGAAAGCAGGGAATTTACTATCAAGCTGGGACACAATTATTACCAGCAGGTATTCGATTGAATGCTCCAGAAATTGCTGTATTAGCTTCAGTTCAGTGTACGCAATTGAACGTTTTTCGCCGTCTCCGTGTTGCTATTTTGTCTACAGGAGATGAATTGGTTACACCTGAGGAGCCGTTGCAACCCGGACAAATTGTGGATTCAAATCAGTATGCGCTAGCGTTTTTGGTAAGGCAGTGTGTTGCTGAACCTATAATGTTAGGAATTGTTAAGGATGAACCAGAAGCGCTCAAGCTAGCCATTGCCCACGCCATAGCTCACGCTGATGTCGTTCTCTCTTCCGGCGGTGTTTCTGTGGGAGATTACGACTATGTTGAGCAAATTCTAGAGTCACTGGGAGGTAAAATTCACGTTCGTGCTGTTGCGATAAAACCAGGTAAACCCCTAACAGTTGCCACATTTAATAACGATGCACGCCCAGTTTTGTACTTTGGTTTACCAGGAAATCCTGCTGCTGCTTTGGTAACATTTTGGCGGTTTGTACAACCAACCATCAAAAAACTTTCAGGACTTGCTCAAGGTTGGGAACCAGTGTTTGTCAAAGCGCTGGCGCGTCAGGAGTTGTGTTCTGATGGTAAGCGCGAAACTTACGTTTGGGGTGAATTGGACTTAAAAAATAGAATTTACGAATTTCAGCCAGCAAGTGGTCTTCAAAATTCTGGGAACTTAATCAATTTAGCTCAAACCAACGGCTTAGCTGTTCTACCAGTAAGTAAGACACTTATTGCTGCTGGAGAACAAGTGCAAGTTTTACAGATGGGGTTTTAGAGCATTCCAGTCACTCCCTCTACCTGCTGCTTACACTTCCCGCGTGATAGTGATGCCATCTTGAGCAGCAGAAAATTCAGTGTCAACAAAACCACATGGAGAATCGTTTCCGCTACTTGACGCGGACTACAGCCAACATTTTTATATTAATTTTTGTTATAAATCCCTCATTTTTACAAAAACTGTTACAATAGATACAGAAATAAAAACGTTCATCTTTAACATCTGCTGAAAAAGTTATTTTTCATCTGAAAGCTTATGAAGACGGAAGTAGGGAGATGTCCTCAAGGAACGCGCCTGATTATTATTCAAAACTTTAGACAATTAATTTCTTCAAAAAGGTGAAGCAAATGAAACTTATATATCGTGGTGTCAATTATGAACACAATCCCCTGACTGTTGAACCTACTGCTGCTAGTGAAATCAGCGGAAAGTACAGGGGTGGGACATGGAAACACAACTACCCGAGACATATTCCTCAGAATCAACCAACTGCTGAGTTGAAGTATCGCGGTGTTTCTTATTACATCGGCGAGCCACTACAGGTGGAGCTCATGATTCGCTCTAAACAGCACAGCAATGCAGTCAAAACTGCACAAGTTGAGCAACCTAAAAAAATTGGCGGTGAGTTAACCAAAACTCATATCACCAATATCCGACGTAACTTAGAACATCGCCTGCAAGTAGCAACAGAAAAAGGGGATCAAAACCTTATTCGTCTATTAGAAGATGAAGCAAGGCAAATTGCATAATGATGCGAGTGGAACCGTTAGTGTCTAATTATATTGGGGAACACCTGGTCCTCCGTGAAGGCATAACAACGGCAGCTTACCCGGTTCTTGCTGCAAAGGTTTTGCAAGGCGATACCATACTTTGTAGCTACGGAATGAGACGAAACCTTCTTGGCTTTTGATTTCAGTCATAGAGTGCTATCTATCAACTAATTCTGACGATTTATCCAAATGCCTCTTAGTCCGGCTGCCTTAGCTCCGTGATAATCTTCTGTAACACTGTCACCAATGTGCCATGCAAGCTCTGGTGAACAGTTATGTTTTTCTAAAGCAATGGTAAAAATTTTACTATCGGGTTTAGCAGCACCTGCCTGAGTGCAAATAGTGATAGAGTTAAAAAATTCTCTAAGTTCCAAACTTTGTAAGACTGAGTAAATACGGGAATCGAAATTCGACAGTATTCCCAGTTCAATTCCCATCCGCCGCCAGCTTACCAAAGCTGGCAGGACATCGGGATAAATAAACCACGGATTAGCAGTACCAAAGTGAATGTAGAGTTCACTAAAAAAAGTCGAAAAATCGGAAAATTGCTGGAGAACGCCTGCTTGTTCAAAAGTGTTTCGAGCGATGTCAAGCCACCAATCAAACTCACATTGGGGAATATCTTGTTCCTCTGCATCTGGAAATACGGGTGGTGGCGCAGCTTGAAAACTCTGTATAAATGTTTTGTTTAAAGTATCAGCGCAAACTTCGACTCCAAACTCTTGCGCTATCTGACTGTAGATTTCTCCCACACTGCCTTTCACCCCAAAGAGTGTACCAACAGCATCTAAAAAGATAACTTGCGGTTTTTCCTTCATAAACTCTCAGTTACTAGCTATTAGCTATTTACTTATTCAGCAGTGACCAAAACAGTCCTGTATATCGAGTATGTAATTTTTTATTTTCTATTCTCTGCAGTATTTAGCACTCTCAGAAATTGACTTATCACTCAGGACGCAGCATTCATGAACGCTGAATGCTATTTATAAAGTGTCTCTATAATAGGACGAGCGAGCCAGTTAAAACCAACTTTGAGTTTATGGTCTAAGGTTGGCAGCCGATAAAGATAGGCAAGACGACGCGCCACGTATGCTAACGAGCCTTCTAGTTTGATGCCTAAACCAGTGAGGGTGGCACTGTCTATTCCTAATGCCATCATCTCACCTAAGAACTGATAGCGGAAGGGCAGTAAAGGACGATTTGTCAGAGTTGCCCAAATGTTCCAAGCTGCATAATCTGCTTGTTGGAAAGCAACCTGTGCAGTTGCAGGGACTTGCTTACCTTCGGCATCAAGGCAATCTGCTAAATCTCCCAAAGCAAAAATTTCGGGATGATCATGAACTTGGAGAGTTGATGTGGTGCTAATTTGACCACGTTGGTTTTGTTTAACAGGAAGGTTTCTTACGACAGGCGATACCCGCGTTCCTACTGTCCAAATTACCAAATCCACAGGAATTGTGTCTATTTGATTCTTATACTCTAATGAGATGCACTCTTGAGTGATTGATTCTACTTTAGTTTCTAAATCGATAAAGACACCCCGTGCTTCTAAAGCAATGCTTGCTGCTTGTCTGTTGAACTCTGGGGAGGTTCGCAAAATTTGGTCAGATATTTCAATCAGCCGAAATCGTCCTCTTTCCCCAAGTCTATCTGCTAGTTTACAAGCTAACTCTACACCACTGTAACCAGCACCAACAATGGCTACCCTGATCTTATCCGCATCCGATTCTTCTAAAACTCGCAGGCGTTCTTCCAAACGATATGCATCTGCGATCGCCCGGAACGGATAGGCGTAAGATGTTGCACCTGGGACAATATCTAGCGGTGTTTCACCACCTAGCGCCAACACCAGTCGGTCAAAGGAAATTTCTGGTCCATCTTGTAAGTGTACCCGTCGCTCGTCTATGTTAATTCCCGATACAAAACCTTGACAAAAGCGTATACCTGTGTTTATCAAAAGTTCTTCATAAGGTGGAGCTATTTCCCAAGTTTGCAATTCTCCAGTGAGGAGTTCGTAGAGAAAAGGGGAGAAAAGGAAGCGATCGCTCTGATCCACCAGAACCATTTCGGGTTTTTGCGAAGGTTCCCAAGGAAGCTGGCTCAAGCGCAGCGCAGTGTAGAGACCACCAAAGCCTCCACCAAGGATACAGATTCTAGCTCTTTGTTGAGTCATCGGTCTATGGGAAGGTCAATCCCAGCAGCGTAATTTCTTTCAGTGTATGATTTCTTGTGGTCTATTGCCATCAACCAGCAATCCCAGTATTTGCCCTCGTGCAGTTCGTGTTCGCTCAAGAGCTTGACTTTAACAAAACCGCATTTTTCATAGCAATGGATAGCACGAGTGTTCCACACATGTGGATCGATGACAACTTTCACAGCTTGCAGTTGTTCAAAAATATAGTCTAGAGCCAATGAAACTACTTTTGTGCCAATTCCCTGGTTCCAATATTGAGTTTCTCCTATAAATAAGTCTATTGCATAAACATCCTCAGTTTTTTCCAGACAATACATTTGCCTGTCTGTATCAGGTAAGTCGTTAAGAGCACAATACTGTAAATAACCGATGGGAGTATTTTGATAGTATAAAAGGCAAGGGACAACCGGATCATCTCCCCTGACCTGAGGCTGATAAGATTCTATAATTCTGTCTAAAGGAAAGGGGTTATCTCTCCCTTCGTAATATTTCAATACTTTCTCATCAGTCAGCCATTTTGCCATCAGCTCATAATCTTGTACATCGTCTCGCATACGACGAATAGAGATTTCGTCTTTTTTTACCTGCATATTTAGTATTGAATATTAACCTTGTAATATTGTAGTATATAGTTAGCAATTATTTTTTAACTTGTAAATAAGGGGAGCATTTCAATAGATGCAAAAAAGACGAGTATGGTGGTATGCGACCACGGGGGCGATCGCAGACGAAAACACAATACATCTTAAGCTTGTTAAGGAGTTACAGGGATAAATCCCAGAGACTCCACCGGATTAAATAGAGGTAAATAACCGGATGTGAGAAATGGAGATTAAGCAGCATTGATTACTTGCGATAGATTAATCAGCAACGTCAGGAAGCAAAGAAGGAGCGGGCTGATTTGTGCGTGCAGCACTCGTTGCTGCGATCAGAAAATCCAAGACATTCCGGCGCTGGGACTTAAGAGTAGTGACGACAGTTAACATCCGAGCGACAAAAGCACTCCCAGTTTGAGTTTGAGAACCAAAACTGGTACGTCGCCCTTCGGGTTCGCCAGTCGCCTCTGTCGGGAAACCCTCCTGCAGTGCTGGCTCACCAGATCACTGCCGGACGTATGGCTCTTTCAGCAGCATTATTTGTTGGTTCCACACCCTCAACCGTCACAAACAACCATAAAGCAGGCTCAACTTTTAGTAGTTGACGGCAAGTGCGGACAGTTTTAGCCAGTGGTGTTTTTTCTTGAGAACCAATCTCGAAGTCAGCAGCCTCTTGTAGGGAAGACTTGAGCGAGTGGCGAATTTCTCTTACTAAAAGTTGAAACTCACAATGGGTCAAAGTTCCATCTCGAACTCGATGCCAAAGTTCAAATAATTTCTCCTGTTATTTTACCAGAGCATTTCCAATTTCCTTTGAAACTCCGGGACGCTCTGATATTTTGATGAATTCTCGTTTTAAATGTGCCCAGCACAATTGTCGCTGCTCTAAGCCTACCCAACTGTATGCTCCCTAAATCAGCTAGCCTTTTTTCTGATTGCTTTATATGCTGCCCCATTTTCTCCACCAGTTTTTTGACGCTGGCTGGAGTCTTTTCCCAATCTAACTCAGAAATTTCAATTCCGTAGGCGAGGCAGTTTTCATCCATGCCTTTTAATCTACCATCTGCATGTACCTATTTTTCACAGTAGTGTTTCAAATCCTGTGAACGGTTACGTATTCATTGAGATGGGAGTTCAATGTATGTACATGGAGAATATAAAAAAGAGTCAGAGTTAATAGATAAAAATCATCAAGAAGCAGGGTAACCCACATTCCGCAGGTTGAAATAGAGATCAAGGTATTTTTTTAATAACGCTAAAATTCTTATCCTGTAAGGATTCTACCATGAAAAGCACCTTGCCAATATCATTACTTGAACCCGCTTAGTGTCTAACCTAGAGCTAGACGGTAAGCGCCTAGCTGACATTGACTGGTATCCGAAGCAAGACCTCTGAGTTGGGATGCGATGCCATCCTGTTAATTGAGAATAGTATCAATAAGCCACCAGTTGATGATTAGCATTTGATGTTTCAGCCGCGATCACATTCGGAGATAAATCCCTAAAAGCCTTGGTATGCAATAATTTGAAAAATGTCGAAAAGTTTTTGCCTACCTGCGGAATGTGGGTTACTAATGTCTTAACCTTTTGCTATTTACTTCTTAATGTTACTAAAATAATTTGAGGTTACTGTATACAAGTTAATACTAACAACGATCGCAATCACTTCAAAATCTGCGCTTCTTCGTGGAGGAGTTAAGTGATATTGACCAGGCTGGAAAGCTTGTCGTTGGATGTAAATACTTATTAAGACAAATCTATGGTAACCACTAACACAATCCGCTTTTCACAGTTCAATGCTTCTCTAAATCGCAGTGCTGAAGGTCAGTTAGTCACTGATTTGTCTACCCCTAATAATGCTCAGGCAAAAACTGTTGCTGAAATCATCCAGCGCAATAACCCAGATGTGTTGCTGATTAACGAGTTTGATTACTACGAGACAGATCCTCTTGAGCCAGTCCGGCTCTTCCAGCAAAATTACCTCTCCATGAGCCAAAACGGGGCAAACCCGGTTGAATACCCTTACGTCTACATCGCACCCTCAAATACTGGTATTCCATCTGGATTTGACTTGAACAACGATGGTAAAATCGTCACAACTCCTGGTACAGGGGGATATGGTGACGATGCTTTTGGCTTTGGTGATTTCCCTGGTCAGTACGGGATGTTGCTGCTGTCGAAGTACCCCATCGACACTGCTAATGTGCGGACGTTCCAGAACTTCCTATGGAAGGATATGCCTGGATCACTGCTATCTACTGTTGCTCTTCCTAACTCCGAGACACCTTGGTACTCACAAGAAGAACAAGCCGTGTTACGCCTTTCTTCCAAGAGTCATTGGGATGTTCCCATTACAGTGAATGGCGAGACAATTCACGCTTTGGTCAGCCATCCTACACCTCCCACATTCGATGGTCTTGAAGACCGCAACGGTAAGCGCAACTACGACGAAATTCGTTTCTGGGCAGATTATATTACTCCAGATCAAGGCGATTACATCTACGATGATGAGGGTGAAAAAGGTGGTCTTGCTACTGGATCACGTTTTGTTATTATGGGTGACCAAAATGCAGACCCCTTTGATGGCGACAGCTACAACAACGCTATCCGGCAATTATTGCTGAACCCCAACATCAATACGAATTTCATCCCTTCCAGTTTCGGTGGTCAGCAGCAAGCTGTATTGCAGGGTGGTGCAAATCTGAATCATCGCGGTAACCCTGCTTTTGACACCGCAGACTTTTCGGATACGGCTCCTGGCAATTTGCGGACAGATCACCTGTTACCCTCTACTGATTTAAACATCACAAACTCAGCCGTTTTCTGGCCCCTTAATACTGACCCACTGTTCCCATTGGTAGGCACTTACGACCCTAGTTTACCTACTGGCTTCCCCAGTTCTGACCATCGCTTAATATGGGCTGATTTACAGATACCACCCACCCAAGCAGGTAGGACAATTTCTGATGTGGACTTCTCAGGACAAACCATCTTCCCCACCAGCTTTATTCCTTCTGGTACCGCTGGAGGTGTGGACGGACAAGAAACTCCTGTTGGCGGACTGTCGGGTGTCACATATGATGCAGCAAATAATCGCTTCTACACTGTCTCTGATGACCGCTCCCAATTTGCTCCCGCCCGCTTCTACACGTTTACCCTAGAAACTCCATCTTCTC
Organism: Iphinoe sp. HA4291-MV1; assembly: GCA_019359415.1. Taxonomy (GTDB): domain Bacteria; phylum Cyanobacteriota; class Cyanobacteriia; order Cyanobacteriales; family Nostocaceae; genus Brasilonema. Next base: position 46,723 of record JAHHHH010000038.1, on the reverse strand, counting down.
AAGAAACCGACTTGACTGTCACATTTACAGATGTGACAACCCTCAAAGATGAGAATGGCAAAGAGTTCCCACTCAACAGTCTCGACCCAGAAGGCATTGCGCTGACCAAGAATCATACGGTATTCATCTCTTCTGAAGGAGAGGTGAATATTAATGCAGGTCGTGTGACAAATCCTTTTATCAATGAGTTTTCCCTAGCCACGGGACAACAAGTTCGTTCCCTAGCTATTCCTAGTAAGTTTCTTCCTGTTGTGCAAGATACGAATGGGAACAGTTTTGTAGATGCAAGTGATACTCAGGTGTCAGGAGTTCGCAACAACTTGGCATTTGAAAGCTTGACCATCTCGCCTGACCAAAAAACCCTATACACAGCAACCGAAAACGCCCTGTTCCCAGATGGTTCTATTGCCACACTCACTGATGGAAGCCGTTCTCGTATTCTGCAATATAACTTGGTGAGCGGACAGCCAGAGAAGGAATATCTCTATAATACTGATGCGATCGCTACCCAACCAAATCCTACGACTGGCTCAGCTGATAATGGCTTGGTGGATTTACTAGCACTTGATAATCGAGGTACCTTACTAGCGTTAGAGCGCTCTTTCTCCACAGGAGTTGGCACTACAATCAAAATCTACGAAGTCAGCTTGCAAGGGGCAACTGACATCAAGTATTACGATTCTCTCAATAATTTAAGTGCTGAACAACTGGCGGATATTAAACCTGTCGAGAAGCGTTTGCTGTTAAATCTTAACTCGCTGAATCTGCCTACAGGTACAGATAATATTGAGGGCATTGCCTTTGGTCCAAAACTGGCTGATGGTCGTCAGTCCATTGTTTTGGTCAGTGATAACAACTTTAGCCAGACTCAATTTACTCAAATTCTCGCCTTGGGTGCAGACTTGGTTCCCACCGCAACGCCCACAGTAGAAACCCGTCCTGATCTGTTAGATGACCCAAATTTACCACGCGACCAACGCGCGGATGCGGATGATCCCGCTATCTACGTAAATTCCTCTAATCCAGAACAAAGCTTGGTACTTACAGTAGTTAAAAATGCAGGCTTACGAGTTTATGACTTATCTGGTAATCTCTTACAAGAGGTTAACCCAGGTGATATTCGTTACAACAACATCGACCTGCAATATGGCTTTAACCTAGACGGTAATTCTGTTGATATTGCCGTAGCCACAGACCGCAACAACGATAAGCTGGCTATCTTCAAAATCAATCCTCATCCTAATACCTCTGGTGAATATCTAGAAGACATCAGCGATCGCAGTATTGGCACTTTGTTCCAAGCTTCGCCTTTTGAACCTCCCTACTCGCCATCATCGCGAAGTGCTTATGGCATAACTTTGTATCGCAGTCCTGTGACAGATGATTACTATGTCTTTGCCAATCGCAGAGAAACTGGAGATGTCGCACAGTACAAATTGATTGACACGGGTAATGGTAAAATTGGTACTGAAAGGGTGCGTAATTTCACAGTACCTACGACTGCTGGACGCGATGCTCAGTTGGAGGGGATGGTGGCAGACCAAGAACTGGGTTTCCTCTACATAGGGCAGGAAGATGTAGGAATTTGGAAGTATCAGGCAGAACCAAACGGTGGTACAAGTGCTACGCTGATTGACAAAGTGAAAGACTTAGGCGGTAGCTATGTGGAAGACGATGTGGAAGGACTCTCCATCTATTATGGTAAAGATGGTACAGGCTACCTACTAGCCTCTAGCCAAGGTGACAGCACCTTTGCAGCCTATACTCGTGAGGGTCACAATGACTTCCTGGGTCATTTTGCTGTTGGTAACAATGGAGCAATTGATAGCGTTCAAGAGTCAGATGGTGCAGATGTTACCAACGTACCGTTGGGTTCTAACTTCCCAAATGGTGTGTTCATTACTCAGGATGGCAGTAATCTCCCTGCTAACATTGTCGATGGTGAAAACGTCAACACTAACTTTAAGCTCGTGCCTTGGGAAAACATCGCCTACGCCTTTCCTAATCCGTTAACAATTGACACTAGCAGCTACAACCCCCGTACACCCAATGCTAACCTCCTGCTGAATGGCAGTGCTAGCAGCGACATTACCCAATCCTCCTCTATTCTTTGGGCAGGTAGCAACTTGACTGGCGACGTGACTTGATAAGCTCATCCCCCGGAGTTGCACACGGGGGTTAGAGTGGGAATTGGGAATGGAGGAGTCTTCCCAATTCCCCATTCGCTATTTATTGATGGAAAAAATTAAAGATATAGCAGTCGCCAAGCTGATTAGGACGAAGGTTCTTGGCTTATCCTCAAAGGATAACTTTTCCCAGATGTCAATTGATTTCTGTCCACTGCTACAACAATGTAGGTCCGATGCATTAACAATGCACCGACTCGCGTTTAGATATAGCACTCACCAAGCTGATTAGGACGAAGGTTCTTGGCTTATCCTTCGGGATAACTTTTCTCAGATGTTCTAAGATTTCTGTCCACTGCTATATCAACAAAAGACACGTAGTGCGTGGTTGATAGCGTCGTCCCTTGCGCGTCTGGTGACAGGAGAAGTTTCAAGCCCCTAACAAACGCTGCGGGGTTTCCCCTACACCTTTATACCCCGCCCGTCCCTTGCGTGTGTCCGTAAGGACTCAGGGCGTTGACTTAGATATCAATAATTGATTCGCTGGAGGTCAATTTTGGTAAAATACCATTTGAAGATGATTGAGAGCTTGTAGCAATCACTTGTGCGAATAGGGCTTCGTACTCAACTAATACTTGCTCAAATGAATAGTGCTCTACAGCAAACAACCTTCCAAACTCACCCAGCTTTGCAACCGAATCGGGATTGTAATACAAATCCATGATTCCATCTGCTAGCGCTTGCGGTGATTCTGGTGGTACAACTATGCCACCACCACTCTTACGCACTGCCCGCGCTGCGGTACCACAGGCGGGAACTGAGGCGACAATCGGACGACCACTCGCCAACAACAAAGGGATTTTGGAAGGCATGTTGAAGGAAATGACATTGCGCCTTTGCACCACCAGACCGACATCAGCCGCCGCTAGCATTGAAGGTAATTTTTCTCGCGCCATCAGAGGTACAAGCAACACCTTAGAAGCTCCACATTTTTGACAATATGCCTGCAATCTTTTCAATGCTCTTTCTTCGCCAGCAATCACAAAGACGATTTCTGAGATATGGTTCAGACTAGATGCGGCTTCGATCACTGTCTCTAATCCTTGCGTCAAGGCAATGTTACCGGAGTAAAGCACAACAAATTTGCCTTCTAGTTGATAGGCGCTGCGAAATGGATTGTTCTTCTTTGGCAAAGGGCGAATAAAATCAACGTTCACCCAGTTGGGAATGCAAACTATTTTTTGGCTTGGGACTCCCTTAGAGACTAAATTCTCAACAAATCCATCAGCGATGACGCTAATAGTGTGTGCGCTACGGTATGCAAATTGCTCTATGCTTTGCAAAGCAAGAATCATCCATTTATTTTTGATCAATCCAACGTGCACAGCAGCTTCTGGTAGTATATCTTGTACATTCAGTACGACGGGACAGTTATATAGCCAACCCAGTAGTGTTGCGCTTAAGGATACTAGTAGTGGTGGTACTGTCAGGAGAATCACATCCGCTCGCCAACCTCTAAGAGCTTGTGGCAGGCTTGTAAATACAAAGCTCAACTCCAATAGCAATCTATCTATCAGGTTGGGTTTGGACTTAATGCGTAAGTACGAACGCTGGATTGTCACGCCATTTTTTTGTTCTGTGAGGTACCACTTGCCCCGATACTCTTGGTAAATCTCGCGCTGGGGATAATTTGGCATTCCCGTAATCACTCGCACTTGGTGACCTTGCTTTACCAGTCCTTCTGCCAGTTCAGTCATTAAAGGAGCAATTCCAATTGGCTCTGGATGATAGTTGTAGGAATAAATGAGAATCCGCATTATCCGTTTTAAAGTTAGATTAGGTCAAATCGAAAGTGTGAGCTTTGTTGTTTTCTTACAAGATGTACACTGACTCGCGGTAGGAGGTCGAGCAGAGTAGTATAAATCCAGCGTACTTGCTAATATTCACTCATATTGAGTATCGGTTACAATCTTAACGTGTGCTTCAAGCACACAGTAAAGATTTGTGAAAGCGTTTACTTCAGCATCAAATACATCATTAAAAATAATACCACCGCTATACAGATCTGTAGTGGTTTAAAGCAACCATGCTAGTGGTATTACAAAACTTCACTCAGTTTTTCGCCATTAATAGCCAAAAATGGTAGTATATGGTTACAGAAAACTGTATATCAAACCACAAACAGATTGAGACAATCTCCACCTCAACGTTTGGTTTGAGACGAGTCATTGAAGGTTAGCTTTTTTTCTGTCCAGATCCTTAGTAGGAAAGTGGTTGAGAATTGACACTAGTAAGGTGCCGATCGCAATTTGGATTATCAGGGGTATGGTCAATCATTTGTTGATTGGCAATGGGCAATGGGAATCGGAAACTGGATTCTTAATGCCGTACCTTATGAATGAGACCGCCACGCTCCGCTCGCGGCGCTACGCGTTCGCCCTTGGCGTCGCCCCTTGGGCGAAGGCGTCTCCCCTTGGGAGATGCGTGAATTGTCTTGTCCTCCTTGTCCATTTCTTCACCAACAGGTTTTGACCACACCCGATTATCAGCCTTAAAGTTAAGACACTGAACATAGACCCTGAAATGGTCAAGTAAAGGAGTCAATATACGTCTGTGGTGTGATACTATTCGGTATATTATATATTTATTATTTTTATAAATAGATAAAGTTGATATAGTTCGATAAAATTGTGTCATTACAAGCGTGATTTGGTTAGTTAGTAAATCATCTGCGTGCAACATGATGAAAGCAGCACACTCAAGTAACTGGCTGCGGCAAAGCCGTTATAGCGATCGGGGAAGCGCTTACTTGTTTGCACCGATGGTAGATTTTAACGTAATGGCAGAAGTTGGAGATACTCCCCCCTGATTTAGTTGCATTTGAATAGAAATACCAAGAGAAATTCAACAACAATTGCATTTTCATATAGATGAATGGAGGAAAAGTCCAACCTCCTACTTTGAAATAGCCGGAAGAAATGTCGTTGTGTTGAAGGAGCAGTTGGTTTAACTGCATCTCTTAGAGAGGTTTAAAGTGGTTTACCAAGAAGTCCCCTCAAAGAGAATAACTGTATCGGTAGTAGCGTAAAAAACGCTTATTTTAACATTCTCTGATAAAGGAAACATTAGCCTGTTCAGACGGTTTGATGGTTGATACTTCCGCAAACTTAATATCAGGCTCTTGCACTCTCCCAGAGAAAAAGCTAGTTGCGTATTTGCACAATATGAATACCGTTACAAGTTTTTCTTACAAATAAACATAATTGATGTGTAGGGTAGAAGATAGCTATATGTCGTGCATTTAACTTGAGGGATTTGACAGTACCTGCAATAGATAGTTTCCCTGTGATTCAAATTCAAACATTAGGAAAGTATAGGGAGTTTTTACATGGCTCAAAATTCATTTGATGGGATGAGAAATATCAGCATCAGTGGAAACGCAAAGAATGAAACACGGTTTGGAATCAAGACCATACAAACTTAATTCTTGTCAATAACTCTTACGTGAGGATTACGTATTTATGAATAGAGAGCAATCTTTATCCAAATTGAAGCGCTTGCAAGAACTTTTAGTCATTAGTTTACTAGGAGACTTGCCCACAATTGCGTTGGGACTAAAACTGCGCAATATAGTCTACAGTACTATTTTTGCTCGTATGGGTAAGGCAGTTTATATTCAAGAGGGTGTTGAATTTTTTAATACCTCTTGTATTGAAGTAGGCAATGGGGCGTTTATTTTTAAAGGTGCTCGTATAGATGCACGAGGACATCAAAACAATAGAATATATTTGAACAATGGAGTTGCTATTGAGCGTAATGTTAGTATTGGGTGTTTAGAGAACTCGTACATAGAGATTGGTCAAGAGACTTTCATTGGTCCTAGCGTTTGTATTGCTGGGCCTGGAGACATCAGAATTGGCAAGCGGTGTCTCATTGCGTCACACTCGGGAATATATGCAAATAATCATAATTTTGCAGACCCTATTAAGTCAATTAAATACCAAGGTATTACTCGCAAGGGAATTGTGATAGAAGATGATTGCTGGCTAGGACATGGTGTAACAGTCTTAGACGGAGTCACTATCGGTCAGAGTAGTGTCATTGGTGCAGGAACAGTTGTGACCAAAGATATTCCTCCATTCTCAGTCGCTATGGGATCTCCTGCAAAAGTGATTAAAACCCGAACTAGCAAGCAATTGGTAAACGTCAGAGAATAAAAAATAAGAGCGACTTTCAGGTTTTTCATCAATGCAAAGCCTGTCAGTCAAATCTTAACTATTTCATCAAGATATTTTTGAAAATTGGTAGTATACTACATCACTTCTTGTTTCATACTATTAAGTAAGTTTATTCATTAATTTGGATGTCTCCTTTTATTCTCTTGAGAAGAATTGTGGTAAATAATTTATGATGAAGTGTAATTTCACAATGAATAACAAGCATAATTTTTGGCGTTGGAAGCGTTTACAAGAAAGTTTTTTTACCAATCTCTTAAGTAATATCCCTACTAGAGTTGTAGGCAGTAACTTACGAAATCTAATGTACCGTAATATTTTTGCCCGTATTGGTAGTTCTGTTTATATTGAAGACGGTGTTAAATTTATAAACACCTGGTGTATTGAAATCAGAAACGAAGTGAATATTCTACAAGGTGTTGGTATAAATGCGAAAGGACATTCAAACAATAGAGTTTGTCTTGGAGATAAAGTTACTCTTGAACGTGGCGTTGACATTAGAGCGATGAAAGATACTTGCATTTATATTGATGAAGGTACATTTGTCGGTCCGTATGTATGTTTCGCAGGTCCTGGAAATATTAAAATAGGCAAGTGGTGTCTCATTGCAGCACATGTAGGAATATTTGCTAATAACCACATTTTTGATGATCCAACACAGTATATAGAAAATCAAGGAGTAACACGCCAGGGAATTGTCATTGAGGATGACTGTTGGATAGGACATGCAGTGACTATATTAGATGGTGTGACTATTGGTAAAGGCAGTATTATTGGTGCAGGAGCAGTGGTGACCAAAGATATTCCTTCATTCTCAGTGGCTGTGGGAGTTCCAGCAAAAGTGGTTAAAAGCAGAATTAATAGACAACTGGTGAACTTCAAAGACGACGCTTACCCTTCTTTGTAGTGACAGTATTAGATGGTGTGACTATTCGTCAAGGCGGTGAGTATCATTGGTAAACAGAACAGTTGTAACTAGAGATGTGTTCCTTCGTTCTCAGTGGCTGAAGTCCATGCGAGAGACTCCATGAACTGTGGTGAGCGCAAAGCGCACGCTACGCGAACACAAGGCTCGCTGCTTAAAAAGTAAACTTTAACAAAAATACTATTTTCTTCATCAATAAATATTATTTTTATAAAAAAGTATTTTTTTTAAGATTAACATCATAATTTTCATAGCAGAAACCCTCAAAAGACTGGATTCTAGCCTTTAGTAAGCTGTTTCTTGAAGAAATCAGATCTTCAGGCATTTACCCATTTACAAGATTCCATCCAAAAACAGAGAGAAGGTACAGATACGAAAATATGTTAGAACTTGTAGAATTTCTAACGTTACAATTTGAAAAAATTAGTTACGTTAAATTCCATGAATTCTCCCATAAACCAGGTTTATCCCGTTATTTGGCATAATGATTCGGTCTTACTGATTGATCAAACCCGCTTACCCAACGAGTATGCATTTGTTGAAATTCACCGCAGTTCAGATATGGCACGGGCAATTAAAACTATGATTGTACGAGGTGCACCTGCAATTGGTGTGGCTACAGCATATGGAATGTATCTTGGGGCAAGGGAAATTGAAACCAACAACCGCGATCAGTTTTTGAACCACTTAGAGAAAGTGGCGGAACTGTTGCGTACGACTCGTCCGACAGCAGTGAATTTGTTTTGGGCAATTTCACGGATGCTGAAAACAGCCTACGAAACTCTTGGAACAGTAGAAGACATCAAACAAACCCTGCTGAATACTGCTCAAGACATCAACGCGGAAGATTTGCAAACCTGCTATGCGATTGGCGATAATGCCTTGACACTCTTGCCTGAGACTCCAGAAAAACTAACCATTCTGACTCATTGCAACGCTGGAGCACTAGCAACCGCAGGTTACGGCACCGCTTTAGGTGTTGTACGTTCTGCTTTTCGAGAAGGGCGTTTAGCACGAGTGTTCGCTGACGAAACTCGTCCTCGCTTGCAAGGTGCAAAACTGACGACATGGGAATGTGTCCAAGAAGGCATTCCAGTTACGCTAATTACTGACAGCATGGCGGCTCATTGCATGAAACAGGGTTTGATTGATATCGTCGTCGTTGGTGCCGATAGAATTGCCGCTAACGGAGACGCAGCAAACAAAATTGGTACATATAGTTTAGCACTCGTCTCTAAGGCACATAATGTTCCTTTCTATGTTGCGGCACCCCTTTCTACCGTTGATTTTTCTTTATCCGACGGTAACAAAATTCCTATTGAGGAACGCGATCCAGAGGAAATCTACAAAGTTGGCGACACCGTCATCACACCAACTGGCGTAGAATTTTACAATCCAGCTTTTGATGTCACACCAGCTGAATTGATTACAGCAATCATCACAGAAAATGGGGTGTTTGCTCCAGGGGAATTAGCAAAATCTCAACTCCAGCAAGTTGCTTAACTAGAATTTTTATGCTAATTGTAGTGCTGATCAATCAGTGCTGAGTAATGAGTAAAGTGATCAATCAGTGCTGAGTAATGAGTAAAGACTTGACTTTGTCATGGTATATTTATACTCGTTACTCGGTAATTTGGTTTGCGCGTAGCGTGCGCGATGGCACGGAGTGCCCGCCAAGGGCGATCGCCTTGGTGATCAGACCTGAGAGTGTCAACAACTCCTGTATTTTGCAAGAATGCTTGCCATTGGGTACGATACACTGATTTTTCCGTTTCGGGTAAAAACGTGGCTTCGAGGGTATTAAGATTTAATTGCCACAATTCTTCCCAGGAAAAGCCTTGAGCCGCCAGTGTGAGGTATTCATTGTTTAAGTTTGTACTAAACATGGGTGGATCATCAGAATTGAGGGTGCACAAAAGCCCCACATTTATCATTTGACGGATTGGGTGTGGTTCGTCGCGCTTGACAACACCAAGGCAATAGTTACTCTGTGGCGAAACTTCTAACGGCGTTTGCTTTTGACATAATTTAGTAACTAGAGAAGCATCTTCTAAACACCGCACTCCATGCCCAATCCGTTCTGCTTGCAAACTATTGATTGCTCCCCAGATACTGGATCGTCCTTCCGTTTCACCAGCATGAGCAACGACTCTCAATCCTTGAGTGCGAGCTTGGGCAAATGTTTTAGTATAATTTTCAGGAGGATACCCAACTTCAGGTCCGCCAATACCTAAGCCGATGACAATGCCTTTTTCTTTTCCTTGCAGTGCAAACTCTAGAACTTTGGTTTGCAAGTGAGGGTATTGACGGGAAATATCAACAATAAACTTAACTCGACTGCCGTACTTCGCTTCTCCAGTCGCGGCTCCAACCATGAGAGCATTCAGTATTTCTTCATCGGTTAATTTACCAAAATGTAGAGCAGGGCTGAAATAGGCTTCGCTGTATCGAATATTTTGCTGAGACTGGTTCTGCAAAAATTGCTCTGTCATCAAGGCAAAATCTTCTGGAGTTTGCATACACCGGCTAGCGATCGCATAAACTTCAACAAAGTGATTGAAATCGCGAAACTCGTAGAACAATTTCCATTCCTCCAGCGACGCAGCAGGTAAAGAAAAGTTGTTGCATTGCGCCATTTGATAAATAGTTTGGGCGTCTGTTGCTCCTTCCAGATGGATATGGATTTCGACTTTAGGCATAGCTTGAAGGCGATTAGCCAAAGTTTGATCAACCTGTCCAGAAACATTCGAGTACATAATTTCAGTAGCCATCATGAACTGCGTACACCAATAACGTATGAAAATGGGCAATGGGCAAGGGGCAAGGGGCAATGGGCAATGGGCAAGGGGATAATGACTAATGACTAATGACTAATGACTAATGACTAATGACTAATGACTAATGACTAATGACTAATGACTAATGACTAATGACTAATGACTAATGACTAATGACTAATGACTAATGACTAATGACTGCCAAAACATCGTTAACTTTATTTGTACCGACTTACTTAAACTTATCAAGGATATAATCTATCTCCAGTCGCGGAATCAAACACAAATAACTTATCTAAATCTAATTCTAGAGAAAGGCGATCGCCGGGATGGAAAAGCACATCCGCACCCGTTTGAATATTCAGTATAACTTCCGAATTGGGTAAACCTCCACGTATCAACGTTTCCCGCCCCAAAGGTTCTACCACCTTCACCTCAACCACTAACTCTGCCAACTCCTTTTCTCTGTGTTCTCTGCGCCTCTGCGGTTCATTTAAATAAATATTCTCCGGACGAATTCCCAAATCAAATCCTTGCCCTGCTCCAAAACGTAATCTTTCTCTGACAGCATTAGGACAAGATAACACTTGACCACTCACATCAAAATTATGACCTGTGAACTTGGCAGGTAGAATATTCATTGGGGGATTTCCCAAGAAAGTAGCTACCATGCGGTTAGCTGGTTGAGAATAGATATTTTGTGGTTCGCCAATTTGTTGAATTCGTCCCCGGTTTAGCACCACAATCTTATCAGCTAAAGTCATCGCTTCAACTTGGTCATGAGTGACATAGATAGTTGTCACTTCCAATTCTTGATGGAGCTGTTTTAACTCTGCTCGCGTATCATCTCGCAACTGAGCATCTAAATTAGACAAAGGCTCATCCAGCAAAAAGACTTGTGGTTGACGGGCTATTGCTCTTCCCAATGCAACCCGCTGCTGCTGTCCACCAGAAAGCTGTTTGGGTTTGCGATCCAACAGATGTTCCAGAGAAAGCGATCGCGCCACCGTCATCACTCTTTCTTGAATAACTTTAGAGTCAACTTTCCTCATCTGCAACCCAAAAGCAATATTTTGCGCCACCGTCATGTGAGGATACAGAGCATAGTTTTGAAACACCATCGCGACATCCCGCTGTCGGGCGGGTATATTGTTAACCTGAGTGTCCCCGATGTAAAGTTTGCCAGAGGTGACAGTTTCCAAACCAGCGATCGTTCGTAAAATGGTAGACTTACCGCAACCAGATGGTCCTACTAGCACCCAAAACTCCCCATCAGGAATTTCAAAAGTAATGTCCTCAATAGCGGTGACGTTATTAAATCTACGCTTTACACTTTCTAGACGAACGTTTGCCATTTTTAGATTTTGTCCTTTGCCCACTAGCTTGAAAATGGGTGTAGGGGTGTAAGGGTGTAGGGGAAAGACATTTTCATGTTTGATTGTGGGATTTTCCCATGAATGGCTGACTTGAAAGTCGGAAACTCTTAACGCTTAACAGGAAAAATACCACTTTCATGCTTGACGGCGATGAAATTTTTTCATTGGGACTCCCACTGCCCATTGCCCATTGCCCATTGCCCATTGCCCATTGCCCATTGCCCATTGCCCATTGCCCAATTCCCAATTCCCAATAACTAATTCCAAGCAGGGTGAGATAGTAAAGAAGCAATCACTCGCACTCCACGCAGTTGGTTGGACAAGGGTTGGTGACCTCTAGGAGCGCTTAGATCCCAGGTAAACTCGTTAGGATAACGCGTCCAGTTATTGCCTTTTTTCCAACCAATTTTTTCCCAAAGACTGTCCCAGTTTTTACCCAGGCTTAACCAAATTTCTCGTTGTACGGAAAAGCCAAACTTTCCCTCTGAGTGGACTAGCCATAGGGTGTTGATGGTTTTTAGATCAGTGGCTGGGAAATTTTCTACTTCGGTAAAATACAACCATTTTCTTTGCACCGCCGCCGATCCCGCAAGTTCACACATTTTTTGTAGAGTCATGCGATCGGCTGCTTGGAAGTCATAAGCTGCAAGTAGCTGTTGTATAGGACTGTAATCAATGCTACAGTCTGATATGAGAGGTACGATCCCAGAAGGAAAATAAGCTTGCAAAAATTCTTTTGCCTTGGGTGAATCAGAGTTATAAAGAACCTGATATACTTTGCCATCTACCCAAGTTGCAGGATTTTGTCTACGTTCAAATAAAAATTCCATGAGGACATCCAAGCCCACATCTCCCAAGTTAGCTAACTGTGGGATAGCCTGCTGTTGGGCGCTAATAGAGCCAGCGATTAACGGTTGGCGGAGGGAGTCGATGTCACTATTAGTGCCAAATACAATCAATGGGTCTGTCATGCTATTACTCGTGGAATGCAATTAGTAAACAAGCTATTGGCTATCAGGTGTTGTGAACAGTGAGATTTTAACACTGCGAAATCTTTTTCTATCACCCGGATGGTAATCTCTGTTGACTACATCATTGATTGTATTTTGCTATATATTCAAAGAGTACACTAATAAAGTGTGCAGGCTATAAGATTGCGACGATTTCACGAATCTTACGCACCTGTAGCCACAATACAAACCACCGGGAAGAAAAACTCTGCGCCTCATAAACCTCATAAATTTATCAAAGTAAGACACAGCAAAATCTGCTAGCCTTCCAAACATGAATCTTTCTCCTTTGGGATATGAACCCCAAAGGTACACTTGTTGCAGCGTAGCCATCAGGAGTGTTTAATGTACGACAAAATTACCTCGCCCACAATAGGAGAAAAAATCACCTTCAAAAATGGGGAGCCGATTGTTCCTGACAACCCAATTATCCCTTTTATTCGAGGTGACGGCACGGGAATAGATATTTGGCCCGCAACTGTGAAAGTCCTTGATGCTGCGGTAGAAACGGCATATAAGGGCAAGAGGAAAATAACTTGGTTTAAGATTTATGCCGGAGATGAAGCTTGTGATTTATACGGCACGTACCAGTATTTACCACAAGACACTCTGACAGCAATTAAAGAGTATGGAGTTGCTATTAAAGGACCTTTGACAACTCCCATCGGCGGTGGTATCCGTTCTCTCAATGTAGCACTACGGCAAATTTTTGACCTGTATGCCTGCGTACGTCCTTGCCGTTACTATGCAGGTACGCCCTCACCTCATAAAAATCCAGAAAAACTTGATATCATCGTCTACCGGGAAAATACGGAAGATATTTATTTGGGAATTGAATGGCGACAAGGTGACGAAATTGGTGATCGCTTGATTTCCATCCTCAATAACGAACTCATTCCTGCCACACCGGAACACGGTAATAAGAGAATTCCCTTAGACTCAGGTATTGGCATTAAACCCATCAGCAAAAAGGGTTCCCAGCGCTTAGTACGACGTGCCATCAAACACGCCTTGCAACTCCCCAAAAATAAGCAAATGGTGACTTTGGTGCATAAAGGCAATATCATGAAGTATACTGAGGGCGCTTTCCGTGATTGGGGTTATGAACTGGCAATAACCGAGTTTCGCAATGAAACCATTACCGAAAGAGAATCTTGGATTTTGAGTAACAAGGAGAACAACCCCAATATCTCCCTAGAAGAAAACGCCCGAATGATTGATCCTGGATTTAACGCCCTGACTACAGAAAAGCAAACTCAAATTGTCAAGGAAGTTGAAACAGTTCTTAACTCAATTTGGGAAACTCACGGTCATGGCAAGTGGAAAGACAAAGTGATGGTGAATGACCGTATTGCTGACAGTATTTTCCAACAAATTCAAACTCGACCAGATGAATATTCCATTCTAGCAACAATGAACTTGAATGGTGATTACTTGTCTGATGCTGCAGCGGCGATTGTTGGCGGACTAGGAATGGGACCTGGGGCAAATATTGGCGATGAATGTGCTATTTTTGAAGCTACTCACGGTACTGCACCCAAACACGCAGGGTTAGATAAAATAAATCCTGGTTCGGTGATTTTATCCGGTGTCATGATGCTGGAGTATCTGGGTTGGCAAGAGGCGGCTGATTTGATTAAGAAAGGTTTAGGCGATGCGATCGCTAACTGTCAAGTCACTTACGATTTGGCGCGATTGATGGAACCGCCAGTCGAATCCTTAAAGTGTTCTGAATTCGCTGAGGCGATTATTAAACATTTTAGTTAGGAATTGGACTTTGGACAAAAAAAGTGGTTAGCGAGTAGTGCGACTTTGTTGGCGAATTCATGTAGCGGCATTTTTTGGCGTGATACCAATTCTGTATGAGGCTGCGCTTTATTTTGCCAAAACCTGAAACCAGGGTTAGACAAGGTGAGAAATTTGGCGCATCTTCATAAAGAAACGGTATGAGTAGCTACGACACTTCAAGGGTTTTGGGATAGCGATCGCAATTCGCCAACAGAGTCATGATAATCGCGAACCACTCTTTTTTTGTCCAAAGTCCAATGAGTTATACTCTGTACTACAATTGGATCTTTTTGTTTTTGATAAATTTGCTGACAGGCTTGTAACTTTTCAATTGCTTATGTATTGTATCCTCCCTCAAATAAAGCTTTTTTAACTGATATGAGCAATTGAAAAGTAATTCCCTTATTTTCTGTTTACAATTTGTCTTCAACAATAGCAATTTGTCCCCAACGACAAATAATTAGTCACTGTACATTTTAAATTTTGGACGAGCGAATTTTGAGAGAAGTCTGAGCGGAGGTTCCCTCAGATCAGAACTTCGATTATTTTGAATTTTCCAAGTGGGGGTGGAGGGACTTGAACCCTCACGACCGTTTAAGGTCAACGGATTTTCATTCTCTTGCAGCTTTCACTACTGCCTACTAGGTTAAATAATCCAGCAAGGCTTTGAGAATTGGACCCTCCCTTTACCCTCGACTTTACGTTAGGGTAGCTCCCGTCGGGCCTCTGCACCTTCCTTAAAAAGAATAAAGATTGAAGAAATTCTTCTATCTTCGGTCTTTTTTTCGGCTTGGCTCAGGATTGCCGTGTCTGTTACCAGATTTAGGTTTCCCTGAATTTGAGAGCAGTCACTTGATGAATTTCTCCATCAAGGCTCAGTTATCTAAGTCCGTAGCGTCTACCATTCCGCCACACCCCCTGACATATTTGGGAGTTACTTATTTTGTGGAGGCAGCAAACAACCTCCTCATCTATTCCAGCATTAAATGTGTTTTTTGTCTAATTTTGCACTTTTACGCTGGAATATTCCAGATTCTTGAGCCGAAACTGCGCTTTTAAGTTTCCCTGACTTGCGTCTGACATTTGTATGTCGCACGGTTTACAGATTTTTGCTCAAGCATTTATTTCGTGTGTCTTACAGCACTGGTTGCTTATTGTAGCATCATTTTTTCAAAATAATGCAGGAGACACAAGAAAAAGACTCAAACGATTTTTTCTATTTCTATTATTCTTCTGTGCAGAGACAATAATGCTTCCAAGATTTCCGGCATTCAGCCTATCATGGGAAACAGATGCACCAATAGGTCTTTTCTACTAAGAACCAAGAAATTATGGTTGTAGCGCTACTGTATCTCATTTTGGCTGGAGCTTATCTTGTGGTCGTACCAGCAGCTGTCTTGTTTTACTTAAAAGAGCGATGGTATGTAGCTAGCTCTGTGGAACGTGCCTTTATGTACTTTTTGGTATTCTTCTTCTTTCCAGGTTTGTTGCTCCTATCGCCGTTTGTAAACTTACGACCCCAACGGCGACAAATTGAAATGTAACGAAATTGATAGATTATAACTCTCATGCGACGCATTGACGCAATCGGAATTGGCTTTGGCATTTTTGTCGCAGGTGGCTTGGCATATGTCTTACTGCGACTAGTAGGTGTGGATAATTTGGAAGCTGGTATGTGGAGCCAAGTCTTGTTATTTGTTGGCTTGATTGGCTGGTTGCTAACCTATGCTTTCCGTGCGGTGGGAAAAAAAATGACCTACCACAAACAACGGGAACTATATGAAGAAGCCTATTTGCAAAAGCGCTTGGAAGAACTGACTCCCGCAGAACTCGCAAAAATTCAAGCCGAGATAGAACAACAAGAACAATCTCAAGTGTAAATGTGTCATTTGTCCTTTGTCCTTAGTTATAGTGACAAATAACAGATGACAAATGACTCATAACTAATGACAGCCATCTCTCATTGTTTTGAAACCCTTGCAAGTCAATCCCAGTGTGCTTTCATTCCGTTTATCACTGCAGGCGATCCAGATCTGGAAACAACAGCAGAAGCATTGCGAATTCTGGATCGCAATGGAGCGGATATGATTGAATTGGGTGTTCCTTACTCTGATCCTTTAGCAGATGGACCAGTGATTCAAGCGGCTGCAACCCGTGCCTTGCAACGGGGAACAACGTTGGAGAAGGTGCTGGAAATGCTGCAAACTATAACTCCCAGCTTGCGATCGCCTATTATCCTGTTCAACTACTACAACCCAATTTTGCACCGAGGAATTGAACGTTTTCTTGCGGAAATCGCCAAAGCTGGGGTGGCTGGATTAGTCGTCCCTGACTTACCTTTGGAGGAAGCAGCAGGTTTACTCCAACAAGCTTCCCAGGTAGGGATTGACGTTATTATGTTAATCGCTCCCACGAGTTCAACCGAACGGATAGAAGCAATTGCTCGCTCTTCCCAAGGATTTATTTATTTGGTGAGCGTGACGGGTGTCACAGGAATGCGATCGCAAATGGAAGGGAGAGTGTTAGATTTACTTAACCAGATTCGTAATTTTACTGCTAAGCCCATTGGTGTAGGTTTTGGTATTTCCCAACCAGATCAAGCCCGACAAGTGCGAGAATGGGGAGCAGATGCTGTTATCGTAGGCAGTGCTTTTGTAAAACGTTTGGCAGAAGGCACACCGCAACAGGGACTAAATGCCATTTCCGAATTTTGTCAAAGTCTCAAAGCAGTGATAACGACAACTTGATATAGGCTTAATTACTTAAATTTTATCAGTAATAGGGAGGTAGGTTAAAAAAGTTCAATAAAGAATTTTCTCACCTTACTTGGTAGACAATTTAACAGATATCGTCTTGAATATATAAAGCAGATATCCAGCGGTAAAAAACGACTTTATACTTTATACCGCGATTAATGATTTGGGTATGATGTAACAAGTAGGGCAAAATTTTATGATGAGTGTGAGAGAGTGTCGAATACCAATCGTTGTAGTTTCGTCGCAGTCTAGGGGAAAAGGTGATGAGTGAGAGCATGGCATTTATCGGCGGAGTCGCCGTTGCTGGGCTTGCGGCTCTCCTGTTACTCAAGGGAGCAGGAGCAGGAAATCCCTTACCTAACTACACAGTTAGTTCACAATTACCAGCGACTGTCGTAGCACCTTCAACAGTTATGCCACCAACTGCGACTTATCCTGGTCAGCCATATCCGAATCCAGTGCCAGTCAATCCAAACAACGAAGAGATGCGCGTACAGATGGAACGGCTAAAGATGGAAAATGAGGGACTCAAGAACGAAACCAATGGTCTCAAAACTCAAGTCCAACAACTCCAGTCCCAACTCCAACAAGCTTATAACTACCAAGTCCAATTAAATCAGCAGAGCCAAAATGCAGCACAGTTGCAGCAGCAGTCTCAAAATCGCTGGTGGTCTTCTCCCATTGTTTGGGCAATAGGAGGTATAACTCTTACGGTAGGCGGTGGTATTGTAGTAGCTGGTGTCTTGGCGTTGTTCTCATCAAAAGACCGTCCCACTCGTACCGTACAAGTTCTTCATCCCTATAACGGTCCCACTCCGCCGCTTGCTCCCATACGTCGCCCTGAGTTTCTCCCTCCTCATACTGAAAGACGAGTTGAAGCACCAGAATACGACGATACGTATTAAAAGTCTCAGTAGTCAGCAATTAACACTGAGTCATAAATAGCTATAGTCATTAAATATAGGTTATTGATTAGCCTATCAATTTTTGTTACTTGTATTGACGCAACAATTATTAGTAGTAATAGCTTTGAGCACAATTTTCATTACAGCGCTCTTGCTTTGGAGTTATCAAGGTGATAGGTGTCCTGATAATACTCTTCATTTGAAGGCAAATGTAGCACTTAATTTTGGAAATACGAAGTCTTTTCTTTACTGTTGAGCATTATTTAACCAGTTTTTGCGTTATATAACAATATAATAAACAAGCAGTTCAAAATTGTCTATAAAAATAGTAAAGATTAACAGGTTATTTGCTTTATAATTTTTATGTTTATCTGTAAATATCCAATTACAGATAAAGCTCAAGATAAATTCTCATATCTCTGATGACTCCTGCTCATCGCTAGATATCATTATTTATGTGTTCCCTGAAAAGAAAAATTCGGTCAAAGAAACTAGTGCATTGTTTCCCATTTACTGTATTATTCTTTTCAAACGTATTCATTCTGTGACAAATCTGATGATTCTCTGGTGCATGAATTAGGTATACTCTGGATTTTCTTAGTCAGCCTCGCTCTGCCATGCCAATTCCTGTGACATGCAGCGTGTCTTGGAAAGACAAGAGAAAGGTCGCTTAATTGGCGCTCTATCAACTACTGCCCATTTTTCTATAACTGATTATTTTGAGGATAGATTATTTGGGTAGATTGTTAATAACTGGGTAGCAACAGTAGAAAACAGCAAATTTGTGCGGGTTGTCTTCGTGTTTTTTACGCAATTCTTGCACAAATAGTTCTATTATTTCTGCGTGCACAAAGTCTACCAGAATTATCAATGGAGTTCAGTGGTCAAAAGCCATAAGTCTGTGTGTTTGCACAGATAAATTTTGCATAATTACGTTCTGGTAGTAAAAAACTCAATATTTTACAAAGCATAATCAACTATGGAAAAACTGCAATGGTATCAAGAGCAGGTCAATAATCAGGCTCTCTCACAAAAGCAAAAGACAAAATATCAATTTCAAGAGATTAGCAAGCTTCTTTCGACAAAATGTGAACCAACAAGGAAGAAGGAAATCAAACGAAAACTGCAATTGCTGAGATAATCAAAATCAGTGTAGTCATCCTTAACATTTTTCCGAAATATGCTCCCTTATATGCTCCCTTCACAAAATAATTAGTTAAAGGTTTTGTGAAAAGAATCGTAAAGAAACCTCAATCGTATGTAAGTACAGATAACTTTAGTTGCATTTACTGATACTATGCATTGGGAGCAAAGAAATTTGAAGAAGAAGTCAGAAGATAGAATTGGTGAATTGCTGAATGCAATCAGTGGAGGATCCAAACCCGCCACTGATCGAAGACCACCAAATCTGCATATTTTGGTGGGGAACTGAACCCTTTACTCCTCCCTTGCGTCGTACACTCGCCATTCTGGCTCCTGACGACTGACACCTTCGTTCTTTCTTGTTCAAAGTTATAGAAAAAAGGTTGTTTGGTTAAAGTCAAAAGCCTAAACCTTAAACAAACCTCTGCTGTTGTTGGATGCCTTCGATGACATCTATATCCTCATGGCTGAGGCATAGGAGCCTCTTTTTGATTTTTATCGTTATAAGTATTTTTACTTATAAAGCTGTACCTTCTGTTGCTCAAACAGGGGTCATCTCGAACACAGCAAATGCTGGTGCAGACAATCTCCCACAAAGAGTAAACTCTAACCCCGTAACTTTTAGAGCGGGTCAAGCTGCGTTGGAGATTATCAAAACAGGTGATAGAGCCGCAGCCGAACCAGGCGACACGGTAGTTTATCGCCTTGCGATTAGAAATACAGGTAATTCGCTGACAACGAATCTGACGATTACAGATAGGCTTCCTCTGGGTTTGCGATTTGTCTCCAAGTCGCTTAAAGGTTCTGTAGGAGATAGACCAGTATCCTTAACAGCTAACACCGCTTCAAATCGGACGGTGACAATAACCTCCTCAGAAGGACTTCAACCTAACCAGACCTTGAACGTTGTCTACGCCGCTGAGGTCACACCAGACGCGGTTCGAGGAACCGGAAGAAACTTAGCGCAAGCTCGATCTGGAAACTTGACAAGTAATCAAGCGAGTTACCAGTTGCGGATTCGACCTGGTATTGTGTCTGATTGTGGCACCTTGATTGGTCGGGTATTTGTCGATAAAAACTTTGATGGAGAACAGCAACCGAACGAACCAGGAGTACCAAATGCTGTGATTTACATGGATGATGGCAATCGCATCGTTACCGATGCTAAGGGTTTGTTCTCCTTAGCGAACGTCCTTCCTGGATATCGGTCGGCAACGCTGGACTTGACTAGCTTACCAGGTTATGCACTGGCACCTAACTTGTACTTCATAGAAAAGAATAGCCAGTCACGCTTAGTGAAATTAGCACCCAACAGTATGGCAAGGGTGAATTTTGCAGTTACGCCTGCGTTTTCAGAGGGTAAGCGATGAAAACAAGAAAGCTAGTGAAAAGATTTACCAAAAAATTTGGCATTCGTCCAAACAACAGCCAAAAGCTTGAATCCTCTATTTTGTGCCTTTCCCTAATGAATAAGGGTCGTGCTGGTATTTTGCCAGCATTTGTAGCGATCGCTTTACCCTCCTTTGTAGGTTCCGAGGCAATATTCTCCAACACCGCCAGAGCTAGTGCGCCAACAGACGCTCAATGGCAGATAGTGACATCAACTCAACTAGGAGAAGTGTCTGGGGTAAGGGAAGTGTCCGAAGTAGGGGGAGACAAATTAATTGTTCAAACTCCTTCATCTCCCTCATCTTCCCCCACTCCGGACACTTCCCCAACTTTCCCATCTCTGACTCCCCTCACTCCCTCAAATTCGCAAACCCCCCCAACAGGTAATACTGCGCCAACAGTACCTTCACAGACGGTTACCCAGAATAAAGTCAAAATTGAAATCGCACCTGTAGGCGACCCGCGTGTCCAAGCTGATGGACGCTCTACTCTTCAGCTTTCTGGACAAATTACCGATGAAAAAGGTCAAATCATCCGTGAAGATGTGATAGTTACTTTGACTACGAGTGCGGGGAAATTTGTCGGAGCCGATCAAGACAAAGACCAAGGCGGTTTTCAGGTGCGTGCCATCGGTGGTGAGTTTACCGCTACACTGCAATCAGATATAAAGCCCCAACAAGTCCGCATTCGAGCGGCGATAGACACTTCTAGAAAACAATCCCCAGCGATTGGAAGACAATTACGCATACTGGGAGATGCTCCATTTGGGCAACAAACAGAGACTTCTGTACTCAGCAAGTTCCAAGAAACCCCTATTGAGACTTACACTCAAGTAGAATTCACGACCTATCTCCGTCCATCACTGGTTACAGGGGTGGTGAATTTGCGAATTGGTCCAGGTGGAACTGATTATTGGGGTAGTTTTCGGGATTTTCTTAACCCAGAGAAAATAGATGATGGTACAACGTTTGATTTCAAAGCTGCTGTCTTTGCTACGGGTAAAGTAGGGGATTGGTTATTTACAGGAGCGTTTAACAGTTATCGTCCAATTAACGAAGACTGCGAAGGTAGGAATCGCTTATTTGGTAGCATTCAGTTTTGCGAACAACCCTATCCCGTCTACGGCGATAGTTCCACCTCTACTCCTACCACCCCATCTATAGATAGTTTTTACGCTCGCTTTGAGCGCACACCTTCAATAGTGGGTGCAGAACCAGATTACTTTATGTGGGGAGACTACAACACGCAAGAATTTGCCAGAGCCTCCCAACTCTACAGCGCCACTTCTCGCCAGTTACACGGCTTTAAAGCGAACTACAACTTAGGCAACTTCCAAATAACTGGTATGTACGCCAACGATATTGAGGGTTTCCAACGAGATACCTTTGTTCCTAACGGGACTAGTGGTAACTATTTCCTCTCAAAACGTCTCCTGGTTCCAGGAAGTGAAACTGTTTATCTGGAAGCAGAAGAAATCAATCGTCCTGGGACGGTGGTTGAGCGTAAACAACTGCTTCGCGGTCCAGATTACGAAATTGACTACGATCGCGGTACACTTCTGTTTCGCCGTTCTATTTTTGCAACGGAACTCAATCCATTTGGCACTACTTTAGTGAGGCGAGTTGTCGTCACTTACCAAAACGAAGGTGGTGAAGACTCCAAGCTCTATGCTGGAAGACTGCAATACAACTTCTCCCAAGCGCTGGAAACAAAATCTTTCTTCGGCGCAAGTTACTTACTAGAAGACCAAGGTGACCAAGATTTTCAACTATATGGAGCGGATTTCCTGATATCTTTTGGCAATACGGGTAGGATAGTCGGGGAATTTGCTCGCTCTAACAACGACCTCGTGACAGGTCGAGAAGCGGATGGCAATGCTTACCGCCTAGAAGCTATTGGTAACTTTGGTGATTTGCAAGCTTCGGCTTACTACCGTGCAGTTGAGCCAGGCTTCGCTAACAACGCCACCTTTAGTTTTTTCCCAGGACAAACGCGTTATGGAACATCGCTGCTTGCCAGGTTAACTGAAACCACAAGCCTGACTGCTGCTTACGACTACGAAGAAAACTATGGAACTTCTCCCAGCCGGATTGTAGACTTTTTTGACTTATTCAATCCCCAACCACAAACGCGTCCTGGTGAGAGTGTGAACAACGAACTCAGAACAATTCGGGCGGGGATTCTCCAAAAGTTTGGTCCTGCTGATTTGAGTTTGGAATATGTTAACCGTTCCCGTGAAGACCGCGTTGACGATAATTTTGATGGTGACGCTGACCAGTTAGTATCTCGTCTCAAGCTGCCATTAACTCAAACTTTGACCTTCCAAGCTCAAAATGAACAGAATTTGGGTGATTCTGACCCACTCTATCCCAATCGCACAACTTTTGGGCTGGACTGGAAAGCCTTTCCAGGAGTGACATTACGACTTGCTCACCAGTTCTACGATGACAGTAGTTTATTACAAGGCAATTCCATCACCACCCTAGATACACTTGTTGACCACAAGTTTTCTGAAGATACCACTCTAACGGGTCGTTACTCTGTGTTATCAGCATACAACGGCTTACAAGGTCAAGGTGCAGTGGGACTGAATCACAAATGGGCGATCGCTCCTGGGTTACGCGTCAATGTCGGTTACGAATACATCTTCAAAAACATCTTCAACGCCACCGCTGCTGGTCCTCGATACGAACAGTACTATGCCATTGGTCAATCAGCTTCCACACTGGGACTGTTTTCTGGTTCTGTTTACAGCGTGGGATTGGAATACACTGATAATCCTAACTTCCAAGCAAGCACTCGATTTGAATATCGAGATGGAGATGAAGGTAACAATACAGTTATTTCAGCCGCTGCTGCTGGTAAACTCACCCCTGCTTTAACTGCATTAATCCGCTTCCAACAAGCAGGAGAGGCAAATGTCTTTCTCCCAACTTCCGCCGGTATCACAGGAGTTAGATTTCAAGAACTTGGAGATACATCCAACCTGAAAATTGGTTTAGCTTACCGTGACCCCAGTAATGATAAATTCAATGGCTTGCTGAAATACGAATGGCGTCAAAATTATGACTCAATTCCAGAAACTCAGCTCACAGGCTCTACTGCAACAGGTCACATCTTTTCCGCAGAAGGTATTTACGCTCCTAACTGGCGGTGGGAGTTCTACGGCAAATACGCCCTCCGTAATGGTGTCACCTTCTTAGATGGTGATAGATACGACGGTACGGTAAATTTGGCGCAGCTAAGAGCAACTTACAAACTGGGTTATCGTACCGACTTAGCTGTTGAAGGGCGTTGGATTGGGCAAAACTCCAATAACGGCACTGACTACGATGAATTTGGAGTTGCTGTAGAAACTGGGTATTATTTAACACCAGATTTACGAGTTGGTGTAGGCTATAGCTTCGGTAGTGTAGACGATCGCGACTTTAGTGGCTATCGCTCTGAAGGTGGTTTTTACCTAAATATCAGCTTGAAATTAAATGAACTTTTGCGGGGTTTCGGATTGCAAAAGCCTGTACCAAAGCAGCAACAGGAATCAGAAGTGACACCAATATCTCAGTTGCAACCAGAAACTCAATCAAAAACACCTCAGAGCAAACTGGTTAAGCGTCTGAAAGAAACACAAACGCCATCTGCAACTCAATCACAAAAACCCCAAAACAAACTTATCGAACATCTGAAACTGACACAAGCGCTAGCGGTTCCGCAAACCAAATCACAAAAGTCTAGAATCTTACAGCTAATTGACAACCTTAAAAAGCAGCAGGCTTTTCGCGGTTTCCGAGGTGGAGAGGAGTGAGTGATGTCCAATTTAAAAGTTCATTGGCTACCCAATTTCAAGGGTGCTTTTAACAAAGTTAGGAAGAATAAAAGAAAAATTCCCAAGAGAATTTTTTACCTAATCTCTGTTACCTTTTACCTTCTACCTTCAAATGTTGCATTCAGTCAAACACCCACTCAGTCGTCCTCAGTCGTGAAGAGTGAAGTGGCGACTGGCGTGACAAGGGGACAAGTAGAGGTTCTCCTCATCTCCCAATCTCCCTCATCCCTCTCATCCTTCCGAGTGGTGGTTAATAGCAATCAAGATGGTGATGTCAAAGCTGATGAGCAACTGACATTGCGGGAAGCGATCGCGCTTGTCAATGGTACGCTACCAGTTGAGCAACTTAGCAGTGCAGAAAAAGCCCAAGTACAATCAGCGACTGGGGGGAGTTCCCGCATTGAGTTTAATCTTCCTACGGGTGCGACAACTATCCAGTTACAAAAACAACTGCCAGATTTAGCATCTCCAGGATTAGTGATAGATGGTTCGACTCAGCCTGGGTACGATGCTTCAAGTTCAGCGACTGCTGAAATAGCCATCCCCGTTCCGCTGGTGGCGATAACTCCCGCTCCAAATACAGAAATCTTTCGTGGTTTGACTGTTGTCGCAGATGGCGTGAGTATTCGCGGCTTAAATCTTTACGGTTTTAATGCTAGCCCCATTAAACAGCAACTAGGAAACCTGCTGATTTACGATGGCGTTCCTAAGCCAGTGACGCTGACGACACCGCCTGGGGATATTGTCATTTCCCATCGTTTCCCACCTCCCAATACCAAGAGACAGCAACCTCCCAACGATGACTTTCCTTTTTATAACAGGGATGTTCCCCCGAAAAACGTTGTTATCGAAAACAACTGGTTGGGGCTGACTGTTGATGAAAAAGTACCGAATAATACATCGGCTTTTGGAATTTACGTTTTTAATTCTCAAGGATCAACAATTCGCCGTAACCGTATTTATTACCACGAAGGTAGCGCGATTATTACTTCTGTACGTGGGGAAAATACGGTAATTGCCGAAAACATTATTGTTGGAAATGGGCTTGCTGGAATGCCAGATGCTCTACGTATTGAAGGTGTGGTTAACAAATCCCAAATTACGGGTAATTTGATTTGTGCTAATGATGGTGCTGGCGTGTATCTTTTTAAACCAGAAGGTGATATACAAATCCAGAGTAACCGCATCACCTACAATGGCAGACGCTTGCGACGAGCAGCAGTTTACCTTATGGGTAGTAACCACCAAGTCATAGGTAACCAAATTGACAATCAAACTGGACCTGGTGTTGTCGTGTCAGCTTTTCCCAATACCAAAAGCAATATTATCCAAAACAACAGATTTGCAGCACTGGAAGGATTGAGCATTGACCTTAACACCGAGCGAGATCCAGAAGATGTCAACGACTTTCAACGGGGAGATGGTCCCAATCCGAAGCGAAATTCTCCTAATCGCCGTCGCGACACAGGTAATGCTGCTATTAACGCTCCGGAATTCGCCGCAAGAACGTTTGTTCCTGCTGGTAACAGCGTAACATTACAGGGTAAAGCTGACCCAGGTTCTGAGGTGACCATTTATCGCCTCAGCGATTATCAAACAGGTAAACAGGCGCTTTATCAACAAGGTTACGGGGCGCTAACGACTCCACTGACAACTACAAAGGTTGACGAGAAAGGTAATTTTAGCGTGACTGTAGAAAATACGCAGGTTGGGGATATCGTGAGTGCGATCGCTACTGATCCCAGATACGGTACATCCGAACCCGCCGTAGCCGCATTCATTGGGACAACAGGCACTTCGCCCAACCTCGCCCCAACAAGCAAACCACAGCCAATTTTACCACCGCAGTGTACTTCACGCCCCGCGCCTCCTGAACCACCAGCACCGCCACCGCCACCACCAGAGGTACCATCCGAACCCATCCGGCTACGAGTACCGCGCAATGTTCACTTTGCTCTAGACAAATCCTTCATTAGTCGAGATAGCGCTACTGTTCTCGATAGAGTAGCCCAAGTCTTGCAGCAATATCCTTTCATCGTCATCGAATTACAAGGTCATACAGACCCCCGCGCAAGCAACACATACAACCAAGCATTAGGTAGACGACGAGCATTGTCTGTCAGAAACTACCTATTACGCAAGGGTATTCCACCAGAACGGATGACTATCCGCTCCTTTGGTGAGTCTCAGCTAAAAGTTCCAGGTAGTACAGATATTGTCGATTATGCTCGCGATCGCCGTGTCGAAATCATTTTTAGAGATGTCAGAGGTGTTGACCTCATCATTGAAGAACAAGAAGATGACTTGCAAATCGAACGGCGACGAAGACGAGACACAAGATAGTCCAAAACAAGACTTCTTGCACTCATTCTTTCTTTTTGCGCTCAACTTTTGCGACGCCAGATACCTCTGTCGGGAAACGTCGGTGCAGTACTGGCTCGCCTTTGCGCCTACTCTGCGAGAACGGCTCCGCCGAATGCGTGAGAAAAATATTTATGCAAGATAGTCCCAACTCCCTAATTCACAGTTCAAAATCTAAAGCTAATGAAAGCTTTCTTTCAGCATTTAAAAGCGATCGCGCCATCTTCTTGTTGGCTTTCGCCCAGAGTCTTTGAAGTAGATAGTCTATCGGCAGAGGACATAGGAAATTTGCTATGATTCCTGTATTAAATAAAACCAATAAAAAATTACTGCGTCTTCTCACTTTCAAGGGTACGCTCGCTACTCTGCTTTTCACCACGCCGCAAGTCCCAATAGTAGGGAACTTTTCAGGTGGGAAAGCGCTAGCACAAACAAGCATTTGTCCAGCTGGTACCACACCCAGAACCTTAGAGTGGAATCCAGCCAACAACCGTGCAGGAATTGAGAGTCAAAATCTGAGCATTAACGGAATTAACGCCACCCTCAGCTTCACTGAAAGTACTCCTGGTCAAGTTATCGACCCAGACGAAACATTAATTAGCAGCGATACCTATGGTAGTCTTCCTGGACCAAATCTGAAGTTTAATATAGGTCTACCGAGTAACGATCCCAACTCGCCTTATGACGGACCAGCACCAGTAGGTAGTAGTGCGACGCTCACCATTAACTTTTCACAACCAGTTACTCTAGCATCCCCCCTCACCTTACTGGACGTTGACCGAAATGGTGCACGCGATACTGCAAATAATATTACATACGTATACCAGGATAGAGTTACGGTAAATGCATTCAACGGAAATTCACCTGCTGGGGTAAATCTTACAGCGAGCAGTCCCAATAATGTCAGAGTCACTGGTAATCTTGCAGAAGGCATCAACGAAAATGCTTTCCCAGGAGAAAGCTTTGGTAACGTTACGGCTTCGCTATCTGGTCCAGTAACTCGAATTCAGATTGTCTATCAACCGGGAACAGAATTTGGTCAGCCTTTGCAGGATGAAACCATTGGTCTTGCCCGGATACAAATTTGTGCGTCAACAGGAACGGGTACAATTGGTGATACGGTTTTCAGCGACGTCAATGGTAACAACACTCAAGACCAAGGGGAAACTGGTATTCCTAATGTCACTGTTACTTTGACAGGTGCAGGACCAGATGGTCAATTGGGCACACCTGACGACACCGTCCAAACCACCACCACAAATAACAACGGTAGCTATAGTTTTACCAATGTGTCACCCGGCACTTACAGAGTTACTATCCCCAACGCTCCCGCTGGCTTTACCCCTACCTTAACTCAGCCCAATCCTATCACTTTAACAGCGAATCAAAATATTGACACAGTTGACTTTGGTTTCCAACAAGCAGGAGGTTCGATTGGCGATACCGTCTTTAATGACGCGAATGCTAACAACACTCAAGACTCAGGAGAAACTGGAATTTCTAACGTCACTGTCACTTTGACAGGTGCAGGACCAGATGGTCAATTTGGCACAGCTGACGACATTACTCGCACGACTACTACTAATAACAACGGTAACTATAGATTCAATAATTTGCCTGCAGGCAGCTACAGAGTTGCTGTCCCTAACTCTCCGGCTGGCTTCAATCCTACCTTGAATCAGCCCAATCCCATTACTCTAGCAGCGAATCAAAATATTGATACGGCTGATTTTGGCTTCACTCAGCAGCCAGTAGGCTCGATTGGCGACACAGTTTTCAACGACAGAAATAGTAACAACGCTCAAGACCCAGGAGAAACAGGCATTCCTAACGTGACTGTTACTTTGACGGGTGCAGGACCGGATGGTCAATTTGGCACTTCCGATGACATTACCCGCACTGCTACCACCGACAATAACGGTAACTATAGATTCACCAATTTGCCCTCAGGGAACTACAGAGTCGCCATCTCCAATCCACCTTCTGGCTTCAATCCTACCCTAAGTCCACCTAGTAGCATTACTTTATCAGCTAGTCAGAATTTTGACACGGCTGATTTTGGTTTCAGAGCTTCCGCAAGCGAGACGAATTTGCTGTTGGTGAAGCGAATCACTAACGTATTGAGAAATGGTCAACCCCTCACAGGTGTTAACTTCAACAACTTTGATGATAGTCCTGGTAATGATGACAATCAAATCAACCAATCACAGCCAGTTCGTGGGGTGCGCGAACTTCAGACGCCCTTGCAAAGCGGCGATGAAGTCGAGTACACCATCTATTTTCTTGCCAGAGGAGTGAACAATGTCAGATTCTGCGACTTGATTCCAGATGGTACAAGCTATAGCAATAACAGTGTTTCCATAACTGGAACTGGCAACGGTGCAGATCAAGGAACATTTTTATCACCTTTGGCACCTTTACCTCCAGGTAATACCTGCCAAAGCCAAACAAATAGTAAAGGTGCGGTGATTGTCAACTTGGGTACTTTTAATCCTTCTAGTAGAAACCCCGCTTTTGTTCGCTTCCGTGTCAGAATCGATTAGAACAGTTATTCAGTTACCAGTTATCAGTGAATAGGCTACTGATAACTGGTTAAAGCGTGGGGAGGTGGGGAGATGTTTTCTCCCCCTATCACCAAGAAAAAACTCAGAACTCAGCATTGCAGAAGAGGAACCCAAGTTGGTATAAAAGTTTCTAGATGCTCAACGTACAAAAAAATTGAAAGCTAATTAGGTATTATTATTTTGTTTTCGTCTGTTGCCTGAAAACTACCTGATCAAATCGCAATGCAAAAAGCTCAGTTCATCAGTTCGGTGCTCACCAGTACCTTACTATTGTCCTCCTTATTCTCTTTAGGAGGAAAAAATGTTCAAGCACAACGAGTTCAGCGTCCTGTTTCCCTGCTGAATGCTAAATGTGTTAATAGTGGACCTGGCAGTGTTCGTCAGCAGGATCTTGATGTTTCTATAGGCAGAGCAGTTTATACTAGCAGGTTTTACCTGGGACCTGGTAACCGCTCTGCCTCTATAACTTGTAACATTAAGCCAGAAAAAAGTTCTAGACCTGGGTTTGGAACCCTCAATCTGGGTTTTGGAATGCGTGACAATGATACAAAAAGTCCAGGTGTTGAGGTTAAGGTTTACCTAGATGGCAAACAAGCAGAAACACGCACTGTTGCTCCTACACAGCAAACTTCGTTGACGCTTGATGTCAGCAATGCCAGCAACGTTGCTATAGAGGCTGTTTGTGCTAGTCCAAACCAATATTGTGACCGAGTTTACTTCTTCAACGCTTCCCTAGAGCGGCAGAGTGGCTCCTCACAAACAAAAAAATAGCTCAACAACCTGATAGAGATCTACAGATAGATTGACTGCTAATTGTTAAGTGTTAGTTGTTAGTTTTTAGTTTTTTACTGACTACTAACTACTAACCAAGAACTATCAGCAACAAATCAAGGTTTATTAATAGCTTATTACAGATTATTTTCCGGAGTTTTCTGAGTTCGGTGAGTTTCGATATTATCGAAATCACCTAATATACCAAGTTCATCATCCTCGCTGAAATTTTGATGTTCCAGTTTGGGTTTGTTTTGGTTGCTAGGATTGCCTTGTTTGGGAAGCTGTTGTTTGGTTAAATTGTCGGCAGCTTGTTTAAATAATGGCTCTAATTTATTTCGCCAGTACTGAATGTTGGGTAATTTCTCTGGATGGTCTTTATAAGCTGATACCTTATCCCATTGTCCGTCAGCAAGGGCTGTGTCAAGGTCTTTGAATAAAGCTTCCGCCTTAGACCAATCTTGCTGCCATTGGGACATCATTTCTGTTGTTTGTTTAACAGCACCAGGATTTGCAGTGATTGTTTTTAACAGCGCGATCGCACCTTGTAAATCTCCTGATTCGTATTTCTTCTTTGCTTGTTCCACAACCTTGGAACCGCCCTTATCTGGAGTTGCGGGCGTTGATTTCCCTGCTGATAAAGTTTTTGATGTTCCTGATTGTTCTGACTTCTGTGATGATGGAGTTGGTACGTTAATAACAGGTTTTGATTTTGGCTTGGGTGCAGGGCGATCAGTAATTAAGTTATTATCATCAACTGTTTTTATTGCGATTTCCTGGTCACGCAGGCAAGAAACCCATTGTTCATTATTTTTGATGACTTCTGAGTTAACCCAAGCCGTTTTTGTGGGATCAAGTTTCACCTGCACCCAACCGCGTTTTGTTCGTTTGCCTGTCACTTCAAACTTAGTCTCTTTAGTAACAGTTTTTACAATTAAGTCATTGTTGATAGAATTTGGTTCCGAACGGATATTGGAATTCTCCTCGACAACAGCTAAACAGTTTTGTGCTGAGGTCATGTCATTAACAGCAAAATTGGAAGCAAAGCCTTGAACGTTCTTGACAACAGTTGGGGTAACAGCAGCCGCGCCACCAACTAGGATTCCCAGAATTAATAGCTGTAATAGGTCTGGTCCATTAGAATCTCTGGGGATAGATTTGGGAGTTGCTGCTGCTACTGGTTGGACAACATAATTTGCTGGAGCAACAGCGATCGTTTTTTGTCGAGACTGTGAAGATAAGGCAGATGAGGATTTAATTGGTTGGTAGCTGGGAGTGTTAATGTATTTCTTGGACGTGTAGCTTGAGGAAAGCGGCTGTAATGCTTGCAGTGCTTCCGATGCACTCTGGAAGCGGTCTTTGAAATGATAACGCACCATCTTGCTTAATACGGCTTCCAAGGGGTCGCTGACGGAAACTAGATGCTGCCAGAGGATTTCTCCAGTGTAAGGGTCTTCTTGCAAATCTATTGGCGTGACTCCCGTTAGCGCTTGAATGGCGATGATGCCCAGAGCATAGATATCACTGTTGGGACGGGGTTTTCCTTGACCTTGTTCCGTAGGCATATAGCCAGGAGTGCCAATAGCTACAGTCGCAGAGGGATGACCCACCCCCGTAAACATTTGTGTTCGCGAAGGGTATCCAGCAGACACTCGCAATTGTTTAACGGCTCCAAAGTCCACGAGAACGATTTTGTTATCTGGGGCGCGACGGATGATATTATCTGGCTTGATGTCGCGGTGAATGACACCCTGGCTGTGGACAAATTTCAGGATGTCCAGGACTTCCAGCAGCAATCCAACGACTTGGTTTTCACTCCAGCACTGAGTTGGAAGCAACTCATCACTCAGAGGATGCCCTTCAACAAATTCTTGTACTAAGTAAAATTCTTGTTTTTCGTCAAAGTAAGCCAAAAGCCTGGGAATATGGTCATGATAGCCCAATTTTTCTAGAGTTTCGGCTTCACTGTGGAACAGGCGCTTAGCAGTGTCAAACATTTTGGCTTCGGGATTGGCAGGTTTAAGGTGCTTGACAACGCAAATGGGATTACCTGGTCGTTTGGTATCTTGAGCGATGTAAGTTTCACCAAAGCCTCCTGTAGCGAGGACTCTAAGAACTCGGTAACGATGATCCAGTAGCTTACCTATCATATTCACTCCCCAGCAATAATACCCTATTTTAGAGAGGGTAATAAATATCTCCAAATATTCCTCAAGGAAATCCGCTATCTTGAGAAAAGATTTAAATGTAAAATGCAGTTTTTTAATCAATAGACATTGTTAATTTTTATTTCAAT
This sequence comes from Iphinoe sp. HA4291-MV1, assembly GCA_019359415.1. GTDB lineage: Bacteria > Cyanobacteriota > Cyanobacteriia > Cyanobacteriales > Nostocaceae > Brasilonema. Next base: position 14,478 of record JAHHHH010000038.1, on the reverse strand, counting down.
AGCCCTTGTTAATTCCAATGCCACCTAAAATTGCAAACTCAGTAGCATGGCAGCAAGCAGAACTCCTCATGCAACCTGCTTTCATTCGTGTTGTCGATAATATTCGCAAGCTGCTTGATGTATCCTCCTGGACGGGAACTTATCAAGATGTTCTGATTTGGCCTACTGGCACTACTGATGAAACGAAAGCAATAGTGACCAAGCTCCTGCAAGACCTGGAAGTTGCTACACCGGAACAGGCTTTGGAAATTAGAAAAACACTCTCCCAACTGCCAATACCCCATCCAGGATATCATTTGTGTCTACAGCGTCAAGAGCAAGAAATCAGTATCGATTTATGGGAACTGTGTTATCAAGTGTGTTTTCGTAACTACATATTAGGTGATGAAACAGTTGACATTGATACCAGTTTAATCGACGAAAACGACGATGTGGACTGGCAAAGTTTGGATACTAAGGCAAAGGAGTTAGTTGAACAGGTGTTTGCAAATTTACCAGAGTAACTTTACCTTCACCTCCTCTGTGCATATGGAGAAGAAAGACGGTGAAAAGTGTTCTCAAGTTTCCAAGTAATGGTGTACAAAAGAAGCCCTTAGAATGGAATTCTGGGGCGACACAAATAAAGCCTGCCTCCGCAGGCTAACGCAAAAGGTAAAGGAAGGTGATGCAAAGCTTTTGCGAAATAGCACTAATTATTATTCAAGTCATTTGTACATCAATTATTTAGAGTTAGATTTATGGATCCTGTCACCTTATCAGCTGCTGCAATTATCGGTTTCATTTTCACAAAAGTTTCAGAAACCCTAATTGGTAAAGCAACTGAAACGGTAGTAATTCCTAAAATTAATGAACTGCACCAGAAAATCGTTTCCAAATTAGGAATTCATCAGAAGGCAAAAGTTGAGATAGATAAAGTTGAGCAAGGTTTAGAGCCAGATTTGAAGGTACTTGAGACTTACCTTAATTTTGCGATGGAAGAAGATCCGCAATTTAAAGAAGAAGTTTCCCATCTCGCTAATGAAATTAACCAAGAACTTGAAGAGAAGGGTGAAGGTTCCAACGTTATGTACGTTTATGGTGGCAAAGCTTATCAGCAAAATCAGAACAAAGGAGAAATTTATAACGCTGATACAATTTTCCAAAATCTGGCTAACAATGGTTAAATAAACAGCACGAATTATCAATGATTTTCAATATTAATACTTAATACTTTGAGCATTATTAGAAATAATTCTTGAAAATTAAGATAATACATTTTGAAGTGCAGAATATGGGTTGAATCAACTGCTCAAGTCCTAGCACAGCACATACAATCGGAAGAAGAAGTTTTAAACATTATTCAAGAAATTCAAGCGGAAACAACTCGTTAGGTGAATTTCTAGCAACTTCTTTATGCCAACCCACAAATGTATTGAACCGACAAACCCTTATTTGCTAAGATTTTCAATGCTCACAACCTAGCGGCAAACTGTGAAGATATAACTATGTCTACATCTGCCATTGACACCAACGACGCAGCGGCTATCCAAGCAGTACAAGAGGGAGTTGCTGTATGCGATCGCTCTTTTTGGGGACGCATTAAAGTTTCTGATAGCGATCGCCTCCGCTTCTTGCACAATCAAAGCACAAACGATATCCAAAGCCTCAAACCAGGACAAGGCTGTGATACAGTTTTTGTGAATTCTACTGCCCGTACCATTGACTTGGTAACAGCATACATCCTGGAAGATGCAGTATTGTTGCTGGTTTCGCCAAACCGTCGCGAGTTTTTAATCCAATGGCTAGACCGCTACATCTTCTTTGCTGACAAGGTACAGTTGACAGATATAACTGACGAAACTGCTACTCTCAGTCTCATTGGACCACAAAGTGATGCTGTTTTAGAAAAGCTGGGAGTTGGGGCAATTATCGGTCAACGCTATGGTAATCACATTTCCATCCCTTCAGTCAGTGGGGGTTTTGTTGCTGTTGGTAGTGGTTTGGCTTCCTCTGGGTATACTCTCATTTTGCCAGCCTCTGACAAGCAAGAAGTTTGGAGTCAAATTTTGGAAGCTGGGGCAGTACCGATGAGCGATCGCACTTGGGAGAGGTTGCGAATATTACAAGGACGTCCTACCCCAGATAATGAACTTACTGAGGAGTACAATCCCTTGGAAGCCGGTTTATGGCAGACCATTTCATTTAATAAAGGTTGTTATATAGGACAAGAAACTATCGCCCGGTTAAATACTTACAAAGGTGTCAAGCAGCACCTTTGGGGTATTCACCTCAGTGCTCCTGCTGAACCGGGAAGTGCGATTACCATTGGGGATGAAAAAGTTGGCAGACTGACCAGTTACACAAAAACCCTTGATGGTCACTTTGGGCTTGGATACATCCGTACTAAAGCTGGTGGTGCTGGTTTGAAAGTCCATTTAGGGGAAGTCGAGGGTGAAGTCGTAGAAATTCCGTTCATTTCTCACGACTACCCACAGTTGTGATAAGTTGTTTCATGGAATAAAACGAGTTTCCTCTCTATCCCACCTTACACCTTGGCAAAAGTCATCTATCCAATTAGCTAAATGACTAGTCCTTGCAGGTGGTGGATTAACTTGGTTATGAATATCTTTTTGTGGAGTTGTCATAAGTCTACCTTTGCCTTCCACCTTTGTAGCCAGGGTAACAGATGAAACAGTTTTGCTTTCCACCTCGCTAGCAATGACTGCAGCCAATGACATAGGTTTACTTTTACCTTCCTCGTCTGAAGTCGCAACTGCAAGCAATGATCTGGGTTTACTTTTCCTTTCCACTCGTGTAGCCAGGGTAACAGATGGCAAGGGTTGACTTTTGCTTTCAAGTTTGGTGGAAAAAAATGCAACCAAAGGCACGGATGGGCTTTTGCTTTCCACTTGAGCGGTAGCAACTGTCATCAAAGACGTAGATTTGCTTTCCATCTGAGTGCTAGCAATTGCAATAGATTCTACGGATTGACTTTGACCTACCATCTTACTGTCAATTGCACCAAAAGTCGAAGGTTTGCATTCGGTTACCTTTTGAAAAGGAACCTCACAAGTCACTTTGGTCTTTATTGCAACAGAAGACACAGGTTTGCTGTTGTTCTCCTCTTCTATGGCAACTACACTAGGAATCATGGGCTGATGATCAAACAAAGTCTTGTGAGCAGATTCACTGTTAATCTCATTTTCAGCCACAAAATTAGCTGATTCTACTAAATGTAACTGCTCTTCAGGATTAAAGTTAAGACCTAAAGCTACAACAATCTGATCAGGATCGTTGTTCAATTCCAAAATAAAAGGAAAAACTTCTTCAAGCTGTGGCTCCAAAACAGACAGAGTTGCCAAAATAAAACCAGAGGAAGGGCGACGTTGACCATCGTAAGTTCCCCAAACTCGCATTTTTACCAGCCACGAACGATTGTTGTAGTAGTAACTCACCCATTTAAGTTTCAAAGACTGACGTAGCTGCTGAATATTCATGAGATATCTCGCTTCGGTCAAAAAGAGTGCAGATCTCTATAAACTGTTAAGAATGAACTTTATCCCTGTGGATGAAACCGATAATAGAGCATCTGTGTCACTCTTTGACCACCGCGTAAATGCTGTTCTACCACTAGAGGTACTTCACTCGGATGAACGTGACTGTACCAGACTACATCAGGTAGCACCAGCACCATTGGTCCATTACCGCATTGTCCCAAACAGCTACAACCAGTTATAGTCACTTCAGGAATTGGCAACGCTTCAAAAGCCGCCAATACCTTTGCTGCACCTTGCTTGTAGCAAGTACGATTTTGGCACACATGGACGCACTTAGGAAAAACAAGTGGCGTTACTAAGGGGTTAGATGATTGAGAAATACTTTCCATTTATCACCCCTTCAGGAGAATTCACGCATTCGCTACATTCAAAATTATTTCCCCTACCACTGACTCATGACTCATCTGGAGAAAGACCTTTTGATTCTAGCCATTCATGGTTGAAGATGCGCGACTGGTAACGGGAACCGCTGTCACACAAAATAGTGACGATGGTGTGTCCTGGTCCCATTTGCCTTGCTAAAGCAACGGCTGCAGCAATATTTATACCTGTGGAACCTCCCATGAATAAACCATCTTTCCGCAGTAACTGATAAACAACCCGTATCGCTTCTCGGTCATCAATCTGGATGGCATCATCAGCAGGTGCGCCTTCCATATTAGCGGTGATACGACTATTGCCAATGCCTTCGGTAATAGAATTGCCTTCAATCTTGATTTCGCCTGTTTTAATGTAGCTGTAAAGTCCGCTACCCTTTGGGTCAGCAACAACGCATTTGATTGCTGGATTTTTCTCTTTCAGATACATTGCTACACCTGCAAAGGTGCCACCAGTTCCTGTGGAAGCTACCCAAGTATCAACTTTACCATCAGTCTGTGTCCAAATTTCTGGTCCTGTGGTTTCGTAATGGGCACGGCGGTTTGCTAAGTTATCAAACTGATTTGCCCAAATAGCATTTTCCATCTCGCTAGCTACTCTACCAGAGAGTTTGACGTAGTTGTTAGGGTCTTTATAGGGTACGGCGGGGACGGGTCGAACTTCTGCGCCTAATGCTCTCAAGGCGTCCATCTTTTCTTGAGACTGAGTGTTAGGAATTATAATCAGGCATTTATAACCTTTGGCGTTGCATATGTGTGCTAACCCAATGCCAGTATTACCAGCTGTTCCTTCTACGACTGTACCACCAGGTTTGAGTAAACCTTTTTCTTCGGCATCTTGAATAATGTAAAGTGCTGCCCTATCTTTAACAGAACCACCAGGATTGAGAAATTCTGCTTTACCAAGGATTTCGCACCCAGTTTCTTCACTAAAGCTGTTTAAACGAATGAGTGGTGTATGACCTACAGTATCTACAAAACCGTTTTTGATATCCATGTTTAAACTTATTGGTCCTTACGCGTGATGCCTGATTGACCCTATACTGATTTTAGAGAGGTCTTTATTTAAGATTAAGACCTTCCTCCAACACACTCAAGAATTTTCAAACGTCAAGCACCAGTTGCAGTGTAGTGTCAAATTCTACAACTAAAGTGCAGTAGGAATATGATGATTTAAGACAGGCGGTAACAACTAATCTCGCCATTTCGATGCATCAACTGGTTAGGCAGCAATCGCGTTCAGTTTAAGTTTAATCTATTGAATCTAAACGAGAAACAGACAGGCGATGTTCAGGCTACCCGTAACCGTTCAATATCCCTGATGGGCGGTGCACCAAACAGGCGGGCATATTCGCGGCTGAACTGCGAAGTGCTTTCATACCCAACCTGATAAGCAGCCTGAGTCGCATCAGCATTCTCAGCAAGCATCATCTGACGCGCTGTTAAGAGTCTCAATTGTTTTTGATATTGCAGTGGACTCATTGAGGTGACTGCCTTGAAATGGCGGTAGAACGATGCAGGAGACATATTCGCTTGCTCTGCCAGCTCCTCAACCCGCAACGGTTTTGTAAAATCTGCTTTGAGCCGTTTGATCACTTCAGCAATCCGCTGCATGTTGCTGCCAGAGGTAGCAATCTGACGAACCGCTTCGCTTTGTTCACCCATGAGTAAACGGTAATAGATTTCGCGGATGATCATCGGTGCTAGAAACGGGATATCTTGCGGTGTATCTAAAAGCTTTGTCAGCCGGAGGGCACAATCAATCAAGAGTGGATCGGCATTGCTGATGAACCAACCTCTCACTGATTCTTTCTTACCTATGTCTGGGTTCGTTTGAGCAATGATGTCACAGAGTTGGGCTGGGTCTAGCTTCAGCTTAAATCCCAAATAGGGCTGATCGGGTGTCGCCTTTATCGCACATCCACTCAGCGGCAAATCCACCGAAACAACTAGATACTGAGCGACACCGTATTGATAGGTTTCCTCATTCAGCAACACTTCTTTTTTGCCCTGCACCACAATGGCGAAAAGCGGTTCGCTGACACTCTGAATTGCTTTGGAAGTATCACATTCTCGCGTGAACGCTAAGGGGTTGATCGCGGTTGTATGAACACCGTTTCCCTTGCTGTCAGTGTGCCGAGCGACCAATGCCGCCAGTTCTTCACATTTGTTGATCGCTGCCTCGTGGCTCAGTGTCTCAATCGTCATGTTAAATCCCTGACTGATTTAACCTTTCTCATGTGCTTATTAGCTCATTATAGGAAATATTTCTCCCTGACTAACGCCTTGCTTGAGAGGATTAGGCAATTATCTGCGAGGTTTGTGTATTTATACAAAAGCTTAGCAAGCCTATGATGAACCCATGCCCCAAGATCAGGCTGAAAATCGAAAGTTAAATCAGGAGAACTTTATGAAAACACGTCAACTTGGCAGAGAACTGGTAGTTTCAGAACTAGGGCTAGGCTGCATGGGCATGTCTGAGTTCTATGCAGGGCGCGATGAGCCTGAATCGATCGCCACAATTCATCGTGCTTTAGAACTCGGTGTCACGCTGCTGGATACGGCTGATGTCTACGGTCCCTTCACAAATGAACAATTGGTGGGCAGAGTAATCCGCGATCGTCGAGATCAGGTTGTACTAGCTACAAAATTCGGTAACGTCCGTAGCAGCGATGGTCAGTTTTTGGGTGTGAGCGGCAAACCAGAATATGTGCATCAAGCGTGTGATGCTTCATTGCAACGCTTGGGAGTGGATGTGATTGACCTTTACTATCAGCATCGGGTTGATCCAACGGTGCCAATCGAAGAAACCATCGGGGCAATGGCAGAACTGGTGCAGCAGGGCAAAGTCCGCTATCTTGGAATGTCCGAAGCAGCTGCCGCCACGATTCGACGGGCACATGCAGTTCACCCGATTACTGCCCTGCAAACGGAATACTCCCTGTGGAGCCGTGATCCAGAAGATGAGATTTTGCCGACTGTGCGCGAGTTAGGCATTGGCTACGTGGCTTACAGCCCGCTCGGTCGTGGATTTCTCTCAGGGCAGTTCACCAGCCCAGAAGATTTCGCCCAAGATGACTATCGCAGAAATTCACCCAGATTTCAGGGCGAGAATTTCTACAAGAATCTGCAACTGGTAGAACAGGTGAAAGCGATCGCCAAAGAAAAAGGCGTCACCCCCAGTCAACTTGCCCTGGCGTGGCTACTGGCTCAGGGCGATGATATTGTGCCGATTCCGGGTACAAAGCGACGGAGCTATCTGGAAGAAAACATTGCCGCAACTGAGATTACGCTGACTGCTCAAGAGTTGAGCCGGATTGAAGCGGTTGCCCCCAAAGGAATTGCCGTTGGCTCTCGCTACGCACAACAGCAAATGAAAGCGCTCAATCATTAAAGCTTTCTACCTCTTAGTCAATCCATCATTCTCACAAACAAGAAAATCATCCATATGGAAAACAACGAATCGAACAACATACAGCGCGAGCTTGAGGGAAAAGTTGCGATCATCACAGGTGCAGCCAGTGGCATTGGCTTAGCAATTACCAAACTGCTAGACAGTCGCGGAGCGCTTGTCGTCGCCGAGGACATCAACCCAGACGTGAATGATGTTTTCAAGGACAATGAGCGGATCATTCCGTTTGTTGGTGACGTAGCGACGGAACAATCTGCTCAGGAAGCCGTTGCTATTGCGACGGAACGCTTCGGTAAACTTGATATTCTCGTGAACAACGCCGCTCGCATCGTGTATAAGAACGCGATCGAGATGACACTTGAGGAGTGGAACTCGATCATGGGTATTACTGCCACGGGTGTCTTTTTGCACTCACGGGAAGCACTCAAGGCGATGATTCCAAACCAAACGGGTGCGATTGTCAACATCGGATCGTATGCCTGTTACCAGACCTTCCCAGGCATTTCGGCTTATGCTGCGGCAAAGGGTGCGCTAGCCCAGATCACGCGCACGTTGGCGCTAGAAGCTATCGAGCACGGTATCCGAGTCAACGCGGTGGGTGCAGGTGATGTAGTAACTAACTTGCTTAATACCTTCCGCGAGGACGGTCGCGAGTTTCTTGCTGAACATGGCAAAGTGGCTCCGATCAAACGTGCCGCACAGCCAGAAGAGATCGCAGAAGTCGCCGCTTTTCTGGTATCAGACAAAGCAAGCTTCATGGTAGGTTCAATCGTTATGGCAGATGGTGGCATGAGTGTAATCATTCAGTAAAGCGATAAAAGCGTCGAGTTTCGCAGGCGGCGAGTGCCAGCACTGCAAATTAATCCATAACACGATGTAAAACTACTTGGAGATCTGTTTTATGACTACGGACAAAAACAGCACAAACGCGCAAAAGGTCGTGCTAATTACAGGCGCAAGCAGCGGCATTGGAGAAGCAACTGCCCGTTTCCTCGCTCACAAAGGCTTACAGGTCGTGTTGGGGGCGCGGCGCACAGATCGACTCGAAACGATTGCATCTGAAATCCGCGCTAAAGGAGGTTCGGCAGAATATCGCGCCCTTGATGTGACCAGTCTCGAAGACATGCAAGCCTTTGTGGATTTTGCAAAGGATAAGTTTGGTCGCATTGATGTGATGGTGAACAACGCAGGCTTGATGCCGCTCTCCAAGCTGGAGGTGTTGAAGATTGACGAATGGAACCGGATGATCGATGTGAATATTCGCGGCGTACTTCACGGCATCGCCGCAGCCCTTCCCACCTTCAAGCAGCAGCAATCCGGGCAGTTTGTCAACCTGTCCTCAATCGGGGGACATGCCGTCTATCCCACGGCTGCGGTTTATTGTGCAACCAAGTATGCCGTCTGGGCAATCTCGGAGGGACTGCGGCAAGAATCGACGGATATTCGTGTCACGGTGATCTCACCCGGAAATACCGAATCTGAACTGTCCAACACAATCAGCGATGATCAAGCGGCGCAGTGGACGGCGGAATTCCGCAAATCTGTCATTCCAGCAGACGCGATCGCTCGAGCAATTGCCTTTGCGATTAAGCAGCCAGAAGATGTGGATGTCAATGAGATCGTCGTTCGACCGATCAGACAGAGTGGCTAAACGCCAGCCGACGATGAGGCACTGAAGTTGGTGTGAGCAGTAAATCAGTGATGAATGAAAGTTGCAATCTCAGGAGAAATTATGAAAACTCGAACACTTGGAACCCAAGGCTTGACAGTCTCATGCTGCACCAAGGGGATGACATTGTGCCCATTCCGGGGACAAAGCAAAGAGCTTACCTGGAAGAGAACGCTGCTGCGGCTGAAATTGAGTTGAGCCGCGAGGTGCTCGAGCAACTCAATCAGGTGGCACCTGTAGGAGCGACCTCTGGCGATCGCTACAATGAAGGGATGATGAGCATGATTGATCGCTAACTGACTATATTGGCGCAGATTCACCAGAAGCGATCGCGCTTTCAATCGTAGCAGAAATTCAAGCAGTGCTGGCTAGTCGCGCTGGTAGAGTGCTCAGGGCACGACTTGGCTCGATTAATGGAGAGGAAATCACATGTCTGATGTCGGTTTAATTATCCTCGCCGCTGGTGCATCCACTCGGATGGAAAGCCCTGCTCCTCATCTTCCTATCTCCCCACCTTTCTTTTGCCGGGACTCCAACCATATGAGGATAGAAATGACAGCGGCTAGAATGAGCAACGCCACGAGTGCAAATTGGCTAACCCAAGCAACCAATTGTTCTAGGGAAACGATTCTTCCAGCAAAGAAAGCGAGTGTCACCATAACACTAGCCCAAGCGATCGCTCCTGCCAAGTTGTATATCAAGAATTTGCCGAAGGACATCTCAACAATTCCAGCAAGTGGCGCAGCAAAAATTCGCAGCAAAGCCAAAAAGCGCCCAAAAAATACAGCTTTAGAAGCGTTTTCACTAAATTGTTCTTTTATACTTAAAAGTCTAGCTTCAGAAATTCTAAACAAGTTACCCAAGCGCACAAGCAAAGACCAGCCGCCAGTTCTACCAATCCAATAGCCACAGATACCTCCGAGAACAGCACCTGCAATTGCGTCGCCCAGAACTAGCCAATAATTGAGTTCCTCACTGCCAGCTAAAAACCCGCCTACTAAGGTAACGGTTTCACCTGGAAGAGGAATGCCCAGATTCTCTAACAATATTCCCAAAAAAATTGCCCAATATCCATATTCATGGGCAACTTTTTGGATATTTTCCAGTGATATGAACTCAAGAGACATCTAGCACCATTATCTTTACAAATTTTTACTTTTCCTCTATGTTGACTCTTTTTTGAGTGAGGTGTCAATTGAGTCGTTCTATAAAATCTAATATTCATAGTTAAAACCAATAGTTACTATTGATTTTTAACTATGAATTTTTTACTATTGATTGTGCAATTACCACATCCGTACACTTACTAGTACAGAACAAATTTTTTTTATAAAAAATTTATAAATTCATGATGAAATTGTGAAAATTTGGTAAAAGATTACGGTTGTTACCGAAATTCTCATATAGTTATGCCTATATTGGGGAAAGTTAGAACAAATTATACGGCATGAATACTGAAACTATTTGTCTTAACCTTATTGCTGCCAGTTCCCAGATAACTGGGTGAAGCAGCATTTTTTATGGTTAAAAAATCAGTGTATTTATCTGTTTTCTGCTTTTTTGTCAAGTGTTTCCACTACCCAGTTAGATTCATGACTATCACATCAGAATGTCAAGTCGTTTTGTTTAAACCTGAAGGACGTATAGATTTACAGGGTGGTTTGGCTCTGGCTGAAAGGATGGCTGCTGTTGTTCCTCAGTGCAATCAACTTTGGGTTATTGACCTAGCCAAAGTTGATTTCATGGATAGCTCTGGGTTAGTTTCCCTAGTCAAAAGCTTAAAGTCGGCGCGTCAAAGCGGTTGTCGCTTGGTTCTTTGCAATGTTCAAACTCCTGTCAGCTTAATTTTGGAATTGACCCAACTCGATTCAGTGTTTGAAATATATAACACTTACGAAGACATTTTCACTGTTGCTCAAGAAAGAAGCTTAGTCACAGTAGTCTGAAACCTGAGTGGGCGGCAGGAATGATTGTCAAGTCGAGTATTGGCTTTGCTGTGAGGCAGTACCAATGGCAAGTGAATAAATCTGGCTGTTGAACGCCGACGCTAGCCAAAGCAGGTGCAGTGGGGAATGGCCAAAGACGGTCAAAATACATTTCACTCCTTTTCAACCCAAACTGCACCAAATACGTAGCTGGAGGTGCTGATAAAAAACATATAATATTATGTGCTATTTGATACACCTTTTGACGCAAAGCATCTGATAAATGGAAGGGCTGGTAATAAGTTAAATCACAGAGCAATAAATTTTCTGGTAATTTTTGCCCATTGAATTCCTCTGCTAAAGTAATAACTTCACCATAGAGAGGTCCTTTTGCGGTGAGTACCACTGGTAACCAAAAGCAACCATCGCCGATCGCCACTTGTATCTGTTGTGCTATTTGTTGACGTAACCCACAAACATCTCGACAAGCTTTAATAATTTTTTCAAACGGTAGTACCAAGTTCTCAGGCAAAGCGAGGGTTAGAGGGCAATAAATTATCTCCTGTAATTGGGAAGAAGTTTGTAAATCCCAAGGTTGAAATTCTATGCCTTGGTCTTGAGATGTAAGATGATTTGCAGCAATAACTTGTACAGAGGTTGCTTGCGTAGCATCTTCAGCCTTCGCCATCTCTATTGCTGACAACATCTTTTTTACAGTGGGAGAGTCTGTTATTTGTCTCCCATCGGACTCGACGACTATCAACACTTTACGCATTTTGCGTGGAAATATTATTTGGAGTAGAAATATTATTTTCAGAGGATGCTACGCGCTTAAAATTCGGCAAATCTATGCCACTGTGAGAAGAAGTGCGGGTTCTCAGCGCCAGACGATAACTGACACTTTGGAGTTCTGCCTGGAGTTGGCGATTTTCACGTTGTAGCATTGCTACTTTTTCTCTGACTGGAGCCATACGCTCCTCGAACTTACGACGATAGATTTGAGGCAACTCTTGTACGACTTGCTCCAGCATCCGACTGCGATCTGTGAGTTCTTGTACAGACTGCCGCAATTGATAAATCTCAGCATCACGTGTTGAGATTTGCTCTTGATAAAAGGTTACCTGCTGCTCCACAGCTTGCAACTGTTCTCGTAATTCTTGCAATTGAGTCAGATGACGCTCAGACACTTCTGGTTGGAGCATAAAGTTAGTGTTGCCCTTAACCAGTCGGAAGAGTTCTTGAGACAGCTGTTGCACGAGTTGATCACGAAGCTGCAATTCTTGGCGTTGCTTCGACACTTCTGCGGAGAGAGCTTGAATAGTAGAGGTATCATTTTGGCTCACAGTTGCTTAGCGCTCCCATTAAGAATCTTTTTCTTTTTCATCTGCGACTGCGGTAGTCATGCGTTTGTCAATTGACATATTTTTATAAGTTAAATTTAGCGAGATTATTACGATACTGTACCTTAAGCGCTCCCTATTATACCTTATGTTTAAGATTTTATTTAAGCATACATTTATTTTTGCGGCTCTATTGTTCCCAACTTCATAAAAGTTAAGGGCAATAGAGCCGCGCAAATCATCAATTCACCAATACCCTTTAGGCAGCTGGGGCTGTTTCCTCAGCTAGTGGCTCTTTAACCTCTTGCTTAATCGTCAGGTAACGCATCACTTCTTCGCTCAAACGCATGGCGCGCTCCAAGATAGCAATGATGTTGCCAGCCCCAGTGTAATTCATCTGTACGTAGATGCCATCTCTTTGCCTATGAATTTCATAAGCAAGACGACGTTTACCTCGATTTTGAATCTGGATATTGTCTGCTCCCTGTTCCCGCACCAAGTTCTCATATTTAGCGATCGCTTGCTCTACCTGTTCGTCATTCAGGTCGGGACGGAGGATGTACATTGTTTCGTAAACTATTTGCATGGTTTATATCTCCTCATGGACTACATGGCTGCTGATGTTAACTCGCATTTTGGTCGCTATTGACGACGCCAACACTAATCAACATCACAAAGCAACAAGGAACTTTTTGACGTTTTTCTCTGCAATGGAATTGCGAGGGTAATGATTGGAAATTTTTACCGACACTTTACCGACATGATTGTATCACACGTACCAAAGTGTACGTGTCTACTACATCCCGGTTAAAAGATATAGGTTTTTGTACTTTCCCGTCAGGTTTTATAATCTTACCAGCTTTTAATTTTCACGCTTAGCCAAATCGCTCATTGAAATATTGCACAGTGGCGGTTTGATTGCACAAAAGGGTACTAATTAAGGTTATGGCGCAGCGGTATGTGCGAGTTCAAAATCCAGAAGGGCAGATTTACTATGGCTTGCTGCAACTATCTTTTAAGGTGCATGTGCTAGATGCTCCACCTTGGCGACAAGGACAACCCACCGATTTAATTTTGGAACCAGAAAGCTATCAAATCTTGGCTCCTTGCGCTCCTTCAAAAATTGTAGCGGTAGGCAAGAACTATGCAGAGCATGCAGCAGAAATGGGAACAGAAGTACCCCGTGAGCCTTTGCTCTTTCTTAAGCCACCTACGTCTATCATCGCTTCGATGGCAGAAATTGAGTATCCGCCGCAGTCGCAGCGGGTGGACTATGAAGGAGAATTGGCACTAGTGATTGGTGATCGCACTATGAAGTGTACACCAGAGGAGGCTCAAACAAAGATTTGGGGTTACACCATTGCGAATGATGTGACAGCGCGAGATTTACAAAAACGGGATGGTCAATGGACGCGAGCCAAAGGTTTTGATACGTTCTGCCCTTTAGGACCGTGGATTGTCCGAGAGGTCAACCCTGGAGCAAGATTACAGACTTTTTTGAATGAGGAGGCAACTCCTGTACAATCTGCTTGTATTGACCAGATGGTGTTTCCCCCAGATTTTCTCGTCTCCCACATTAGTCAGGTGATGACGCTACTACCGGGAGACGTTGTACTGACGGGTACACCATTGGGGGTAGGACCCTTACATCCTGGCGATCGCGTTCGTGTGGAAATTGAAGGTATTGGTCGCTTAGAAAATACTGTGACACTTAGTAGGATACCTGTACAAAATAAGACACCAAAAAGTCAGACGTAGTACCGTTTGTTTAGACTATCTTAGTGTTTTACTTTTAACTATTTCGGTGTAAATCCTCCGCTATAGTGGTACCCCACTTAGCGGTCATCCGTGAGAGGTTAAGGTTATGGTAATTTTGTCAATAAGTAAAACGACTTAAAAATGCTACTCAAAACGTGGTAAAAATTTTATTGAACGCTATAGCAAGCAGGCTCAAGGTTGGTTGCTTAGTGATTTTAACAGCTTGGAGTGCTCTATTTCCTTGGAGTCAGTTGGAATTGAATTACCGATAGCGGAAATTTATCGCGGCGTTGTTTTTGAGTAAAATAGCTCTGGCTTGAAGAGGCGATCAGCTTTTGGTTGAGTCGATGGGGACTATTATGTCCCGCACCTCTCAGTTAGATCCGGACGTGCCCATTTCTGTGCATCCGGCTCCCGATATTCTTAGGGCTTATCCCTTTTACCCATGTGGATATAATCGT
>JAHHHH010000037.1 GCA_019359415.1 Iphinoe sp. HA4291-MV1 | reverse complement strand
TGACTAATGACTAATGACTAATGACTAATGACTAATGACTAATGACTAATGACTAATGACTAATGACTAATGACTAATGACTAATGACTAATGACTAATGACTAATGACTAATGACTAATGACTATTTTAGAAACACAGTTTCTGCAATATGCTACTCAATTATCCAAAACAATTTCCAATCACTCGACCCAGCAGTTGATTTTCCGCACAACCAGGTTGTCAACTTTGTTCTTGAGCAGCATAGCCGTATGCCGGACTTCTTGCAATTCCCTATCGTCTGCCTGACCCTCACCTTTGACCTGGCAGGAATTATACAAGGAGGTTCTCTTTTTCACACTAAGCCTCCTACACAGCGGTGGCGTCAGATCGAATCTTGGAAAAATTCTTCTATCGGCACTTGTCGTGACTTAATTCGTTTTTATGAAAGTCTAGTTGTCTTTGACTGGTACTCAAGCTGCAAACCCTATGTCCAACTCTCTAAGCGACAAAGTTATCACCAATCCGCCGGAGCAACTCAGGTGTGAGATTGCAGTAGTTGGCTCAGGTCCTGGGGGAGCAATCACAGCTTGCTTGCTAGCTGAAGCAGGTCGTAATGTTCTCTTGATTGAAGAAGGACCGTTTCTCTCCCTTGAGTCGTGCATTCCTTTTTCCAAAGACGAAATGGTACAGAAGTACCGTAACGGTGGGCTGACTGTGGCAATGGGTTCCCCCAAAGTCCAATACGTTGAGGGGCGATGCGTTGGTGGTGGTAGCGAAATCAATAGCGGTCTGTACTATCGCACTCCGGCGGAAATTCTCGAAAAATGGCGGCGGGAATTTCAATTAGAAGCATTGGATGAAGCCGATTTGCTGCCCCATTTTGAAGTTTGTGAGCAAGACGTAACAGTTTGTTATCTTCCAGGGAAACCACCAGATGCTTCCCTGAAGCTACATGAAGGTGCGATCGCTCTTGGATGGAAATCTTTCGAGGTACCCCGTTGGTTTCAATACGAGGAACAAGTCGATCAGATGACTGTCCCCAAAGGAACTAGACAGTCGATGACAAAAACCTTTATTCCTCGCGCTTTGAAAGCGGGTTGCCAAATACTGGCGAATACAAGGGTACAGGTGATTCGCTTCCAGGGAAATAAATGGCTCCTCAAAAGTGACCATGCTCCCCTTGCTTCCCACGTACAAATTGAAGCAGACTACTTGTTTATTTGTGGTGGCGCGGTCCAAACACCTGCTTTACTACGTCGCAGCGGTATTACGAACAATATTGGGAACTCGTTGCAGATGCACCCCACCATCAAAGTTACTGCTCACTTCCCTGAAAATGTGAGTTCCACAGATATGGGGGTTCCGGTTCATCAAGTCAAAGAGTTTGCACCGAGATTCAGTTTTGGCTGTTCGATTAGTTCGCCTGCTTATCTCGCTTTGGCAATGAATGACCATCCTACTGATCGCCATGAGGTTGACCAAAATTGGCAAAAGATGGCTATCTACTACGCGATGATGACACCCTCTGGTCGTGGCACAATCCGCTGTGTACCAAAGTTTCGCGATCCACTCGTGCGTTACGGTTTGACAGATGGTGATTTGAAAACCCTGTTGGAGGGGTTGCAGAAACTATCGATGCTGCTGTTTGAGGCAGGAGCTACCACACTTTATCCCAGCATTACTGAAGGACCAAAACTGACCAAACAAACGAAAATCAATAATTTACCAGATACCTTACCACGAAAACTGACCAACTTAATGACAATTCATCTTTTTTCTTCTTGCCCAATGGGAGAAAATCAGAAGATTTGTGCAGTAGATTCTTTCGGTAAGGTACACGGATTGAAAAACCTTTATGTTGCAGATGCCAGTCTTTTGTGTACTGCACCAGGCGTCAATCCACAGGGGTCAATTATGGCGATCGCACGGCGAAATGCCTTGCATTTTTTAGGCAAGCTATAGGAGTGAGGAGCATGGATTTTGGCACGAATTTAGTATTAGTCACTGGAGCAGCTGGTTGGCTGGGTCTTAGTCTAGTGAATGCCCTAGTCAATGGCTTAGAGGATTGCGACGCTCTGAGTCAACCTCAAAAGAATTTACGGATTCGCTGTCTCATTCTGCCGGAACAGGACGAATCTATCCTCAGGAGGATGTCAGAGCGCATTGAAGTGGTTGTTGGAGATTTGCGAAATCCTCAAGATTGCGATCGCTTCTGCGAGAGAGCCGAGGGAGCTATCCTTTTCCATACAGCAGGTATCATTCACCCCAAGAAAGTGACTGAATTTTATGAAGTTAACCTCAATGGAACCAAAAATCTTCTAGATGCTGCCATCCACAATAAGGTAAAACGAGCCGTTATTGTCTCATCAAATTCTCCCTGTGGTTGCAATCCCCATCCCGATCACTTATTTGATGAAAATTCGCCCTATAACCCCTACATGAATTATGGGCGCTCCAAAATGCTGATGGAATTGGCGGTAAAAGAGTACTATCAAGCAGGCAAAATTGAGACTATTATCATTCGTGCACCTTGGTTTTACGGACCGAATCAACCACCTCGGCAAACCCTGTTCTTTCAAATGATTCGAGATGGAAAAGCCCCGATTGTAGGAACAGGAAATAATCCGCGCTCAATGGCTTATATTGAAAATCTTTGTCAAGGTCTTATTCTTGCTGGTTTAGTCGAAAAAGCAAATGGAGAGATTTACTGGATTGCAGATCAGCGTCCTTACTCAATGAATGAAGTCATTGAGACTGTCAAGTTTTTATTAGAGTCAGAATTTCACCAAAAATGTGCTAAAAATAATTTAAAGTTACCAGGCTTTGTCAGCGAAATAGCTTTATTTGTTGATGCTTCACTACAGAAAATCGGAACTTATAATCAAAAGTTTCATGTTCTCTCAGAGATGAATAAAACGATTGCTTGTTCTATTGCCAAAGCACAACGAGAAATCGGCTATAACCCGAAAGTCAGTTTGGAAGAAGGAATGCGCAGAAGTCTGAAATGGTTATCTCAGCAACCAGAACATAGTAAATATTTTTTGTCTCACGCAAAGGCGCAAAGACGCAAAAAAAACGATTTTTGAGAAGAAGCCTAATGTTAGAAATGGAGATATGATTATTTAATGATTGCTCACATTGTTGTGCCTGAAGGACTGGCTCAGACAAATGAGAAAAGTGAACAATGTCTATTGTCTGATTATTACGAGGCACTACTAACTCAAGTCATTCATACTGTCCCGCTAAATGGACAGGTTTTTCTAGCACCAGGAAATCGGTTCAACTATCCTGCTTCAGAGGAACAATATGCAGCAGAATATCTTATGAGCAAGCGACCAGATTTGAATGTCTTTGTCCCGCCAGATATCAGTCACCCAACCTACCTTGATACTTTTGATAATGCCATAATCTTACGAACCTGGTTGCAAAAACAGGGACAATGGCCTTTAGAAAAAGTCAATTTATATTGTAATGCTCCTCATTGTCTCCGTAGCACCATCCTGTTTCGACTATGTGGTTTCCATGTACAGTCAGTTATCAGATGTCGTCCCAAAGCTGTCCATCGCAAAATTGTTTCGCGCCTATGGTTCTATAATTATCCAATCATTCAAAACCTCTACGAACTCACTAGCCTAATCTACAATCTCGGCAGGTGGTTAAAGTGGAAAACTTCTTTGCACAACACTAATATTAACCAACCAAAAATAGAGCATTGCACAATTAGAAAATGACAGTGCTTTGTCTCTTAATTCTCTGCGCCTTTGCGTCTACTCTGCGAGAACGGCTCCGCCGAATGCGTGAGGATTTCATCATACATCTTTCTCAAAACTAGTTAAACTTATGAAACATTTAGTCACTGGCGGTTCTGGATACTTAGGCAACTTAATTGCAAGACGCCTTTATGAACGAGGTGAATCCGTAAAAGTTCTCGACATTTGGGAAGATCCAACAAGACCAAAAGGAATTGAATTTGTGAACTGCGACATTTGCGATCGCGCCAGTGTCACAGCAGCAATGAAAGGTATAGACATCGTACATCACAATGCAGCTTTAAATCCGCTGACGAAAGCAGGTAAGAAATTTTGGCAAGTGAATGTTGAAGGGAGTCGCATCGTAGCTGAAGAAGCAGTCAAGGCTGATGTGAAGAGTTTCATACACACAAGTTCCAGTGCTCTTTTTGGCGGTGTCAAAACAAGTCCAATTACCCAAGATACCCCACCAAAACCAATTGAAATTTATGGCAAAGCTAAACTTGCTGGTGAATTAGTTGTAGATGAAATTTGCGAAAAAGCTAATTTACCGCTGATTACACTCCGTCCACGAGCTATTTTAGGAGAGGGTAGATTAGGTATTTTTCAAATCTTATTTGAGTGGATTGAAGAGGGAAGAAACGTTTATGTTATTGGCGACGGTAATAACTTGTTTCAGTTTATTCACCCCCTAGATCTCATGGATGCTTATATGTTAGCACTCGACTTAGGCAAGTCTGGTACTTATAATGTTGGGACAGATGGCTACAATACACTGCGCCAAGCACTAGAACATCTGATTGCATATGCTGGAAGTGAATCTAAAGTTATAGGTCTTCCTGTAGGACCCTCAATTGGGACATTAAGATTTTTAGATTTGCTAGGCTTAAGTCCTTTAGCGCCCTTCCATTATCTGACTTATCATAAGGAGATATATTTTGACGTTGACCCTTTATTAAAATTGGGTTGGAAGCCGAAATATTCCAATAATCAAATGTTGTGTGAAAGCTACGACTGGTTCAAAGCTAACAAACAAAAACTGGCTAACGTGGAAAATGCTAATTCAGTTCATCGTCGTCCAGTGAAAGAAAAACTATTGTGGCTGCTGAGGCAAATTTCTTAGTTAGGTATTGCTAAATGAATTCTTTTTGGGGACCTTGGATTTTCGTCTTTGTTGCTGCTGTTAATACTTGTATTGGTAATTTACTTTTAAAGCGATCGCGCTTGGAACCTACTGATTCCGGTTTACTATCATTGCTTTTATCTCCTTGGTTCCTTGGTGGGCTAGTATTCTACGGGATCAACGTAGTACTATTTGCTAAAGCGTTGGAAAAGTTGCCAGTCTCAACCGCTTACCCAGTTTTTGCTGGCATAGGATTTGCTCTGATTGCGATTTCAGGTAGTTGGTTTTTTAGGGAACATTTTAGCCAGAATCATTGGATTGGATTAGCCATGATTCTGGCTGGAATTATCATCATGTCGCGATCGTGACTTGATGCAAAACACCTATCAGCAACAAATTGTTGATGGTGTAGAACTCCCTACAAGCCACCAAGAATACCACCAACATTAGTCGCAATCTTTACAACATTCCATTGTTGCACCAGAGTTATGGCTCCAGTACTCGGATTTATGGTGTACAGATTATAAGGTGTTATATACCTAGGGGCACCAAGCGCGTATATTAGGTCTCCTGGAGCGCCAGCTAGGCTGCTAAAGCCACTATTCCAAGCTGTATTGTTAATTTTCAATGGCACTCCTTGGCTCACCTGTCCTCCTCCCAGATTCAACTGGAACAAACTTGTATCACCTTGGAACCCAAGAATCGTCGTATAAGTTATTCCATTCGAGAGCTGGACTAGATTATCGAACCGCTCGTTCTCAGGCAGTTTGATATTATCTCTGTTGCTAATCGCGGCTGTAGTAGCGTTGAGATTGACTAGCCTAGCTGACTTTTTGTCTTTTCTATGGACTAAACCAATGAGCGAGCCGTCATTGGTGATCCGCACACTCCCAAGTGTCTCCAGCTTATTGAATCCAGGGACGGGCACACTTACAGGAATCTGACCCAGAATGACAGTCACAAGGCGAGGGGGATCGTTTTCCTTTTTGCTACCTCCCACAGGACCAATGGTTAGTAGGAATGTGTTGAGAGCTAGGTAAGTCAAACTCTCCAATCGTTCGCCACGCTCTATGGGAACAGTCGCGATATCCTGAATTTGTTTGGTTGTCAAGTTTAAGGACTGGAGGACAAGCCCTCCGGCTTTACGGTCAGCACGTGCACCATAGATAATCGAGGGCGTTTGTGCAAAGGTGTTTTTGCCAAGATACCCAAGCCCAGCTACTGCTGTGCTTGCGATCGCTAGCTGACCGAACTGTCGTCGTGTTAGCTTCAGCTTCATATTTGCACTCTTGGTAACTAAATCTTGATTATGCAAAGGTAATCTCAAGTAATAGTGTCAGCATTAGCCAATGTTTGCAAAAATAATGATTGACACTACTGGCAACAATCATATTGTGCGCTTATTCACTTGACAGTATCACTGTATTATAAATCTTTAGATAAAAGACCCTAGTACCGCAAGGCGGAATTCGCTCATTCAAAATTCAAAATTCAAAATGAAGACAGCGTAAGCGTTTCATCGATTTGGAATGGGTGGTTTATTTACGCCGACCTGTACTAGGCTATTTGAATCCACTTTGCCTGTGACGGAACGTTACTGTTGTTAACAATAAACAGCATGTAGTAGCCAGGCGGTGCTATATTGCGGTTATTTGTGACCGTCACATTGAGAGAACTGCTATTTTGAGAGGCTATAGGCAAGTCTACTAGCCGTTGTTCTGTGTCAAGACCATGGGTGGTCGCCATTGGTTTCATCAGATGGACCCATTTGATATCGCTCGCTTGGGATGTCTCAATTATAATTGTCCCGCCGTAAGTCGCTGATGTGGGAGCGCTGCTAATCGTTGGTCGTGTTTGCGACATATACGCAGGACTATAAATTTCAATACTCCTTTCC
This sequence comes from Iphinoe sp. HA4291-MV1, assembly GCA_019359415.1. Taxonomy (GTDB): domain Bacteria; phylum Cyanobacteriota; class Cyanobacteriia; order Cyanobacteriales; family Nostocaceae; genus Brasilonema. Next base: position 59,834 of record JAHHHH010000037.1, on the reverse strand, counting down.
TCAATTCCCCGGTCACGGTTTCCCCCAGTGGTAAGGACTCTGCCATCTGGTAAAAGTATCGCCAATGCATGGTATAAACGAGTCTTCTGCGCCGCTGCTGCTTTTGTCCAAGTATTTGTGGCTGGATTATAGATTTCAGGTGTCCGTGTTCCACAATGCTCTAGATCTACACCATTTTTATTTTGGTCTTTATCATAACATTCACCCATATTACCACCATTACAAACAAACACGGTGCGATTAGGTAACAAGATGGCGTTATGGTGCATACGAGCGAAATTGAGCGATGGTCCTGCTGTGTAACTTGGAGAACTCGCCTTAAGATCAATAATGTTGACCCTGTTCGTTGTCTGACCGTAATAACCATCACCACCGCCGATAATCATGATATTCTGGTCTTGGGCTGGCGGTAGCAGCACACTAGCTGCTTGATTGAGGTATTGTTGATCTGTCAACCCACTCACCGATGTTTCTGTAATCTTTCCCTGATAACCATTCGGCAGAGTGAGTATGTATGGTCGTCCTTCTACCTGATTTTTTATTCTCTGGCATTCAGGGTCTTCGGGCAGGGGCGGGCATTGAGGTAGTTGAAAACAGGCTCCTGAGTGGAAAAGTCTACCATTCTGCATGAGGAACAGGTGTAAGTACATTGGAAAGGGACTGGTCGGGTCTTGCCAATTTTGTTCTTGTCCAGAAAAATAGCTCCAAGTTCCACTTGGAGTTCCAGGCAAATAACTTTCTGGGTAAGTATCGAGTAGTCCGCCATTCTCATCGATACCAGACATCGCTACGATTCGACCGTCACCCAGCGTTATCACAGTAGGATACCAGCGAGCACCATCCGGCTGGTTTGACTCCTTGACCCATTGGTCAGTGCTGGGATCAAAGGCTAGAGCAGATACCAAGCCCTTGAATGGGTCATAACTAGCGGTACCACCAACGCACATGAGGCGACCATCTGCCAGGAATGAGTGACCGCAGCAGAATAAATCAATAGGACCGTTATCTGTCACTGGGATCATTGGTTGGAAGAAGGTAGCGGTGGTACTCTTACCCAAAGTTAAGACAGCACACCCCTTTGAGACAACATCGGTATTACCAACATTGTTTGGATTGTTTCCCGATCCAGCAATAAATAATATCTTGCCAGTACGCAATAGAGCGGCATGGATAGGATTGATTGGACAGTTGTCAGGCAATAATTCCCAGCTACCCAGTTCAGAAGCCTGGGCTATGAGCGTTCCATTGTCTGCTTGATTTAGAAGCATAGTAGTGTTACTTTGCTAGAGTGGTTTAGCTAAAGTTGCCTTCTATAATTCCAGATACCCAATTAGGTTGAGCATCTTTAGTACACATAACCGTAAAAAGGGGTCGGAAGTCAAAATTTTGATGACCCTGGACAAAGTTTATCCGAACAGCAAATTCCGTACCTCATTTATGGTATACAGTATTTAGCCTGCTATTAAGATCATCTCCAAAATTTTCACTACTTACCCAGTTTTTGCTGGCATAGGATTTGCTCTGATTGCGATTTCTGGTAGTTGGTTTTTCAGAGAACATTTTAGCCAGAATCATTGGATTGGATTAGCCATGATTCTGGCTGGAATTATCATCATGTCGCGATCGTGACTTGATGCAAAACACCTATCAGCAACAAATTGTTGATAGCGTAAACTCCCTATAATAAGCCACGAAGAATACCACCAACATTAGTCGCAATCTTCACGGCATCCCATTGTTGTACCAGAGTTATGGCTCCAGTGCTCGGATCGATGGTGTATAGGTTATTAGGCGTCAGATGTCTCCCGTTACCAACCGCGTATATTAGGTTTCCTGGAGCGCTAGCTAGGCTGGTAAAGCCATTATTCCAAACTGTACCATTAATTTTCAATTGCACTCCTTGGCTCACCTGTCCTGTTTCCAGGTTCAACGGTACCAAACTTGTATCACCTTGTAACCCAAAAATCGTCGTATAAGTTATTCCATTCGGTAGCTGGACTAGATTATCAAACCGCTCGTTCTCAGGCAGTTTGATATTATCTCTGTTGCTAATAGCGGCTGTCCTGGCGTTGAGATTGACTAGTCTGGCTGACTTTTTGTCTTTTCTATGGACTAGAGCGATGAGCGAGCCGTCATTGGTAACCCGCACACTCCTAAGTGTCTCCAGCTTATTGAATCCAGGGACGGGCACACTTACTGGAATCTGACCCAGAATGACAGTTACAAGGCGAGGGGGATCGTTTTCCTTTTTGCTGGCTGTGACAGGACCAATGGTTAGTAGAAATGTGTTGAGAGCTAGGTAAGTCAAACTCTCCAATCGTTCGCCACGCTCTATGGGAACAGTCCCAATATCCTGAATTTGTTTGGTTGTCAAGTTTAAGGACTGTAGCACAAGTCCTCCGCGTTGACGGTCAGGGTGTGCACCATAGATAGTCGAGGAGGTAATCAAGGGCGTTTGTGCAAAGGTCTTTTTGCCGAGATACCCAAGCCCAGCTACTGCTGTGCTTGCAATCATCAGCTGACCGAATTGTCGTCGTGTTAGCTTCAGCTTCATATTTGAACTCTTGGTAACTAAATCTTGTTATTCAAAGGTCGTCTCAAGTAAATGCCAACACTGACCCAATGTCTGCGAAAAAATGATTGACATCATCCGCAAAGATGAAGTTGTGTGCTGGTTAACTTGACAGTACTACTGAACTACAGACCCTTAGGTAGAAAACGCTAGGTCATTTGAATCCACTTTGCCTGTGACGGAACGTTATTGTTGTTACAAATAAACAACATGTAGTGGCCAGGCGGTGCTATGTTGCGGTTATTCGTGATCGTGACACTGAGAGAACTGCTAGTCCGAGAGGCTATAGGCAAGTCTACTAGCCGTTGTTCTGTGTCAAGACCATGAGTTGTTGCCATGGGTTTAATTAGATGGACCCATTTGATATCCCTCGCTTGGGATGTCCCGACTGTGATTGTGTTGCCGTAAGTCGCTGATGTGGGAGCGCTACTAATCGTTGGTCGCGTTTGCGACATATAAGCGGGACTATAAAGTTCAATACTCTTGTCCTCAGTTCCCCGCTCAGGGTTTCCCCCGGTAGTGAGGACTTTGCCATCTGGCAGGAGTATCGCCAATGCATGGTATAAACGAGTCTTCTGCGCCGCTGCTGCTGTTGTCCAAGTATTTGTGGCTGGATTGTAGATTTCTGGTGTCCGTGTTCCTTGATTCACATCTTCACCCATTGCACCGCCATTACAAACAAATACGGTGCGATTAGGTAACAAGACGGCGTTATGGTGCATACGAGCGAAATTTAGCGACGGTCCTACCGTGTAAGCTGGGGAACTCACCTTAAGATCAATAATGTTAACCCTGTTCGTCGTCTGACCGTAATAACCATTACCACCGCCGATCATCATGACCTTCTGGTCTTGGGCTGGTGGTAGCAGCACACTGGCTGCTTGATTGAGGTATTCTCGAGCTGTCAACCCATTCACTGGCGTTTCTGTGATCTGTCCCTGATAATTTGCAGGTAGGGTGAGTATGTATGCTCCTGCCTGACCAATTGTGAACTGGTCAGTGGATTGAAAGCAGGCACCCGAATAGAAAAGTTTACCATTCTGCATGAGGAACAGGTGTAAGTACATTGGAAAGCGACTGGTCGGGTATTGCCAATTTTGTTCTGCTCCAGAAAAATATTTCCAACCAGTTGCAGAGGAATAATGTTCTGGGTAATTGTCGAGCTGAGCGCCAGTCTCATCGATACCAGACATTGTTACAATTCGACCGTCGCCCATGGTGATCACAGTAGGATACCAGCGAGCACCATCCGGCTGGTTTGATTCCTTGACCCATTGGTCATTGCTGGGATTAAATATCAGAGCAACCGGCAAGCCAACAAATGGATCGTATTGGTCATTACCACCAACACACATGAGGCGACCATCCGATAGGAATGAGTGACCACAGCAGAAAAAATCAATAGGCGACCCTGCACCATCCAACGGGGTGGTTGGACGGGTGAAGGTACCGTTAGTCAAATTTAAGACAGCAGCGCCCTTAGGCTCATTTACATTATTTGGATTGTTTCCTGACCCTGCAAGAAATAATATCTTGCCAGTACGCAACAGAGCGGCATTGATAGGATTGATCGGACAGGAGTACGACAATAATTGCCAGCTACCCCCTCCAGAAGCCTGGGCTATGAGCGTTCCATTGTCTGCTTGATTTAGAACCATAGTTGTGTCATTTCGCAAAATTAATTTTTTTAGCTCTCACTTCTGTGTTGTTATATTTACTCAGTATTTCCCGATACCTCTTCACAGAAGGAGACTTGGTAACTGTTTGAAGACGACTAAAGTTGCCTTCTACAGTTCTAGATACCTACTCTTTCAGTCAGTTCAAAATTTTTCACCGTATACTGGCAAAGCCTTTAGGAATATTCAGCATTTTTATTTACCTTCATTTCCAAAGATTTTATTTGTACAGATATTTTGCGAGTGACTTCCTACTATTAAGTAGGAAGGAAATCTCAGGAGTTTTACTGCTACTTATAGTAGCGATTTGGGGGAATATTCATCCTGATTCCGCCTCTAAGAGGATGTTTGAAAAGTATTGGGCGAATATAACTTGCTACTACACAAACAAAGTCCCTTCTCCTGTCACCAGACGCACTCGCGTTCGGGTTCGCCAGTCGCCTGCGGAACGCGAGTGCGTCTGGGCTATTGAGAGGGAAACCCTACCAAGAGCGCTGGACTCACCGCCTGCGTGGAAAACACGCAAAATCAGGTGTTTTAAACCCACCTCCGTGGGTTTTGCCTGTGTAGCCGAGCCAGTGCGTTGCGGAGAGCAGCGCCTTGCGGAGAGAAGTTTGAGCGGAGGAAACCTCCGCTCAAAGCTTCGGGGGGTTCCCCCCGTTGTGGCGACTGCGGGGGGTTCCCCCCGTTGTAGCAACTGGCGTGCGACTTCTAGTCGCTTGGGCAAGTAATATATTAGACTTTTCAAACAACCTCTAAGTCTAAGTTATTCTTTTTGTCTCGAAAGTTTTTCACTTTGATCTCTTCCGAAAGCGTGCAGTTGCTGCTATGAGCTTGGTGCACCCATTACTTGAGCTATTTATCTTTACTTTCTTGGTAGTTGCTTTGATAACTTATTCACTGTATGTACTTTTCGCTCCGAGTGCACTATTTCAGTAGTACTTCTCATTTTGAGCGCACCATTAAGAGCATCCCATACTTCTTAAGCGAACAATCAATTTTGTTTATAAAACTTAAGGTTAGTCTTTTTACCTGAATAAGTAAGTGGGTCAAATTAAATAAGTAGTCGGACAGAATTAATTACACAATGTCCCAGAGCGAATGAAGCGTAAGCGCAAAGCGCAGGCTCCGCTCGCTCTTGGACTGTAAATATTTTTGTCCAGCTACTTATAAGCAGTTCTTGTACTACCATGATTGAGACTCACACAAGTCGTGTTGTCACTTTAGTCACCTTCCATAAGCCAGAGCAGATAAGGGGACTTGCACAATTATCAAAATTGATGAAAAAATTGTACGGCGAGTCGCCACTGGGCATTCTCGCTTGCAAGAAATTCAAGAGGATATCAGTGAAAGTTTTAGTTGTAGGTCATGGAGGGCGAGAACACGCTCTAGCCTGGAAACTGTTGCAATCAAAGCAAATTGAGCAAGTTGTGTGTGCACCAGGAAATGGGGGTACGGCAAGTATGGAACGCTGCCAAAACCTACCTTTGGCGGTAGATGACTTTGAGGGGATCACTCAATTTGCCAAAAAGCAGGACATTTCTCTTGTCGTGGTGGGTCCAGAAGTGCCCTTGGCAAAAGGCATTACAGATTATCTCACATCACAAGGTCTGATGGTTTTTGGTCCAACGAAAGCAGGAGCGCAGATCGAAGCAAGTAAGGCTTGGGCAAAAGCTTTGATGCAAGAAGCAGGAATTCCGACGGCACGGGCTGTGGTATTTACGGAAGCAACAGCGGCAAAATCTTACGTGAGAGCACAGGGAGCACCTATTGTTGTTAAAGCCGATGGTTTAGCGGCTGGTAAAGGTGTTATAGTTGCTGAAACGGTAGAACAGGCACAAATAGCGATTGATGCCATGTTTGGCGGAGAATTTGGCAGTGCAGGAAGATTTGTTGTCATTGAAGAATGTTTAACTGGGCAAGAGGTTTCTGTTTTAGCGTTGACCGATGGGTTGACAATTCGTCCGTTGTTGAGCGCTCAAGACCATAAGCGGATTTGTGAGGGCGATATAGGGGAAAATACTGGTGGTATGGGAGCTTATGCTCCAGCGCCCATTGCTACGCCAGAGTTGATAGCAGAAATTCAAAAGGAAGTCTTGGAAAAAGCGATCGCTGCACTCTTGGCAAAAGGCATTGACTATCGAGGTGTGCTTTACGCTGGGTTGATGATAACTCCCAAAGGTGACTTTAAGGTTTTGGAATTTAACTGTCGCTTTGGTGATCCAGAAACTCAGGTAGTGCTACCACTTTTGGAAACACCCTTAGAAGAGTTAATTTTGGCTTGTGTTGAGCAACGTTTGGCTCAAATGCCACCCATCGCTTGGAAGCAGGGTACTGCTGTCACAGTCGTTGCGGCTTCTGGTGGTTATCCTGGAGTATACGAGAAAGGAAAGGCTATTACTGGCATTGAGCAGGCAGAGGCACTGGGAACCACCGTATTTCACGCTGGGACAAAAGCATTCCCAGGCGGGAGCCTGGGAACGAGACAACAACTGGTAACAGACGGCGGTCGAGTATTAAACGTTACCGCAGTGGGAGAAAACTTTGAACAAGCGCTTACCCAAGCGTACTCTGGGATACAGTGTATTCACTTTGAAGGAATGTATTACCGACGAGATATCGGTCACCAAGTCAGGTAAGAAGAGAAGGTGGGATGAGGGAGATGAGATGGGAATTGGGAATTGGAAATTGGAAATCGTCGAGCCTTGCCCATTGCCCATTGCCCATTGCCCATTGCCCATTGCCCATTCCCCATTTCTCCTTACTTGTTTGTCTATAAACTGTTAATTTTTATTTATTGGGGTGGTTTCAATCCCTGATAGGGAGAAATACATAACTATCCCTGCCCTAATAAGTCAAACCTTGATAGGTATTAGGTAAACCATACACTTTCCTATGACCCTCATTGTCAGCACCATAATAACTTTTTAAGATGCTAACTCTTTTAAAAACAATCAGAGAAGCAATTGTCAATTGGTGGTCGGAGTTCACTCTCCAGACTAAACTTTTAGCAGCCGCCACTTTGGTGGTCTCTCTGGTGATGAGTGGTTTGACCTTCTGGGCGGTGAATACAATTCAGCAGGATGCACGTCTGAATGATACTCGCTTTGGTCGTGACCTTGGGCTGTTGCTTGCGGTTAACGTTGCTCCGCTCATTGCTGAGGAGAATCTCACCGAGGTAGCGCAATTTTCCCACCGCTTTTACAGCAGCACCTCTAGCGTGCGTTATATGCTCTATGCTGATGAAACGGGGAACATCTATTTCGGTATTCCCTTTTGGGACCCGGAGGTGGGAACATCTCTTGCCATTAAACGGCGAATAGAACTGCCAGAGGATTATGCTGCTGATGCAGAAAAGCCAATGGTGCGACAACATCAATCGCCCGATGGGGAAGTTACCGATGTGTTTGTTCCACTGACAATGGATGGCAAATACCTGGGTGTGTTGGCAATTGGTATCAACCCCAACCCAGCCGCAGTGATCTCAACAAATTTCACCCGTGATGTCACCATTGCTGTTTTTATCTCAATTTGGGTCATGGTGATTTTGGGAGGGGTGATTAACGCTTTGACAATCACTAAGCCAATTAAAGAGTTGCTAGTGGGGGTAAAAGAAATTGCTGCGGGAAATTTCAAACAGCGAATTGGCTTACCACTAGGAGGCGAACTTGGGGAGTTAATTCTCAATTTTAATGAGATGGCAGAGCGCTTGGAGCGCTATGAAGAACAAAATATTGAGGAACTGACGGCGGAAAAAGCCAAGCTAGAAACCCTAGTTTCCACAATTGCTGATGGAGCAGTCCTTATTGATAATAGTATGCAAGTGATTTTAGTCAACCCCACAGCACGGAGAATTTTTGGCTGGGAAGGAGCTGAGGTTGTAGGCGAAAATGTTTTACATCACTTGCCTGCGGCGGTGGAAATAGAAATTACCCGCCCCTTGTATGAAATAGCAGCGGGGGAATACGAAAGTGCTGAATTCCGTATACCGCTGACTCAACCCATCAAGCGCACTATCCGCATTCTCCTAACAACAGTTCTTGATCAGCAAAGAGAGAGTGTCAAAGGTGTTGCTATTACCGTGCAAGATATCACCCGCGAGGTAGAACTCAACGAGGCAAAAAGCCAGTTTATCAGTAACGTCTCCCACGAATTGCGAACGCCTTTATTTAACATCAAATCATTTATCGAGACTTTGCACGACTACGGCGAAGACTTAGGTACTGAACAAAGGCAGGAGTTTTTGGTAACTGTTAATCATGAAACCGATAGACTAGCTCGTTTAGTTAACGATGTTTTGGATTTGTCAAAACTAGAATCTGGTCGCAATTATCATTTGGATGGGGTGGATCTGGCGCAGGCGATCGAGCAAATACTGCGTACTTACCAACTCAATGCTAGGGACAAAGGCATTGAACTGATTCAGGAAGTTGCACCTCAATTGCCCCTCGTCGTCGGTCACTATGATTTATTGCTGCAAGTCTTGGCTAATCTGGTTGGTAATGCCCTAAAGTTTACTAAGACAGGTGGAAGAGTTGCCCTCCGCACCTACCAACTTCAACCAAAGTCCAGCTCTCATAGTAGTCAGGTACCCAAAGTACGGATAGAAATTTCCGACACTGGTATTGGCATTGCCCCAGAAGACCAAGCAGCCATCTTTGACCGTTTCTTCCGGGTAGAAAACCGAGTTCACACCCTAGAAGGCACAGGTCTAGGGCTATCTATTGTGAGGAATATCATAGAAAAGCATCACAGTAAAGTTCATTTGGTCAGTGAAGTTGGTGTTGGCACCACTTTTTGGTTTGACTTGGCAGTGTTTGATGAACAAGCGTCTCACGTTGGGAAGTTACCACCTGCGGTTTGAGGAGATGAGGGAGATGGGGAGATGGGGAGATAGAAGAAAATTCTTCCCCTTGTCCCCCTTGTCCTTCATTATCAAGACGTTGACAGAGTAATAATCAAACAGATGAATAACAGAGCCAACAGCAAAAGTAAAGCTTGATTGCGTTTCATCCAATTTTTCACAGTTGCACCAAAGCTGTTGGCGTAACGCTGCTGCTGCAACTCTTGCTTACTCTCTTCTATATTTTGGTAGAGAATGCATTCTTTGGCAAAAGGACGCTGGGGAAAATTGCAAGTATCGTCAGCGTGGTAAGTGCAGCTGTCGCAGAGATACTCCTTCTCTATGGCGCGATGTAAGGGAATCCCAGGATGTCCGTAAGCTTTCAACTGAGTACCACAATGAGGACAGGTGACAGCTTGGGAATTCAAGGGTTGATGACAGCGAGGGCAAGTTGCAGTGTCCACTAGCGTAGCGTTAAAGAGCAAACATTTTGATTTTAGCCATTTCCTTAGGAGAATGGGTACAAAAGACTCGCTCATGAGTTCCAAATACTTGCTCACGAGTTCCAAATACTTGCTCACGAGTTCCAAATACTTGCTCATGAGTTCCAAATACTTGCTCATGAGTTCCAAATACTTGCTCATGAGTTCCAAATACTTGCTCATGAGTTCCAAATACTTGCTCACGAGTTCCAAATACTTGCTCACGAGTTCCAAATACTTGCTCACGAGTTCCAAATACTTGCTCACGAGTTCCAAATACTTGCTCATGAGTTCCAAATACTCATGGACGAAAGGAGATATCTCACGTTTGCCAATTTTAAGAACCAGAAGCAGGTTTCACAGGTTGGCTTATAACTTTTAAAGCTTCGCCTAGTTGTTCAGAAAGGCTTTTTAAATCAGGAGTCTTTAGAAAGAGTAGTCGAGTAGTCATAACAGTAGAAAGAGTAGGCATGGTAGGATAGCTCATCAATTCATTACATCTGAATTTCTGTTTCATACAGCAGAATTGTTGTCTGAGAACCTACCCTACCTATTTCTGGTGATAGTCCCATTTCCATCTCAACAGCATAAGTCCACATACCTGAATCTATTGTAACTGTTCATACTCCAGACCAATTAACCGCTTTGTTTCTTTAGGATTCTCTTCAATGTGGTTCAGTATGTCGCTCATATTTCTGTGTCAAAAAAGCTCTCTGATGTTCTTTTACCACAGAATGTTACTATTTTGGAGATGTCTATTTCCAGTTATCAGTGAGCCAGCGCTGGCTCAAGCCTCCGCAGGACTTACCGTAGGCGACGGGCGTTCCCGAAGGGTTATCAGTTACCAGTTAAGCGAATGCACCTTTCAAGCATAGTTTTAGCAGGCGGAAAGAGTTCTCGCATGGGACGCGATAAAGCGTTGATTCCCATTCAAGGCTTACCCCTGTTGCAATTGATTTGTCGAATTGCTGAAAGTTGTGCTGATACAGTTTACGTAGTCACACCCTGGCAAGAACGCTATAAACATTTGTTACCATCTACAGTTCAGTTTATCAAAGAAGTGCCTTTGTCTGGTGAAACTGGCAGTGAACAACAACCACATGGACCAATTATTGGATTTGCTCAAGCGCTAACATCTATACAAACAGATTGGGTGTTGCTGCTAGCTTGCGATTTACCCAACTTGCGCCTTGAGATATTGCAAGAATGGGCAGCTACGTTGGATAGTGTGGAGGATGAAGCGATCGCTGCTCTAGTTCCCCAAGCTAAAGGATGGGAACCGCTGTGCGGTTTCTATCGCCGTCGCTGTTTACCAAGTTTAATGGAGTATATTAACCAAGGGGGACGCTCATTTCAGGAGTGGCTGAAGCGTCATCCCGTGCAAGCTTTGCCTTTACCAGATCCAGAAATGCTTTTTAACTGTAATACACAAGACGACTTATTGCGATTCCAATCACGAGATCAGGTACAATAAGGGATTACATCAGCATGACATTCAACCAACTTTTAGCCTCTGTTGGCGACGATGAAACATACCTTATCAGTGCTTGTCGAAGATGAAGCGGGAGTTCTTTCCCGTATTTCTGGCTTATTTGCCCGTCGCGGCTTCAACATAGAAAGCCTTGCCGTTGGTCCTGCTGAGCAACCAGGAATTTCTCGGATTACAATGGTAGTTCCGGGTGATGACCGTGTGATTGAACAACTCACTAAGCAACTCTACAAACTCATCAACGTTTTGAAAGTGCAGGATGTTACGGAAGTTCCTTGCGTTGAGCGAGAATTGATGTTGCTCAAGGTGAATGCAACAAGCAGCAACCGTTCAGAAATTGTCGAACTATCTCAGATTTTCCGAGCGAGAGTCGTAGACGTGGCAGAAGATTCTCTGACTTTGGAAGTTGTGGGAGATCCAGGTAAAATGGTGGCAATCGTACAAGTGCTGCAAAAATTTGGTCTCAAAGAAGTCGCTCGCACTGGCAAAATTGCTTTAACTCGTGAGTCTGGTGTGAACACTGAATTGCTGAAGTCTTTGGAAGCAAAGGTTTCGTAAGAAGGCGATCGCCCGTTCTACGCGCCTGTGTGTTCTTCTGTGAAAACAGCCTGCCTCAAAGCACTTGGTGCTTCCTCTGAACGAAGTTCAGGGAGCTAATCGAAGATTGGCGATCAAGCTTCTTTTACAAGAGATAACTCACCTCTTTTAAGGAGTTTTCGTGCATACACAATATATCTCACGCCATCCAGTGAAAGCTGATATTTTATCAAAACAGCAATTCCTGAGTCAGCAGTCACAATTCAGTATGAATTCTGTACGACGCTCGGTTGAATGAATGGGTTTAAGACCCCCACCAAATCGCAGATTTGGTGGTCTACAATCACCTGAAGGGTCACCAATCCCCCACTGATTGATTCTGACTCCTGAATTCTTCTTTAAACTTTTTCTTTATAGATTTTTTATAAATACTTTAGTCATATGACCGAATGATTTCATACAGGAAATGCTTAATTAGCATACGGTTTAGTTAATTTATATGTAAATTTAATTATTATTAAATATAATTTTTTCTTAAAGCTTGGTTTAAAATACTTGAATTTATTGTAGCTTATAACATGTGTCTGATTTATAACAGTGCTTTCATCTCATAGTAAGAAGTAGTAGACAAGTAAACAACTCTCTTTTCTCAAAAGCTTAAATGCTTTCAAAGGTTGATCGAGAGTGGAAATTCCATGACTACTCTAAAGACACAAAAGTTATTCCGTTGCAAAGTGTAACGGCTAAAAGCTCCTTAGTTCTGTGTTCCCCTTTTTCCTCTTAGTCAGAGGAAATCTTAGTTGTGGTGCAAACATGGCAAACTAGTATAACTCCTATCTTGCACTTCACCCATAAACGCCTTAAACTTAAGTTCAAGGCTAATAGCCCAAGTCCGTTAAAACGGAAATTCCAGTGCAGTAAGCTAAAAGTTTACATTGGCTATTAGTCAATAAATAAATTTATTGGCTATCAGAAAGTTTGGTGCAAGATATGGAATAGATAACTCACTTTTGTGACAGGCATTAAAGCAAAGCCCACCACTTTTACAGTACCTAGTGTTTTAGACTTTTGTAAATCTACAACTTTCAAAGATTTACACCATTGGTATAAGCACTAAACCCTATAATATATTTGACTTTCACGGCTAGAGTTTGTATTTTCACATCTTGTCCCAAGCCCTAAACTAAAGTTTGGGATGGGCACTTAAACCTATGAAAACGAGTTAAAAGTTGCTATGGACGATAAGTCTTTTAGTCAGTTTTAACTGGCTTTAGCGATTAACCATAGATGTATAAAGGCGGCTTCCCAAAAGGAAATTTACTTTAGAGTGTGGTATGAGGTACGTGCCAGACTCCTATGTGCGCGATTGCCCAAGGGATAGTGCCGTCGTAAGTCCTGCGGACAGGTACTCTCGGCGCGTAGCGTCTTTGCTACTGAGAAAGTAATCACTCACAGCAAAGAATGAAAGTAAACTTTCAAGACAGATATAAATATCTTTCTCGTCGTTGATGAATCACATAAATGATGAAAAAAAATATAAATTATTCGTCTAGCTGCGTCAAAGCCTAACCAACCACCGAGAAGTTTACAAAGGTTTAAATCAGAGTTACCTTGTTTCATAAGTTCCACTCTGCAACACCACTTTCTTCAAAATGACTACACAGGCTTATTCATGAATTCTGAAAGTCTTGAGCAAAAATCGAATAACGGTTTATTAAACATACTGCTAAAACTGAGAAACCGCCATTTATTCATTTTTGATATCATTGTTTTTTCCATAACACCATTATTAGCTCTGCTTTTGTGTTTAGATGGCAATCTTGATATTGCCTCCTATTCATCGGAGCTAGCACTGGTAACAATACTATTTTTACAAGTCAAACTTTGCGTTTTTTGGAGTTTTGGTTTGTACAGGTGTTACTGGCGCTATGCCAGTATTGAAGAACTGATATACGTGGTTCTATTGATGGCGGTTGCGGTAGTCATCCAAACCCTATTATTTGTTTTGGTTTACACATATCTAATGGTCGATAAAGTACCGCAATTACTGCCACTTATTGATGGGATACTTTCGTTTATTTTCATTGTGGCACTGCGTTTCAGTATTAGAGTTGTGGAAAGAATTAGCCACAGACGTGCAGCATTGAACTTACAGAAACGCGTGCTCATAGTTGGTGCTGGAAGTGCAGGGGTTTCTCTAGTGGAACAAATGCAGAGAAATCCCCAACTGGGTTTTTATCCTGTTGCCTTCATTGACGACAATCCTCAAAAATTACATGCACATATTCGGAGTATTCCTGTAGTAGGCGATCGCTACCAAATTCCTGATATTGTGAAATCTCTTGAGATCTATCAAGTTATTATTGCGATGCCTTCGGTTGCTGGACAAGTTATTCGGGAAATCGTAGATATCTGCGACGCCATTGGAATTCAAACTTGCACTTTACCTGGAATACATGAAATCCTCAATGGTCGTGTGCGAGTAGACAGCATTCGAGATGTGAGAATTGAAGATTTGCTCAGACGCGAACCTGTACAGACGGAGATTGAGCGAGTTTCCCATTTCCTCCAAGACAAAAAAGTACTCATTACAGGCGCAGGCGGGTCAATTGGTAGCGAAATTTGTCGTCAAATTTTCAAATGTTGCCCTGCAGCCATGATACTTGTGGGACACGGAGAGAATTCTGTCTTCAATATTCAACAAGAACTAGAACAAGTTGCTCAGGCACTCAAAAACGATAGCAAAGTACAAAAACAGATCCCACGTCTTTTTGCCTTCATTGCTGATATTCGCTTTCAAGGACGCCTAAAACATCTTTTTGAGCAATTCCAACCTGACGTTATTTTCCATGCTGCGGCTCATAAGCACGTCCCTCTGATGGAATTAAATCTACCAGAAGCAATCACGAACAATGTGCTTGGGACAAAAAATTTACTAGAGCTGGCGCTGCAATACAAAGTTAAACATTTCGTGATGATTTCCACAGACAAAGCTGTTAATCCTACCAACGTCATGGGTGCTAGTAAGAGAGTCGCCGAAATGTTGGTACTGCAAGCAGCAAGACAAAGTGGTTATCCTTATGTTGCGGTGCGTTTTGGCAATGTTTTGGGCAGTCGTGGTAGCGTTGTTCCCACCTTCCAAAAACAAATTGCTGCGGGTGGTCCAGTAACAGTGACCCATCCGGAAATCTGTCGTTATTTCATGACCATTCCAGAAGCAGTACAGCTTGTTTTGCAAGCTGCGGTACTTGGTCGTGGTGGTGAAGTGTTAATGCTGAATATGGGCAAACCAGTCAAAATTGTTGATTTAGCAAAGGAACTCATTCGCCTTTCGGGATACGAAGTCAACAAAGACATTGACATCGTATTCACAGGGTTACGACCAGGAGAGAAATTATTTGAGGAGTTGTTTATCCCAGGAGAGGAGTACAAACCAACACAACACGAAAAATTATTTATTGTGAAAAATGCTAGTCGGATTGTTCCAGAAAATTTAAACTTTTTTGTAGACTTTTTATGTAAAGCTGCGACAAAGAATGACGTCAATTCTATCTTGCTTTTGCTTAAGCAACTGGTGCCAGGTTACAAACCAAAATACGTACAAAAGCATTTGCCAGTAGATACCCTAACAACAAATAGTGCTGTTATGGTTATGCCAAAAGTGAATCTATTGCAAAAGTAGAACTACAAGGGTCATAAATGGGTTGTCAAAAAAACATAGAGACATCAAAATATTTGAAAAAATGTTTAAAAAATAGTGAAAATAGGAGGCATTTAAGTAGATGTAATGAGAATAGTCAAATACATAAAGTTATCGTTAATCATTGTCAGCGTAGGACTCATATGTCAAAGCAATATGCTCACAAATTCTTCCAGCGTTACCACAGTGTATGAACGCAGTGAGGAAAATTTTCCCAATCCCGAAAGAGGCTTTTATATTCGGTTTCACCCTATTGGTAATCAGCCGAGTTCTCCCTTAGAACTCTCTAAACTGCAAGAAGTTAAAAGTCAGAATATGACTTTAATTCGCCGGATTTACTTAATTGCAGAATTCAAAGACAAACCACTTTCTCAGTCTTTTCTTGATATGGTATCAAATGACTGTGAAACAGCCCGAAAAGCTGGAGTAAAAATGATTATCCGGTTCTCATACAATTGGCTGGGAGGTGGTCAGGATGCTCCACTAGCTAGAATAAATTCTCATCTCGATCAGTTAGAGCCTGTCTTGAAAGCTAATTATGATGTGATTGCTTTCTTGGAAGCAGGTTTTATTGGCTTTTGGGGAGAGTGGAATAGATCTTCAAACGGCTTACGCGAAGACCCTGAGGCTAGGAAAGCAGTCTTGTTTAAAGCACTCTCTGTGTTGCCACCTAAGCGAATGGTTGCTATCAGATATCCATATTATAAAAGAGATGCATTTAATAATGAAAATCCTCTCGAGCCGAAAGAAGCTTTCAACGGTAGTTATCGAGCTAGAACTGGTGCCCATAACGATTGTTTCTTAGCTGATATTGATGATGGGGGTACGTATAATAGTCTGGACTTGAATGAAATAGATCGCCAAAAGACGTTTTTAAATCTTGACAATCGTTATGTAGTACAGGGCGGGGAACTTTGTCATGCCAGTGAATATGATAATTGTCCAAATGCTTTAAAAGAATTAGCACGAATGCGTTGGAGTACATTAAATTTTAACCCTTCTGATGGGGCAGAAATCATAGAAGATTGGGAAAAACAAGGGTGTTTGGAAAAAATCAAACGTCGTTTAGGTTACCACTTCCGGCTGTTAAAGTCAGTAACCCCGTTAAGGGTAAAACCTGGTGGCAAATTTTCTATGAACTTTGAAATTATCAATGATGGGTGGGCTAGCCCCTATAACCCACGCAAACTCGAAGTGATTCTACGTAATCTTGAAACGTTAAAAGAGTACTTTTTGCCAGTAAACGAGAACCCACAAATGTGGATGCCTGGCACTACAAATGTCTTACAAATTACAGGTGGTCTGCCAGCAAACATGCCCGAAGGAGAATATCAGGTGTTATTAAATCTACCCGATCCAACCCCCAGATTATATAATCGCCCGGAATATTCAATCAGACTTGCCAATCAAAATGTTTGGGAAGCATCTACAGGCTATAACTCCTTATTACGCAGCGTAATTGTTGATTCAAGCACAGGAGATGACTATTCAGGCAAAAAATTCTTTCGTTCTCGTTAAGTACTTGCCCAAGATGATTCTATTGTTGTGATTGGAACAGGATGACTACAGGTAGAAAGTTACCCAGTACCCGAATTTGCTGTAGCAATAGAATAGTCAACCAACTAAGGAGCCAAAACCTAAAACTTCGGAGTTATCCCTAATGAAAATTTGGCAAGTGCAAAAGTTACTCACTTCTTGGAAAAATCTGACAAGCGGCTCTATCAGTCGCAAAATATTTGGCGCAGCTGTCACAGTTGGTTTATTGACAGCATTGGTTAAAGTGGCGGCTTTTGTTAAAGAATTGGTAGTTGCTTGGAAGTTTGGCACCGGGGATACTGTAGATGCATTTTTAATTGCCTTAGTGGTTCCTTCTTTTATTTTTAATGTGATGGTTGATCCTTTGAGTGCCGCTCTCATACCTAACTATATTCGAGTACTAGAGCAAGAAGGAAAACAAACAGCTCAAAAGCTACTTTCTGGAGTGATAGCTTGGGCTTTGGGGCTATTAGGAATCACGACGATACTAATCGTTGTTGCTGCACCAGTTTATTTACCTTGGATGGCGACAGGGTTTGACCAAAAAAAATTAGACTTAACAATTCATCTACTTTATGCGATCGCACCTTGTAATCTGGTAAGTGTAATTATTATCATCTGGGGTGCTGTTTTGAATGCAGGAGAGCATTTTGCTGCTTCAGCTCTATCCCCAATTCTAACTCCAGCTCTTACTATTCTATTGCTCTTAGAATATAAGTCTTGGGGAGTGTTTGCCTTAGCCGCAGGACTAGTCGGTGGCGCTGTATTGGAAATGCTTATTTTAGGAGCAGCACTAAATCGGCAAAGAGTTTTCTTGCTGCCAAAATTGTATGGGTTTAACGCTCACTTGCGTCAGGTTACGAGTCAATATCTGCCGACAATTGCCGGAGCTTTTTTAATCTGTAGTTCCAGTGTAGTCGATCAGTCGATGGCAGCAATGTTATTACCTGGAAGTGTAGCATCACTCAACTACGGTTATAGGGTGGTTGCATCCCCAATTGGTCTCATCAGTACGGCATTAACCGCTGCTGTGATTCCCTATTTTTCAAAGATGGTTGCTTGTCAGGATTGGACAGAGTTACGCCGTACTCTTAAGAGTTACATACGGCTGATATTTTTGACTTCTGTCCCACTCATGGGACTCATGCTTATGTTTTCTGAGCCTATAGTTCAGCTAGTCTTCCAAAGAGGTTCGTTTACATCCGAAGACACTCATTTAGTCGCTCAAATTCAATCTTTTTTTGCATTCCAAATACCTTTTTACCTAGGTAATGTTTTGTTATTAAAGTTAATCATTACTATGGGTAAAAATCAAATATTAATATGGGTAACTGGATTAAATTTAATCACAAATATAGTTCTCAATTATTTATTTATGCAATGGATAGGAATTCAAGGTATCGCTTTATCTACAAGTTGTGTATATGTATTTTCTTTTTTATTTTTGCTATTCTTTGCTAACAAAGAACTGAATTATAAGAACACAAATGAGCTAAATTTAGGAGATATAAAAAACAGAAACAGCAAAAACTAAATGAGCAATCTACTAAACACTGACTATCATCTACTCCAATACCTTATGACATCTTTAGAAGTTTATCTACCAAAGTTCATCTATCCTCATTTCTTCAAAAGCTTAAAAACACAAAAACAAATAATGGAATTAGAAGAGATTCTTTATGAAACGTATTGCTTTTTTTCTTCCTACTTTGCATGGCGGTGGCGCAGAACGGGTAACAGTTAATCTTCTCAAAGGAATGTTAGAACGCAATATATCTTTAGATTTAGTTCTAGCTAATGCAAAGGGACCGTTGTTGAATCAAATACCCAAGCAAGTGCGTGTAGTGGATTTGGCAGCAGGACGAGTCGTAAAGGCTATGCTACCTTTGTCGCGTTACTTACAACAACACAGACCATTTGCCCTATTGTCACATATGAGTCATGCAAATGTAGTGGCACTGTTAGCCAAAAAGCTTGCTCACACTAACACGAAAGTGGTTTTGGTAGAACATAACACCTTATCAGTCGAGAAGTCAAAGTTAATGCGGGCTAAATTTGTACCACCGTTTATGAAATGGCTTTATCCTAGCGCAGATGCTATTGTGGGGGTTTCTAAAGGCGTGGCACAAGACTTGGAGTTGCAACTCGGTTTTCCAGAAGGAAAGGTCAGTGTCATCTACAATCCAGTTGTTGATAATGATTTGCTGACTAAAGCAAAAGCTCCCCTAGATCATCCCTGGTTTCAAAAAGGAACTCCTCCTGTATTTTTGGCTGTAGGACGGTTAACACAGCAGAAAGATTTCCCAACTCTCATTAAAGCTTTTGCACTGTTAAGAAAACAAAGATTGGCTCGTCTACTGATTTTAGGCGAAGGGGAGTGTCGAACTGAATTAGAAGAAATGATTCAGATGCAAGGAATCGCTGAAGATTTTGCCCTGCTTGGGTTTGTCGAAAATCCTTACGCCTATATGCATAACGCTAGTGCATTCATACTTTCCTCTCGCTGGGAAGGATTGGGAAATGTGTTAATAGAAGCTATGGCTTGCGGTTGTCCTGTCGTTACTACAGATTGTCCTAATGGTCCGAAAGAAATTTTAGAAGCCGGAAAATATGGAGTTTTGGTGCCAGTTGGGGATGCTGTAGCACTATCTACAGCCATGTTACAAGTGCTAGAGACTCCTGTGAATCAGGATGCATTAATGCATAGAGCAATGCACTTTTCCACTGAACGAGCAGTTTCTAAATATTTAGAACTGTTGGGCTACCCTTGAATACTAACTGATGTGCAATACGCATTTGCGGCTGCTTTTGTCATGAAGAATTTACAGCTGTATTCAAACCAAGTTACCAGGAGGAAATTCTATGCTAGCCCTAGCTTACCTAGGACTAATGGTTTTTATAGCATTTTTAGAAATTACTCGAAAGAAAGTCACAAAAATTGATTTTATCACTTTGTTTAATCTTAATTATTGCTTCATGTATCCCTTGCCTGCATTTTTTTTGGATGCAGCTTTGGGAAATTCATCAGAAATGTGGTTTAATGATACGTTTTACATCAGTAATTTACAAACTGCTTTAGCAATATTTGCAGGATATTTTTTAGTTCTTATCGGCTTCTATTCAAAATCAGCCGAAAAGTTGGGGAAAAATATTGTTATTAAAAGCCGTAGTCACAAGAGTGTTATTATATTTGCTATTTTCTTGCTTTTATTTACTTGCCTTTCAATGTATATATACAGCTCGCAGTACGGCGGCTTTCTCGTGACCCTATCAAAAACAAACTTAATCCGAGCAGGGGCAGAAGAACATACTGGAGGATTATTATTTTTTAAAAGATTTTTGTATTGTTCCTTTTTTGCTTCTTATTTATTAGGTTCTTATGTCATTTCTCATAAACTAAAAAAAGGAAGATTGTTTATAAGCACTCTATTTCTGATTTCATTAATTGTTTCATTACTGGCTTTTCTCCTATCCGGCGCTCGTGCAGCTTTGATTAACTTTCTTCTTGTATTTTATTTAGGGTATGTCCTGAAAACAGGAAAATTCTCTTGGGTGTTGATCATTCTTATTACATGTGTTTCCACTGTTTTTATTTTTTATGGGAAAATAATTTTCTTTAGCCTAACGGCACTACCAGATGGTTTGACTGCCGTAGTAGATAAGTTTATAGAAACTAAGAGTAATCAGCCAGATAGCGGTGAGTTTAATTTTTACGCATTGATCAAGAATTTTGCTTATCCAGTTTATTCGCTAGATACAGCTTTTACTCAAGTTTATGAACCGCGATTTTTTTGGGATTGGTTATATGGTTTTGCTTCTTTGTTGCCAGAAAAGTTAACAGGTCTAGAGATACCAGAAACGATTTCTTATTATAATACTTACTATATTGTAAAAACAAATGACTATAACATACAACCCGGCTTCCTTGCTTTTGGAATCTACTCTATGTCATGGCCGGGACTCATTATTACTTGTATAATTTCTGGATGGATTGGTCGATACTTACAAAGCATTTTGACCAATCACCTTAATGATATATTGTATATGCCATTCATTTATGTTTTTTTAGCGGAAGTATGGCTAAACTTCCAGATATTTGGAAATCCACAAGATTTTTTTCAAGATAGTTTCTGGGCTATTCTGTCAACTATTCTTTTACTTTTGTTTGTCAGTAAAGTATCCATAATTTCACATTTGAATCATAAAATAAATAGAGGTAAAAGCTGTGTACGATAACCTTAATTTACGCAAAGATTTGGTAACAATACATATTATTACTGGACTTTCAGTAGGTGGGGCAGAGAGAATGCTCTACAATTTACTGTCTAAGATAAACCGACTGTGTTTTCAGCCAATTGTAGTTTCTTTAATGGATCGTGGCACATTGGGCGATCGCATCGAAGCCTTAGGCATACCTGTTTATACTATCGGCATGAAACGAGGAATGCCTACACCCGTTGTTCTTTGGCGGTTGCTCCACACAGTGCATCACCTCAAAGGTGATCTCATTCAGGGATGGATGTATCATGGCAATTTAGCAGCACAATTAGCTGGTCTTTTTTCCTTCAAGAAAATACCTGTTTTATGGGGAATTCATCATTCAATTCATTCATTAAAATCTGAGAAAAGAATGACTGCAGAAATTATTAAGTTTTCTGCAAAAACTTCTAAATTAACAGAGAAAATTATTTATGTATCTTCTAATAGTAAAATGCAGCATGAAGCAATTGATTATTGCCGTGAAAATAGCTGCATAATTCCCAACGGATTTGACACATCACTCTTTAAACCATCGTTTGAAGCTAGATTAAACCTTCGTTCCGAACTAGGTTTATCAAATGAATCTTTTCTAATTGGGTTGATAGGTCGCTATCATCCAATGAAGGACCATGCTAATTTTCTCAGAGCAGCTGCATTGCTATTAAAAGATTTTCCCGACGTACACTTTGTTCTGGTTGGTTCAAAAGTTGAGCAACAAAATCCCATATTATATCAATTAATTCAGGATTTAGGAATTTTTCATCAAGTCCATTTACTTGGAGAGCGCAGCGATATGCCTCACCTGATTGCAGCGCTAGATATTGTGACTTCAGCTTCTGCTTATGGCGAAGCATTTCCTTTAGTTATAGGCGAGGCTATGTCCTGCGGTGTACCGTGCGTAGTGACAGATGTCGGTGATTCAGCTCAGATTGTCGGTGACACAGGACGAGTCGTACCTCCACGAAACTCCGAGGCGTTAGCTAATGCTTGGCAAGAGTTGATACTTCTAGATATAGAAAATAAGCAAGCTTTAGGAAAAGCTGCACGAATCAGAATTATTGAATCCTTTTCTCTAGAAACTGTTGTTGCTCAATATGAAAAATTGTATGAAAGTGTGCTGGCTGAAAAATTCAACAGAACAGTTGACACGCAATGCGTGACATGACTTCACAAGTCAAGCAGAATTCCTGATTACGGAAAATATTGAGTAGAAATTTAGCAGAGAAAAATTCAATGAAAATTTTGCATATTTGTGCAATTGCACCCACTGCCAAAATCCTTTTACAACCTCAGCTTGAATACTTCTTGTCCCGCAAACTAACAGTAGGAATAGCTTGTTCTCCGGGACCAGAATTGAAAGAGCTACAAGAACATGGATTTAAAGTACATCCAGTTCAGATTGACAGGAGTATTTCTTTATTTTCTAACTTGAGAAGTGTCTATCAACTGACGAACATTATTCGACAGAATCAATATGACCTTGTTCATGTCCATACTCCAATTGCTGCTGTCTTAGGACGCATTGCAGCAAGACTAGCTGAAGTCAAACGTATTGTTTACACTTCTCATGGTTTTCCGTTCCACGATTTATCTTCTCCTAGTCAATATCGTTTCTACTTTAGAGTTGAGAAGCTCACTGCTTTAATAACTGATCTGATTCTTAGCCAAAATCATGAAGATATCGCTGCAGCTCAAAAATTTGGTCTTTGTCCACCAGAGAAACTACGTTACTTAGGTAACGGTGTAGATATTGATCGCTTTGGGTGCGATCGCCTCGATTCTACTCGTCAAAAAGAATTACGCAAATCCTTAGGTATTCCTGAAACTGCTGATTTGATAGTTGGCACTGTTGGGCGTTTAACCCGCAAGAAAGGGAGTGGATACCTGATTGAAGCTGCAGCCAAGCTTCTCCCTCAGTTTCCTAATTTGCACATTCTGGTGATTGGCGCTCAACTTAACACTGATCCTGAACCTTTCCAAAAGGAACTGCTCGAAAAAATTCACACCCTTGGAATTGAGAGTCACGTCACCCTGACAGGCGATCGCCAAGATATACCAGAGCTTTTAGGTCTTCTAGATATCTTTACCCTACCTACCTTCACTCATGAAGGATTACCACGTTCTATCCTGGAAGCCATGTCGATGGGTTTACCAGTTGTCGCCACAGATATTCGAGGCTGTCGAGAAGCGGTAGTGAGTGGAAAAACAGGCTTCATTGTGCCTTCTCAAAATAGTGAAAAGTTAGCTGAGGCTTTGGGAGCATTATTGTCTAATCCTAAATTGCAACAAGCTTATGGGAGAGCAGGTCGTCAACGGGTTGAGGCTGAGTACGATGAGCGGCTCGTTTTCCAACGACTTGAGAAATTCTATCTAGAATTAGGGGTTTTGTTTCCCTGAAGAAATGACAAAAATGAAGGTAATATCTCCCAATTTTACGCAACCGAAAATACCCGGAATTTTGATTCAAAAAATATTTTTTCTATAAATTTTTTAGATTTTTATGCTGATTAAAAACAAAGAAGATAAGCTTTCCTTGTTAGGGCTAAAAAAAATAATATTTCTGATTTCTGAAAAAAATTAAGGAGGTATTTATGTTTGCTCAACAGTTTCAGAATGTTCGTTTAACAAAACATAGCAGATTAATCAAGTTTGTATTAGATAGATTTGTCGCAGCGATCGCTCTGTTAGTTTTTTCTCCTGTGATGTTGGTACTTGCGATCGCTGTTTATTTTCAAATAGGTCGTCCAATTTTTTACACCGAAGCCCGTCCTGGTAAAGGTAGCCACATTTTCAAATTCTATAAGTTTCGCAGCATGACCAATAATCGTGACTCTCAAGGCAAACTACTACCTGATGACCAACGCATCACAGCTGTTGGTTATTTTCTGCGTAAAACGAGTTTGGACGAACTCCCTCAGCTGTGGAACGTTCTCAAAGGTGAGATGAGCTTTGTTGGTCCCCGCCCTCTACACGCAAGATACTTAGAGCGCTACACCCCAGAACAAGCACGTCGCCACGAAGTGAAACCAGGTATCACAGGTTGGGCACAGATCAACGGTCGCAATAGCATCTCTTGGGAAAAGAAGTTCCAACTTGATGTCTGGTATGTCGATCATTGGAGTTTGTGGCTAGACTTGAAGATTTTAATTCTTACGATTTGGAAAGTTATCAAAAAAGAAGGAATTAGCCAACAGGGTTACATTGCAATGGAAGAATTTCGAGGTACACAAACTGAAAGCTTAAATGACAGAACCTGAAAAAATCATTTGGAACACCTTTTATTTGCCAATAACTTATTCAGGAGAACTAATTGTGTATATCGAAAAACTGGCACATCAATCCAATGGATTTCGTAGGTCATGTTTCACATTCACTAACGCCCGTTCAGCTTTCTTCGCATTCCTCAAAGCTGTGTTACCCCAGGCAGATGAGAAAGTGCTGCTACCTGCTTACATAGGGTGGTCATCACGCGAAGGTTCTGGTGTTTTTGATCCGATTGCGGAACTTGGGCTGTCTTACGCCTTCTACAAAGTTGATCGCCGACTGCATATTGACTTGGATCACCTAGAGCAACTTTTTCAAACTCACAAAGTCAAAGTATTGGTCTTGATTCACTATTTCGGCTATGTAGACCCCAACTACGTCAAGGCGATCAAGTTGGCTCGCAGTTATGGTGCTCTGGTATTAGAAGATGAAGCACACGCCATGTTGACAGATTTAGTCGGAGGTGCATCTGGTCGTCTAGGCGATGCTTGCATTTTCTCGCTTCACAAGATGCTACCGCTTAAAGAAGGTGGGATGCTTGTTGTCAACTCGGGACAAGAGTCTTTGCTCAACTCAGAGCTTTGGGCTGAAATTCACCTCCCTTCGCCTTGGGAATACGACATCAAGGAAATATCCCATCGTCGATGCCAAAACGCAGAACTGCTTTCCCAGCTTTTAGAGCCATTACGAGACGAAGTGGAGCCACTTTGGGATAAACCTCAAGCGGGTGAAGTGCCGCAAACCTATCCTGTACTGATTCGTAACGTGTCGAGAGATCAACTTTATTTTGCGATGAACCAAGCAGGGTTTGGAGTTGTCAGCTTGTACCACACAATGATTGAGCAGATCACCTTAGAAGAGTTTCCAGTCTCACACCAGTTGGCTCGACACATTCTCAATCTTCCCGTTCACCAAGATGTGGAATCAGATGCGTTGAAAGTTATGGTCAATCAACTTGCAGAATGTATCAAATTTTTATCTGCGACGACTAACAGTAAAATCGCAGGAGGTGTTTGAGCGTGCTTAAAGAAAAACGATGGGAAGTAGGCTCTGAATTTGATTGGTCGAATGATACTGTCACATCATCGCTATCAAAAACTTTTTTTCCCGAAACACACAAACTGTTTTCCACAGGTCGTTCCATACTATTATCTCTTCCACCTCTATTTAAACGTCATCAAAGTAGATTAAGGTTGCATCTGCCTTCGTTCTTCTGCATGGATGTCGCAGCCGATCTCAGCAAAGTGTTCGAGTTATGTTGGTATCGCGATATGCCTACCGAACTACTTCCCGACTTTAACTCCCTCAATCCTTTGCCAGGGGATTTAGTACTGTCAGTCAATCTCTTTGGTATCAAAGAAGGAAAAGTTTGGCAAGATTGGGCTAGCCAGCATAAAGACATTATCTTAATAGAAGACCATACCCACGACCCAATCTCGCCTTGGGCACAGCAAAGTACGGCTCATTACGCTATGGCATCTGTGCGAAAAACACTGCCAATTCCTGACGGAGCAATTATCTGGTCTCCGCAAAAGCTTCAACTGCCACAACCTGCTTTAGGTGAACCATCAGGTGCTTATAAAAAACTTATTGCAATGCTATTGAAGCGAGCTTATTTAAGTGGTGCAAATATTTCCAAAGATGCCTATCGAATGTTTCAAATTGAAGGGGAACAAGCTCTAAATGCGGAAACTAGTTCTGCGGCTTCAAGCTTCACTTCTAACATTCTGAATTACTTGAATATTTCCGAGTTGAGGAAAAAACGAGAATTAAACATCAAGCAATTTTTCTATTTGCTCTTAACCGAGACCCATTCCAACTGTAAACCTCTTTTCACAACCTGGTCCAGTGGAGCAGTACCTTTTAACAGCATTCTTGTTTGTGCAAATAATGAAGTTCGCGAAGGTCTACGCAAATTCTTAATTAGTCAAAATATTTTTGCCACAGTTCATTGGCAACAACCTTTTAAAGGATTTTCTGCAAATGATTCTATGGCAATAGATTTGTCAAATCGTATTTTGACAATCCCCACTGATCAGCGTTATTCTTTGGATGATATTGAGCGGATAGTGTCAAATATTACTGAATTTCTCAAAACGTATGACCATATTGCTGCCACTTAAATTAAAGAATTGAAAGTAAATTTTTTATGCAAGTTAAAATTGGCACAGAAGCTTTTAAGAATCAGCACTCTTGTTTTCAAGTTTGGGACACTGCTAATTTGCAGGATACCGAAGAGTGGATAGCGTTGTGGGAGTCATGGTCCCAGCGAGAAGTCCACGCCCATCCAAATTATGTGAAGCTTTACACAGATGGCAAAAAAAGTCGCGCCTACTGTGCTTGCTGGCAAACAACTGACACCTGCGTCCTTTATCCATTTATTCTTCGGGACTTGACTTTTGAACCTTTGTGGAGTTCAGATGTTGGTCCGGTGGCAGACATTATCACACCATATGGATATGGTGGACCGTACGTGTGGGGACATGGAGATGTCCAGAGTATCGCAGAGAAATTTTGGGCAAATTTTGACGGTTGGGCAACCCAGCAAAACATAGTGTCTGAGTTTGTACGATTCTCTTTATTTCGCGACACTTTATTGAGTTATCCAGGTAAGGAGGAACACAGACAGCAAAATGTTGTCCGCAGCCTAGACCTTGACACAGATTCTCTTTGGATGGATGTTAAGCATAAGGTGCGAAAAAACGTTAATAGAGCCAAGGGCAATGGGGTACAGGTGGAGTTAGACTCAACAGGCAAAAAGCTTGATGATTTTTTGAGTCTGTACGAAGATACCATGACACGACGTAACGCCAGTAAAGGATATTATTTCCCGCGCTCCTACTTCGAGCAAATTCATCAAACACTTCCTGGGCAATTCATGTACTTTCATGCCATCCACAATGAAAAGATCATTTCCACAGAGTTAGTTTTGGTGTCAGCTCATAATGTTTATTCATTCCTTGGAGGAACTGACAGCAGTTGCTTCGACCTCCGTCCAAACGATTTGTTAAAGTACGAGATAATTCTCTGGGCTAAAAATCAGGGAAAACATCGTTTTATCTTAGGAGGAGGGTATGAAGGCGAGGATGGAATTTATCAATATAAACTGGCATTTGCTCCAAATGGAAATATACCTTTTTTTGTAGGATTCCGGATATTTTGTTCCGACTTGTACGATAAATTAGTTAACAATAAAATGACTATGATGAAATCTACAGGATACGAGTGGATACCAAAGAATAATTATTTTCCAATGTATCGAGCTTAAATCTGATTGAATGACAAGGTAAAAATGACGAAACCAATTCTCCTATCAACACCTCATATGGGCGATCGCGAACTAGAATTCGTCCTAGAAGCGTTTGACACGAACTGGATAGCTCCTGTTGGTCCCCATATAGATGCTTTCGAGCAAGAATTTTGTCAAGTCACTGGAGCAGGTTATGCAGCTGCTGTGAGTTCTGGTACAGCGGCGCTCCATTTGGCTTTACGATTAATTGGTGTTGAGTCTGGGGATGAAGTTTTTTGCTCTACCCTGACATTCGCAGCCACCGCCAACCCAATTACCTACTTAGGGGCAAAACCAGTATTCATTGATAGCGATCGCACTTCTTGGAACATGAATCCCGATTTGTTACGGGAAGCGTTAGACAAACACGCACACATTGGCAAATTACCCAAAGCCGTTGTCGTTGTCCATTTGTACGGTCAAAGTGCCGATATTAACCCGATTGTGGAAGCTTGTCATCAGTATGAGGTTCCCTTAATTGAAGATGCTGCCGAATCTTTGGGAGCTACTTACAAAGGGCGTTCTCCTGGAACTTTCGGGCGCATTGGCATTTTCTCCTTCAATGGCAATAAAATCATCACAACCTCTGGCGGCGGAATGTTGGTTTCCGATGATGCACAACTGGTGGCAAAAGCCCGTTTTTTAGCAACCCAAGCACGCGATCCGGCTCCACATTACCAACACTCGGAAATAGGCTACAACTACCGACTGAGCAATGTTTTGGCTGGCATTGGTCGTGGTCAGTTGCGTGTTTTGAACGAGCGAGTCACCGCTAGGCGACACAACTATGAAATTTACGCCTGTGCTTTGGGAAATCTACCAGGAATAGAATTCATGCCAGAAGCCACTTTTGGATATGCTACCCGCTGGCTGACCTGTCTGACAATAGACCCCAAGGCGTTTGGGGCAGATAGAGAACAAGTCCGTTTAGCACTTGCCTTGGAGCAAATAGAAACACGTCCTGTGTGGAAGCCGTTGCACTTACAGCCTGTGTTTGCCGAATGTTGTGAATGTATAGGAGGTGAAGTGGCTGAAGATTTATTTGCAAGGGGTCTTTGCTTACCTTCTGGATCTAATCTCACAACTGAAGACTTAGACCGAGTGATTCAGGCGATCGCAGCAATATCTTCTGACACTCGAAAAATTTATTTCTGATATAGCATTTAGACTATACTAGTTTCCATATTTAGTAATGTATGTATTTATCAAGACTAAGCAAGTAAAAAAAGTTTCTTTATGGCATCACAGGAATCTCTTTCAAGATTTGACAAATATTTGCCAATTCTGCAGCGCCGTTGGGTGCCTGTTTTAGGAATCTTTTGTACAACTTTTTTAATTTCTTTAATGGTTTCATTTTTGAGAAAACCTTCTTATGTAGCGGAAGGAAAGCTGCGGTTTCAAAGGATAAATACGACTTCTTCCCTAACAGGAGTGGGAACAGAAATAGGCAAGTTAGAACCACTAGTGCAAGATAAAACTAATCCTTTAAATACAGAGGCAGAAGTTTTACTTTCTGTGCCTGTGGTAAAAACTACCATAGACAGACTAAGCCTGAAAGACAACAAAGGCGAACCCCTAAAACTCAAGGAATTTCTTCAACGGTTGACTGTAAATGATATTCAGAAAACTGACGTTCTCAAAGTTTCTTACAAGGATACGAACCCTGAAAGAACTGCACAGGTTGTTAATACGCTGATAGCTGTCTATTTAGAACACAATGTATCTTACAACAGAACCCAAGCGGCGGCTGCCCGCAAATTTATAGAAAAACAGATACCACAAGCTGAATGGATTGTCCGCCAAGCAGAAGCTCAACTAGCCCGGTTCAAAGAAAAGAACAAAATTGTTGCTCTGCAAGAAGAAGCAAATAAGGCAGTTGAAGTGATTACAGACTTGCAAAAGCAAATTATTGCAACTCAATCTCAAATTGCTGATATCGACTCCCAGGCAGAAACGATTCGCAAGCAATTGGGCATGAATCCCCAAGAGGCGGTAGTAACAGCTTCCCTTAGCCAATCTTCTGGAGTGCAAGATACCATCAAAGAAATCCAGCAGCTAGAGTCTCAACTTGCAACTAAGCGCACACTTCTCCAAGAAACCCATCCTGAAATCATTAGTTTAGAAAGTAAGTTAGATGCCTTAAAAGGAATACTACAACAGCGAGTAAAAGAGGTTGCAGGAACGACTCAACTAAAACAGAATGGTAACTTCCAGGTTGGACAGCTAAAGCAACAACTCACTGCTGATCTCGTCAAATTAGAATCAACCCGTCAGGGTTTAGCTAGTCAAGTCGCTACTTTATCTAAATTGCAAGCTACTTATAAGCAACGGCTTAACAGTCTACCCAAATTGGAGCAACAACAGCGCCAGTTAGAACGCAAAGTACAAGCAGCCCAATCGACCTATTCACTTCTGCTACAAAAGCTACAAGAGAGCCGAATAGCAGAAAATCAGAACTTAGGTAACGCCAGCATAATATCCAAGGCTCAAGTCCCTCTAGAGCCTATTACTTCTCCTATAGTTGCATATCTGAGTTCAGGTCTACTAGCTATTTTAGCTTCCTTAGCGACTATATATCTTTTGGAAGCAAGAGATAAATCAATCAAGACTGTTGATGAGGCAAAAGAATTACTGGGATTGACCTTATTAGGGGTTATTCCTGCCTTTAGTAAGTCTAAAAAATCTACTCGCGGCAATCAAGAGTCAGAATTAACGTATCAGCTTGTTGTTAGGGATCTTCCTCGTTCCCCAATTAGTGAAGCTTTCCGGATGCTGCGGGCGAATTTGAAGTATACGAGTGCTGATAAACAGATAAAAGTTATCGTTGTTACCAGCTCTGTACCCAAAGAAGGTAAGTCAACAGTTGCAGCCAATTTAGCTATAGCAATGGCTCAAAGAGAGCGTAAAGTTTTACTGGTAGATGGGGATTTGCACCGTCCAGTTCAGCATCACATATGGGAACTGCCAAATAGCCCAGGTTTGAGTAATGTGATTGTCGGTCAGGCTGAAATCTGGACAGCAGTAGCATCAGTCATGGATAATTTATATGTCCTCACTTCTGGAGTCGTGCCTCCCTCTCCAGCATCGCTCCTCGACTCGAAACGAATGGCTGGGTTGATGGAAAATTTTGCTGCCAACTACGACTTTGTTATCATTGATGCTCCCTCATTAACAGTTGCCGCTGATGCTGCTACTCTGGGTCAAATGGCTGACGGTGTTTTGTTGGTCGTTCGACCTGGGGTTGTTGATTCTGTTAATGCCGCTTTTGCGAAAGAGCTTTTGGAAAAATCTGGTCAGAATGTCTTGGGACAAGTGGTGAATGCAGTTCTTCCTAAAAATTTAAGTTTGAGCCACTACTACTTTACCGAGGAATACTACACCCAAGCAAGTGATACTATAAAAGAATCTGCGAGAACTGTACAATAAGCTGCAAGAATTATGAAGCAGCCCTCAGCCTCATCTCCTGCTCAAGCACGGCAGACAAGAGAGCAATTTGCTAACCCACCAGATGCTTACCTAGATTATGAATTAGGTAAGGCAGTGCAAGGGCTACCCCCGCTATACACAAGATTGGTAGGCGTAACCTTAAGTTTAGCAGTGTTTGGCGCGATCGCCTGGGCTGGTTTGAGTAAAGTCGATGAAGTGGCTGTGGCTCCAGGTAAGTTAATTCCGGGTGAGCAAGACGTGCAGCCAGTGCGATCGCCTAGTAGTGGCAAAATTAAATATATCAACAAAACTAAGGTTACAGAAGGTCAGCCTGTACAAAAAGGTGACATTTTAGTAGCACTGGACTCAAAATCGTCCCAAGCGGATATTCAAAGGCTAAACAACCAAGCTCAATTGATTAAGCAAGACATCCAGAGTCGTAGCAAAGCAGCAGAAGAAAGCCAGAAAGCAAGCATTAAGCAGGCAGAAATTGAACTTTCCGGTTTGCGAGTTAATCTTAAAGCGGCTCAACGGGATGTCAATAGGTTGCGTAGTCTCAGGGGTGCTATCCCGCGACAAGATTACGAACATGCTCAAGATAAAGTCAAAGACTTAGAAAAAAGTATTGCTGCCAAAGAGCAAAATATCCAGCAACTGAAGCAAAATTATAAAACTGGACCCCTTTCTGATTTGAGCAAGCGCCGTGAGGAATTGCAGTCTGTTGAAAGGCAACTAGCTCAAGCTAAAAATCAGCGGCAAAATCAAACTATTACAGCTCCAATTGCTGGCAGAGTTTATAACATCAAAGTCAATCCAAGTCAGGGAACAGTGCAACCTGGTGAGGAGTTATTGTCAATTTTGCCAGAAGGGAAAGAACCTTTGCTAGAAGTTGATTTGCCAAATCAATATCGGGGATTTGTTGATGAAAAGATGAATGCAAAGGTGAAGATTGAAGCTTTTCCTTATCAAGAATATGGTGTGATTGAAGGGACTGTGGTTTACGTTAGTCCCTACGCAGTTGTGAAGGATAAGAATTCGGGCAAGGAGGTTTATCCAACCAGGATTAAACTCCATAAAGTCACCATTAGAAGGCGGGGTCAAGATAAGACATTAACTCCTGGGATGAATGCTAATGGGGAAATTGTGATGCGGCAAAAGTCGATTTTGAGCTTGTTGATTGAGCCGGTTACTCGCAAATTTGATGAGGTGTTTTCTGTTAAGTGAATCGTCGAAATAAGATCCCCGACTTCTGAAAGAAGTCGGGGATCTGAACAAGAGTTATCTGAGGTATATATGACTCAAGCCCTACCCAAACTAGTAACGTTTGAAGAATTTGTAAATTGGAAACCAGACAACGGACGTTATGAACTACACAACGGGGTAATTGTTGAGATGTCACAACCATTAGGCGACCATGAAGATATTGTTGGTTTTTTGGTTGAAAAATTAGTTACAGAATATACCCGTTTAAACTTGCCTTATCGAATACCCAAAACAGCTTTAGTCAAACCGCCTGACAGTGAAACAGGTTACTCGCCAGATATACTGTTGTTAAACCGTCCTAATTTAGCAACAGAACCGAGATGGAAAAATCAATCAACAGTTAGTTACGGTGAATCAATTCCATTAGTTGTAGAAGTTGTCAGTACTAACTGGCGCGATGATTATCTTGATAAAGCTGGCGATTATGAGGAAATTGGTATTCCCGAATATTGGATTGTCGATTATCTTGGCTTGGGTGGAAGGCGGTTTATCGGTAACCCCAAACAACCAACTATTTCAATTTATCAACTGGTGGAAGGTGAATACCAAGTTAGCCAGTTTAGGAAAGGGGA
This sequence comes from Iphinoe sp. HA4291-MV1, assembly GCA_019359415.1. Taxonomy (GTDB): domain Bacteria; phylum Cyanobacteriota; class Cyanobacteriia; order Cyanobacteriales; family Nostocaceae; genus Brasilonema. The sequence continues at coordinate 26,925 of JAHHHH010000037.1, read as the reverse complement.
ACGCATTGTGTCACCTACATTTCCTGAATTGAATTTAACCGTACAAGAAATTTTTGAAGCTGGCTTACAGAGTTAGTTTTTCCCTTGCAATTTCCTACCCCGTAAAACGTTTTTACTATTTTCAAATAATATTGTATTGATGGCGAAGTCGTTGACATTAGCTTAATGCAGTTACTAAGGATAAAAATTCGGGTAAGGGAGTTTCTCCGACCAGGATTAAACTCAATAAATTTGTCTTGAAAGTAGGGGATGGATATAAAATGATAACTCCTAGTATGCGTGCTACTGGAGACATTGTAATGCGGGAGAAAACAGTTCTTAGCTTACCACCTCCACAGAATCTTTTGCCACAGCTTTAAATTGTCCAGAAAACTCTAGTAAATCCCCAAACCAATCTCCTGATTTTAAAGTTGCTAATGACTGAGGTTTTCCATCTTCTCTAAAACGCACATTTCCTGAAATAATTAAAAATTGGCTTCCAGGTTCATCTGTAGACCAAATTATATTTCCTGTCTGATAATGACCAGTTTTTGCTTGATTTTTCAATTCCATTTGCTGCTCAGGAGTTAGCAAGCAAAAAGGCAACTCTTCCCAGCGTAAGTTCATAATTTATCACTAAAATTTTACCTGAAGCTTGACATTAATATTTTGAATTTTCTCTTCTAACAATTGCTCGAAAAGCTCATCTTCTAGTTGTTGCTTCAACTGTTCGTCTCGCAAGCGAATGTCATTAAAGCCTAATCTCAGAAAGTTGTTGAGGCTAAAGTCGTAATAATTGAGCCAATTCCAACGGCGATGTCTGACGACAAGCCCTACCCTTCGGGAACGCCAAGGGCGAACGGGTTCGGGAGTTCGCAATCGACGGGAACCGCCAAGACTGCGACTCCCTCACCGATGCAGCGTTTACGCACAACATTTGTATATTCCAACTGATTCGCATCGCCAATTTGCTGCAATTGACGGTTAAGCTCCATAAAGTCACTATATTGCAAACGTCTCAAACGCCACTTCTATAGGTTCAGATGCAGCAGAGATAAAATTGAGCTTTTCAAAACCAATAACCTTCCCGTCTTTGTCCTTCATCAACACCACCTCGTCCCCGGTTTCTTCAACCTCATATTCATCTTCAGGATTGCCAAACCAGACAACGAGAGTATTCCCAGTTTTGTCGTGAAACACTTTTACTTGTGCCATATAACTTCTCCTTCTTTAATCGCACCTGTTCTATATGCTGTTATCAAAAAACTTTCACCGTTGAGCCGTTTCGTCACAGCACAAACCCATCGCTTCTCACCATCCGAACGATAAAACAAGTAAACCTGTTGATCGCTTTTGCTCAAACGAATTTCATCGGGTTCGCTGAGTGTAGTTTGAATATCAACTTCCCGTCCTCGCATAATGGGGTGCTTAACGGTTGTAATGAGTTCCCAATAACTGACTGTCGTGCGGACATAAAAGCCAAGCGGAGTCTCAGACTTCAAATAAAATCTTGTCATCGGAAAATTCCTGACGGCTCATCCCAGCAACTCCTCCAAAGCATCCAAATCTCCCCCTATTTCATCTTCTAAATCTCGCAGCTTCTGCAAAATCACCTTGGGCGGCTCATACTTTCTTTATAGCGGTTAATCGACAGGTCATAACTATTGGCTTCACCAAAGTATTACTTCAAGTAAATCAGCAAGTTCAATCCCGGAATTGTGCGAGAAAGAGTCCACAAAAGGAGAGTGATGTAAAGTATACCCAAAATCCACTGATACCATGCCAGTGTCGCGATGATGCCTGGAAGGTGTTCGTCTCGCAAGCGAATGTCATTAAAGCCTAATCTCAGAAAGTTGTTGAGGCTAAAGTCGTAATAATTGAGCCAATTCCAACGGCGATCGCACAACAAAGGTAGATATCGCTCACGAAACAATTCATACCTGGGTATCACTGGCAAACGTCCAATGAGTAATCGTAATTGCCGCAAAGTCCCATCTTCTGTGAAGTAGGAAACGTCCATCAAGTTATGATAACGACCTTGTTGGTAAAGTTGGAATAACCAAACCGTTGGCAAAGGGAAGATGATGATGAAAAGACACCCCAGTGTTAGCCAAGACTGTTCTGCTGTGCGAAAGATAGCTAAGATCCCGAACAGTAAAAGTAGGCTAAAACTAGTCAGCATCCAAGCGGTTTCGTAGCTTGTAGGAATAATTGGTACTGGAAGCAAGCGGCGGAAACGATCAATAAGCCAAAACAGTAATCCGAAGTAGGCGATCGCAATCAATCCGATACCAAGCACTAAGCAAAAATTCGTACCATACCCAGAAAGCAGCAGCAACAAACTCAACATTAGCCAACTCCATGCTTCCAGTAACCACCCAAATGGTGAGAGGGATTCGCCAACGATTAACTCAGAACTGACTCGCGTGTATGTGTCATAATCTATATCTGCTAGAGCGAGTAACTCACTTTTGTTATGAAATGGTTGTTGAAGACGACGGTGAGCGATCGCTTCTGCTTGAATTGCCGAAAAACCCAAATTCATCAAACGTTCTTGGGAAGCACTGTTTATATTTGTACCAACCAAACGACGGCTTAAATCCTTCAGTCGCAGACGCTGCTTTGTGTACTCCAACTGATTAGCATCGCCAATTTGCTGCAACTGACGGAAATTTTGCCCTAAATTCCGCAAGACGCTTTGATTACCTAGTAAACTAGGTACGACAAGCATTTTGCCAATTTGACCTGGATTGCCTAAAATTTTTGCTTGATTAGAGTTAAAAATCAAGCCGGAGATATTTAAACAAGCAGCTTTTGCAAATCCAGCATCACTAAAATCTGCTTGGTTGACAATGCTAGCACCTTGCAGATTCACGAGTTGGTTAAACTGTGATTCCCGAAAGCTCACAGCTTGCTCAAATGTTGCTTCTACAAAGAAGAGAAACTGTTTGAAAATAGCTTTAGTAAACTGTGCTTGCTCGGAAAAACGTACATTAGAAAAATCAGCATTTCCTTGCCATTGTACGCGACTGAATTTAGCCAACTGCTTAAAATTTGCCTGATTGAAATTGGCTGTATCCCCAAAATTGCTGTCTTGGAAATTTGTGTTTTGCTGAAATTGCGTTTGTTTAAAATTAGCTTTATCAAAGAATATACTGCCTTGGAACTGGCTTTCTTTCTTAAAAGCTGCACTAGCAAAACTAGCTGTACGGCTAAATCTTGTTTCAGTCCAATTTGCTTGTTGATTAAAAATAGCACCTTGGGCATCCACAGATTGAAGAAAAAATGTATTAACAAATTGCACGGTTCCGTTAAAGCGAGTTTCTACCAGTGTTAGCGAACCACGGAAAACACTGATTTCACTGGATGAAGGTAACTCAGTTGCCAAAAGTGACTTACAATCTTTGGAACTAGGTAAAGTCAAGGCAAGCGACTCCAAGCAAACCCCGCGTAGACGTTCTAGTTGTTCTTGTTCAGTTGAGGTGAAAATAGGGGCAATAGCTTGAGCATATAGAGGTGTTCTCAAACCTAAATCACTGCCAGAAAAATCTCCCTGAATAAGAGAATGACTCAAATCCAAACCCAAAGGTTTTGAGCCTGCTTTTTGCAGTTCTTTTCGCAAAATTTGATAGAACATATCCCGAAAGCTTGCATTTTCTGGTCGTAAATCTATCAGCGTCTGCTGTAAATCTACTACAACATTGCCTTCGCGGATAACGGGTGTATGCAGTCGCTCTTGCAACAATTCTATGGTTAAAGGAGTGCGTTCTGTTTGTGTAGGTGCGCCCCACGCAGGTAAGGATAGTGAAAAAAATAACAGTGTACACAAGGTCATTAACCAGCCAGCTGTTTTGAGCCAATCTACCCAGATAGCTTCGTTCCCAGGCTCCTCTTGCCTGGTTATGCATTCAAAGAAGCTCTGCCTCCATTTGTATGTGGCGAGGCGGAGCCTCCTAGTTTTTATTCCTTGGCAGAGCCAGGGAACGAGTAAATGAGAATTTACCAAAACAGTATTCGTATCAATTATCTTCTACTAGCAAAACAATTTTACCTGTCATAGATCCAGTTTCTAGCAAATGGTGAGCTGATCGTGCTTCTTCTAGTGAAAAAGTATGACTAACTTGGATTTGCAATTTGCCTGCATCAATCCATTTCGCACACTGTTCTAAAATTTCTGCTTGATGCTGTTGCGCTTCTACAATTCTTTGCGACATTGGTGTCAACATTAATTCTAAACCAATGCGGAGATTACGTTGTCTGGCAGTTTTCCAAACAGTCTTGGCATCTGGTTCTAGAATGGTTACGATGTCACCATAAACTCTCACTGCTGGAAAAGTTTTATGAAAAGTCTCTCCACCCACGGTGTCAAAAGCTAAATCTACACCTTCCCCGTTTGTCCAATCTAGTGCTGCTTGCACAAAGTCTGTTTCTTTGTAAAGAATGACATAGTCAGCACCGAGTTTCTGAACGAAATCTGCTTTTTCCTGATTACTCACAGTCGTGCAAACATCAGCACCTTTGAGCTTCGCCAATTGAATTGCTACATGACCGACGCCACCAGCACCAGCATGAATCAATACCCGTTCTCCAGGTTCCAAGCGTCCCCGTTCGTATAAAGCTTCCCAAGCGGTGATGAGCACTAACGGCGCTGCTGCTGCTTCTGCAAACGATACAGAAGCCGGTTTACGGGCAACAAATCGCTCATCAACTGTCGTATATTCAGCATAATTGCCTTGGTGTCCACCTATGCCACCATGACAAAAATAAACTTCATCACCTACGCGAAATTTCTGAACGCCAGCACCTACAGCTTCGACAACACCTGCACCATCACATCCCAAAATAGCAGGCATTTTATCGGGATAAAAAGTGCCACGTTTACGAAGTTTCGTGTCAATAGGGTTAATACCTGCTGCTCGTAAGTGTACCAGAAGTTCTGTTTCTCCCACAGGAACGGCAGGATTTTGCACATCCTGTACTTGCAGAACTTCGGGATTGCCAGCTGCTGTCATTAAGACTGCTTTCATCGCTTCCTCCTCAGTGCTAGAGCTTGTACTTGCATTTGACACTTTAGCGCAAAGGTCATCGCTCTTACAGGAAATTGTGTGAGTCGTGTTTCTTGGCTAAGTCTTTCCCATAGATGCGCGTAGATGTAAAGGACGTGAAGTGAAGATAGGAAAGGGGAGGTACTTTAATGCTACAAGAAAATGTATATTATAATGTATACTAATTCCATATGCCAAAATACTTAACTATTACAGAAGCTCAACAACAACTGTTGAATTTACCAGATGAGTTAAAGGACGAGCCAGTCATAATCACCAAGCATGGTAAACCCGTGATGGCTGCACTAAGTTTCGACCAATTTGAATCTCTTATGGAAACGCTGTCTGTCCTCTCTGACCATGAGTTTATCCATCAGCTACAAGAAAGCATAGCCCAAGCGGAACGGGGAGAAACTATCATATCAGTTGGGAGGAAGCGAAAGCTAAGCTTGGATTTTAATACACCGCAACCTGCTAGTGCAGAGTATGAATCAATATGTAATTATACCAGAAAAAAGCATGAAATTAACCAGCGTCTCCAGGTGAATTTTTCTGGTTGTCCAAAAAATTTGCGCGATCGCAGGGAGTGTCCATCAAGGGCGATCGCAGAGCAAAATTATTCCTACTATTGATGTCGTGTGAGTAGGATAACTTGTTCTAACCCTTACTCGGATTTAGATTCAGGACGTAATTCAGGTTGAAATAATTGAGAGGGAAAAAAACGAAAACCGCTTTCATCTTCTTGACGGATTAACAGTCCTTGTTCTTCCATAGATTTAAGTTGGGGTAAGAGCGCCACAAAGGTTACAGCATCAAGTTTATCTAAATCTTGATCAGAAATATCTTCACTAATTCCACCTGCTTGATAAGCAACGTATAGCAGATGACGAAGCTGAGGACTGAGAGAATAGGTAAATTCTTGCTGGAGAGTTTGCCAAATTGAACCAAAGGCAGTTTCATCAATAATTTCATATCCTGCTGAAGCTGCCTTACGTAATACTTTTTCACAGATAGTGTTAAACTGTCGAGGAACTCCTTGAGCATAACCAGTAATTAATTTGATCACTTCTTCTTTAAAAGGATGAGGGTCACTTCGCTGAGATTTTCTGGCACTGTTGAGATAGTTAATAGCAATTTGACGTAAAGCATCCTGACTCATTGGTTCAAGGGGAATATCTTCAGAAAAGATGCCGAGAGCTTTTAATGTTGCTTCTTGGAGGTCGGTAAATCCCCTTCCCGTCATGATAAATCCCCTGTGTTTCCCCATGCGGAATAGATCCAAGCTACCTTCTAAAATACTCTGCACTACAATTGGGTCTTTTTTGTCAAAGTCGTCTATTGCAATGACAATACGAGGATAAATTTCTTCTGCTTGATTAAGTAAACGAATTAGCAAGGGATAGGGTTCGGCATTAGTAGTAGGAGTCAGTTGATTAGACGGAGATTCTTGCTTGATTCCGAAAGATACTAATCCTAATTTAACTTGTCCGTCAGTTGTGGTTTTAGTGCGTTGTACTGAGAAGCCTAAAACTGTATTAGCAATGTCTTGGGCTTCTTCATCGGTGTCTGCTAAACTATCTGCGACAGCTAATAGTAAAGCACGATAAAACTCTGTTGGGCTTTCTCCAGGAATACTGCTGAGATAGAGAACTAACATCTTTTCATCTAACTCTGCTACTTCCTGCTGTAACTGATAGATTAAATTGAGAATTAAGGCAGTTTTTCCAATTCCCCAAGCTCCCCTCACGAGGATATTACGTCCTTCATAAAGTGCAGGAATAGCCACTTCTAAAGCACTATCTCGTCCATAAAAAATTTGCGCGAGTTTCTGAGGATCATCTGGAGGAGTAGCCCGAAACGGATTTTCTTGAAGCCCCCATTTTTTGAGAGTTGATTGATAGTGGCTGAGTCTTGACATCTTAAGCTTGTTGCAAAATTTGTAGTAAATGATTGATTTCTTCTAGTCGCTCTGAATTGTCTTTTTCTTGATAAAATTTTTGTGCCTCTCTTAAATGGATAAAAGCTTGGGGTATCTTGCCTATTTGTATTTCTAAATTGCCAAGTGCTGTCGTAGCAGCAGCAATTTTATCCTCATCCTGTAAACGACGAAATAGCCGCAAAGAATCCTTAAAATAGAGCCTAGCTTGTTCTAGTCTTCCAGTCAGATGGTAGAGACGGGCAAGTTCAAATAAAGTTGAGGCTAAACTAGCGATATCTTTTTGTTGTTGATAAATTTGCTGAGAGGCTTGCAAGTTTTCAATTGCTTCTGTATAGTATCCTCCTTCAACTAAAGCTTTTCTTAACTGATATGAGTAATTGAAAAGTAATCCCTTATTTTCTGTTTCTTGAATAACTGCGCTCGCAAGTTTATAAGCTGCAATTGCTTGTTGGATATCTTCTACTTTGCCGAGAAGCTTAAAACGCTCTCTAAGAGTATTCCCTAAATTATATTGTGTTCTTGCCCAATCAATCGGGAAACCTTCACGGGTATAAACTTGTAAAGCTTTTTGGTAACAGGCGATCGCGCTTTCTATATTATTTGCTTTGTCTCCCCAAATGCGGTTGCTGTAAGCATTGCCTAGATTATTTTGAGTGGTTGCCCAGTCATAGGGAAAAGCATCAAAAGTACGAACTTTTAAGGACTCTTTATAACAGGAAATTGCGGTTTCTATATTCTCTGCCTTCTCTCCTTTAATTCTATTATTGTAAGCAGCACCCAGATTATTTTGCGTCCTTGCCCAGTCATAGGGAAAAGCGTCAAGAGTAAGAATTTTTAAGGACTCTCGATAACAGCTGATCGCCCTTTCTAAATTTTCGGCTCTATCACCTCTGATTCTGTCACTGTAAGCAATAGCGAGATTATTTTGCGTTGCAGCCCAATCTTGGAGAAAAGCGTCAAAAGTATAAACTTTCAGAGCTTCTTGCAAACAAGCGATCGCCTGCTCTAAATTCTCAGCCCGCTCCCCTCTAATTCTGTAAAGGTAAGCAATCGCCAAATTATTTTGCGTCTTCGCCCAATCTTGGGGGAAGGCGTCGTGGGTTGTTACTTCCAAAGCAGCAGTGTAAGATGCGATCGCAAGTTCTATATTTTGTGCTTTGTCCCCGCGTATTCTCTCAGAGTAAGCAGCCGCCAAATTATTTTGCGTTGTCGCCCATTGTTGCGGGAAGGCGTCTTTAGTTATTACTTCCAAAGCATTCGTGTAGGATGCGATCGCCAATTCCAAATTTTGTGCTTTGTCCCCGCGTATTCTCTCAGAGTAAGCAATCGCCAAATTATTTTGCGTCATCGCCCAATCTTGCGGGAAGGCGTCTTTAGTTATTACTTCCAAAGCATTCGTGTAGGATGCGATCGCCAATTCTATATTTTGTGCTTTGTCCCCGCGTATTCTCTCAGAGTAAGCAGCCACCAAATTATTTTGCGTTGTCGCCCATTGTTGCGGGAAGGCGTCTTTAGTTGTTACTTCCAAAGCATTCGTGTAGGATGCGATCGCCAATTCTATATTTTGTGCTTTGTCCCCGCGTATTCTGTCAGAGTAAGCAGTCCCCAAATTATTTTGCGTTGTCGCCCATTGTTGCGGGAAGGCGTCTTTAGTTCTTACTTCCAAAGCATTCGTGTAGGATGCGATCGCCAATTCTATATTTTGTGCTTTGTCCCCGCGTATTCTGTCAGAGTAAGCATTCCCCAAATTATTTTGCGTTGTCGCCCATTGTTGCGGGAAGGCGTCTTTAGTTGTTACTTCCAAAGCATTCGTGTAGGATGCGATCGCCAATTCTATATTTTGTGCTTTCTCCCCGCGTATTCTGTTACAGTAAGCAGTCCCCAAATTATTTTGCGTTGTCGCCCAATCTTGCGGGAAGGCGTCTTTAGTTGTTACTTCCAAAGCATTCGTGTAGGATGCGATCGCCAATTCTATATTTTGTGCTTTGTCCCCGCGTATTCTGTTAGAGTAAGCATTCCCCAAATTATTTTGCGTCATCGCCCAATCTTGCGGGAAGGCGTCTTTAGTTGTTACTTCCAAAGCATTCGTGTAGGATGCGATCGCCAATTCTATATTTTGTGCTTTGTCCCCGCGTATTCTGTTACGGTAAGCATTCCCCAAATTATTTTGCGTCATCGCCCAATCTTGCGGGAAGGCGTCTTTAGTTGTTACTTCCAAAGCATTCGTGTAGGATGCGATCGCCAATTCTATATTTTGTGCTTTGTCCCCGCGTATTCTGTCAGAGTAAGCATTCCCCAAATTATTTTGCGTTGTCGCCCAATCTTGCGGGAAGGCGTCTTTAGTTGTTACTTCCAAAGCATTCGTGTAGGATGCGATCGCCAATTCTATATTTTGTGCTTTCTCCCCGCGTATTCTGTCAGAGTAAGCAATCGCCAAATTATTTTGCGTCCGAGCCCAATCTTGGGGGAAGGCGTCGCGGGTTGTTACTTCCAAAGCAGCAGTATAAGATGTAATCGCCTCTTCTAAATTCTGTGCTTTCTCGCCCAATATTCTGTTACGGTAAGCATTCCCCAGGTTATTTTGCGTCGTCACCCAATCCTGCGGGAAGGCATCGCGGGTGAACACGGTTAACACGACTTCATAAGCAGCAATAGCAATTTCCATGTTGCTGGCTTTGTCACCCAAGGGAAATTGCTGAATCACATTACTAAAGTCACCAATAACTGCGGCGATGTATTGTGCTTCATCTGTCTCCACTTCCGCCAGTTTATTATTTGTCGCCCAAAGCCGCAAGACTTCTGCTAAATTCAGATTGAGATATTGTGTGTTGTTTGCCAGCAACGAGTAAACTACCCGCCCATCACCTCCACTTTCTGCAGTTGCTCGCAGCACCTCCATCAAGAATTGCCAATAAGCTTGTAAGTCCTCTTCTGAAATGTTCACAATAGTTGATGAGGATAAATTCAACTCTTCCCCCAACTGATTTGCCAGATTTCTCAACCAACTCGCTGTATTTTCATCTTCCTGCTGTGACATATACTCCGCCCTAGCTTCCAGCATGAGCAAGAAGTCAGCATCAAGTAAGTCTTGGTTAGCTTTTAAAATCTCTAGTAATTCTTCCGAGCTAGGACAATTCAGCAGTTTTCCAATCAAGTCGAGATAGGCTTGCTGACGCTGTTCGTTCATGGTTAGGGCGCAAGAAATCACACTTTTATTATGAAGAAAATTCAATCCCAGCACCCTAGATCCCGGAAAAGTACAGACTTTCATCATAACTGATGTATTCCCGACGACTTAGATCTTGCACCTTCCCCTGAGTACGCCTTGAACTTCAGTTCAAGGCTTATAGCCAAAGTCCGTTAAAACGGACTAGTATGTATATTCAGTAAGCTTTAGCTTACTTGAGCTTTGAGCCAAGAAATAAATTTCTTGGCAGATTCAAAAGCTGGTGCAAGATCTTAGACGAGCGATCGCCCTACATCTACATCAAACACTCGTCCGCGAACATCAAACATTCGTCCACGAACATCAAACATTCGTCCACGAACATCAAACATTCGTTCACGAACATCAAACACTCGTCCACGAACATTCAACACTCGTCCACAAACATCAAACACTCGTCCGCGAACATTCAACACTCGTCCACAAACATCAAACACTCGTTCACGAACATCAAACACTCGTCCACGAACATCAAACACTCCTGTGCGAGTATTAAACACTCGTCCATGAGTATCAAGAGCTTTAAGAGCTTATCCGAATCGTATTGGGATGACTCACACTTGTAAAATTGGATATTAATTACTCAGCGTTCCGCTCTAAGACACTCCAGCACCAGCAGATTCGATGAGTACGTTGGGATAGTATCCTGTCGGTTTGGTACCAACTGGCTTACCACCATGAATCATTTCTTGAATCTCTGGACCGAAGAAACTGTAGGGAAATTGAGTTTCAGGACGACTAATTGCCTCAAGGCGATCGCTCAGTTCATTTGGAATCTGAAAATCCAATGCTTTGAGATTGTCTTCTAGTTGCGCTAGCTTTGTAGCTCCGACAATCACGCTCGCAACGCCAGGTCGATTTACCGTCCAGTTGACTGCAACTTGAGCCATACTATGACCAAGCTCCTTAGCTACCACTTCTAGTTCTGCTACTATCTGCCAGTTTTGCTCTGTGATTTTCTGGAATGCTGGATTCTGAGTGTCTCGCATTGTATCTAGTCGTCCCCCTCCGCTGAATCCACCCTCACTCGGCTTATATTTGCCACTGAGAAGACCACTTGCTAGAGGACTCCACACCATAATGCCCATACCGAGTTCCAAACCCAGTGGAATGAACTCACGTTCAATGTTCCGCTCAACAAGCGAGTACTCAAGTTGTAATGTACTCAGAGGTTCATAGCCGCGCCACTCTGCTAGCGTCTGTGCTCGTGCTGCATACCAAGCTGGTGTATCACTCAACCCGACATGACGAACTTTTCCAGATTGGACTAAATCATCAAGAGTTCGCATCACTTCTTCAGCAGGCGTGATTTGATCCCACGTGTGGAGAATATAAAGATCAATGTAGTCTGTTCCGAGACGTCGCAATGAACCTTCCACTGCTCGAAGGATATTCTTGCGTCCGTTACCCCCAGCGTTTGGGTTTCCTGGTTCGGCGTTGTAGGTGAACTTGGTTGCAATAACAACGCGATCGCGTAGTTCACGTTCTGCAACGAACTTGCCAATCCAAGCCTCACTCGTACCGTAGGTATACCCATCTGCAGTGTCAATGAAGTTTCCACCTGCATCAATGTAGGTGTTGAACAGTTGACGCGCCATATCCTCATCGGCTCCCCAGCCCCATTCAGTGCCAAAAGTCATAGCACCCAGTGCAAGACGACTGACTCGTAGACCGGAACGTCCCAGCGTATAATAAGTATCAACAGACATGAATGTTACTCCTTTGATTTCGGTTCAGCAGAATCAACATCTATGGTTCACATTCATAAAGATACACAGAATTAGCCGTTGAAAACTTGAACGATCTCATCAGACTTTTGTACAAAATGACCGCGATCGCTCAACTTGTGACCTCAACATGGATAACTATAATAATAGTAGTTAGTCAAATAAAGCATACCAACAATGGTTATGCAAACACTTGCAGATAGTTTCTTCCAAGAAGCCAAGACAGTCGAAGCATCTAACAGTTCAGCTTACTATTTTCCTCTTAATCATGGACGGTACGAGGTTAAGCCAGGTTTAATTCCCTTTGGTTGTTGTTTGGGTAATGGTGAGGCAGACAAGCAGATCTTTCAAATTGATAGTAACTTTGCTCACTACCGTCAAGTTAAGCTCTTAGCTCGTGCTGAACGTTTGAGCAAATATTACCAAACTTGTCATGATTCTGATACTGTTGCAAGTGGCATCGCTCATCTGATTATCGACCGTCTCACCCAGGAACACCCTCGACACTTTCACTCTAGACGGTTACCCAGTGGCGAACTCGTCTTTCACAGCCAGCTTACCGGAGAAACCCTTTACTTAGATGCCAATTGGCAGTTACAGCAAATCGAAACCCAGAGCAAGCAAGTCTTTCCACCTTACGCTTCCACCCTTGATGCAATAGCAGCACAAGTGCAAGAAGACATGACAGTTATTTGTCGTTCAGCAGATGGTAGCAATTGGTTGAGTGCAATCCATTTATGCTATCCCAATCATTGGTCAGCCGAGGAAAAAATTGGCAAAGACTTTGTTACAGTACACTCACCTGTAGCAGGTATGGATAAAATTAATCGACGGGCGAGTGCGATCGTCAATACGATGATCATGAGAGAACCGATGGTGCGCTTCGCTTGGGGATTGAGTACTGACACCCGCCTAAACCACCATCCCGAACCACCTCCCAATGTACCGATTAACGAATGGCAAGGGAGACAATTTCATCAAGAAAACCCCCGATTGTTCCTGAGAATTGAACGACAAGTCATTTGGGGGCTACCAGAATATGACGCGGCGCTGTTTACCATCCGCACCTACTTTCGGGATTGTTGTGAAGTTAAAAAAGATACTAGTTTACGGCACAAATTGTCTTCTGCTATCCAGTCTATGACGCAGGAGTCCCTAGTTTACAAGGGGTTGGCCCAGAGTAGAGACAGTATCTTGGCATGGCTAGAGGAAGTTTAACGTGCCTTCCAACATTCTAGTTTTAGACTTCTTACTTGATTCATCACTCTGAAATCCAATACTATAAGAGGAATAAGGCGTATGTGACTCCTACTCTTTTCTAGCTTAACTCTCAAAGGTTTACTAGAGTCAATGAGGTGAATTTGTGCAATGCTAGCAACTGGTGGCAGTCTGCTTCACCCAATAAATAACCGTATTATGCGAAACGCCAGTTCTTCTTTCAATCTCCCGAAAACTAACACCATTGCAGTACAATTCCAGACATTGCTTTTTCACTTCATCACCGTATCCCTGCAATGAATAAGCTTCAGGGAATTGCTTACCGCAGTCTTTGCAGATGTAACGCTGCTTGCCATGACGATGCCCATTTTTAGAGATGCGCTCTCCATTACAGTGAGGACATTTCATTACCATCATTACTTGGCTGTGCAAATTTTCATCTCCCACATGGGGGCGTAAGTACACCAATAGCAGCGCCTCCATTTGCTCAAAAATCTGCTGGCGATGAGTTTCATTGCTGCGTAGTGCATGGAGTATCAAAGCATTACAGGCATAGGTGCAGACTTCACCTAGTAAATGGCACTGTTCGGGACTCAAGGCGAGATTACGTTCTTGCAGCAGTTTTGCGATAAAGTTGATCGCTTCTTCAGTAAAGCTATCATCGATGCTTTGAAAGATTGATCGAGAAGTAAAGTATTGCACAAAGACAATCCGAGACGTGGGCTGCTCAAAAAGTTGCTTGAATGCTGCTACCAAAGTTCGGATAAATCCTTCTAAAGGAAGTTGAATGATTTCTGGTTTACTCAGTTGTGCCCACACAGCGCGTACTCGCTCCACATGACGCAATTCCAAAGCATGAAAAATCGCCAATTTATCTGGAAAAAACTGGTAAAGCGAACCTATGGCTGTGTCAGCACGAGTGGCGATCGCATGAGTTGTCGCCGCTTCAAAACCCACTTCATCAAAAACCTCGGCTGCGGCGTCTAAAATGCGATTAACACGTTGCTGACTGCGCTTTTGCTTAGGCTGACGACGCATAGATGCGTTTTTCTTTGTTGGCGAATTCATAGTTATCTTCTCTACACCCTTTCCACCATTCCTCTTGACAAATATGAACTTTTACTCATAAATTAAAATAAAAGCGAATAATTGGTCACATTTTTCTCATTCTACCTGAGCCTAGTTGAGTTGCCTTATGAGGCATTTCAACATAGGTCAGATATACGTTGTACATCCACCGCCAGTCAAATCTGCTTGCGTCATATTTGGATTGGCAATTCGTGAACTTCAGTAAATAAGGAGAGTGTAACACCATGTCTATGCTTACTGGTGCGCCCTGGTTATTGGCACACAAGTCTATGTTGGAAGTCAACAAGCCAAAAAAAGTATCTCTTTATGGTACTGATTATGTACTTTGGCAAGATAAAACTGGCAGAGTGAATGCTCTACCCAACGCCTGTCCGCACATGGGTGCTATGCTATCTGAAGGATGGTGCCAAGAACGTGAAGATAAATCGAGTGCTGTCGTCTGTCCTTTTCATGCACTTGAGTTTGATGGTGAAGGTTGCACAATTTTGCCAGGTTCCAACAAGAAAACTCTACCGCAACTCGAACCATTAGAACTGATTATTCAAGATAATTTTATTTGGTCATATGGTGGCTTTGAACCCAAAATACCGATTCCCAATATCCTTAATGAAATTGCCTCTAAATATGAGTTTATCGGTCATACGGCTGATACGAGCGTGGAGACTGATTTGCTTAGTATGCTGCTGAATATGCACGACTACAATCACCAAAACGGAACTCATCGACCTTTATTCAGGATTGAGGAAGTGCATTTTGAGACGTTTATTGACAATGGGCATCACTCCCATGCGTTTTATGATCTGCCAACAGCAACAGCTAGCTTGGGTGAAAAACTGAAAAACCCAAGTTTGTTGTTGCTACCAAAAGTCCTTAAAGCTCATTTGGAAAATCACTTTCCATCCTTAGTCATAGCTCATGTGGAAAACGGACTGGGTAAAGTTGCCCAAATCCACTTGTTTGTCCCAGAGTCTCAAACGCGGACACGAACCTACATACTGATGTATGGGATAGCGAAAAACCCTGCATTTAATGTTTTAGGGCAGACGTTTCTCAACTTTGCCAAAGTTATAGTTGAGCAAGATGCTGATATCTTGCGGAAGATTTATCCAAATACACCCCAAAAAATTAAGCTGAACAACGAAGTAGGAATGGATTGGGTTAGGCGCAATTTTGAAAGCTGGCCAGAAATCGCGGCACCAAATCTGTCAAAATAATACTAAAGTAATAAGATGTTGCTCAAAAAACATCAACTTGATGTTGAAGGCGATCGCATAAAGAAGCGTTTTGCATTGTAGCCATGAGAGTTCAGGCTCTCAATAGCCAAGTTGACATTTAAAAACGGACTTGAATCTGAAATCTTAAAGGCGATAAGCGGAGCTTAAGCCTTTCCTACGGAACGCACTCGCGAACGGCTATCGCCAAGTTTCAGCATATCTTCTTTACTTGCCTGCACACACAGTCATAATATGAGTTAAAGGTGATATTTTGTTAGAATATATGTAAAGAAAAATGACATGGGAGGTAGAATTCACGAACGAGTTTGAAGCGTGGTGGGTTGAATTAGAAGAAAGCACCCAGATTGCAATCGATGCAGTCGTGCGACTGCTTGAGATACGAGGACCAAAGCTTTCTTTTCCCTACAGTTCAAAAATTAACGGCTCACGTCATTCCCATATCAGAGAGTTGAGAGTACAGCACAAAGGAGAACCGTACCGAATACTCTATGCATTTGATCCAACAAGAGTCGCCATTCTTCTTTTTGGAGGAAACAAGGGAGGAGACGCTCGATGGTACGAGGAAAATCTTCCAAAGGCAGATACGCTGTATGACGAACACTTAGAGGAATTAAAAACAGAAGGGTTTCTATGAAGACGAAGCCATTTAATGAACTTCGCAAAAGAATGACTCCTGAACAACGGGCAGAAAGTCAGATGCAAGCAAACCTTGCGCTGCTCCACCTAACACTTTCAGAGCTTCGAGAATCCTTTGCACTAACTCAAAGTGATGTTGCAAAGGATATGGGAGTCGTACAATCGGCGCTTTCAAAGATTGAGCATCAAGACGATATTCAAATATCTACGCTTTCGCGATACATCAAATCTCTTGGAGGAAGTCTTATAATCATTGCTCGCTTCCCTGATAGAGAGGTTGTTATCTCTCAGTTTGATTAACATTCTCCCCTACTAAGCTCATTCCTCGGTGCTTGAGTTCTGGCAAAATTTGCAAATAGAACTCACCTCAAATTTTCATTGATAAAAGGCGCGATCGCTCTAACAAATTCAGCCGTTGACTCATACGGTAAAACATTTCGACCAGGAATTTTTACCCCTCGACCATTTTGTAAACAGGCGAGGTAATCAGCCAAGCGTTCATCTGGTTTTTCTTGTTTACCTTCTTGGCTAATACTTGATGCTGTTTCTCCTACAACTACCAGCGTTGGTTGTTTGATAGAAGCAATAGCTTGACTGTAATCTTTGCGCCAAAAACCCGCTAAGAAAGAGAACACTGCATAACGATTGGCTGTCTTTTCTGCACCTTTTTGCAAAGTATTTATCCATTCAGCATCAACAGCATCGGTTGAGTCAAACAGTTGGCGAACTGAAAAATTACGCAAAAACTTTTCACCTCGGGCATAATGATAAAAAGCATTACCCAAAGGAGAATCCAATAGATTCCAAATGAGTTTGTCTTGCCATTCTGGTGTTTTTTTCGTAATAACTGCCCAAGCGGGAGGACCAGATAATGCAAGTCCGGTAATGAAATTTGGTTCCTTTTGAACTAATTCTATTGCAACTGGAAATAAAGCGCCCTTTACAACCAAAATGACAGGTTTTTGTACTATTTTTTTTAAAAAGTGTTGCAATTGTTCTGCCCAATCACTTGGAGTATAAGCTACATGGGGCATATCACTTTCACCACATCCCAACAAATCAGGGTTGTAAATAGGATTGCGGCGACCTTGTTGATACCATTCACGACAAAACCGCTGCCAAAATTGGCGCGACAGTCCAACGCCAATAGGGTGAATTAACAATAGGGGAATACCCTCAGGAGTTGAATGACTTGGGTTATCAACTTCGTAGGCGCAGCGATAATTTTTCCAAGTGTAAAACTGGGTAGGAGATGCTGTTTTATCTTGAGTAATCATGGGACTGCATTTAAGAACAGCTAGAAAATCATCTGTGGATAAATCAATTCGTATCCTGCATCTTTTATCTTTTTATTAGATACCTTGGCATTATATGGACGCTTACTCTCTTGGGAAGAATCCCATGTCACCTTGGGTAGATTGTGCGTTTCAAACACACGTTCAAGTAATTCTCCTGTTGTGAGATGGGCATCATCAACTAAGTTATAAATGCCTTGTAGTTGATGCTTACGGGCCAACTCTATAACAGCAATAATGTCATCAAGGTGAATCCAATTTGTTGTATCCTTACCATTGCCAGGTCGAGTTGCGCCAGCGTATCGACCAAATATTTTTACCAGTTCTCGCCCTGGACCGTAAATTCCTCCCAATCGCAAAATACAAACACGAAGGTTTTCACTGGATGCTGATAGTAAAACTTGCTCCGTATCGTTCATAATTTGCCCATTTTGGTTAACAGGTGCAGCTGGTGATTCTTCATCCACCCACGCTCCGTTTCTGTCACCATAAATGGCATAGCTTCCTGTATATATCAATTGCCGTACGCTAGAAATCTGTTTCAGGACAGAGACTAAAGTTTTAGCAGTGTGTAGATAGGTTTCTTCGTAAATATCAGTATTGGCACTTTTTGCACCAACACTCAAAAGTACAACATCTTGATTTTTCAGGACTGATTTTAGACCTTCTGGGTCATTTCCTTTGACGACTTCAACTCGTTGGGCTACTGCTTGCAGCACAGGGACACGTTCAGAGGTGGTTGTGGTAGCAGTGACTACACAAGTCATTTTTTGTTGCCAATATCGAGCAATTGCACAACCGACATATCCGCAACCAATAATCGCAACGTTCATTGTCTTAATTTAACCGTAAATTTTGCCATCAGGCATGATTGCCCCAGCTAAGTTAGCTCCAACCAGTTTAACAAGAAGTCGGTCACCAGACTTCATACGCGCTCCCATTAAGTTTGCTCCCCGCAAGTCTGCTCCACTCAAATCTGCTCCAATTAAATTAGCAGACCGTAAATTGACTTCCCTCAGATCTGCTAAAAGTAGGTTAGCTCTAAATAAATTTGCCTCAGACAAATTTGCACCTCTAAGATTCACTTTGTGCATAAAAGTATCACTGAGATCCGCACCACTCAAGTTCGCATAACTCAAGTTTCTGCCAGATAAATCTTTGCCTTGTAAGTTTGCGTGACTAAAGTCTTGTCCACTTAAGTCTGGGTTTGGCTTCGGTGGTTGATAGTTTTTTTGAGTTGGGTTTTTCTGTGAAGATGGTGCTGGATGATGTAACCTTTGACACCTAGTTTGTAAGGAACGCAATTTTTCACGAGCTTCATTAATTTCTTGTAGCTTTTTTTGCGCCTTCTCTTGTAAGCGGGTATTGTCTTTTGGGAGGCGATCAGGATGCCATACAAAAGCCAAATCTTTATAAGCTTGGGTCACTTCGTCAAATGTTGCCCCAGGCTCTAATTCCAACAATCTATAGTACTGCTCCAACTGGCTCATAAGACGTTTCGATGGAAATTATCTTAATTATGAGTGATGCAGCCATTTAACGGCTGAATCATTTGTCAAACTTTTCTGCTGTTGGTTGGACAACTTTAACTAAAAGCTGAGACTTCTTAGTATCATTTCCCTAAGCTTAAGATAACACTTGAGCGGTAGTCACTTTCTTTTTTACTACAGCATATTTGTATGCTAACAGACACCGTCTTTTGACGGAATACAACAAGCATCCTACAAAAAGTATCAAACTCTATGCTTTGTGTAATTTAAATTTGAATTGCTTCTTTATTTTCTTAAAAATGACATATTACTTAATATTTTTTAACTTGACTTTCTCTTTTGTAACTTTTCTGAGTTTACGACGGTTTTTCCAATGCTTTGATAGCTGCTATACCTGGAAATTAAGCTTTGTTGAGATTTTCCAACATCTGTTGTTAACTTATACACTATAAGCTATTCAAATCATTCTTTCCTCCAGCTTACTTCTAAGTATCAGCGACCAAGGCAACGCTGTTGTATCGCTCGCCAATATGCACTAACTGGAATTTGATAAACTTCAATCAAAAGCCAAATAATAATTGCTAGATGTGACAAGAAGGTTAAAGCTGTCCAAATATACGGTATCCAAGACAGGGGAGTTTCTGGATTGGGTGGGAAATTATAAGCGACTATCCCAATTAAAGTAGTTGGTAGGAGTACAAAAGCAACTGCTGCTATCACATAGCCCCATCCGAATTCTACACCTTCTATTTGGGCTTCTGTCCAATGAAAGCCATTCCAACGCCAAATTAGAGGCGGTTGTCTGGATGGCATTTTAATTTGCTGTTGTTCTACGTTGACAGTAAAAATTTGTTGACAGAAGTCACAAGACATAGCCTCCATTAATGGCATATGACTAATTTTACCAACACGACAGACTGGGCAGGGATAAACTCCTTGATAATCAAAAGATGTGGTTAAGATTTTGGAACTGGGCATAATAAGCAATTCAAAATTCAAAGTTACTCCGGAAAAAAATCAATGCTAGCAATTGGTCTAGTTCCTAGCTGTATGCAAATTGAATGTGTTACAGCTTAATACTCAGTTATCTTTAAGTGTTAATTAAGTCAATGGTGAGGTCAAAATAATCCAATTCCTCATTCAGGATTCATATATTCATTATTTCTCCATCAGCCATGAAATAAAGATGTTTATAGCTAGCTAGCAATATGCCTTGTTTTCTAGAATTGTACTAAGTTTAGCGCTTTTTTTTAATTGTGATGGTCTTGACGCGACTCGTTTTCTATGCTAGCGTCATAAAACATGAGTGTAAATTAAGTTATTCAACAAAACGCCTGACAAATGATTTGCAATAATTCCTATTTTTATTTTTGGTTTAGGGTGGTTCACCGGGAGTGAATCGAGTTTCTATCATGGAAACTGCCCGGTGAACCGCAGAGCATACTCTGCGGTTTTTGTTTTTTAAGGAGTGAAATTTCATCGTGATGACCTATTTCAGTAGCTGGTTTTATGGCTTTTATTTTTGGTCCCGAACAAGTTCTGGGTAGATAGCGTCATGTCGATGAATCTTTCAAGCCCGGAACAGCAAAGGTTCCGGGCTTTTTTAGTGTCAACCTCTCATTCTTATTTTTGACTTGTTTTTTCGGAGAATCCAACCATGAACAATGCTAAACTAGCTGCAAAATCTCATCCTCACCATCAAACAATCGTTAATCTTTCAAAGAAAGTTGCCTTTGGTGGTACAGAGCTGGTAATTATCGGTGGACCTTGTGCTGTGGAAAGCGCAGAACAAATGGAAACAATAGCCCAAAAGCTATCTGCTGCACCCATACAGGCGTTACGTGGCGGTGTCTATAAACCTCGCACTTCTCCCTACGCTTTTCAGGGAATGGGAGAAGAAGGACTGGAAATTTTGGCTCAAGTGCAATCGCATCACAATATCCCAGTCGTCACCGAAGTCATGTCAATTTCTCAAATAGAAGCGATCGCTGCCCATGTTGATATGCTTCAGGTGGGTAGCCGCAATATGCAAAACTTTGACTTACTTAAAGCATTAGGACAAGCGGGTAAGCCGATACTTCTCAAACGTGGCTTAGCAGCGACAATTGAAGAATTCGTTATGGCAGCTGAATACATCTTAAGTCACGGAAATCCTGATGTCGTGCTATGCGAACGAGGTATCCGCAGCTTCGATAATTACACCCGCAACGTACTAGATTTGGGAGCAGTGGCAGTTCTCAAGCAGATAACTCACTTACCTGTGATTGTAGACCCATCTCATGCAGTCGGTAAACGAGAACTCGTGGCACCTGTCGCCAAAGCGGCTGTGGCTTGTGGGGCAGATGGGTTGATAATTGAGTGTCACCCAGAACCAGAAAAATCTGTTTCTGACGCACGTCAAGCGCTGTCTTTAGAAGATATGGTGAATTTGGTTCATAGCTTAAGGCTTGTAGCAGCATCTGTTGGAAGGAGAATATCAGAAGACATGGGGGCAGGTTTCAAACCTGCCCCTATTTGTTGTGCTGCTTGAAATATGAGTAGTCCACAATAAAGCGATCGCCACAAGCAATTGCCGTGTCGTTTGTAGGGCACAGCATGCTGTGCCCCTACCTTATAGTGTATACAATTGAGAATTATTATTTGTATTGCATTAAGCGCGAGAACCGTTATAGATGTGATCGCACTTCTTGCAAAAAAAGCGGGATAGGTCAATTGCCTATTCCACCCAAGTACTAGAAGAGCGATGGCACGGAGTGCCCGCCAAAGGCGATCGCTCAAAATTCTAGGCTACACTTAAGTTCCAGAAGTCCAAGAATTCATGTACTCAATTTGAGCTTCCGTGAGGGTATCAATCTGAATTCCCATCGCCTGCAACTTCAGCCGTGCAATTTCTTGATCGACTTCAGTTGGAATTGAGTGCAAACCGGGTTCCAGTTTACCTTTATTCTTCACGAGGTATTCGCAACCCAAGGCTTGGTTGGCAAAGCTCATATCCATCACTGCACTGGGATGTCCTTCTGCTGCAGCAAGGTTAATCAAGCGTCCTTCACCCAGAACGACGACAGATTTGCCATTTTGCAGGCGATATTCTTGGGTAAAGGGGCGTACTGTCTTGATTTCCTTGGCTTTAGCACCCAAAGCGACAAGGTCAATTTCAATGTCAAAGTGACCGGAGTTACAGACAATCGCGCCGTCTTTCATGACATCGAAATGCTCACCACGAATGACGTGCTTGTTACCAGTCACAGTGACAAACAAATCACCTAGAGGTGCAGCTTGTGCTATTGGCAGGACGCGGAAACCATCCATCACTGCTTCAATTGCTTTGATGGGGTCAATTTCGGTGACAATTATGTTAGCTCCGAGTCCTCGCGCCCGTAAGGCGGCTCCTTTACCGCACCAGCCGTAACCAACAACGACAATGGTTTTACCAGCAAGCAGAACGTTTGTAGCGCGGATAATGCCGTCTAGGGTTGATTGTCCGGTACCGTAGCGGTTATCAAAAAAGTGTTTGGTGTCAGCGTCGTTGACGTTGACTGCCGGGAAGGTGAGAACGCCATCTCTGAACATGGCGCGTAACCGCACAATTCCTGTTGTCGTTTCTTCTGTGGTACCAATGATATCAGTCAGTTGGTGCTGGCGTTGCTGTACCAGCGTAGCGACGACATCACAACCGTCATCAATGATGATGTTGGGGCGATGGTCTAAAGCAATTTGTACGTGGCGGCTGTATGTTTCGTTATCTTCACCTTTGATGGCAAAGACAGGAATTTCATGATCGGCAACAAGACAAGCAGCTACGTCATCTTGAGTTGATAGAGGATTGCTCGCAATGAGCAGGGAATCTGCACCACCAGCTTTCAGTGCAATTGCCAGGTGTGCTGTTTCTGTTGTGACATGGCAGCAAGCCACAAGGCGAATACCTGTAAAAGGTTTTTCTTGGGCAAAGCGATCGCGAATTTGCCGCAAAACTGGCATTTCACGTCCAGCCCATTCAATGCGCTGTCTTCCCAAGGGAGCTAGGGCGAGGTCTTTAACCTCGTGCTTTAATCGGGGAGAAGTTGCGGTCATTAAATAGTTCCTCAATTAGAGTAAATCTTCATGCACTCTACTAGATTATTCCACAACTGGCAAAATGGGGAAATGTCACCCCTTTGGGGAATTCAAAATTCAAAATTCAAAACTATTTTTTTGAATTGATAATTTTTAATTTTGAATTGGAGCAAAGCGACGTGCAGGGTGTAAAGTAAAGGGAATCATTTGCTACATTTTACTCATTTTTGTGATTATCACTTTGTCATCCACCTAAAGATAGATAAACATCACAAAAATTGAAGATGGCAATAGCTTAAAGATTTGTTAAAAATTGACATATAAAAAGTACAATTACTCAGATTGATTTTGGAGCTATGCTCCAAGAGTTGATTTTGGAGCATAACTCCAAGAGTACTCAACTGTACATTTTGCTCAAGGACATTTTGCTCAAGGAGGTGTGAAAGTGCGCTTTCAATTTTTGGCAGTAGCTCTTTCTTCTACAGTGATAACAATAGGAGCGATGCCTCCAGTTACAGCGCAGATTCCCTTTTCGGTGCAACTTCCCACCAATCGGAGTAGTGAATCAGATAATAGAGTTGTTCCTCGCTGGGTTTATTTAGATGGTCGCCGTTTGTTTCAGATTGCAGGTCGAAAGGAGAACATTTCCGAGCGTTTACAACCAATTGAACGAAATTTGACTGAAATTAGCCAAGATTACTTTCAAGACCGTAATGCCAAGCTTGAGATAAAGGTTAATGATTCAGGTTCTTCACCAACCATTAGCATCAACGGTCTATATCTAATGACCGTTACTTCTGATGATGCAAACCTGCGACAAGCAAGTCCCTCAGACGCAGCAAATCTCATCGCTCAAAGCCTAGCAGACGAATTAAAGGAGGCAAGACAAGAGCGACAGCCCCAGTATTTAATCCGCCAGGGTGCAATTGCTGGTGCAACTGGTCTGGGAATGATTGCATTGAGTTGGGGGGTTTATAACTGGCAACGCCGCTCAAAAAGATACCCGTTACAGCCGCCACCTCCAAGCTCAGCAGAAGCTAGACCTATTACGACACAGCTAACTCAACAGCAACATCAACATTTTCAAGAAGTCAAGCGACGACTTTCTCAACTTGCACAAGCAACGATTTGGGGAGGTGGAACTTGCTTCATACTGGGTTTATTTCCCTACACGCGATTTCTTCAGGTCGTCATTATCTCAGCGGCGCGAATTCCTTTGACCCTTGGTGTTGTGGTTCTGGGAACTTATGTGGCAGTACGTCTTAGCTATGCTCTCATTGACCGCTTTACCACTGCTTTTATTAACAGCAGTACTTTACTAACTCCTGAAACTTCTGAACGTCTACAGTTGCGAGTTTCTACCATTTCTGGTGTTAGCAAAGGTATTGTTACCATTGTCTGGGCGGGAGTTGGTATCCTACTATTTCTAGCAACATTGAGTATAGAACTTGCACCCGTGCTAGCTGGTGCCGGTTTAATCGGTGTTGCCTTGTCTCTTGCCTCCCAAAACCTAATTAAAGACGCGATTAATGGCTTTCTCATTATCGTGGAAGACCAGTACGCCTTGGGTGATGTTATTGCTGTGGGAGATGTGGGAGGTTTGGTAGAAAATCTAAACCTAAGGATGACTCAGCTGCGGGATGCAGAAGGACGACTGATCACAATTCCCAATAGCGAAATCAAAATTGTTGCCAATCTTTCTAGTCGTTGGTCACGCGCTGATTTAACTATCCCAGTTGCTTATCACACCGATATTGACCACGCAATGAAATTGATTGAAACTGTCGCTTTAGATATGGACCAAGACCCAAAATGGCAGAATCCAATTTTGGAAACTCCTCAAGTTTTGGGAATAGAGAATTTTGGTGAGAGAGGTTTGATCATTCGCGTGTGGATCAAGACACAGCCTCTTAAGCAATGGGATGTAGCACGAGAGTATCGTCGCCGCCTAAAAATCGCCTTCGACCAAGCCGGAATTTCCATTCCTGTGCCTCAACAAGCAATTTGGGTGAACGATTTTCAACTACATAAATCTGCGCTGGATGGCAACAGCAGTCAGTCATAAGGCACAAGTTACATACAGGGTGCAGATTATAGAGTACTGGTTACAGGGTACAGATGACAGGTTTTTCTGATCCTATCTTCTGTTCCCTATTTCCTTAGAGAATTCTTTTTTTAAAAATTCTTTTTTAAGAAAAAATAAACGAAAGAAAAAGAAAATATGAATTTCATGTAAAGATTAACAGAGAATGCCTGATAAAGCAGGATTTTAGAGTAGATTCTATACAGGCTAATGTGTGAATAAATTAATACCAGGGAAATCGGCGATTAACTTTAAAAGCGAGTGCATCTCCATGTGTTAACTTTCGACCAGAAATCAAGAGTTGAAACGAGTGAGTCAAGTGAGATAGGCTAACACGTTTCAATATTTGCAATGGTCAGGAAGATATTTTGTTATTTGTTGAGACACAAGGAGTGACTTATGGTAGGAAGAGCTTTTCTACCGACTCAAAGAGTGCTAGATTTTCCGATTACTGCCTTAGGCTTTGATGAACAGATACGAACAATATTACGATGGGCGATCGCACGGGATAGTAAAACTGTGTGTGTTGCAAACGTACATATGCTGATGGAGGCTTATTGGAATCCAGACTTTGGTACTGTACTAAAGAATGCAGACCTAGTCACTCCTGATGGTATGCCTCTGGTATGGATGATGAAGCTTTTAGGGGCAAGATATCAAGAGCGCGTACCAGGAATGGATATTTTACTAGCATCTTGTGCACTGGCTCAACAATTGAATGTCAGTGTTTTTTTTGTGGGTTCTCAAACAGAGATTCTTTCTCGCATGAGACAAAGGTTAAATCAGGAATTTCCTAACCTGAAGATTGCAGCGATGGAACCCTTGCCTTTTTGTGCGATGACATCAGCCGAAGATAAAGCACTGATAGAAAGAATCAATTCCAGTGGTGCGGGTTTAGTATTTGTCTGTTTAGGGTGTCCAAAACAAGAAAATTGGATGGCTCAGCACAAGGATAAAATTCAGGCAGTGATGATTGGGTTGGGTGGTGTTTTCTCAGTGTATGCAGGAATCCATAAAAGAGCACCGCGTGTGGTGCGGGATTTAGGTTTGGAATGGCTCTATCGGTGGATACAAGAACCGCGTCGCCTCTGGGGACGCTATACCAAGACTATTCCACCATTTCTTTGGTTAGCTTTTAAGCAACTTTTGACATCCAGCCGTCTTGGCTTAGTCTTTTTTGAAGGAATTGGGGATTGAGTATTGAATATAGAAAACTAGTGCGGTTCAACTAGATACAGAAAAAATCTGCCCTTATTTCTTCAGACTAATCGCTGGTATACCAGGAAGAAAACAAAACTACTTGAATTCTTTAAATTGTTTTTCAACAATTATTTTTGTTTATGTCATGGCTAAAAGCTGGACTTTACTAAGGTTCCAGCATTTTTATTTGAAAATAGTAATTTTCAAAACTTTAATTCAGTACAAGGACGAGGTTTTTTCGTAAAAAATTAGATTAAAGATGTCAGTTATTTGTAATAATCACTAGTGGAAGTGATAAACTAAGCACATCAACACCAAAAAAACCGAGCTAGGGCAAGTCCTGTGCCCTTCCAGCGGGGACGACCTCTACAATAGATTTTGGGAAAAAACTAGTGCAGCGTGGCGGAAATAACTATCCAGTTAAAAAAGGTTAAAAAGCTTACTGTACAACCTTTGTTTCCTTCTGCCTCCAGCATAGCTGCCTTCTTGCACTAGTTGAATAAAGGCTGGCTCGATTTTTTCTAGTCGGTCCACTTGCTTAAGTATTTAACAGGCTGCGCCAACGCGAGTGCGTCTCTCTTAGGAGCAGGCGCACTGGCGGCACACCACCCGCTACGAATGAAAGAAACAGTCAATAGGCGACCTATTAGCAGGTACATTTAAAGTGTCCTGACAGTTAAAACCGAGGTTTCAATAGTGCAGCTTTGCCT
>JAHHHH010000036.1 GCA_019359415.1 Iphinoe sp. HA4291-MV1 | reverse complement strand
GTTTTGAGCAATAGGGTTGTAGATGAGTTCTCCTGCTAAGGTAAGCGATCGCTCGACCCTGTGCCCAAAACATCGCCCCAAACCCTCATTCTTGCGTTGACTGACAAAAGTTTTCGGTCTACTGACCCTGTTAAGCGTTCCCTGTTCCCTGTGTTTCTTGAGAGTCGCCCTTTTGCTCAATTCAAAATTCTTCAAAGTATGCCCTATGTCCTGAGTGTTGGCGCAAGCCTCCGTAGGACTTACGGGTACGACGCTGCGCGCAATTCGTGAGCTTCCTCCAAGAGGAGGCACAAAATAATTAGTTCCTACAGAATAAATCCAGAGACTTGAATTATAATTTTAGAATTTGAGCGAACGCGAGTGCGTGTTCCAAAGGACAAGGACAAGGACGAGCGCGAGGGTCAATAGTCAAAAAACTTTGGACTCCATATAGCAGTTTATAAATTCCACACTAATTTAGATAAAATGTAATGCCATTCTGGCAGCAGTTCTCATGACCTCCGAAGCGTCGTTTGACACATTAGAGTCTCTTCAGGCGGATATTGCTAAATTATTTGAACACTTACCGACGTCAAAGCATCGGCAGTATATTATCCAAGCACTAGCGACTATAGTACGTCTGGCTCAGAAGAGTGAAGAAATTGAGCGCCTTGATTGGAAGATATTGTCGTCTGCTTTAACAGATATGGAGCGTGGTTTCCAGCTCTTTTATGCTTACCGACATGTTCGCAAAGTCACTATTTTTGGTTCGGCTCGGCTATCGCCAGAAACACCAGAATATCGCATGGCGTATGAATTTGCTCGCTATGTTTGTCGATTAGGATTTATGGTCATGACAGGTGGCGGAGGCGGAATTATGCAAGCAGGTAACGAAGGTGCTGGACGAGAAAATTCTTTTGGCTTAAATATTCAGCTTCCCTTTGAGCAACAAGCAAACCCGATTATTGAGGGAGATCCTAAGCTCATTCACTTCAAGTATTTTTTCACCCGGAAGCTGTTTCTCCTCAAAGAGAGTGATGCTATAGCTTTGTTTCCAGGTGGTTTTGGCACCCAAGACGAAGCTTTTGAGTGCATGACCTTAAGCCAGACAGGTAAGTTTGGTCCAGTACCTCTAGTTTTAATTGACCACCCTGGAGGTGATTATTGGCGGTCTTGGAGCAAATATATTGACAAGCAACTGGTGCAAAAAGGTCTGGTTAGTCCTGATGACCCTAGCCTTTACACAGTGACAGATAACTTGGATGTCGCTTGCAAAGCAATTACCAGCTTTTATCAAGTTTATCACTCCAGCCGCTACGTGGGCGATCGCCTAGTCATTCGTCTAAAGTCAGAGTTATCAAATGCTGAAGTAGAACAACTCAACGCTGATTTCAGCGACATTCTTGTGACAGGACGGATTGAAAAAAGTCAGGCTTTACCGCAAGAAGCTCAAGATGAAGCCTTTGAGCTACCTCGTCTAGTTTTGTACTTTAATCAAAGAGATTTAGGGCGGTTGTATCAACTCATCGCAATGATTAACCGCATAGGAACTCCAACCGCTGAGGAAAAGGCGCATCCAGAGAGGAAGTAGTTTGTTAACACTACGTAGTGGTCTATCAATTTTGGTTTAAGGAGTTCGTCGTAAGCGCTATCTTCGCGCTTGCGACAAAACACGCCTAAGTTTATTTATAGGCGAGACGCCATCAAAAATTTAAGAGTTTTCCTGACCAGCTAACATCTGTAAAATTTTCTCTACATTATCCAAATCCCCAACAATGCGTCGAATGGGATGAGGCCAAACTTTGACGAGGGTGGGAGTCGCAGAAACTTGATTGGATTCTGCTTGTTCTGGATTTGCTAAAACATCAATCACTTTAAGAGTGTAAGGGTTACCAAGATTTGTTTCTAACAGTTCATGTAAATTCTCTAAAATGCGTTCAGTAGTAGCATTATGTCCGGCAACAAATAGGCGGAGAACATAACCTTTTGTTTTTGGTTGAGGTTTTTGTGCGGATGCTGCTGGTTGATAGTACGAAGAAGTTGGCTCCCAAAGGTCGAGACGCATAATTAAGTCGTGGTCTTCCCAAAGCTGGGGAAATGTAGAGTGGTATGTTGTTAATACTAGGCGATCGCACAACCCTTCCTGCCAAGGAGCAGATTGCCATGTTAGCTCCCCTGTCCCAAAAATAGCGTTAAGGACAGCTTGATGTCGCATAACTGCTGGATAAGCTTCGGCGAAAGTCTGTATCTGTTGAGTGCGTGGATCCAACCAATGGTCTATTGTCGCCGTGTAGCAAGGTACCAGAAAGTGAGGCGGTTCTGGTAAATCTAAGATTTCCTGTAACATAGCGCACAAATGCAAATGCCATCGACCTTGTTTACTAGGATCGATACAATAAATTAAATCTCCTCCTGGCGTAAAGAGCGCAATGCCTTTAAACAGTTGAGGTAGAAGTGGTTTGTCGAGTGTCAAGGGCGTGTCATATCATGTCCGGTTGATTAGTTGTGATTCCCGCAATATCTGCACCCCTCCCGTTAGTAAGGGGAGGGGCGGTTTTGGCGCAAGACAAAACCGGGGTGGGGTTGTGCGGGATTTATAAGCAATTAACCGGACATGATATCATCCCTTCGGGGGAATTTAAAATTCAAAATTAACAATTCTTATATCTTCTTTAGCAAGATTCAAAATTGTTAATTTTTACAATTTATAATTCTTAATACTTATACTCTACCACAGAGAAGTTGTGCCATTTCTAGAAGGGACTTTTGACTTTTGTGAACAAATTCAATTGAGGTCTCAATGGTAATGATGTGCATGGGCGAAACTCCCATACAACTAACGTCACTGTTTATTTGGCAACCATAAACCCACCAATATATAATTTGTTCAAAACCATTTGTGAATTATGAAAAACCTAATTGATTTTAATAAGAAATATTAAGTACACCAGAAACAAACCTATTGAAATAAACCTTTAGAGGCATCGCTTCTGAGTTTATATGCCTAAAGGCAGATGTCAAGAACAAGTTTTCTATCATAATTAAGGTCCAGACTTGTTTTTTATGTAATTACAAAACATAAATTAGTTGCAAAAGATTAACTGTAAAGTTTATTAAATAAATGCTCATTTTCTCAATTGGTTTTTATATACTAAATTTCTAATTGATCCCGCTCGTTAATGAGCTAGACATCTTTGAATCGAATCTGAATTTTTGTTCTATTGTTTTTGTATTTGAGGAAAAAGTTATGGCTTTGTCTCAAACATCTCATTTAGGCAAGACGTACTCTTTGTTAGTGATTAAAAGTTTCCTGATATGGACTTTTACATTGGCAGTATGCTTGCTGGTTGTCGGTTTTCCTTTAGTTGTTTTAATGGCTACGGTCGGATGTCTGTTGTCAGTTGTTTTACAATCGGTGATGCCTGTCAGTGCAGTTTTGCTTGTTGCAGGTGGTTTAATCATGTTTAATGTAATGGCGGTTGTGATGGCTGCTGGAGTTCTAACTCTTAAGGGAGTTCACCCCAGCGAAGTCCAATGGTTGAGTTGGTTGCATGGAGAAGAAGACAATATGCAAACAACTGCTATTTATGCCTCTTGCCCATTAACTTGTGAAATTAAACCGTAACCATCACTGCTCAATTCGACAAACAGTACATCTGCCCGGTTAAGCCGGGTTTTTTCATGCTTTTTTGTCCTTTGTTATTTCCGGATGATCGCTATTGACTAATGACTATTGACTAGTGACTATTGACTAGTGACTATTGACTAGTGACTAATGACTAAAAAGCAAATTTACATTATATTGGGTACTCGTCCGGAAGCAATCAAATTAGCTCCAGTCATTCAGGTTTTCCAAAACTCCTCAAGTTTTAACACATCTGTGATTTTGACAGGACAGCATCGTGAGATGGTTGAGCAAGTGATGGAGTTGTTCAACCTCAGAGCTACTTATGACTTGGAGATTATGCAACCAAAGCAATCTCTTAGTGACATTACTTGTCGTAGTTTACGAGGTTTGGAAGGATTATTCCAACAGAGTAAGCCAGATTTAGTGATAGTGCAGGGAGATACGACAACGGCTTTTGCTGCGACTTTGGCTGCATTCTACCAAAAAATTCCTGTAGGACATGTAGAAGCTGGGTTAAGAACAGATGACTTATTTAATCCTTATCCGGAAGAAGCTAATCGGCGGCTGATTTCTCAACTGACTCAATTGCACTTTGCCCCAACATCTTTAGCAGTGAAAAATTTGGAGCATTCCGGAGTTTTGGGTGAAATTCACCTAACAGGGAATACAGTGATTGATGCCCTGTTGACTGTGGCTGCAAATGTGCCTGCCTGTCATATACCTGGATTAGAATGGGAAAAATATCATGTCCTGCTAGCAACAGTTCACCGCCGTGAAAATTGGGGAGAACCACTGCATGATATTGCTCAAGGATTTTTATGGTTACTAGATAAGTTCCCTGATACAGCTTTACTACTGCCATTGCACCGTAATCCAATAGTGCGAGAACCGTTGCAAGCACTATTAGGAAATCATCCCCGCGTTTTTTTAACAGAACCTTTAGATTATGGTGAATTAGTAGGAGCGATTATGCGATCGCACCTTTTACTCACTGACTCTGGTGGCTTACAAGAAGAAGCACCTAGCCTTGGAAAGCCAGTTCTGGTTTTGAGAGAAACGACAGAAAGACCTGAAGCAGTGACTGCGGGTACAGCTAAACTAGTGGGAACGAAATCAGAGAAAATTTTTGCGACTGCAGCTCAATTGCTATCTGACTCAACTGCTTATGAAGCAATGGCAAATGCAATTAATCCCTTTGGGGATGGTTATGCAGCCAAACGAATTTTGCAAATTGTGCAAAATTACTTGGAGAACCCCTAGCCTCCGTAAAGCTACGCTTGGAGTTCCCTACCGTGTACACACAAGTCATCTTGGATATTTTTTTATTTGGAAGCCCCTTAAGGACCGCCAACACTAATACCGGAATATCCAGAATATCCAGAATTCCTGAGATAATCTGTATTATATGGTTGGGTACTAGGATTCCCCAACCCCAGAGCGCTGAGCGTTTCCGCCCCGGCGACTCCATCTGCACGCAAGCCAATACTTGCTTGGAAATTTCTGACTGCTCTTTCAGTTGAGGGATCATAATATCCGCTGACAGAGACATTACCTAAAGCTCTCTGAAGTTCTGCCACCCTTTGACTTCGGGAGCCTCTTCTTAAAGTGACGCGATCATAAAATCCATCATTAAACCTATCATTAGGGTAGCGATTATTATCTACAGATGATCCGCCAATATTCCCCAACCCCAGATAACTGAGAGTTTCCGCCCCAGCGACTCCATTAACAGGTAAGCCAACACTTGCTTGAAAGTTTCTGACTGCTCTTTCAGTTGAGGGATCATAATATCCGCTGACAGAGACATTACCTAAAGCTCTCTGAAGTTCTGCCACCCTTTCACCTCGGGAGCCTCTTCTTAAAGTGACGCGATCATAAAATCCATCATTAAACCTATCATTAGGGTAGCGATTATTATCTACAGATGATCCGCCAATATTCCCCAACCCCAAATAACTGAGAGTTTCCGCCCCAGCCACACCATCTGCACGCAAGCCATTTCTTACCTGGAAGTTTCTGACTGCTGTTTCAGTTACCGAACCATAGTATCCAGTAACTGGGACATTACCCAAAGCTCTTTGAAGTTGTCTTACAGCATCACTTCGGTAACCTCTTCT
Source organism: Iphinoe sp. HA4291-MV1 (assembly GCA_019359415.1). GTDB lineage: Bacteria > Cyanobacteriota > Cyanobacteriia > Cyanobacteriales > Nostocaceae > Brasilonema. Next base: position 61,599 of record JAHHHH010000036.1, on the reverse strand, counting down.
AAGAGTGATGCTACCGCCAATGCCATTGTTAAAAGTATCTCCTCTCGGAATGCGGCGAGGAGTATATCCCCTGCTGGCGTTCGTGTTGATCCAATTCGCAGAAACGTAATAACCTGTAGACGTCCGAGCAAATCCATTCCTATATCCTACGACTCGTGGCAATCGTGAGCCATTGGAGTAACATCTCACAGAGCGATCGCAGGTGCTAGGACCTGTACGGACATTAAGACAGCTGCCATTAGTTCTAACAATGTACCTACCCGGACCATAGTATGCCGCCGACGCGACCCCGGCTTGAGCTAGAATTGCCAACAAAGTACTGATGCTAGCAAAAGTCAACCATGTAGATTTGAAATATTTTTGCCAATTAAATGTGAATTTAAACTCAGGAAGACAGAATTCGGTATCTGCAGTTACCTTTGCATATGCACTATCCATGAGAGAATAAGCAAGATATTCCACAATATTCTCCTTTGTACCGAAAGTTGTTTGATTAGTACAAAAATTTTCCTTTGCTCTTCCCTAGATCTTTTCGTCTAAGTGGAGCTTTGCTGTTTTACAGCAGTTTGCAACTAAGTGAGGTACAGAACCTAGACCTCAAAGCCAGATATAAGACTGTTTTACTTCTGACTCCTGACGACTGACGCCTTTATTCTGCTGTATATAAAATTGTGACAGGGGCTAGAGCAAAATCAGAAATTTAAGTGAATTTTGCAAAAATAAAAATCCCTGTCCGCTTTTTGCCCCGAACAGACAGGGGAGCATTTATCAGGAAAGATGTGGTTTTGCTAACACCTTGGTTGAATACCAATTCTTGTGATCGGAAAACCAGTTTCTTATTAATACACTCCCAAAGCAGATAGCGTTTGTGGTCCAGCGATTCCATCCACAAGTAAACCATTTCTTGCTTGGTAGTTCCGGACTGCATTTGCCGTCGCTGAACCGTAGTATCCAGTAGATGCGATTCCCAGACTTCTTTGCAGTCTTGCAACAGCAGAACTCTGAGAGCCTACACTCAAAGTGTAAGGACCACCAACACCAGGACCAGGAGTGTATCCTTTGCCAGGTTTATTGCTAATCCAATTAGCACCAACGTAATAACCATTGGATAGCTTAGCAAATCCATTTGCATATGCTACGACTCGTGGAAGTCGTGAGCCATTGCGGTAATATGCAACAGGAGCATAATTTGCGCCAGGACCTTTGCGGACTACGAGATCACCGCCATTTGTCCTAACATAATAGTCTCTTCCTGGACCGTAGTACGTTGCTGAAGCTGTTTGAGCTTGAGCTAAAATTGCTAACAACACACCGATGCTAGCGAAAGTTAACCATGCAGATTTGAAATTTCTGTTCCAGTTAAATTTCAGTTTTAATTCTGGAAGGCTAAATTCTGTATCTTGAATTGCCTCTGCGTAGGCACTATCCATGAGAGAATAAGCAAGATATTCCACATTAAGCTCCTTAATACTGAAAAATTCACAAATGCAGAGTTTTACTTCATTTTGCAGTGATTTTCGTCTAATGTAACTTAAATTACGCTTTATAGTAAAGGCTTTTTACCTAGAACATAATTAAGAAAACATAATTTTTGTAAAAAAATCCGGAAGATACGATTGCCACTTGCAACACTGGGTTTTGCCCAATTGCTCTTGAAAAGACTATGCGATGAGGTGAAGCACAACGCCAGAGAAGATGGCGCAAAGCGTCGCGTAAGTATTTGCAAGAGCAGATGATTCAACCTTATCGAGTAAACTGCTTTGAAATGGAAAAACTATCAGAACGTACCTGCTGACCATTTCGCCAAACTTCTACTCCATCAGGGCTAACAACATAGGAAAAACTACCATTATCTGCCCGATACCGAGAACTACCAACACTCCAAGCAGGAAGACGTACAGGTTGGTTTGGGTCTTGCTTTAATTGCCCGATATAAAACAACTGACCATTTTCCTGACAGACTTTCACAAAAACATTTGTTGTTTCGCCTTCAATCACTGTAGTGCCACTGCATTTAGTATCAGCCATCTGAGATCCAACAGCCACTGGAATTGGTTGCGAAGGTGAAACTTGCTGTGATCTCTGTGCTGGAGAGACTTGGCTGATATCATGATTTGTCTGGGAAGCCAAAGAAGCATAATTTGTCATCTGCGGTTGTGGAATTTTTCCTGCAACCAAAGATGGTAATGTAGTCAACGGGTCAACAGCAAAACGATGATTCTTACGAACTTCAAAGTGCAGGTGAGGTGCTGTACTATTGCCTGTCGATCCCATTTCAGCAATGACTTGTCCTTGAGTGACCTGTTGACCCTGTTTCACCAAAAGGCGGCTATTGTGACCGTATACTGTAACACTCCCATCGGGATGTTCAATCACTACGACATTTCCTAATCCCCATTCGTTCCAGCCTGCTTTGGCTACTGTACCAGATGCGGCAGCAACAATAGGAGTACCAGTTGCTCCTGCGATATCAATTCCTTCATGTTGATATTTGCGAAAACCCTGAGAAATAATTCCCTGAGCAGGCCAAATCAAATCAGAAGGAAGAGATTTTTGTGGAGTATTGGAGCTTTTTGCTGTTTGAGTCAAAACCCTCATGTTTATACCTATCACAGCAGTTAAAGACGTTAACCCTATCAAGCTATACATACAGATTTGAGCGATAGTAACTTTTTTCATCAGTTAGAGCTTGTAAGAAAAATGGTTCAGGATGTCTTGAGTTATTTGCTGTTACAGTCTTAAATCAACAACATCAGGAGTGTCAGCAGCCCTTTACTCGGGATGAGGATAAAGATTTTATAGTAGAGCTATTTCAGAATTACCCGCTTGATGTTCCAGTCAGTCCTAGCCGTGGAATTAACAACTGGAGGGGAATGGATAATACTGCTGATATCAAAGAAAAGATTATTGGGGCTTTAGCGGATAGTACTTTTTACACTAACAAAGAACTGGATTTTAGAGTAGTAACCCTGAAAAATGTCCCCGACTTGGGCAAACCCTTAATCTTTCTGGAACCAAGTACGCAGCGAAGGCATTTACGTAATGCAGGGACGAGTGCAGTAGCTCTCTTAAACGACTTGAGAAACAACGCACCGGAAATTTATACTAGTTTGGCGATATAGTTAGGCAATGGCGATAAGTAGCGACATCATCCAAAAATTATTGTGTCTGCTTAGACCGCTTATGCAAAGCGAAAGCCAGCGTAAAGGATATTTAATGCGATCGCTAGGCATGAATACACTTGAATTCATTAAAATCCTTTGTCCACCGTTGGGTATCCCGATTGAAATGGGTAAAAGGTGGTTGGAAACTGCCCAGAAACAGAAATAACCAGCTTGGGGGTTACAAATCCAGGCAGTTTTGACGGCTAATGAAAAAATATAGTTACAGTAGCCGAAAATTTATGCAAATTGATGCTCGTTTAGCGAACAGGGTAACCGATGGCATTAAGTAGCGATACTATCGCTTGTTGCACGACGTGAAAGTTGTGCATTTAGGACTTATCCCTCTTTTATCACTCTCGCCGGAGGAAAAGCTGAAACCCTTATCCAGATAGGATTTTACCTATAAAGCTTCGTTTGGAAGTTTCTATTAGTTTGAGAAAGCTAATCCCCTTACCAAATCTGAGTTTCATCATTTAGCCTCGATTTTTATCTCCCCAGAGTGACAAAACAGGGTTATATCATGTCCGGTTGATTAGTTGTGATTCCCGCAATATCTGCACCCCACCCCTTAATCCCCTCCCGTTAGTAAGGGGAGGGGCGGTTTTGGCGCAAAACAAAACCGGGGTGGGGTTGTGCGGGATTTATAAGCAATTAACCGGACATGATATTACTGCTCGCTACTGGCTCATCAACTTGCGCCTCCGGCTGTAAAAGTTGCTCTTCTTCCTCCGGTAACCCATAAATCGATCTGTACAGCTTCACGTATTGCTTAGCAGATTGATACCAACTAAAGTCTTGACTCATACCGCGTTGCTGTAGCTGTTGCCAGTAATCTTTGTAACGGAAACCTTCCCAAGCCCGTATCATACAGGTAAACAGATCCAGTGGTTCATAACGGTCAAAGCAGTAACCAGTACCTGCATGATTTATGGGGTCATGATGGGATACAGTATCAACTAATCCCCCAGTACGGCGGACTATTGGCACACAACCATAACGCAAGGCTAACATTTGGCTGATACCACAGGGTTCAAAACGGCTTGGCATGAGGAAGGCATCGGTACCAGCATAGATGCGACGAGCCAAGGCATCGTTATAAAGTAGGTAAGTTGCCATGCGTCCGGGAAAGCGCGATGCCATTTGCCACATTTGGCTTTCGTAGTAGCGATCGCCCGTCCCCAACAAGACAAACTGTGCATCTGTATACGCCAAGTAGCGATCCAGAATATTCAATATCAAATCGATGCCTTTTTGTTCCACCAACCGCGTTACTATACCAATAAAAAAGGCATTGGAGTTGACTTCTAACCCCACTTCTTCTTGCAAAGCAATTTTGTTTGCCTTGCGTTTGTCTAAAGTCTCAGCGTTGAAGGTTTGGGCAATGTACTTATCGGTGGCTGGGTCATAAACTTGTGTATCAATGCCATTGATAATACCCGACAACTTGCCACTAATAAAAGACAATAACCCTTCTAAAGTTTCACCGTAAGCAGCTGTCTTGATTTGCTCAGCATAAGTTGGGGAGACAGTATTCACTTTGTTGGCAAACTGTACCGCAGCTGCCATTGTGTTGTGTCCTTGCATATACCAAGGACACCAAGTAATTTTCTCTAAATACCAGCGCCACGGACCTTGATAAGCCAAGTTGTGTATCGTAAAAACACTGGTAATATCAGAAGATTGATGCATCCACACAGGAATCATTCCTGTATGCCAATCATGACAATGGACAATTTCTGGCTTCCAATAATTCCAGCAAAACTCTGCTGCTCCGTTGGCGAATAATGTAAATCGCCAGTCTTCATCTTCTCCAGAATAAATTCGTCGGGGCGAAAAAGCTGGATGTCCAAACAAGTACAAGGGAACATCACTACCAGGCAGAACGGTTTCGTAAACCGTAAAATCTTGGAACATGGCAAATCCTCGCCAAATTGGATCTTTGGGAATTTCCATTTTGTCTGGGAGAAAACCGTAGTAAGGCAAGAATATCCGTACATCATGCCCCATTTTCCTCAAGATTTTGGGGAGTGCTCCGACAACATCACCCATTCCACCAACTTTCGCAATGGGAGCTGCTTCTGCTGCAACAAATAAAATCCGCATGATAATCTGTGTCCCCTCGATTCTGCCTAGGTTAGAATTCCACCACTGGTTGGGCAACGCCCCACACAGAGAGTGTTGGTGGGCATTGCCCACCCTACAATCTAACCACATATACTGGTCGCGGAAAAGCTCAACCAGTTATCAGTTATCAGTTGGAAGAAGAATTCAGAATACAGCAATTCTTGATTCAGAAGGAAGGAAGAAATAAAGAATTTAGTTTTCTGACTTCTGACTCGGTGACTCCTGACTCGGTGACTCCTTCACTGTTCACTGTTCACTGTTTTAAGAACCCCGTTGAATTTGAGCGAAAATTTCATCCAAGATTTCCTGTGCTCCTTGCTTACGCAAGCGCTGTGCTAGTTCTTTGCCCAGCTGTTCAGCATCTTGAGCATTACCTGCAACTGTATCTTTGACAACCTTTTGACCATCTACACTTGCAACTATACCCATTAGGGTTAAATTATCTCCGTTGATTTCTGTATTTACACCAATGGGGACTTGACAACCGCCCTCTAAGTCACGTAAAAAGGCTCGCTCGGCAAGACAGCGATCGCGTGTTTGGTGATGTTCAATAGCTTTGAGTAGTGATAGCAGTTCGCTATCGTCCTCTCGACATTCAATCCCTAAAGCTCCTTGCCCAACAGCATGGAGAGAAATTTCTTTTGGTAAGATTTGGTGGATGCGATCGCCCATTCCCAATCGCTGTAAACCTGCAACTGCTAAAATCAGCGCGTCGTACTCACCTGCGTCCAGTTTTGACATACGGGTGTTTAAATTTCCCCGCACATCTTTAAACTGTAGGTGAGGGAAATGATACCGTAACTGTGCTAAGCGTCGTAGGGAAGACGTACCGATAACAGCACCTTCTGGCAGTGTATCAATTTGCTTATCTTTGTGTTTTTCATGCACAACTAAAGCATCTGCTGGGTTTTCCCGTTCTGTAATCGCTGCGAGGACTAACCCTTCTGGTAAGCGAGTCGGCAAATCTTTGAGAGAGTGAACGGCAAAATCAATCTCCTGCTCAAGCATCCCCAGTTCGAGTTCTTTGGTGAATAATCCCTTATCGCCAATTTTAGCTAAGGCAACGTCCAGGACTTTGTCACCGTGGGTAGACATGGTGTGGACTTCAAAAGAGATATCAGGAAAGCTTTTCTGAAGTTGTTCTTGTACCCAGTAAGTTTGAATAAGAGCCAGTTGGCTTTTGCGAGAACCAATGCGAATTGTGCGTGTGGAACTGGAAACAACAGATGTCATAAAGAAATATATCAACTCAGGAGATAAATTCACTTTATCTAGACTACCGCAGTGCGTGACTTATAACCTTTTTATTGCCTCTATGAAGTGCAAGTTTATTTTTTATCTTCTTAAGATATTTTAAAAAAAATTTATGAATTTTATTTAAACTAAAAAATAACTTCATCATGAATGGTGAAGCATAACCATCTCTAAACTAGACCACCGTTCGCGTAATACTCCAGCGAGTGCGCGTAAACCCCATACTTCACCACGAAGATGACCAACTGTGATCGCACCAATTTTCGTTTCTAGCAATGCTTGTTCAGCAGGCTGTCGTAACTGTCCGGTAATATAAACATTAGCACCACGGGTTGCTGCTTCACGTACCAGTGAGTCAGTCATTGCACCAACAACAGCAATTCGTGTTACTTCAGGGTGTTCTCCCGCACGTACTTGCTCATATCTACCAAATACTTGATTGACACAATGACATAAACGGGTAAAGTTTTGAGTCGGAATCTCTCCAATCATACCGATTGCTCTACCATCTTTCTTTCCCAACACTTCTAAACCAGACATTGCCAACACTTGTGCCAATCTGGAATTGAAAGAAAATGTCAAGCACTCATCAAATGGTAAATGATAAGATATAACACCGATATCTGGTGACAGTTGTCCTGGTTCAAGTTTCCAAGGACGATGTAAGAACAGTGCATCTATATCTTGAGCGCTTGTCCATTCCTGTAACTGCGCACACGGTTCTAATACCAAGCCGAAACGTCTAATAGGACGTGTTGAAGGTAAATACACACCACCTCTTTCCTCTTGACTGTAGCGCTCAACAGCAAACAATTGGTCGAGAAATTCTGCTATCTCTTGTAAAAGAATCAAGTTACTTCCAGTCGTCATAAAATGAGTAGTTATGAGTTAGTAGAATTCAACCAACAACTAAAACTATTGAAGAAGAATTCAGGAGTCAGAATAAGAAATTGGAAGGAGATTCTTACTCCTCCCAATTAAAGACCTCCTAAAAGGAGGGGGTTTTAAACCCGTATACTCATTCGTCAGTTGTACAGGAGTCAGTGGACTATCTCTTCCAATTCTTGTTTCTCCTGACTCCTGACTCCTGAGTTCTTTCTGATAATTACACGACTTGGAAGGTGAGCCAGAAGAGAGTAAAGTTTGCCAGTGTCTAGTTATCCATTGACGTTTTGATGGAATTTAGAGCACATATCAAAAAGAAGAATTCAGCAATTGGGGCGAGTCAGAATGCAATTAGTGGGGCGGGTGTACCCCCAAGTTATCCACCATTCGCACACTCGCCATTCTGACTTCTGGACCCTACTCCTGACTACTTCTTTGGTCAAACCACAAGGGCGTTCTAGACGAGAAAAGCTGTTCAGTTAAAATGCGATCGCACAAATGTCCACTCCAAAGTTTTTATCGGTGCTGTCTGAAGTGCTTGCGTGAGTTCATCATTACTGTCAAATTTCAGTTGCTCTAGGTAGCTAGCTTCCACATTGACAGTAAACTTTTCTTCTAGGAAAGGCCAGGGTTGTACTGTAACATTTCCATCGCTAGATTGTACCACATCGTAACGTTTGCCGTCTGGAAGAGTCGCTATTTCTAGCGCACGTTCACCAGCAGGTAACACACGATTACAGAAGATGAGTGAAAGGCGATCGCACCATTGAAAAAATGCATAAGCTTGCTCTGCTTCATCCTTTGTAATGTTTAGCTCCTTTCGCCATTGCTCTTGATTCTGGAGTTGTTCGTCTAAAAAGCTATCCAATTCTGGTGATTCTCCACGCTTACCCTCATTGAGAAAGCTCATATGCATAGAACAGCATCACTACCCATCGTCCGCGATATCGCGCATTTTGCGTGAGTTGCTGCAACTTGGTTACATCAGTTTTCGTAGCTAAGGTAAAATCTAGCGGTGCGCCAGCTTCAGTGAGGTGATTGCCTTCCCATTCCTTTTCCAAATCGTCGTGATGGGAAATGGCGGCGATTGTCTCCAGCCAACGCAACGGGCGTTTTTCTGAGTGCCAATGTCCCGCTATTTGAGCAGCAAGTAAAGCATGGGCGCGATGGTAAATAACTTCCCAACCCTGTTGATGTAGATTAGCAATCATGAATTAGGCTTAAAGGCTGTTGTAATCTTAATTTGCTCTTTCAGCTTGCACTTTCCCAACTAGGAATTCATCTCTCAACAGCACGAAAATGTGTCATAACCTCTTCATTTTGGCGAATAAAGATTCGTACTGAGTCGCTACTGGTTGGGGTAGAGGAAGTAAAAAATCACTTTTATCAAAAATTTCAGAATTAATGAGTAACAAGCTGTGTAATGATTCTTGAAAATCAGACGCAGCAATTTTTGTAGGAATTGGTGAATTCGTTTTGGTCAGTAAAGATATTTTTTTAGCAATGTCAGGGCTTAAACAAAAATCTATCCATTGATACAATAAAGGTTGCCTATCTTGACCTACAGGAGTTACCCATACATCTGCCCAAAGTGCAGTTCCTGACTGAGGAATCACTGTGGCAAGTTGTGGATAGCGCCCAATGAGTGATGCAACATCGTTTGACCAGCCAACTGCCAACCAAGTATCCCCAATGATCAGAGGTTCTAAGTATTTAGTAGAATCGTAGAATTTTACCTGTTGGTTTAATAACCGCAGTTCCTTTTCTAAATCTGGAACTGTATCTAAGTTTTCTGTATTGTAAGATTTTCCCAGCTTCTTTAAAACCAGACCAATCACTTCTCGTGGTTGATTTAAAAGAGAAATGCGCCCTTGTAGTTCATTTCGCCATAAATCACTCCAATCTCTCGGTGTCCAACCCAATTCTTGAAACTTGTCCCGACGATAAATCATCACCGTACTACCCCAACGGAAAGGAACAGCCCAAACGTTTCCTTTAGGATCAACTAGACCTTGGTTGTTGCGCGTCACCAATTCTTGCCATCGCTTGGGTAAAGCGGACCAACGTTCTATCTTGGTCACATCAAGTGGTTGTATGAGTTTCTTCTCAATTGCAGAACCTATCCAATAATCTCCCAACGTCACTAAGTCAGCTTTGGTGACTCTTTGAGATTGAGCAAATGGCAAAAGGCGACGCAATCCTTTTTTGTCGGTGGTATTCGTTTTTTTCTGCCAAGTTTGCAATTTTTGAAATAAATCCTGGAACTGTTCTACAGGGGCAAACTTTAACTGCACTTTTTGCTGTAAACCTTGACTGAATCGATTAACCACCTGAGCGGGGATGGAACCTTTCAACAGTTGCACGTTTAATGTCACCTGTTTCTTGTCAGCACACCCACCAAGCAGTTGTGAAAGTGCTAGGGAACCTGTACCTAGCAAAAAAGACCGTCGCTCCATTGATTTTGACTTTTAGCTTGGAAAAGCATTAGTAGTAGCAGTTTCACCAAATCCAAGTGTAGCAATATTGACACTCCCATGGCTACGTTGTTTATTTAAGTTGTTTTTTTAACTAGGTTCACGCGCCATGTGCTAGGTGACGACTAGGTTTTTAAAGAGGTCATTTCATATCCTCTGTGCATCACCCCAATCCCTAGGCTTTCGTACGTCCCCATCTTTTATACCGATGACATTATACCGATGACATCCGGTCTAACTCACGTTGCCGTGGTGGATTGCTTTTTTGTTATATTTATATTGTAGGTACAATTGTGGGTGTATGTCAAGGGAAAAGATGCTAAAAATCAGAGTTTCTGATTATGAGTTCGATCAGCTTAAGCAAGAGGCACACAAGCAAGGTGTTTCAATGTCTGATCTCATCAGAAAGTTTATTTCTAGTCTCCCGAAGCCAAACATCACGGCAGGTTAAAACCTGCGTCGTGGCTTTCATGAGCCACAGCTGCATGAGGAGGGTCTCCCTCCGTAGGCATGTGGCGTCCCCTAGCTTAAAGGCTAGGGGTTTTCAGCCTACTTTCTTACAGCACATTGCAAGTAAATGAAGTACAACACTGAGAGCTAAAAGCCAGACTCTAAGCCCTTTTTACTCCTGACTCAGGAATTGCTGCTGTATAAAGCAAAATGTTCTCAAGGCATCTGTAGTTGTGGTGAGATTTTGGTTTCTTGTTGGCTTAATTTATAATTTGAATTTGAAAAAAATATTTATTTTTAGCCAATCTAGTCAATATAGCTAATTGTCCAAGTTTTTTTAGTCAGGAAAGATTTACTTAGAACTTGCGAAGGCAGAGGATTTTGTGTTCCCATATACTCAGCACTATTAAAACGCGAGATGCAAGTTTTCTCAAAATAAGTCCATAAAGTTAACTTTTCTCAATACGAGCCTTTAGTCATACTTATACGTGATATGTAAATATATTTCTCATTTCTGATTCAAGTATTGCATTTCAACAGAATATATTAAAAGTTAAAAAAATCATAAGTATGGTTAACATTGTCAAGAGATTGAATACCATAGAGAAAAATAAGCAGATGAGGGTATTAAATGGAGCCATTACAAAAGCAGATCCTAACTTTGGGTCATAAACTAGATGCCCTCAATCAAATGGTTGAGCAGCTTGACAGTAAAGTTTCTCAAGCTTTATCAGAGGGCTGCTTCATCAAAGCACAAGAGGCTAACGATAACTTACTGGAGAATCGCGACACAAGGCGCTATCAGTTAAAAGGGCAAATCAGTTTCAATTCAGAGCTTGAACATAAGGACGTCATAGCGGATGGCATTTATCCAGACACTAATCTTCAAGACCCAGAGAAAAATTTAACACCAGAAATTCAAATCCAACGTCTAACAGCGCAATTAACAGCAGCATACAATCGCATTGCTGCTTTGGAAGAGCAATTACTGCTTAAAAGAATTCACTCTTAATCAACAAAGAATTTAGAACTCCTCCGGTAGAAACTCAGCTTCGGGGTTTCTTTACCGTTGATATTTCTCTAACTGGGCTTCAATTGCTTGCAAAAGTTGATGTTGCTGCCAACCTCGGCTGAGATGAGCAGCTATACAAGCGCCTCCAGCGCCCACGCCTTCTTTGACAAAACCCTGCTCGTAGGCTCTGAGTTGGGGATAACGCGAATCCGCAAAACTCAATTCAGTAGCTAGTAGCGGCGGAGTCACTCCGTCACAAGCGATGCTACTCTTACCAATGAGCTGCGCTAGCTCGATTGTGCCCCCTGTTGGATCTTCTGCGACCCAACGGGTTGTTCCTACAACGACTTCTTCTGGTCGCCAGGATAAGGCGTAAGCTTGAGCAATGGCACTCATCAGAGCATATACTGCCAGCATTTGCGTCCCACCGGCAAGCAAAACACCACAACTGCAACTAAGAGCGATCGCCATTCCAGCAACTACGACTTGCATGGGATCGCCTACCGCTGCAACTAACTCAAGGGGATCAATCAGGGAAGATGAGGAGGATGAGGGAGATGAGAGAGATGAGGGAGAGACTCCTAATTTTGAATTTTGAATTTTGAGAGAAGTTGGAGCGGAGGTTTCCTCCGTTCGTGAAGCGTCTCCGGAGGAGACTCCAATCTTGCCCGTAGGGCACGCTTGCGCGAACGGTGATTTTGAATTGATTTGTCTTCCACTCCTCATCTTCTCCAGCCCAGCCTGCACCAGCGCCCACTTTTGCGCGTGATTGCAAACTGGGTGACTGCTGTTAATTTTTCCTGCTGCTGGTATGCCTAAGCCAGTTAAAATTGCTAGGGCGGTTGTCGTTCCTCCTACAACGCATTCGCTCAAAATGAAATAACCGTTTTGGATTTCTGTACCCAGTCGTTCTCCCCAAACCAGCCCCTGCTTGAACAAGTGGTGTACTATTTCTAGTTCCATAGCAGCGCCTTGACTCAAACACCTAGCTGGATAGCCATCTAAATTAATGGCTGGGACAGCAGGGGGCTGAGGTAAACCAGCATTAAATAGATAAACTGGAATATTGAGCGCCTCAACCACAGCGCGGGAAATGAAGACAGGAGACGCCCCAGCCGCTAGTGGTGGTAAAGGATGCTTAGGCTTATGTTCTGAACCATAGTATAAAAACTCTGCATCTGCACAAGCAGTATATTTTCTATCCTCACAAGTACGACCTGCTGCAGAAATTCCAGGAATCAAACCAGTTTCAGTAAATCCTAAAACACAGACAAATACGGGTAAATAACCGCGATACTTAGTAGTCCATTCCTGAGCCTCTTCAATCTGAGTATAAATGCGAATAAAGTCATTAGTCATTAGTCATTAGTCATTAGTCATTAGTCATTAGTCATTAGTCATTAGTCATTAGTTATTAGTTAAGAATTATTCAAATAATGACAAATGACCCTCGCTGTGCTCAAATTCAAAAGTCAAAGTTCAAAGTATGGCACTTTCGTGACACGCTTCGCTATAAAAAAAGTCATTTTGAATTTTAAATTCCTCTGTAGGGGGTTGGCTATCCTTCATAATCCATGATGACTTGCACCCAGCGTGGAGGGCGAGGAATTGGGTTACCCAGGCGATCTAACAGTAGCCATGCTGCTATATGTACCGTGAATAGGTATATAAAGTTGTTGACGACAATTAAGGCGATCGCTCCTACTTGAATCCAAAACACACTGGGACTCACCAAAATTCCCAGTCTGAGGAATAGCCATTCTACAAAATCTGTCACCTGGTTAATGACATAAATCCAAAGGTCTTCATTTGTCAGCACGGACATCAACCATATACGAAAAAAGAATCCTATGGTACCCAACAGCGTACCCAAGGTGATGGAAACAATCCAAGGAACACGACGATTCCATGTTGCTCCTAAAAGTACGCCCATAAAGGCAAAGGGCATGACAAACTGTAGACTGCGGATTGGTCCCATCAGCACCGCAAGCAGTAACCCAGAGGTGATTGCTGCCATCCATGCCGCTCGTTTGCCCCAACGAAGGTATACTAGGGCAATTGGTACGGGGAAAAATATCCGTAACAGAGGTCCTAAAGGAAAGTAATAATTAATAAACCAAATCAAGCTAGCGGTGCTAGCTAAAAACGCCGTTTCGACTATTCTTAACGGCACTTCCACCTTCATTGAAGTTTTGTTAGAGTCTTTTGTTTGCCTGACCATTAATTTCAAAGGGAATTCCCGCCTGACTCTGTTAAACTATCATTCTTTCTAAGGCTGATAAATCAGGAATGCAAATCACTTCTTGATCCCGTTTAATCAATCCTTTTTTTTCGAGCCTTGTCAATACTCGTGTGACTGTTTCCCGTGCCAGTCCACTTAAACTACTCAATTCCCGGTGAGGTAAATTGGGAATTTTGGTTCCCCCTTCCCCTTTCTTTCCTTGTCCCTCTGCTAAAAACAATAACGTGTCTGCTACCCGTGATTGACTGTCAGATTCCCTTAACCGCAATCGCCGATTGACTTGCCGTAACCGACGTGCCATCAGTTGCGCCAGTCGGACTCCCGCCATTGGCTCTGTGTGAAGTAACTTGACAAAATCTTGTGCTGGCATACTGCCAATAGCCGTAGAAGTCAGCGTAATGACATCAGTGGAACGAGGCACTTCATCAAGAGCCGCCATTTCACCAAACAGTTCTCCCTTGCCCAAAATATTCAGCGTTACTTCTTTGCCTTCCAAATTATAAGTACGTATTTTTACCCAGCCACTTATAATAAAATATACAGAGCCGCCCCAGTCATTCTCCAACAAAATTACTTGATTAGCTGGATGAGTACGGGTTACTAGATGAGTAAGAGCTTGTTCGACAACGGTTTCTGGTAACCCACCAAAAAAGGGTGCCAAGTACATTAGGGGATTGGTAAGTGCTTGCAAGCTATACCTGTCTTCCATTACAACATCTTTAATTGATAAAAGCTGTGATATGCACAAAAAATAACAGTACCTCTATAAGCTTAAGCTATCAAAGTACAGCCACTAGAATCTAAAAAATAGACTATGTTACACAATAAAACGAACCAAGCGTTTTTTTTATAAAAAGTATTGCGTCATAGTTTAAAATTTAGCAAAAGTTTTACAAGAAACGGTGTACGGCTTGCCATTCTATGGTTAAAGGCTAGCAGTACTGTAAACATCAATACTTAAAACTCAAAATTATAGGCAAACTAAATAAATAATACTCATGGTAATTGATTTTTGCTAATCTATAATTTTTAGCTGTTTTCAGCAAGCGACGACTGACTCTTTCGGTGCGGCTAAGACCGTCTACTCCTACGGAAAGCCGTTACGGGTTTAGAGCAAAGTTGATTGACAATAATATTGTTGAACACCTCCCTGATGCCTAACATAAATTGCAACAGTTAAAAACAATTTCTATAACCACCTGACTTAAAGTTCTAGATTAAGGTAAATTAACGTGACTTCCCGCGCAACAGAAACTCAACAACTGATCGCAGATATTGACCGCTTACTCACCAACAAGCGCTTGTCTAGGTTTCTCTCCAATCAGCCATCAGAAACAAGACAAGTTTTAGAACGAATTCGCGACTTCTTAGTCAATTTATCAGAAAGTCATGCTCAAGCTCAAACCCCGCAAGAGCTACAGCCGCAACAATCTCCTCTACTGGCAAAATTTGTTGAGCAGGGTCATCACCAGTCTCTACCACAACAGAATACACCCCATCAGGATGAAAATATTCAGGTTATAGCGGGACAACAAAGCAATCCATTTGCAACAGTGCTAGCACCGTTGCAAGAAGAAATAAAAGCACTGTTGCAAGAGCGAGCAAATCTTGTGGAGGAAATCAGGCAATTAGAACAAAAGCGGCTACATAACTACTCCCTAGCACAGCAATTAGCGAATCAGGAGCAGATGATTTCAGAATTTTTGCAGGTGCTAAGAAGTCGTATTGTGTCTAACTTAACACAACAAGAGACTGCCGCAAGTTCTCAAATGCAAAATTTCACAATTGATAATGCTCCTTTGTTGACAAGTCATGCGGATCATACAGAATCTGCAACCTTTTCGACTTCACCTGCACTGGAATCACCAGATCAAGTGGAGCGATTATCAAGGCTTGCTCAGGAGTTGGATCAAAAATTACTCGCCCTTGATGGAACTGTGAATGTTGTTTTTGAGGCATTACAGCGCAATGTTCACACTTATCACGAGTCTTTGTCCCAAGCACTGGCGAGAATGCACAGCAAAGGAGTGCAAGGGGAGCAGTTGTTGGCAAGTTTAATCAGCAATTTGACTTCTCTGTTGCAGCAACAAACTTCCATCAACGAACCGATTCAGGATGTAAAAGATGAAGTACCACAGTTATTAGAATCTAGGCAGCTAGCTTCAGAGTTACCTGAACTCACGCAAGATAACCAACCAATTAGCTTAGAAGCACAAGAGGAGAATGCTAATGCATCAGATTTGGATGCGGTGCTTTCTCAACATGGGCAAGACACACAAGGCTCCGGAGAGACTCCTCATACTAGTAGCATACACCAGTCTAGTTCGCCGTTAATTCGTGATGAAGTAGACCAACTTTACGCGAGTTTGTTTGGTGTTGAAGTGACAGATGTAGCAACGGATAAGGTCACCAATGTTACAGATGAGTTATTGGATGAGCCAACAGCAACTCCATCAGCTGTCAATGAGGTCACAGATAGCTTATCTACGTCCGCCTCCACTGAGACTACAGATGAGTTATTTGAGGAAACGACAACCTCACCTGCGACGACAACAGATAATGATATAGATATTACAGATTTGACAACGCTGGAAGTCGCAAATTTTACAGATGATTTTTTCGAGCAAGCGACAACCCCACCTGCCCTGACAACGGATAATGACGATGTGGCAACAGTTGAGGTCACAAATGTTATAGATGAGTTATTTGATGAGCCAACAGCAACTCATCAACCGCAATCAGAGTTTCCGTATGAGATAACTTTTGAAGCACCACAAGTAGTAACAGAACAAGCTACGGATGTCACAACTCCTTCGCCAGTGTCAAATCTCTCTGAAACTTCTCCAGACGCGGTAACAAACCAAGAACAAGTCAATTCTGTTGTTAAGATTCCAGATCCCTGGTTGGAGCAATCAAAAGCAGATCTTGTGGAACCCAGTAGTCATGACGCCAAAAATACACAAAATATTCCCTTAGAAACCACAGAACAATTATTCATTCCTCAAGAAAATACATTTGCCGAGTTACCGCCTGCTTTGGACAGTACCAGCCTACTCAGTCCAGCAAGTGAAGATACAGTGACAGCACTGACTGATTTATTGACCGATATCAGCCATGAGCAGTTGCTTGAAATATCATCCTCTGCTGCAGCAACAAGCACAGCACCCGCCACTTCAGAAGCCGTAGTCACTCCCGCAGAGACAACTGTTGCTGAAACTTCAGCAGTCGAGATTCAAAATCGTGATCTAGATGAATCTTCAGATAACTATATTCCTGCTTCACCAGAAGAAAATCAATCTACACAAATGGTTGATTCTTCTTGGGAAGAAGCGCTATTGCAGCAATTGGAAGAAGATTTAGCGAGTTTTGATTGGGAGATAAATGCTCTGTTGGAGCCTTTAACTCAACGCGAAAATCAAGAACAACCAGAAAGCTTGTCTCCCTTGCCACAGCCAGTAGACACTGAAAAAGACCCAAGTGCAACAGGAGCACAGGTGGCGGAACTGGAGAAAAACGTAGCGACAGAAGAACTGAACAGTTCTTCTGTTTCAATTTCTGATTCAACAAATAATATAGACATTTCACAAGATGCTCGTAAACCGATTTGGTATTTAGCAATTGATTTGGGTACAACCGGAATTTCTGCTGCTTTGTTAAATCGCTCCACAACTGAGGTGTATCCTCTCTACTGGTTAGCACAAACCCAAAGCGAAGCAACTTCATCAAAACGCTCGTTTCGTTTGCCAGCAGAAGTTTATCTGCCAACTGCTTCGGTGAGTGCTGGGGAAACAGAAAGCAAGGAAGCACATGAGCAGACAGCACCAGCGGCTGTCGCTGAAGAAAAAGTACCTGAGAATATGGCTATGGGTTCTACACCACCTCAGTCGACTGCTTCAGGGCATAACTTATTCTCGGCGCAGTTGAAGCCTTGTTTGCAAGTTGCCTTACCCTACAAAAGTCAACGGCAAAACTGGGAACCAGTTTTACAATTAAACGAATTTTCTACCATTCCATTAGTTTGGGTTGTGCGATCGCTCTCAAAATTGCTGTTGACGTTAATGGCGGATCGCAGTAGCACCACCTTGGGTTTAACCGCAGCTGCTGTTGGTCTAGAGCAAGAAACCTTCAGTAGTATTATGAATGATCTTACTGGCGTCATTTGCACTTGCCCATCCAATTGGTCGGAACAATACCGCCTCAACATCCGGGAAGCAATACTCATCAGCAAATTAGTACAGCATCCGCAACAAGTCTTTTTTGTGGAAGAAGGGATTGCTTGTGTGCTTTCGGAACTTGACGGTGCTGAGGGTGAAATCGTAAAAATCAGAGGTCGTCAGGGTACTCGTCCTGCAAGAACTAGTGACCATCCTCTAGTAGGTAATACCCTTGTCCTCAATATCGGTGCTAGTGCAACAGAAATGGCACTAGTTGATTTGCCAGAAAACCTGGAAGACCTCACCCATAGTGATTTTATGCTTCACGGTTTTGCTTATGCTGGCAAAGGATTAGAGCAAGACATTATCTGTCAACTGCTCTTACCATCAAAATGGCGACAATCACGCACGAGTGGACAGGAAAATAGCGAAACGACTACCAGTAATTCCTCGCATTGGCAACCAGCGATTCCTGGTTTAGATCAGATGCGCTTTTCTAGTTTAGGCTTGGAAGAATTGAATCTCCCTCAAGCTGGCGAACCTGATGTCGTAGAACGCATTCGCTTACAGCAACGGTTGGAAAGTTCACTTTTAGGAAAGGCGATTATTGATGCAGCGATCGCCCTCAAGCTGATTTTGCAAAACCAAGAATCTTTTACTCTAGAACTGGCAGATCAACGATGGTTCTTGCAGCGACGAGATTTGGAAAGCCAAGTATTTGTCCCATTTGTGCGCCGCCTCAATCGAGAACTCAACAGGTTACTAGTTGCGAAAGGCATACCTACAGAAGCAATAAATCAAACTATCCTAACAGGCGGAGTTGCTTCTTTAGGGGCGGTGAGTCGTTGGCTACAGCAAAAACTACCCAACGCCAAGATTATCCAAGATTTGTATTTCAGTGAGAATGGCTCTCCCACTTGTAGTCGGGTCACATATGGTTTGGCGGTACTACCTCTGCATCCTCAAATCTTAGAAGTCCCTAGACAACAGTATACCGATTATTTCCTATTCACAGAATTGCTGCGAATTCTGCCATCAAGAGCCATATCCTTTGGCGAAGTTATCCAGTTATTTGAGAATCGTGGCATTAATACCCGCAGTTGTCAGCAACGTCTGCTAGCTTTCTTAGAAGGTGAGTTACCTTCTGGTTTGGTTCCCACCAGCTTAGATGCTATCTGGCTCACCCAAAGTTCTTGTGAAAATTCTGACTATAAGGCGATAACCGCTGCACCACTTTTTGAAAAACAAGGAAGTCTCACTTATCGTCCCAATGCTGAACGACTGCAAGCTGTTGCTCGTTATCTCGACGCCATCAAAGCTAGTATTCAGCAATCTCTAGAGGAAGCTTATACGGTTCATTTCGCCTTGGGAGTTGTTGAGTAACCCCTTAGCAGAAAATAACATATCTTAATAATGCGAACTTAGTACTGACACTTTCTTTGCCACGCTATTTTCTCCCATCTCTTGTTCCTTTATGCAAGATGTGATAATTTCATATATCTATAGGGAACAAAAGTAGGCAAGTTGCTGATACTTGTCGCAAGCATTTGCCAGATTAAACTCTTGCAACGTGCAAGTGTGTATATATATTTAGATGAAAAGTAACTTTTTTGACAAAAAATCACTTTGTTAAACTTTCCTTTTTTCCTATTTCACATAGAAAAGGGATGATTTGTTTACTTAATTTATCGCGGTTAAAAATACCCTCAGCTTTCCCCTAGAAGGGTCAATATAAAAAATTATGGATCATACAAGTACAAACCGAAAGAAACTCTTAATTAAAGGAGAAATGGCAGTCCTTCTCCGAGGTCTAATTATTGGCAAAGTGTTGACACTTCTGGTTATTGGTGGACTGTTCTGGTGGCTGATATGGCCACGTTTGTTGGTTAGCAACATCGCTAACTCTTCTAACTCTTTGTCTAGTCAAAGTTTAAACACTGTCTCTAGTGCTACATTAGCCTTTCAGAAAGCTACTGGTATTCCTATCGGCTCATTCAAATATGGTGGTAGTACAGCCTGGGCACCTATTCGACAATTGGTAGATTCTCAGATCCAAAACGCTCGCCCGGAACTACAGTTGTACTACATAGAACCTACTAACGCGAGTCCTGGTTCTGGTTCTGGCATTCGTATGTTGCTTGACGGGCAATTGGACTTCGCACAGTCTTCTCGTCCGCTGACAATTGAAGAATCCACCACAGCCAAGCAGCGAGGTTTCACACTTGAACAACGTCGAGTTGGTATTGATGGAATAGCGGTGGTAGTTAACTCATCACTCACGGTACCCGGTTTAACAATTGACCAATTGCAACAGATTTATCAAGGACAAATTACTAATTGGAAACAACTAGATGGACCAAATCTACCCATCACTCCTTTTGCCCAGCGCCCACAGGACTCAGACACAACAATATTTTCAAGCAACAAATCAAATAATAATAAAGACTTAAACAATCAAGCATTTAGCTCTCACGTGAAGTATGTCTACTCTACTACACAAGCACTACGTCAGATCAGTAAAACCCCTGGTGGTTTGTATTACGCTTCTGCTCGTACAGTAGTGCCTCAATGTAGTGTGAAACCTTTGCCACTAGGTCATACTCCGACTGCACTCATTCCCCCCTACCGCGAACCGAAAGTGTCAGATCAGGAGTGCCCGCAGAAGCGCAATCAGCTTAATACTGAAGCCATCAAAAATGGCAGTTATCCACTCACCACTGACCTGTTTGTCATTATTAAGCATAACAACGGTCGGGAACAACAGGCTGGGGAAGCCTACGCTAGACTTTTATTGACCGATCAAGGGCAAAAAGCGATTGAGCAGGCTGGATTTATTAGAGTTCGCTAGTAGTCCACCACAGTAACACCTGACGGGTAGTGAGGGCTAAAAACCGGGTTTCTTAAAGAAACCCGGTTTCTGATAATCTGTCAAAACTTGTGTGGTCGAGTACTAATGGTCTGTCTCATTAATTCTGGTGAGTTGTAGAGATGTTGCATGCAACGTCTCTACAGGTTTTTGATAATACATAAATCAATCAAAACTAATGCGATAGACCACTAGATTGATATAATTATGCACTCGCACTGCTTAACCTTTCACACCGCTACCAGTTTCTGTAGGAACAATATAGCGTTGTAAAAACAGGAATAATAACAGTACTGGAGCGATAGAAATGACTGAGCCTGCAGCTACTAACCGCCAGTTTAAGGAAAATGTACCCGCTAGCTTCGCGACTCCCAAAGGAAGAGTGTATAAGTTTTCGTCTTGAATAACAATTAAGGGCCAAAGAAAGTCACTCCAAGAGCCGATAAATACGAAAATTGACAGAGTGACGAGTGCTGGACGAATTGCTGGAAGCATGACGAACCACCATATGCCCAATTCCGAACAGCCATCCATGCGTGCTGCTTCTTCCATTTCTTTGGGGACGCTCATAAAAGCTTGTCGTAACAGAAAAATTCCAAAAGCAGAAGCCAAGCTAGGAAAAATCATTCCCAAATAAGTATTTCTTAAACCCAATTGGACTGTCAAAATGTACAGTGGAATCATCACGATTTGAAAAGGAATCATAATCGTGGAAACAATGGCAAGAAAAATCCAATCTCTTCCTGGAAATGACAGTCTTGCTAATGGATAAGCAGCTAAAGCGCAAAAAATGAGATTTAGGCACACAGTTAGCACCGCCACTAAGGTGCTGTTGAACAGATATTGTCCAAAGGGATTGGTTTGCCAAACATTAATAAAATTCTCAATGGTTGGTTGACTTGGCAACAACTGCGGGGGGAATTGAAAAATATTTTCTGTTGAAGATTTTAACGCTGTACTGATAAGCCAAAACAGGGGAAATAGTGTCAATATTGCTATAACCACCAATGGCATGTACATCAATAACCGATTTTGGATTTTCAAATTAGTCATCTGTCAAGAGAAGACAAATTGCGCTAACACTAATAAATGACATTAATTCTAACCGCTCTTGTTGCAACTGGCGTGCGATTTCCACTTCGCCAAGACTTACTTGGATATCCCTTACGGTAAAAACCTATCCAAAGCCGCTTTAAGCTGTTCAATTTCAACTTCAATATTGCCCTCTTTTGCCGCTCTAGCAATACATTCTGTTAAATGTTCATCTAAGACAATTCGCGCCACCCGATCCAGCGCTCCCCGCACTGCGGCAATTTGTAGTAAGACATCAGGACAAGGGCTACTTTGCTGCACCATTGTTTTGATACCACGAATGTGCCCTTCTATACGCGAAAGTCTATTGACGATTCGCCGCAAAGACTCTTCGCTGTGAATGTGAGAATGAACCGACTGTTTTTGGTTGTGAATATGCTGTGTATTGTCGTTTTGGTCTTTATCCTCAAAGAGAAAATCCTCATTCTGATCAGGTGTGGGTGAGGATTGTTTTGTTAATCGGTTCGAGCTATTCATAGGTTTTTATATAGGTGCTGCCAATAAATAAGATCGTAACCTAGAGGAGAGAGGAAGGGATGAGGGGTGATGAGAAGATGGAGAAAAGCACTATATAGAATAAATTAAATAATAAAGAATTAAATGATAAAGAACTTACATAATACTTAATTTTGGTAATACCTGATTTTGAAAGATTAGGGATAGAGGGCGAAACATCAAGCCATAAACGAACGTCAATAGATAGTAAGACCTGTAAAAATAGCTATAGAAAGATTTTTCACAATATAAGCAACAATTAGGCTGAAATATTAGGTTGTGGTTATGCGATTTTCCAAACTACCCCGGTCAGTACGCCAACTCAGTACTCATGTGTTAGCCGTAATTTTGGGAGTTTTGCTAACTGTTGGCACTTTACGAGTCTCACCCTCCCAAGCAGAACCAGCGCCAAGTTTCGTGACTGCTAATTCATCACAACTTGTTGCTCAAAGACAATCACCAACCACTGCTGCTATTGGTAGCAGTAGCTTTGTGACAGCAGCAGTAAATCGCGTTGGATCAGCAGTTGTGAGGATAGACACTGAGCGCACCATTACTCGACGTGTCCCCGATCCATTTTTTGACGATCCGTTTTTCCGACGGTTTTTTGGTAACAGTTTTCCGCAGCAGCAGCCTTCCGAGCAATTAAGTGGTCTTGGTTCCGGCTTTATCATTGATAAGAGTGGGTTAATTCTGACGAATGCTCATGTGGTGGACAAGGCTGATAAGGTGACAGTCCGCCTTAAGGATGGACGCAGCTTTGAAGGAAAGGTACAAGGCGTGGATGAAGTGACTGATTTAGCAGTCGTCAAAATCAACGCTGGTGGTGATTTACCAGTCGCACCTTTGGGTTCTTCAACTAATGTACAAGTGGGTGATTGGGCGATCGCAGTTGGTAACCCACTAGGATTAGATAATACTGTTACTCTGGGAATTATCAGCACCCTCAGACGTTCCAGTTTTGCGGTTGGCATTGGTAACAAACGCTTAGATTTCATTCAAACCGACGCCGCTATCAACCCAGGTAACTCTGGTGGACCACTATTGAATGCTCAAGGTGAAGTTATTGGTATCAACACAGCTATTCGTGGTGACGCGATGGGTATTGGGTTTGCCATCCCCATTGATAAAGCGAAAACAGTTGCAGCCAAGCTGGAACGAGGAGAAACAATTGCTCACCCATTCATAGGTGTGCAAATGACAGAGATAACGCCAGAACTAGCAAGGCAGTTCAACTCTAACCCTAATTCTCCTATTCGATTACCAGAAATTAATGGGGTTTTAGTTAGTCAAGTGGTACCCAACTCACCAGCAGCCGCTGCGGGAATACGTCCGGGGGATGTGATTGTTCAGGTTGATGGACAGCGCATCACAAAAGGCACACAGTTGCTTGACATTGTAGAAAATAGTCGTGTTGGTCAGGAATTGCAGTTAAAAGTGCAAAGGGGTAACCGAACACAACAGCTATCGATACGCACTGCTCAGATGCAAAATGCCTCGTAAAAATCTTAGACTGTGATAAAAACCCGGCTTCTTCAAAAAGCCGGGTTTCTTTTGAGTCAACGTCCTTTTGTGATCAAAAACTGACGCAAACTCAACAAACTTAAAGTTTGTCCCAAAGAAAGTGGTATAATTGTTACCCCCTCAAGACGAGATTGCACCCAACCTTCTCCCCAGTACCATTCGTGAAAGCCATCTATTCCTTGACTTAGTAACAAGCGCAAGCAATTAGGACGTGCCACATCAACTTGATGATGAATCGAGACTGGTCCCATTTGGGTAGTAAACTCGAATCCAGGATGCAGTTCTTCTGGCATTCCCATAGCAAAGCGACCTGTGGGGAGCCATTTTTCTAGTTCCGTAGGACGCAGCAGACAGTCGCGAATTGCAGTGAGGGATGCATCAACTTCTATCCGTATTTGGCTTTGTTGATAGTTACCCAGCATTTTTGTTATTGGTAAATTATAAATTATTCGTTGTTTTGTGTTTTACTAACTACAAAGGCTGTTTGCACAAATGATGCTGCTACTGCTAAATTATTCTGCCGCTCTATCAACACCAATTCTGTAGTTGCTTCATAGCATCATTCTAACCCACTGATGACACACGTGTTTAAGTTAAGTTAAGTTTTGTTATACTAAGATAACTATACATTCCTTTGTAAAAAGCAGGGAATTTCGGTAAGAAATTATTAGTAAGGTTTTTTCATGGCGGATCAATTAATTCGCGCCACAGCAGCCGAAGGCGGAATTCGTGCAGTTGGTGCAATTACCACACGCTTAACAGAAGAAGCAAGGACTAGACATGAGCTTTCTTATGTGGCGACAGCTGCACTAGGTCGAACTATGACAGCAGGCTTGTTGATGGCCTCTAGTATGAAGCGATCTGAGTCTAGAGTCAATGTCCGGGTAAAAGGCGATGGACCTTTGGGTGGTATATTGATAGATGCAGGGTTAGATGGAACAGTACGCGGCTACGTAGAAAATCCATCTGTGGAACTGCCTACCAATAGCAAAGGTAAGCTTGACGTTGGTGGTGCAGTTGGTAATGGTTTTCTTTACGTTGTACGTGATATTGGATACGGCTACCCTTACTCCAGTACGGTAAAACTCGTTTCTGGTGAAATTGGAGACGACGTGGCTCATTACCTTATCAGTTCGGAACAAACACCTTCAGCCGTAGTTTTAGGCGTGTTCGTAGGAGCAAGCGGAGTGAGCGCTGCTGGAGGGTTACTGGTACAAGTTTTGCCTAAAGCCGCTAGAGACGAAGCTCTAGTAGAAACTTTAGAATCACGTGTCGCCGCGTTATCAGGATTTACACCTTTGTTGCAAGCTGGGAAATCTTTAACAGACATCTTTCAAGACTTACTGGGAGATATGGGACTTGTGATCTTTCCCGAAACCCAAATTTTACGCTACCACTGTGGTTGCTCCTTTGACCGCGTGCTAGGAGCACTCAAGATGTTGGGAGAAGTAGAACTGCAAGACATGATTGTCAAAGACAATGGTGCTGAGGCAACTTGCGATTTTTGTGGTACAGTCTACCAAGCAAGTAGAGATGACTTGACTCAACTTGTTGTAGATTTGCAAGCAGAAGCTTCAGCAAGAGTATAAAGTATAAAAAGGTACTTTTTATCTTAAGGATACATGATATCAGTGGAGGACATATGATCATGTAAGAAGTAACTTTTTTGGTCTGGAGAAAGTTACGATGTCAGGGGCAAAAGTTTGGAGCTATAACAGATCGCTAAAAGACATTGTTTATTTTGGTGTGAGAGATGACAGAGCGGGACATACCAGAAAATTGGTTACCAGGCAAAGCAAGAGAGCCAGATAACAATATGACTAGAACATCCCGAAAGCAACAATCTAGTGAAACGCATACGTCTGGAGTTCCAGTAACTGGTTCTATGATCGAGTCTGTGAAACGCTCAACACAAACTGATTCTGAACAACTACTTGTAGACAAAGAGCCGCAAGAAACAGGTTCACTCACCAGAAGTTCTTGGAAATTGCCGAAATGGACAAAAAGCTGGGTGTTATGGACGTTATTGTTAGCGTTGGTTCCTGGCGCAGTAGGCTTAATGGCAACAGCAATGTTACTTAAGCTGCCATCTGCGCCCAACTGTCCATCGATTTTCTGGCCCTTAGCTAGTGCATCGGTGCGGTTGCATTGTGCTCAGCTAGCAGCTTCCAAGCAAACGGTAAAAGACCTTCTAGTGGCGATCGCTTTAGTGAAAGAACTGCCAAAAAATCATCCGCTTCGTAAAGAAATAGACCGTTTGATAGAAGAGTGGTCACGGGATATTTTACTATTAGCTGACCAGAGTTTCCAGGCCGGTCAGCTAGATGAAGCGATCGCTACTGCTCGCCAAGTTCCGAAAGAGGAATCTGCTCATCAATTGGTAGAAGCGCAAATTTCCAAATGGCAATCTATCTGGTCAACGGCCGTTGGTATCTACCAGGAAGCAGAAGCTCAAATGCGCGACCAGAAATGGCACCAAGCATTTATGTTAGCAGCAAAACTGTTGCGTGTCGAAAATAAATACTGGGCGACGACAAAATACGAGCAATTGGATCGTTTGATTGTGAGTGCGCGGGAAGATGGTGATAAGTTAGCAAAAGCGAAAACTTTAGCCGAAAGTAAGGTAGTTGATAATCTCCTCAAAGCCATCAAGCTGGCAGAGTCGATTCAGCAGGACAGTTACGTTTATCCTAAAGCGCAGGAAGTTCTTCCAGAATTTGGACGCGAGATACTGGAGTTGGCGCAAGCAAAACTGGACAGACGAGATGCAGACGAAGCCATATCCATAGCCCAAAAAATTCCTCCCAGCACTGGACACCAGATGGAAATAGAGGACTTTATTGCCTTAGCTGAAGCGCAAAAGAATGCATGGTTAGGGACAACTGCCAGTTTAGAGGTGGCAATTTCTCAGGCTCAACAAATAGAGGCAACAAGACCATCATACGAAAAAGCGCAAGAACTCATCGCAAGCTGGCAACTAGAAATTCAAGATGTCGCCCATCTAGAGAAAGCAAGAGTATTTGCCAGCCAAGGTTCAATCAACGATTATGCAGCAGCTATAGCTGAAGCACAACAGATTCCTGATGGCAACCCTCGTACACAGGAAGCAAAAAAAGAAATTGGTAGTTGGGTTGCTCAAATACAGACAATCGAAGACCGTCCGTATTTGGATCGTGCGGAACAAGTCGCAATGTTTGAGGATGTGAACTCTTTACAGACAGCGATCGCAGAGGCAGGTCAAATTCAACGAGGTCGTGCATTGTATCCAGAAGCGCGAAGAAAAATTGGGATTTGGACAGCAAAGATTCAACGTGTTGAAGACCAGCCTTACTTAGACCAAGCAAAAAACCTAGCTGATCGGGGCGACTTACCCTCTGCTATTGCAACAGCTCAACAAATCGCATCAGGACGAGCACTATCGGGTGAAGCGCAAGCAGCTATAGATGAGTGGCAAGGACAAATTCGTGCTAGACAAAATTGGAAGAGAGCACGCGAAATCGCAGTCACCGGAACTCCAGAAGCTTTGGCAAAAGCTATTAGGATAGCAAATAGAGTACCGGATAACAGCATTCTACGCAGTGATGTTAACATCACTATTGACCAATGGAGTCAGCAATTGTTGGATATTGCTCGCGCTCAGGGAGAATCTGATATTCCTAGAGCTATTGAGACAGCTAGGTTGATTCTAAGAGGAACTTCTGCCTATAGCGCTGCACGAGAACAAATTAGAGCATGGCAAGAGTATCTTAATCCTCAGCCACAGCCACAGGAATATCCACAAGAATCTTTGCCTGAGCAACCAACGATTCTTAACGGGCAGTAGTAATAAGTTGTTGTGCATTAAAAATGCACAACAGCAAAAGGGAGCAATGCGATGAGCGTGAGATGAACCCAAAAACCAGCGATCGCCCCTCAGTAGACAAGGAAACGCTATATTTAGACTCATAAAGGAAAAATCCTTACTCAAGAAGAACGAAAAAGAACCCGACCAGGAAGCACCTCATCTTGAATCTTGGCATAAACCCTCAAACATGCAGACACCTCACCGCGTACCCCACCAACATCTAGCTGCAAATCGTCCTTTGACCAATTAAAAACATCCGCATAGGTTCCCCACAACGGACGAATTTGCACATGGTAACCAGTATGACGCGCCTTCTCAACCACTGGGTCAAGAGTACGCCGTGCTTCTTGTTGCAATTTACCCCACCAAGAGTAGCGGTCAGCACACGGCAAATATACCAAAGAGTGAATCGCCTCATCTAAATCAAGTCTGGCACGCAAAGCGACAACTGGATCGACATTATCAGTAGTTGTTTGTGCTCGTCGGAAGCGGTCTATCAATGCTGTAACATATTTAGACTTTTCTCTTTCATCGTTCAAAGACCTGACACCGAATCTATCTACACTTTTGAGAGCGTGGTGTAAAGATGAATCTAGTTCAATAAACTTAAGACAAGTAGAAACAACCCCAGCTAACAAATCAAGTTCCTCGTTGCGTGTTTCCACCATTAATCGCGGATCGAATTCAAATTGGTTTGACAAGCACAATCCAGTCGCTTTGACCTTTCCTGTCAAACCAGGATAGATACATTCATCATGGGCAACATGCTTATCTTCCATAGCACCTATTTGACTCGCTTCAGTCAATATTTGCTCTCGCCAAGCATCAGCTATTTTCTCAGGAACGCGCAGCAGTAAACGTTGTATCTCGTTCCACAAATCACCATCATTGGTGCTGAGAAATTGGTAATGACCGATATAGTTCGAGAGTTCCCGGTCAGACAGCAAAGCCTCACCAATTTGTCTTAATTTGAGTTCATTCTTTTCATTGGTGACTGGCTCTAAGACATCTTCCCAAGAGGAATTCTCCTCGGAGGACAAGACAGTCTCCCCACTCAAAGTCTCTTGAGATGCTGATTTTAAAAGAATATCTAATTCCCTAAGCAATTCTTGACAAGCACTGTTTCCTGGGTCTGTAGTTGCTGTTTTTAAAGCTTCCTGTAATTGTGTCCGCAGTCCGTACAAGTTCAACCGCAGTACCCAAGCTAAATTTGAGTTGTCAATCTCTAATAACTTACTCAGGTGCTGCATACATCCTCCGTTCTAAATTTTGAGTTTTTGAGTTTAAAGTTTTGAATTAGATATTTTTTCTTAACTCATAACTTTCCTCAATGTTCTCCAGAAAACGGGTCCCGCTCTGCTTTAACATCATTAGGCTGTGGTTGAAGATTGTCTCGAAAAACGCATCCCTCTTGCTTCAGACATTCTGGATTTGTTGATGTTAAATAAGGTACCTCAAATGCATGCACTCTCAGGATACCTTTTTTGTTGAGAGAGACATAATATCGGCAAGGATATTCACTTTTGACTTCTGGTTCAGGTAATTCGCCAATGAGTTCCCACTTGTTAGATTGTGGGTTATGAAATTGAAAGTAGAATGTGTGTTTACCACTGATAGGAAATGGTGGTAATTCAGAAATTAATCCCATGATTTCTGGTTGTATAGCACCATCGTCATATCGAAAAACTCTCAAATCCTTGCTGTAGTCTTTATCAGCATGAAATACGACGTTATGAGTATCTGTTTTGAGAGCATTTGCTGATTCAGCGACATTAACAGCAATATCGCATACTACTCGATTTTCATCAGAAATAACTTCTGATTTGCCTATTGCTTTTGCAGCATCAAGACAGGGAATGTTCACAGGAATTAAATAGTGAGGATTTCCTCGGCAAAACAGCAAATCGATATCAAGCTTTTGATTAATTTCAAACTGGACTTTGATATAACTTTGAAAATCCTCCACAGTCATCTTCAGTTTATTTCTCAAAGCATCCCCGTTATAACTTCCCCAAAGTTGAGGTTTGATGTTTTCAAAATCCTGACGAATAATATTATTAGTCAATTGCACGCCCTGCCAACTACTGCGGAATTTCGCCATTGCATCGTCAACTTTAAGTTGATAAAGTTCTTGACCAGCCAGAAAAATTGGATCTAAAGCTCCTCCAATGACCTCTCTTTTAAAAGAGCACGGCAGAAAATAAAATAGATTTTTGACATCAATATAGAGTTGGTTAGCTCCTCTACGTAGCAATTCTTTGGACTCTTTAGGTGCAAAACCCAATTGTCTCAGTTTCTCTGCAAAACAAGCTCCAGCCGAGGTTGCAAGCTTGGTATATTCGGGTTCAAAGGTGACTCGCTCCTCATTCCAAACAAAATAGTCAGACTTGCTAAAAACTCGATAAAGTTCACGTTCGACTAATTCAAGATTGCAGGTTTTTCCAGACAGAATCAACCAATCGACTTGCTCTTTGCTACCTGGAGAATTCAGAAAATTGGAAGACTTATTTCCTAAAGCATTCTCTATCAATCCTTGAGCAATACCAACGGCTTCTCGAACCACAGGAGATACCGCTCTTTCAAATTGCTGCACTGTGAGTGTGACATTCAAATTATCTATAACTTCACTTGATAATTCAATATCGTTTTGTTGCAGTAGTTCGGATATTTTTTGTCCATCAAGAGTGAAGATTGGTTCGGGTGCATCTTGTTGGCGCTTTTGACCTAGTGTCATTTTGGCATTTTCTGCTTGTTCCCAAAGGGTGTAGAAAGCTTGTGCGCGAGATGATGAAGATTTCCACCGGGTGGGTAGCACTTTTTCTGCAGCATTTAAAGCATCTTTGTAAGCATCGCCTTCTCGAATTTCTTTATCCACAGACGCCAACAGGCTACCAGGTAAGAATTTGCTGTTATCTAGGAAGCGATCGCTCAACTCTTCTGGCTGTACTTTCAAAACATCTTTTGGTAAACTTTCTTCAGTCACGGCACTCAGCAAACAATCTGCGATCGCCGCCTTCAATAACAAAAACAGCCGCAAGGTAATTAACTCGCCACCCAACTGCAAATGACCGGAAGAACCCAATAGTTTAGGAGTTAATTTATAGTAGCGCCCGCCGTCGCCTCGGTCTTCTCCTGGCTCAAAAGGGTTAATTTCTTCCAGTGTCAGGCGAATGAGTGCTAAATCCGTGGTTCCGCCACCAATATCCAAAACGAGGACATTTTGCCACCATTTATCCCCATTGTAACGGCAGCGGGTTTTGAAAGATTCAATCCCCACATTCAAGTCACCACCAAATTCTCGCCACAAAAAGAAGATAGCTACTGATATCGCTTCGTCATAAGCCATCTGCACATCTTCGATATCCAGTTGTTTCACCAGGTTCTCGATCTCACGACGCACAAATGGTGAAGCGATCGTTGGGTAAGTTACCACTGCGCGGTAAAACTTACCCTCAGAACATTTACCTGGGTAGCGTTGACGATAATTCTCAGTCAACTCAATAAGTTGTGCATAAGCAGATTGAAGAAGCTTATTCACTTCTATTGTGTCTTCTTTGCCGTTAAGCGTAATTTTAAAAGAGCGTTCTTGACCAAAATAGCG
This sequence comes from Iphinoe sp. HA4291-MV1, assembly GCA_019359415.1. Taxonomy (GTDB): domain Bacteria; phylum Cyanobacteriota; class Cyanobacteriia; order Cyanobacteriales; family Nostocaceae; genus Brasilonema. The sequence continues at coordinate 30,418 of JAHHHH010000036.1, read as the reverse complement.
CTTGGGTGAGTGTAGAAACCTTCCTTCAATTTCCTCTTCATTCGCGATCGTGTCTAGTCTGTGTTGTCTAGCTTGTTCACCCAAGATGACTTTCACTTTTGCTGGATCATCTTTTGGCAAAGCAGGTTGGAGATTAACAACTTCTAATTCACTGGGAATTTCATTGAGACGACGGTTTTTATCCAGTTCTACAGGAATCAAACTTTGCCACTCTAGGGGTGGTACGCGGAAAACTTCGTGATAGATTTGATTCAATCGTTTGCTAGCAGCGCGACGAAACCAATCTAAGCGTTTGCTCACACAAATTTCTATCTGTCGGATAGCTTCTAATAACTCAGTACTATCAACGCTTCGAAAGAGTTGTTCCCCCAAATTGTGGTGAACAGAATCAGGAATTGAAACAAAATCTTTACTTAGTTCAGTTAAAAACTTTTGCCACTCCTGCTCCCAAGCATTCCGACTGATACCTAGTGTATCATCATCAACGGGACGTTGATTTAACCATGCTGCCATACGTTCCCGTAGACGCACCTCTTGTTCGCCAGGTAAACTATCTGGAGTGACGATGACTTTGGGATCGTAGAGTGTGACTGTAGAATTAGAGGTGCCGAAATCAATGGCGAACCATCCTGGATAGGTAATTTCTGGCTTTTTGCTTTCTTGAGGTGGTTCAGGTTTGTAAAAAGGTACTGGTAGTGGCAATGGTAGTCTATCTCTCACTGGCATTTGTATTACGTTATCTTCGATGCCTGCATAAGTCCATATATTGCACTCAACTGTAGAGTTTCTGCTTTTAGATAAATTTGGGTTACCTATTTCATCCGAGTCAAAATACTCTACAGTCACCTGCAAAGTGCAGTTCACACCTGCTGGCAATGGTTCATCCCACCTACAGTCGGTTTGCTTTAATCGCTGTGGTGTAGAAAGTTTCAGTAATTTACTCGTGCTAAAATTAACACTTTTGTAGGCAGATTGTATCTGTGCTGCTAAGTCTTCTGGCGTTCCACTGACAACAATATCAATTTTGGAGATATGGGGTAAATTAAAACCCTCAGTAGGTTTTATTTCAATAACAGGTAGGAGTAATAAGTCATTATCTTTTTTACGCAGTTGGTAGCGGTTTAAAAGCTCAATCTTAACAGCCATTTCATCTCTTCCTTGAAATGATTTTTCTTTAAATATCACGCAAAGACGAGCCAGTACTTGATGAGGGTCTCCCTCTCAATAGCGGAGACGCTACGCGTTGGCGCAAGCCTCCGCAGGACTTACCGTAGGTATCTGGCGTCGCAAAGGCACAAAGGTTTTCTTAGCGTCTTTGCGTGATATTATCATCTGTACTTGTTAACATTCATCAGGATATGAAATTGTTGGAATTTGGGAAAGAGTTTCTAACCAGGGTGGAATAGGAGTGGAAGTAGGCTCTTGTGCAGAGGCTATGTATCTGAGTAAAGGTTCATGTTTCGATTTTAAAAGTTCTTGCAGATTGTCTACAATATCTTTCAAAGCTCTAGAAAACGAAGATTTGACCTGTTTGGTTAACTGACTCACATACTGCACAAGGTGTAACCCTGCACTAGCAGTTATTTCGTCTCGCAGTCGTAAAACGGCAATTTGGTGATTGAATGGTCTTGGGGGAACAGGAAACTGTTTATCAGGACTCCAGTCAAAAATTTGACCGTTCTGGTGTCTGTCGTCTTTGCGTGCTAGAGGGAATAAGGCGTCAGCATTGATAGGAGCAGCACTATTAGCGAGTCCACTGTGCTGAATGATAAGATTTTGCCATCTCGTAGCGGGGTCAACAGCACGCAGGAGGTTTCTGAAAAAGCGGACTTGACTTTTTCCAAATTTTTGTTCAATTTGCTGTTCTTTCTCTGGTAGCAAAATAGTCCTGAGTTTTTCGCGTTCTAGTTGTACATCAGCAGATAATTTGTTGAAAAAATCTGTCACACCCTCTGTTGTTTTCTCATGAGCAAAAGCTTGCATTTCTTTCACAGTATTGACAAATGCTGCATAAAAATCATCGCTTTTTGTAGGAATAAAATCGTCAGCTTCATCTTCTTCAAAAAAGCTTTCACTTTTTGTCAGAGATATTGTTCCATTTTTAGTTCTATCAAAAAGCAAAGTCCACTCGCTCCAATCAAAGAAGATTTTATTCGTTAATTCATCCTTAACAACATCGCTCACTGCTACACTATGACGGTTCTTTAAAATAGGCTGCTTCTCTAAATCTTCTTGGAATCGTCTGTAAGTCGTCACTAAATTTTCAATCGCTTCTCGCAGAGTAAGAAAATCAGAACTTTCTACAACTGGTATGTAAGCTGGGATTTCCTCTAGCAGATTTTTTAGGTTATGCTGCTCTTTGTGCACAGACTCAGCAGCTCTTTGAGTGTCTTCTACAAGTTGCTTCATACCATGAAGAGCAACATGTTCTCTCAGTAATGAACGCAATCTGCCAATACCACCATCTTCAGCATAGTCACTCAATTGTTTGTGCAGGGTACTAGAAGGAGGTATCATTTCACTCAATTGCTGCCATTTCTTCCGCAGTTCAAACTCCTCTGGTTTGTTAGGTTTGTCCAGTTCGCTCAAGAATTCTTTTGAGCAAACTTGCAAAAGGGAAGAAAGTTCTGCTAGTTTAGTCAATCCATAAAGTTGCGACAACAGAACAATATTCTTTTTTTCTGTCGTTAAATTGTTCGCACTGGCGATCACCAGTTTGAGAATACTGAGGCTATCAAGAACAGCTTCTTCTGAAAGGAGAATCTCATATAAAAGGTCATCAATAATGTGTTCATCGCTGCTTGTGAGGGGAAGTTGATTGAAGCGTCCCACGCCAACAATAATACGATCTCTCAGGTCTTGTCCCTTATCCCGTTCCAGCATACTGCGGATTTTCGCTGCGGTTGCACCACCAGGATATCTACCGTTGAGTAACAGTAGGATGGTTTGCACATCTGTGAGTTCTCGCAAAGATAAAAAAGCATCCCGCACGCCAGAATTAGCTGCTCCCAATCCTGGAAAGTCCAGAAGAACAAATTCATTAGTTCCTTGTAAAGAAGATAAATCCCAAATTTCTTTTGATACTTCAACTGTGATGTCTATACGGCGAATAATCGAGAAGCTATTGAGCAAGTCTTGCGCTCTTGGCTGTGCTAAATTCTCCCAGCGTTTGGGAGGAGGCGGTAGATAGTCAAAGCTGAGTTCTAAGATATTTATAGGCGGCTCTGCTAGCCTCAGTCCCTTGTGAGCAGTCGGGTTGTCAATCTGGTAACTTTTCCCACAGATATCTTCTTTGTAAACGGTGTACGTACGGAGGAAAATAACCAGTTCCCTAAGCAGAGAGCGTAATTCCAAGCTCTGAAGCTTCCACGCTTGCTCGCACCATCTCAGGATACCATTAATGTCAATTTCTCTTACAGGATATAAACTTTTCAGAGCCGCAAGCTGTGCTGAAGGGAGTTCTGTAGCTTTTGCTCGTTGTTGTGCTTCCTCTAACATGAAGCGCAGACATTCTTTTACCCCTTCACTAGAAAGATATTCAACTGTAAACTTGCCAAGTTTTGTTGTCTGAAAGTCCGGTTGTTGAACGAGGTGAATAGCAGTCACGTTACCTGTTGTTGGGGTTTCACTGACTGGTAAAGCATCTGCGTAGCCAATCAAACTACCTAGAAGTAAAGTTTTTCCACTACTGAATTCCCCCATGACGCCGATTTTGACTGGCGAGGATGCAAGTTGCACTGTTCTCTGAGCAGACTGATGAAGGTGCTGAAGACTTTCATGAAGGCTATTAGGAACCCAATTTTCTTGAGGAGGTGGGTTCTGTGAAACCAACTCAAGGCTCTGGATGACAGATTCCCCATACTCTTTATAGCGGCGTAATTTCTCTACTGTTATGTCGCTGTTCATACAATTTCCTCATTCAGAACCAAAATAATTTTTCCGTAGTTCGATTACTATCCAACTCTAGCTGAATGTCCCTAAGAAGTGATTATTATAATTTATCTTAAATGGGTAGAGTGGCGTTAACGAAGTGTCATGCACCAAGCATTACAGCTAATTTGCAAAAATTAATTATGTAGTCAAACAATTGAAGTCATATTTTTATACTTTCTCTTAAAAAGGCAACAATAAACGACGGAAAAACTTTTGTAAAATTGTACTATTTTTTATCAAAAGCGCCTGATATCCCCACCGCTTATGCGGTGGGGATATCAGGCGGCTAAAAACAAAACGCCCTCTATCTGATTTCTTGCACAGCAAGGATAAGTTAGAGGGTATAGGACTTACGCACCATCTGCTGTGAAACCCGGTTTATTCGTTCGTATTTGGTTGCGAAACAGACGATGTTTGGTAGAAACCTGGTTTGGTTGCGTAAGTCCTGGGTAGTTTTGTTTTTAGCATTTTCGGGAAATAGGCAATCACTAAAATAGTCTATAATAGTGTCTTGAAATAGTGTCTTGAGGGTATAGCAGGAGTGTCAAAGATACAATTCTTCCGCTTCTTCCTCTTTCTCTAGATCATACATTGATGTGTCCATAATATCTTCCAGTTCTTCTAACATCTCATCGGCATGGAGTTCATCAGACTCATACGATTTGAATCGACCTGTGCTTTCAATCCAGCCGTAAAGAGATTCTTCTTCTTTTATAAAGCGAATCTGTGCTGGCTGGTTTCGGGGTTCTTCGTGGAGCGCAGGATGATTGTAACGTCTAATCATCTTTGTTCACCTCATGCACATATACGTATGATAATCAATTCCTTGTGTGCCAGATTTAGATGCGTTTGCCCTGGGTATAACCCTCTTTAACCGTCTCAACAACGCCTCGCTCTGGCACCATTTTCAGTCCCTGGCATTCTTCAAAGCATATATGCGAGGAGGGCGAAAACCAGAGGATCAGTGCTAGCTAGATATCTTGGACTGAAGCTAAATACTTAGCTATTGTTACGCCTAGCTAAGAGCAAATGCAATCAGCGCTATCACAGCAACGAACAGGATAGCTCCTATTCCTAAGAAGAAATAACGCCGTTGCTGTTTTGCTGAGGGATACTCTGCCAAGGACATATCAGGCTGAATTGCGTAGTTATTGATGATCCCCTCATCATCTATGGTGTAGCCAGTTGCAAGAGGCAGATCAAGCAATTGACTGCCATTATGACCGACATTCGCTTGTACCTCAGCGGGTATGAGTTCACTACCATCACTCTTGTGATACGCTACTACCTCTTTTTCTAAGGTGATCGTACGTGAGCCTGTATTTTCTTTTTGTTCTTTCATATTTAAATGATAACATTTTTTGAATAAGAATTGATTGCGGCAAAGTTTTTTTGATAGTATTAAGGTTTATATTTTTATAAAAAACTTTAAAGAATTCGCACAAGCCGTTCTAGGATAAGCATTTCTAGACTTTTGGCTCCTAATGGACAACAGTGCGATCGCCTGACCATAGGACAAATACCTTGCTCCTAAAATCAATAAGCTAAACTTTTATGAACGCTTATTGATTTTATAGCGTTTTCTGTGGTAAAAACTCTAACTTAAAGGAGAGTTATACAAAATTTCAGAACTTTACTCTAGTTTTATCGAAATCAAACCAACCGAAAAGTTATTCACACTGAAAATTCTAGGTGAACTTGTGAAATTAATCCCCCAAAGACCCTATGAATGTTGAGTTTTGGGCTTCAACGTATTTTGGAACGACTCTGAATGACAAATGGTACTAAGTTATAATTCTTTTTTTAACGTTTTGTAACAAAATCAAACACTATAAACTGATTTTATACATCTCAAACCTTTGATAAAACCATTACTCAAGTACCCATCTGCCATGCTGTAGAAGTACACAGATAAGAATTTCTCCATGAACACCGACATCTTCGCGGCGGTAGTCCCCGAAGATTTTTTTATAGTCATTTTTGCTATTTGCAAACCTAACTCAAGAGATGACATATGCTATCAAGACAAGAACATAAAATAGATATTCTAGGCAATATCCCTTTTATATCCATTCATATCGGTTGCCTGTTCATTTTTTGGGTGGGCTTTAGTTGGGTTGCGCTCATTGCATGCCTTGCACTGTGGTTCGTGCGGATGTTTGGAGTGACAGCAGGATACCACCGTTATTTTTCCCATCGCGCTTACAAAACAACGCGTTGGTTCCAGTTTCTTCTTGCTATTCTAGGCAATTCCACAGCTCAGTTAGGTCCACTCTGGTGGGCAGCGCATCATCGTCATCACCACCGTTATGCAGATACAGAACAAGATATTCATTCTCCCATTGTTCATGGTTTCTGGTGGTCGCACGTTGGCTGGTGATGTGTCCTCAATATTCCAAAACCAATGAACAGAACGTTCGAGATTTTGCCCAATATCCGGAGTTGCGGTACTTAAACCGTTTTCATCTGATTGTTCCTACCGTGCTAGGAATCACTTTGACAGCAATTGGAATACTGTGTCAGCAGTATATTCCTCAGCTAAAAACGACTGGTTTACAGATGTTTGTGTGGGGATTTTGTTTAAGTACTTTGCTGCTTTATCACACGACTTTTACGATTAATTCTCTCGCGCATATCTTTGGTTATCGTCGTTTTGACACAACAGATAGTAGTCGCAACAATTTGTTTTTAGCTCTCATTACTCTAGGTGAAGGTTGGCATAATAATCATCATTACTATCCTGCTTCAGAACGGCAAGGTTTCTACTGGTGGGAAATAGATATTACACATTATATTCTTAAGCTACTTTCATGGCTAGGAATCGTTTGGAATTTAAGAACTCCTCCCAGCCAAATCTATGATCATTTGTCTTCAACACTTAAAAATAAAACGTCTCAAATTATAAGGATTGATGATAGCAATGCCGATTAAGGAGGGAGCATCCCAATGCATGCAAAAAAGACACAAGTGGGAGCAATCCTAGGCTCCCACTTATTACCATACTTTTGTGCAAAATTGTTTTTGACACTCCCTTTTTTTTTTAGAAAAAGAGGGATTCTAGACTGTTGCAGCTACTTCAAGTTGCGATGTTCAATTCGTTGCTTTTTGCTTGCCCGCGCCCTGCGTTCTTGTAACTCTTCTGCCTTCTGTTGCAGGGTTTGCCAGAAGGTGTTGAGGTTCTCTTGGGCAACGCGGGAGCATCGCGCAGTTGAACTTTGGTTTCTAACCATGTGTCACTTGCGGTCTAAATCATTCTAGCTCTCAAGGGGAATTTTCGTTGAACTTTGGTTTCTAACCATGTGTCACTTGCGGTATAATGGACTGCGGTTGCCAGAGTCAGACCCACGGCGTTCAGCAACTCTGCCTCTTTACCGTAAGTCCGGGCACAATCAAGGACGGGTTCGGTCACAATCTGACCAGATGCCGCAATAATCAAGCTATCATCAGCACATACTGTTTGCAGGACTCTACGCCCATGGCGGTTCTTGCTCAATCCACAAGGCAAGATTTTCTTTGTGGCGATCGATTTGCTGGCATCTCCTCAGGAAATGCTGAACTTGGGCTTCATAAGGTAGAAGAGCTTGAGAGTGATGAGTGATGAACTGTGTTTTTTAAGCCAGAGCGATCGCTCTGGCTTAAAATCATGCTCTAAAGCATAAAAATGGTGGGTTATACCGATTTGAGAACAGAATGCGACAGATGCGTAGGTTGGGTAGAGCGGAGCGAAACCCAACATTTACAGGCATTGTAGGCGTTGGGTTTCGTGCCTCAAACGCCAGACGCCTCTGTCGAGAAACCCTCCTGGAGCTTACGCTCCCCAACCTACATGTGTAGCAATCATTATCCGCGCTGGCTCACCATATAAGCCGATATAAAAACTGCTATGCCGCCTTTCAATACGCCCATCTGCCTTGACTATGACCTTACGTTTCCTTCACAATTCTTTAAAAATTCATTGTTTTGTAAGTAATCTTGTTAATATAACATTGAATAACAATTAATCTACCATAAGTAAAATAGCGGAAGTGTTGCTGTTTAACGGTAATAACCGAATGCTAAAAATTGGGAACAACTGGGTGCAACTTCCTCATCTCATCAAAGGAGTAACTTTTCATTAAGGGAAATTACGTAATGCAACCAGGTTCTCCAAGCTTTGCGAATATTACCGAAAGGTTAGCAGTGTTAAGCCAGCAACGAGCTACTGGAGAACTGATCTTGTCATCAGGTGCTAACCAGTGGCATATGTATTTCTTCTTGGGACGTTTGCTATATGCTACGGGAGGCGTTCACCGCGTTCGGCGTTGGCATAGAGCAGTAACACAAAGTTGCCCTGGCTTGAAATTGGATATTCCTCATTTGAAAGAGGATGAACTATGGGAATATCATCTACTGAACTGGGCTATCAATCAAAACCAGTTAACTCTAACCCAATCAAAAAGTATTATTGAAAAAATTGTTCAAGAGGTTTACTTTACTGTAGTAGGTCATTCGGATTTGAGAAGCCTTTGGATGCCCAAAAAACTGCATCCTATTGCCTTGCTAGAGGTAAAGCAATTGTTATACACAGCTTTTGATCTATGCAAGCAATGGCAAAGTATGGGTTTAGGAACACTTTGCCCTGACATGGCACCGATTTTTAAACAGCCCATTTTTGAGCAAAATTTGAAAATTTCTAAAACTATCTTCAGTCTCAGCCAGCTACTCAATGGCGAAAACACCATTTGGGACATTGCTTTACAAACGGAACAAAGTGTGATATCTGTGGCAAGTGTTGTACAAGGTTTGGCGCATCAGGGTGTTTTAGAACTCTTAATCGTTCCAGACTTACCTTTTCCAGTCGGAGTAACAATATCAGTACCCTCGACAAAAAAACAAACCCAAGCTTTGGATGTTTCTGTTGGTAACGGAATACAGACTTCATCGTCTCAATACTTTTCTAATCCTTTAACAAAAACTCACTCCCATCTCACTCCACAGTTAATAGAATTTACTAAAGCTGAGAAATACAATTTCGTGCATTCATCTCAAGCCACTCACCCTCAGTCAACCTTTGACTCTCCACCAATAGACTTGGTTCAACTTAAAGAGGCTGGCTGTTTAATAGCCTACATAGATGATAGCCAAAGCGATAGCCTCATAATGGGTGACATTCTTACCAAAGCTGGCTATAGATTTATCAATGTTCAAGATCCAGTCACAGCACTGCCGATATTGTTAGAGCACAAACCAAGCCTCATTTTCTTGGACTTAGTTATGCCGATCGCCAACGGGTATGAAATCTGTAGTCGAATTCGCCGTGTGTCAACTTTCCGGAATACACCTGTCATTATTCTTACTAACAATGACGGTATAATCGACAGGGTAAGAGCAAAGATAGTTGGCTCTTCTGGTTTTTTAGCAAAGCCAATTACCACAGAAAAGATACTAAAAATCCTCAAGAGGTATCTACCAAATTCCCTGCCTGTCCATTCTCAAAGTCTACAAACAGTTCAAATTTAGTTTGTAGATGGGCAGATTGATATCCAAGTAAAGTTAACAAACAGTTGTACATGATTGATGTGAAAAAATTTAATGTCAGCACAATGAGTGAAGTTTAGCAAAGATTTTAAATAGTCTTGTGTACAGGAATATTTTTTATGACTACAGTCCTTTTAGTTGAAGATAGCTTAACCGAAACTGAAGTGCTAACCCGTTATCTCAAGCAAGCAGGTTTAACAGTGGTCACAGCTAAAAGCAGTGAAGAGGCACAGATAAAATTACAATTCCAGATGCCTGATTTGTTTATTATTGATGTCATTTTGCCGGGGCAAAGTGGGTTTGAATTATGCCGTGAACTCAAGACTAATATCAATACCCAGCGAATTCCAGTAGTGATATGTTCGACTAAAGGAACTGAAGCTGATAAACTTTGGGGTACGATGTTGGGTGCTGATGCTTATATACCTAAGCCGGTAAATCAGCAACACCTAGTTCAAACAATTCAGCAATTGACTTCAGGCTTTCAACCTTGGAATGGTCGAATTATTATTTAATCATTCGTCATTCATTTATTAAGTTTTTAATTAAGTAGCAGTTATTGATGATAATTTATAACTATAAAATTTATGCAGACAGAGCCGAAATCTGTACTCGCCGTGACTAGTCTTGAGCTACTAGGACTAGACCCACTTCCCCCAGAAACCAACCTTTCTAAATTGCTTCGCTTTCCTCTTGGACTTCTGGACAGTGCGCTATTACCTATAGAACAAATCGCAGAAATTATCAGGGTTAACTTAGCAGAAATTCTACCTGTTCCTGAAATGCCAAGTTGTATTTTGGGAATCTATAATTGGCGAGGAGAAATGCTGTGGCTTGTAGACCTAAACCATCTTGTTGGGTATCGTCTGCTGAGTGCAGGGGGAACTCCTGTAGCAATAGTCGTTATAGTCAACGAACAAGCTGTGGGTTTGGTCGTGTCGCAAGTTGATGACATTGAGTTACACGACTTGCAACAAATGCAAAAAGCAGTGGCTGGCTTATTTCCTCCCAAACTCCAACCTTTTGTTCTAGGTGCTCTGCCTAATGGTAGTACTGTTTTAGACATGACAGCTATTACTCAATGTCCCCTGTGGCAAGTACATCAAACAGGAGTTTCATAAAGTTTTACACTTTGTCATTTCGATAACTGAAGAAACTCAGTTAATCAAAGGGATATAATCTCCAAGGATTCAAATATGGTATTACAGAATTTTGAGCAAACTAAGCAGATATTCAATTCCCAGTCCCAAAATGGCGATTTAGAAACAGCAGAGTTCATAAATCATTTTGAGCCACACCAAGCTTTTGAATTAGTCAACGCTATTAAAGCAGATCTCCAACAAATAGGAGATTCGCTCAAACCTGAAGCTCACCAAAAAGTTCTCCAGCTAGAGAAGTGGGTTCAACAGTTGCAAACAGAATATCAAGCTCATCTAGCTGTCGCTTGTGAGCAACATGTAAAGCAGACTCGGCAAAGGTTATTCACCATTTTCGCTCAGATGCGCCAAGCCGCAAATGTTGATGCCTTGTTGAGAACGACAGTCATTGATATTCGTAAGCTTTTACAGGTAGATCGGGCGCTGATCTACCGTTTTCAGTCTGAAAAGCATGGCATCGTGATAGCTGAGTCAATGGTTGCAGGTTATACTCCTAGCTTAGGGGAATCTGTGAGTGCGATCGCCTTTGGTAGTGAGAATCGACAGAACTACGAGCAACAGCAAGTCGTTGTCCAAGACAATGTTTACGAAAACGTCAAGAGTGCTCATCAACACCAACTACTAAAACACTTTCAAGTCCAAGCCAGTTTGAGTTTGCCCATTGTCATAGATGGACAAGTATGGGGCTTGCTTGTGATGCAGCAATGCTCAGCTTCTCGTCAATGGCAAGAAGTTGAGGTTAGCCTACTTTCCCAAGTTGTCACTGAACTGAGGCTAAATCTACAAACAGTAGAACTTCTTACCCAACAAAAAGAGGAGGCTAAGCAAGAAAAGGTCTTAGCTCAAATCCTAGAAAAAATACCACCATCTTCTAATACAAGCGTTACCCTTGGAAACATCACCCAAGAGGTGCGACAGTTTTTCAAAGCTGACCGAGTCATAGTTTATCGCTTCAACTCTGATTGGAGTGGCGCGTTGATTGCTGAATCTGTCACCTCGGGCTGGGTTGCTTTGATACAAGAGCAAGAGAAAGATGTCAGTTTGAAGTCAAAAGATAAAGTTGATGATGACCGCTGCACTGTGAAGATGCTAGGCATTCCTACTAGCCTTGACGCCGACGACACCTACTTGAAGGATACACAAGGAGGAAGTTTTGTCAAATATAAAGCAGTTAAGCGTGTGGACGACATCTATGCTGCTGGTTTTCCTGACTGCTACATCAAAACTCAGGAGAAATTCCAGAGTAGAGCCTACATCATTGCTCCAATTTTTGAAGGAGAACAACTCTGGGGTCTACTGGGTGTGTATCAGAACTCTGGACCTCGACGTTGGCAGGATTCAGAAGTTGCTCTGTTGTCACTAGTTAGTCATCGTCTGGGCGCTATTCTCATGCAGGCTGACTTCTCGGCTCAGCTCAAACTGAAATCAGAGCAACTGGTGGCTGAGCGGGAACGAATCGTGGCGAACGCTATTGATCGAATTCGTCAATTTTCTGAGATTAACTCCATTTTCAAGACGACAACTCATGAAGTCCGAAGTCTGCTAAAAGCAGAGCGTGTCATTATTTATCGCTTCGAGGTGGATTGGAGTGGTGAGTTTGTTGCTGAGTCGGTATCCAGTGAATGGAAATCTGTCATGCAGGAGCAATTGGACAACCCCATCCTGCGAGAAAATGTTAGCGAGTGCAGTGCCAAAATTCTTGGTGAAGGAAAAGCCAGTGTTACAGACACCTATCTACAACAAACTCAAGGAGGACAATTTTCCACGAAAACAAACTTTAGGGTTGTCAGCGATATTTACCAAGCAGGATTTTCACCTTGTTACATTGACATTTTGGAGCGGTTCCAAGCAAGAGCTTACGTCATTACTCCGATTGTCACAGGAGAAAGGCTTTGGGGTCTATTAGCGGCATATCAAAACTCTAGTCCGCGTGATTGGGAAGAGCATGAAATTAAGGTACTGATCCAAATTAGCAATCAACTGGGGATAGCTATACAGCAGGCAGAGTACCTCAAACAACTACAGGAACAAGCCACTGTGATAGCCACAACCGCAGAGCGGGAACGAGCAATAGTCAAGGTTATCGAAAAGATTCGCCAAACATCAGATATTGACACCATTTTCCGGACAACAACGCAAGAAGTGAGAAAACTTCTGGGTGTGGAGCGAGTGGCTATCTACAAGTTTCGCCCAAATTATTTCGGTGACTTTATCGTTGAGTCTGAGTCCGGCGGATGGCCAAAATTGGTTGGCAGTGGTTGGGAGGATGCTTATTTGAACGAACACAAAGGTGGTCGATTCCGTAACAATGAACCTTTTGTTGTGGATGATATCTACAACGCCAATTTCACCGATTGCCATATAGAAGCTTTGGAGGTATTTGGAGTTAAATCCTGTGTTGTCGTTTCTATCTTCAAAGGGCAGAAACTCTGGGGTTTGTTGTCAGCTTTTCAACACAGTGGACCACGGCACTGGGAAGATGGTGAAGTGAAGGTACTGGTGCAAATTGGTTCGCAACTAGGAGTCGCTCTACAGCAGACAGAGTATATTGAAGAACTGCGTGTGCAGTCACAGAAGTTAGCCAAGTCAGTTGAACAGGAAACACTTTACAGCAAACTGGTTTATAGACTTGGGTTAGCTCTGATTCAAGAGAATTTTTCACTCTCCAATCTACTCAAGATGGCTGTTACGGAATTACGGAGACTGCTGAAAGCTGATCGAGTCGTCATCTTCCGCTTTGCTCCTGACTGGAGTGGTGAATTTATCGTTGAAGATGTTGGTAGCAATTGGGTCAAACTTGTGGGAAGTGAGCTATCTCTAGCCGACGATCCCTGTCTTCGAGAAACAAATGGTGGTCGGTTTCGCCGTAAAGAAACTCTCAGCACCGATAATCTCAGAGCTTCTGGATATAGTGAATGCTATATGAAACTTCTAGAACAGTGGGAAGTAAAGGCTAATATGGCTGCTCCCATTTTCAAGGGCGACCAACTTTGGGGATTATTGGGGGCTTATCAGAATGATGCACCACGTCATTGGGAGCAAATAGATGTCAACTTGCTAGCTCAAGTAGGGGTGCAAGTTGGTCTTGCTTTACAACAAGCAGAATACTTGGAGCAACTGAAAACTCAAGCACAGCAATTGGCAGAAGCAGGCGAAAGGGAAAAAGCAGCAAAAGAGCAACTCCAACGGGAGGTGATGCAGTTGCTGTCAGCAGTGCAACCCGCACTGCAAGGGAACCTTACTATTCGAGTACCTGTGACGGAAGGTGAAGTGGGCACGATCGCTGACGTCTACAACATCACCCTGCAAAGCCTGCGAAAAATCGTTACACAGATGCAGACAGCATCAAGGCAACTCGCCCAAACCTCTCAAGCAAACGAATCCTCTGTTGTTGGTTTAGCCACCCAAGCGCAGCAGCAGTTTCAGTTCCTCAGCAATGCTTTGGAGCAAATCCAAACGATGGTCAATTCCACGAAAGCTGTCACAACGAACGCCCAAAAAGTGGAAGAAGCAGTGCAGGTGGCAAACCAAACCATCCAGCTAGGAGATGCAGCGATTAACCGTACTGTTGACGGAATTCTTGACATCCGAGAGACAGTGGCGGAAACCAGTAAGCGCCTCAAGCGCTTTTCGGAATCTTCCCAGAAGGTTTCCAAGGTCGTGAATTTGATTAGCAACTTTACAACTCAGACCCAACTGCTTGCCCTAAATGCGGCGATTGAAGCAACCAGAGCCGGACAGTACGGACGTGGTTTTGCAGTTGTCGCCGATGAGGTGCGTTCTTTGGCGCGTCAGTCTGCTGAAGCTGCGACTGAGATAGAGCAGCTGGTTCAAGAAATCCAAAAAGGGACAGCAGAGGTTTCTGTAGCAATGGAAAATGCTATTCATCAAGTTGCGACAGGAACAACGCAGGTGCACGAGGCTCGCCAGAATCTGAACGCCATTGTTGCAGCCACAACTCAAATCAGCCAACTCGTGGAGAGTATCACTCAAGCAACGCAGGTACAGAGTCAGCAAATCCAATCAGTCACGCAAACCATGACAGAGGTAGCAGCTATTGCCGACCAGACAAAGGAGGATTCGATGGAAATTTCCACATCCTTTAAAGAACTCCGAACAATGGCTCAAAATCTCCAGGCTAGTGCTGACCAATTCAAGGTCGATTGATGAATAGTCATTGCAAGCGAATTTATGTTGGAGCGCGAATGACTGAAAATCTTAATTTGTAGGGTGGGCACTGTTCACTGCTCACCCATGATATAGGAAAGTAGTCAGTGCCCACCCTAGGTTATATTCGCCAACTAAAAACTAATGACTAATGACTAATGACTAATGACTAATGACTAATGACCAATGACTAACGACCCCACCATTCAAGAGCAAAGCCACCGCTACTTTCTTCAAGAAGCACCGGAACTGCTGCAAGTCATAGAACAAGAATTGTTCAGTCTTAGAGAAGACTTTAGTATCAACAAAGTTTATACGTTGATGCGTGCGACTCACACCCTCAAAGGAGCAGCAGCCAGCGTCGGTTTGGAAACGATTAAAACCGTGGCTCACACATTGGAAGATATTTTTAGAGCTATCTGCAAACCCGACTTATCGATTGACTCAGAAGTAGAAGCCTTACTCTTCGAGAGTTATGAATGTTTGCGCCTAGCTTTATCCACTGAACTGACAGGAGGACCAATCAATGATGTTGAAGTTCTAGACCGAACCACTAGTATTTTTGCTCAATTGCACGAGAAGTTAGAAGACTGTTTTAGTCAGGAAACTGAGATTCCCAGTTCACAAGAATTGGGCTTTGACTTAACGCAGTCCATCTTTGAAGTCGGAGTCACCCAACGGTTAGACCAGTTGGCTACAGCCATAACCAACGGTCATCCCAAACAAGTTGCTACTACGCTGAGGGTACAGGCAGAAGTTTTCCTTGGTTTAGCTGAATCTTTAGATTTACCAGGGTTTGGAGCTATAGCTCAAACGGCGCTGACTGCTTTGGACAACGACCTCAATCAAGTGATGGTTATTGCCTGCATTGCTTTAGCAAACTTCGAAGAAGCACGAAAAGCCGTGCTCAACGGTGACAGAAGTCAGGGCGGTCAAGTATCCTTAGAATTACAACAACTTAGCGGAATACTCCACGATTCACCCCCAGCATCCCATAATGCACCAGTTCCAACTCAAGAGTTGGTAACTCAAGCGACACCTGACACTGAAGCACATCGTGAGGAATCAGCCTCTGGTGATCAAACGACCAAGGAACCCGACTCTTTTCCCTCATCTCCTCATCTGTTCATCTCTTCACCTACCCAACCTCCCATCTCCTCAACTCGTACGGTACGAGTTAATGTTGAGAATTTAGAACAACTGAATTACTTCATCGGAGAATTGCTAACAAACCAAAATCGCCAATCTCTCCAAAACCAACAACTGTGGACTGCTGTTGGAGTACTCCTGACAAAACTACAACAGCATCAGCAGTTGCTTAATCAGTTACAAGATTTTTCTCAACGCCAAGTTAATGTTCCAGAACAACAGTGGTTGGTTCGCAATAGGCAAGATAGTAAATTTTTCGATTCTCTAGAACTGACGACTCGTTACACCGAGTTTCATAACCTCATTCAATCGCTTCTAGAAGACATCGTGCAATTAGGAGAAACTACCGACACTATTGAAATGTTTGCTCGCCAGTCTCAGGAGAGTTTAGAAAAACAACGTCGGTTATTGACTCATACCCGTGATTCTCTCATGGAAGCCCGGATGTTACCCTTGGAACACCTGTTTGAACGCTTTCCCCGTATTTTGCATCAGTTAGAAATTATACATAAAAAACAGATAACACTAAATTTCCATGGAAGTGACACCTTAGTTGACAAAGTCGTGGTTGAAAAACTGTATGATCCTCTGCTACATCTGCTTCGCAATGCCTTTGACCACGGAATTGAATCCCCCTCAATCCGACAAAAACTGGGTAAGCCAGAAAAAGGTCAGATAGAAATCTCTGCCTACCATCAGGGTAAGTACTTGATGATTGAAGTTCGGGATGATGGTCAAGGATTAGATTTTGAAAAGATTCGCGCTAAGGTAGTAGAACGTCAACTTGTCTCACTGGAACAGGCTAGTAGTCTGAGCGCAGCTCAACTAACAGAGTTCATTTTTCAACCAGGTTTTTCCACAGCTTCTCAGGTCAATGACCTCTCTGGACGAGGAATTGGTCTTGATGTGGTTCGCACACATTTGCAAGTCATCCAAGGCTCAGTTGAAATTTCTTCTCAATTCAATCGGGGGACAACGTTCAAACTGCAAGTTCCTCTAAGCTTAACGATCGCCAACTTATTGCTCTGTCAAGCTGGCGACCAAATCTACGCCTTGTTTACTAATTCTATTGAAGAAATTCTTATTCCTACAGCAGACCAGATTCGGTGGTGGGAAGGAGGCAAAGTCCTCCGATGGAGTAAGGATGATTCTATAAAACTGATTCCAGTCTACCAACTCACAAAAGTCCTGAATTATTTCCCATCCGTCATTCAATCTTCAGTTTTTAAGACTAAGCCTTCCCGTGTTTCTCCAGAACAGGAAATGCCAATAATTCTCATTCGTTATCAAGATAAACTTCTTGGTTTGGAAGTAGACCAGTTCATTGGTGATCAGGAATTGGTTATCCGTCCATTAGGAGCAATGATTGTGCCTCCTCGCTACATCTATGGAAGTAGTATTCTACCCGATGGTCAGCTGACGTTGGTACTTGATGGGTCAGCTTTGATGGAATATTTGTCTGAACAGCAAAAAGAGGATAATAGTTGGGCAAAAAACAGCGCTGCAAGCGGCGATGCTCCCAGAGGGAGACGCCCAGAAGGCGATGGCGCAGAGCGCCCGCTTCGCGATGGGCTTTGCCCCGCCAAGGGCGATCGCAATTCCGTGAGTTCAACGCCCCTCATTCTCACGTCCAGGATAGGACAGCCGCGATTACTGGCTCAGGCTGATGCTGTGTTACCAGCAGCAAATAACTACAGAGCAAAACCAAAAAAAACTATTCTCCTAGTGGACGATTCGATTACCGTACGCCAAACTTTAGCTTTGACCCTAGAAAAAGCAGGCTATCAAGTGCTTCAGGCAAAAGACGGTTACGAAGCAATCGAGCTACTCCAAGGTCACACAGATATTCATCTAGTGTTCTGTGACATCGAGATGCCACG
The DNA here is from genome assembly GCA_019359415.1 of Iphinoe sp. HA4291-MV1. Lineage (GTDB taxonomy): Bacteria > Cyanobacteriota > Cyanobacteriia > Cyanobacteriales > Nostocaceae > Brasilonema. The sequence goes on along the minus strand of JAHHHH010000036.1, from coordinate 12,615 downwards.
TATGAATGGGTTTGAGTTTCTCAAAAACCGTCAGCAAGACCCTGCTTTGGCAGATATTCCTGTCGTGATGCTCACTTCCCGAAGTAGCGAAAAGCACCGTTTGCTTGCTTATAAGTTGGGAGCCAATGCTTATATCACCAAACCTTATTTGGAGCATATGCTGTTGGCAACACTAGCAGATGTTCTTGAGAAAAATACTGAAGCTGTTGCTGGGAGAGAGTAATGTACCACAATGAGTCACAGTTAAATAAGTTTCTTGTTTTTAAAATTGCAGATCATCTCTTAGCGCTCCCGATTAGCGATGTGCTGAGGGTAGTGAATTTGTCACCTGTAAATAGCAAAAGGCTTCCAACAATGGGGCTAGTGCAGATAGGCAAGTACACGATTAAGGTTTTAGATTTGCATCAACAGTTGGGTTCAGATACTTTCTCTCACTCATCTGACCCATCTTTTTTGGTGGTTGCACATGATTCACAAGGGGAACTCTATGGGATTTTGGTGGATGAACCACCCGATATAGTGGAATTGCTGCCAGAAACGATTCGCTCGTTACCAAAGTCTACCAATCATAGCAAACCTATCATTGAGATAGTCAGCCATGTCGCTGTCTTATCCCAGAAAGAGGATATAAAGACAATATTTTTGCTCAATTTGAAGCGTATCGCTGAGCCTGTTTGACTAGTACACACGTACTTAAAAAATTTTTCCTATTCTAGTCAAAATAGAAAGGTGGGATTACCCCACCTTTAGTAAACACTAATTATTGTCTATTAGCCAACGCCTCCCAAGTTTGATAACCCACAACTCCTGGAGGGTCATTCACAAAATCACGGGAATTTTGAAAGTCTTTAACAGCATTCTCTGTGTTCGGACCAAATTTGCCGTCAACTGCAATTGAGTAACCATGAAAGTTGTCTAAAAGCAGTTGTAAAAACGTGACAGCCTGACCCTGATTATTTTTACTTAATCTAGGCATATTGACAGTACCTACAGCTTGTCCGGACATAAGTTTTAACTCCTTTGAGAAAAAAATATCATTCCTTCAAAACGTCCCTTCTAGTTTTAATAGGTGTTAGCAAAATTTACTTATGCACTGTAATTAAACTTTAGACAACTATGACATCACTCTACTACCTCGGAGTTTACTAGCAAAAAGGGCGCATCGCTGAAATGCGATCGCCCAAGACATCCTAGTCTCTCATCGGTATAGAAATCATCTCAGCACTAAACAAATTCATCTAGTGCTTGCACGAACCTTGCTCATGTTTGTGTTCATGCTTGTGGGAACAGGTTTGCAAATCTTGGTTCATCAGCTTTTCACTAATTTCCTTAAGAGTTGCATCCTTGGACTTTAAGCCAATCCAAGCATCTATAAGTTCGACATCGAAACCGACCTCACGGCGATCGCCCACTTCAATCAAAGGACGGCGAATCAACAGCGGATCTTTGAGCATCAGTACTAAGGCGGTTTCACTATCCAACTTTTCAGGAACTATCTCACCGGATTGTACCCGTGGAGAGGCACGATTGAACCACTCGACAACAGAGCGATCGCCAAAAAATGAGCGTAAACGTTCAGCAGTCCAAGGTTCTGTTAGCAAGTTGTACGCTACAACTTCATGACCTGCAGCTGTTAGCAAAGTTTTTTGCTTAGTACCACCTTTACAGCCTGGTTTTTCATAGAAAATGACTCTTGCCATTTAAGTTTCTCCGTGATTAATTATTAGTCATTAGACTTCTTACAAAAGTATGATTAATGGATATTTAGAACTGCAGATGCACACAAATAATTTATCTATTGCAGTCCTATTTGAGTTGTGAAATCAAAGCATTAGATAAATAAACATCCCCCTCATCTCCCAGTCCTACTTAAAAATTCCTAGCCGTATGGGTAGCATGGTCAAACTCAAAACGCTCTCGCATATGAGTTTCGCCATAAATATTAAAAGTCACAGTTGGTTGAGTACCCACTGCTTCCACGCTATGAATTGCATTAGGAGTAAAGCTAATAATATCCCCTGGAAATAAAGTTAATTCTCCTGTTCGTTCAATTTGATCTTTAAATTTTGAATTAGGTGTTCGTTGCCAAAATGTATTTCTCTCTTCTCCTTTTAACACAGCAACAACACCCCAAGTTCCATGATTGTGAATAGTTGATAACGTTCCTGGTGCAAATGTTACCGTTTGCACAGTAAACGGAAAACCTAACTCATCATAAAGGAGAACAACTGAGATTCCTGTTTTAGAACAAGGCTCTAAATATTGACTTTGTACCCAGTAGGAGTTAACAATCAACCGCCTGACCAGCATCCTAATTTCTGGAAGATGCCTAGTTTCCTCTTCAGTATCATTGAGGATATCTTCTACTTCAGTTAAAAATCGATAAAAGCGATAATTATCTCTCAGTAAGTCCCATGCTCTTACAGATTGACAGATTTGATACTGTCCGTCTTTAGTGACAAGCCAATCCCTTCCTTTCATATGTTTTAAACCATAGAATAAATGATAATTTGAACAGAAACCTGATAATTAACTATGTATAATTCATTCGTCTTCTTCGATTGGACATGTCAAGATGCTGTATAAAATGCTTGCTCCAAATTCATTTTTGTTATCAATTCCCTTTACTTGAATACTGATTTCTTTAGCTTTATCTATGTCTCCTAACTTTGCCAAAACCAATCCATAAGCAGCATAGGCATTTAGGTATAATCTTATTTTAGGATCTTCTTTACGACTGATTAATATTGGTTTACTTAGCTCCCATTTCTCAGGTATTTGCTCTGATAGTTTAATTTTATTTATAACTTTGACTGCTGTTTGCAATGCCATATGATAATTATTTTTATAGAAAAAGTATCTATATGCTGCTACCAAAACGTCTGTAGATTCTTCTGTTTTGGCTAAAGCTTGGTTAATATACTTTTCTGATTCTGAAGTATTTTCCCAATGTTCTGCCGCCAATATCAATAACTGTTTGATGTCTTCTGGAACCTGAAACCATGAAACTCTTTCTGCATCAGCTTGCATAGAAATCTCCTTTAGGAATCGGGAATATGTTTTATCAACTCCCTATTCCCGATTCTCAATTTAAAACCTAGTGAGAATGTAAAGTAGGGTGAAGAGAATAACCCAAATGATGTCTACGAAGTGCCAGTAAATTTCTGCCATTTCAACGCCAGTGTGTTTAGTAGCAGAATAGTGACCGGAACGACGGGAACGCCACAACACACCCAAAATTAACAACAGTCCCACGAAAACGTGCAAACCGTGAAATCCAGTCATTAAGTAAAAACAGTTGGCAAATATGTTGGTAGTCAGACCGTATCCTAAACTCATGTACTCATAAATCTGACCCAACAAGAAAATTGCGCCCATGACAGCAGTGATGATGTACCACTTCCGCATACTTTGGACATTATTCTTTTTAATTGCTGTATCGCCAAAGTGAATAACGAAACTACTGGAAACCAGAATAATGGTGTTGATTGTCGGCACCAATAACTCTACCTCAGTCCCTTCTGGAGGCCAAACTTCGGCACCGCCTCGAAAGAATAAATAAGTGGCAAAAAATCCGCCAAACATTAGAGATTCGGAGACGAGGAATACTAACAGCCCCCAGACTCGCAAATCTGGATGTTCTTCGTAATGGTGTTCTACACTCGTCGTTGTCGCTATAGCCATATCGTCTGCATTGTGAATTAAGTGTTCAAAACGGGTGAAGCGAAGACCCCTTACCCGCCCAGAACTGAAGTTCCGGGCTAATAGCCCAAGTCCATTAAAATGGACTGAAAACCACTTTGGTAATTTAAGCTTTTAGTCCTCTTGAGAGACTTTTGCTACTCGCTATAGAGTTTCCAACCCTTGGCAAAGAAGTTGTAGGGTGCGTTATGGCGCTTCGCCTAACGCACCACGTAAATGGGATATTTTTTAATTGGAAATCCCTAATCTGCCAGGAAAGAAATTTCCTGGCGGTTGGGAGGGGACAAACTAAGCACCAACCTCAGTCGCAGGAGACGGCTGTACCTCAGCACTGCGATTCAAGCCGTAATCGTAAGGACCGTGAGTGACGACGGGCAATTCTTCCCAGTTTTCAATCAGCGGTGGCGAGCTAGTAGTCCATTCTAAAGTCAGAGCGTTCCAAGGATTATCACCTGCTTTTGCTCCCGCGAACCAACTCCAAACAATGTTGATGGTGAACGGAATTACCGAGACCGCCAGGACATAAGCACCAATGGTACAAATCTGATTGAGAAAGACAAATTGCGGATCATACATTGCCACTCGTCGGGGCATTCCTTGCAAACCCAACTCGTGCATGGGTAGGAAGGTGAGATTTGTACCGATGAAGGTGAGGATAAAGTGAATCCGACCTAGGGGTTCATTCACCATCCGTCCCGTCACTTTGGGGAACCAGTGATACATTCCGGCGTAAATGCCAAACACAGAACCACCAAACAAGACGTAGTGGAAGTGTGCCACCACATAATAAGTGTCGTGGACGTGAATATCAAAAGGGGCTGTTCCCATTGTCACGCCGCTCAAGCCACCCATGACAAACATGGACAACAAGCCAAGGGCGAAGAGCATGGCAGATGTGAAGCGAATTTTACCACCCCAAAGGGTCGCAGTCCAGCCGAAAATCTTGACACCAGTGGGTACGCCAACGATGAGGGTGGAAATAGTGAAGAATATCCGCATCCAACCGGGTGTACCGCTGGTAAACATATGGTGTACCCAGACGAATAAACCCACAAGGCAGATTGCCAAACTGGAATAGGCGATCGCCTTATACCCAAAGATTGACTTGCGGGAGTGAACCGGAATCACCTCGGACATAATGCCGAAGATAGGCAGAATCATCAAATAAACTGCCGGGTGGGAATAGAACCAGAATAGGTGCTGGTAAAGAACAACGTTACCACCTGCCTCTGGTTTAAAGAACGACGTTCCAAAGTGGAGGTCAAACAAAAGCAGTATTAACCCCGCCGCTAACACAGGTGTGGAGAGTAGTGCAAGCACGGAGGTTGCCAAAATTGCCCAGCAGAACAAGGGCAATTGATCCCATCTCATGCTGGGAACTTTCATCTTCCAGATAGTGATCACAAAGTTCAGCGAACCCAAAATTGAAGATGTCCCCACCAAGACAACGGCAAGTATCCACAGCGTTTGCGCGGTATTAGCTGTAACCAAGCTTAAGGGTGGGTAAGCTGTCCAACCAGACTGTGAGCCACCAAAGAAGAAGCTAGCTGCTAGCAGCAAGCCTGCGGGTGGGTTCAACCAAAAGGCGATCGCATTTAGCTTGGGGAAAGCCATATCCCTAGCACCAATCATCAATGGTACTAAGTAGTTACCAAATCCACCAATTGCACTGGGTACGATCCATAGAAAAATCATGATCGTCCCGTGATTGGTCATGAAAGCGTTATACAGGTTGGGGTCGATTAAATCTGCATCTGGTGTCGCCAGTTCGGCACGCATGACAACAGCCATGAGTCCACCAATGATGTAGAACACAAACGCCGTAACCAGGTATTGGAGACCGATAACTTTGTGGTCAGTATTAAACGTAAAGTAATCGTACCATTTCCATACCTTATGCTCTGTATGAGCAACCACGTGAATATCGGATTGATTGTCTTCGGGTGGAGTGTTCCGTGGAAGTTCTACTTGGGTCATATTTTTGTCTGTTGTTACCAATGAACGGCAGGTGCTACAACGCGGGGAACCCGCAAGGGCGCACTGCCTCCTAATGACTCATGACTAATGACTTGAGGGTTGCTGAACTAACTCCCATTTCTTGAGTGTAAGGAGCGAGAAACTCTGATGTTGATAAGTCTGCTGGATTCACTGCAACGGCTTTTTGCATGTCTTGCTTTTGGGCAATGCGGTTTTCAGAGAGCCAGCTTTCAAACTCTTCTGGTGTGTGAACAACAACCTGTGATCTCATTGAGCCGTGGTAGCCGCCGCAAAGTTCAGTACAAACGACAGGATATGTGCCTGGTTTGGTAGCAACAAATCGCAGTTCGGTGGGTATCCCAGGAATGGCGTCTTGCTTGAGCCGGAATTGCGGCACCCAAAACGAGTGAATCACATCCGTTGCAGAAATGTTGAGTTGCACGTCAGCGCCAACTGGAACGTGTAATTCTCCAGCATTCACTCCACTTTCGGGATAGTCGAAGAGCCAAGCAAACTGCATTCCTGTAACGTTGACAACCAAATCGGCACTTTTGCCTTGTTCTTTGGGAGTCGCGCCAATGCCAATTTTGGGAGTATCTGCTGGTGCTGCCATTTCTGACTCGTTCTGTGAGGCGTCACTCAGGGTAGCAGCAATAGCGCTTCCTGGTATCTGGGCAACATGAGCCGGGGAATGGCTATGAGCCATGTTATGAGGACTCCCAGGTTCAAACCCTCCCATTCGGTTAAAAACATCGACACTGTAGATTCCCAAGCAGAGGACGATAATAGATGGGACAGCTGTCCAAAAAATTTCTAAGGGAAAGTTGCCTTCAACATGTACGCCATCCGTGTCATCTCCAGGGCGGCGACGATACTTAACCAAAAAAATCAGAATGGTTCCTTCTACTACCAAAAACAGGGCAGTGGCAATGGAAAGCATAACGTTAAAAAACCCGTCTACCAAAGGCGCTTGTTGCGATGCTTGCACCGGTAGTAGACTGTGGTTTTGTCCAACCCAAATGCTGATAATTGTGACTAATATCCCAGCAATTAGGGTCCATAGTGAAACAGGAATTTGTTGCATAAATACCTGGTCAGTAAAACGTCGTTCAATCAGTCATTAGTTATCAGTGAACAGTTATCAAGTTATTGTTCATAGGTAACTGGTAACTGTTGATGTTTCTTGCTTACATGGCTAATTGCTAGTAGCATCCGTGGTCATGTGTTTCTTGTCATTTACCTTGGTGCATTTGTTTAGTTCCAATGACTAGTAATTAATAACTAATGACGCAATTAGCTATTGTCTTAACCAAACTTATTCTCTATGTTTTCTCTAGAAAACTTGGGGGAATTTTAAAATATTTTAATTCTTATCTCCCCCACAAAACTGAAAACCATCTCTCAACTCCTAGTACAGGAGCCTTGCACTTCACAATCAGCGAGTTGCAGAGGAGGTTGCTGTTAGTCCTAGTGATTAATAAGGCTACCTCAGTAGCAAGTTTTAATTTGTTAATAGCTTACAATTTCAGATTTACAGAATTGTTTACTGTGAACTTTTTGCTCTTCGTTCCAGTCAATTCAAATATTCCCCTCAAGTGAACTTGTTACTGAAGTGAAAAGTTGCCTTCTAGATATATAGACTTCACATCTTTGTCAAACAGCATCTTCTTGAACCTACCTCTGAACAACCCAAAACTTTAGTTATTCAATGCAGAGTGGGTATAGCAGTTCTTGGAACATATTCTTGCACAAGCCTCACAACCTATGCAATTCTCTTGGTGGGCAATTGTCATGACTTTTTTTTCAATTTCATCATCATCCTCATCCTCGACAAATTCCCCTTCTTCGTTCATTGCCTTTAAGACCAGCACGTTATGCCCACATATTTTAAAGCATCTACCACAGCCGATGCATTTCTCTTGGTCAATTTCCTCAACAAATTTAGGTGTCCAAGTTGTACCACCAAATGTTAATCCTGTTAGCATTGCCATGAATTTACCTTCTGCTCTCGTTGCACATCTGTTTGACATTTACGCTCATCCTAACATAATCTGAATTTTCTGTTTTTGAAGTTATAACATGATTTTTCCTTTCATTAAAATTTGATGACTTATAAATAAAATTTCAGTTCATAGTCATCTTCAATTTTCCAAATAAAATTAATTGCAAATAGTTTTTAATGGTAACTATATAACAAAATACTTCTTTCTAAGACTAGGTTTACCAATAACATTTTGAAAAACTTGATATTTTGATGGAATAGGTTTTCTCAGATCACAATTATTGAGTAGTATGACCTAAAGATTAAGAGGAAACCATTATTTTTTCTTTCCAAGAAACAGATAGAAATGACTCTTCTCTTTAGAAGTCGCAGTAAAGTATTTACAATTGATGAGAGCTTTTTTCAAAAAAAATGATTCAAACTGTACACTTTACTAAAAATCAAAATTGTGTAAATATACATATTACGTCTTTATCAATTGCGTCTTCTTATCCTCAGCCTCTATTTCGCAAGTTCTCTAATATTAGATATCAAGCGTTAAAGATAAAGACTGCTTTTTATACTTTGCTTTTCATTCCTCATTCCTTCTTGGTTTTAGCCAAGAGACTTATATGAATTAGTAAAAATGTAAAATAAATAACAGAATGAAAATACTTGGTAAATATTAATATTATTAATAATCTATTTAAAAGGCAGAATAAACATAATATATTGTTCGTCAATAACACTTAATCAACACTTGGATAGTTATCAAAAATGTTAGTGAATGACTTATTAGAAATAATATCTATAAAATCATGTTTAGGCTCATTAGGAACAAATTAATATAAATATTTATGAAATGTTTAGAGAGTAAGAAATCTTAAAAATTAGGCTCGGGTTCCAAGCCTTAAATAGCTTCCAATTGGAAGTGTGGTCCGAATAAGGATGTGGTTAAGTAGTACGGCAAGCAACATTTATTATTGCCGGAAAATCATGTGGTAGTGAGTCGTGAATTAAGAGGACACATCCAGGGGAGACTTGAGCCAGACATCTCAACGATTAAAGTAGGAAAAAGCCTTATGCCTTATACAATTCCTAACAACAGTTGCGTTGGATGTGACAACTGCCGTCCCCAATGTCCTACTGGTGCAATTAAATTAGAGAACAATGAATACTGGATCGACCCTTGTCTTTGTAACAACTGCGAAGGTTATTACCCTGAACCCCAATGTGTCGCTGCTTGTCCCACTCATTCTCCCATCCCTATGCAGGCAAAAAGAGGGAGATGTAAAGTTGATATAAGAGATGCCACCACCCCAGATTTATTTGCCAACGGTAGAAGCAATCCATTTGCATCGGCAATTGTCATCTGGGAAGCTTGTAATGTACTGGCACAGCGAAACTCTCTACCTTGGGAAATAGATGAATACGGAAAGGCGTGTTATCGCCGACAAGTTAACCAAGGGCGAGGAGCGATCGCATTTCACATCACCAAACCAGATAATACAAGCGAACTAGCAACAGAATTAGGAGTCGTTGAGGCACTTGATATCAGGGCAGCTTGTATGCATTTGATTTTCGCAGCTCATGCGACCACTTTAGATAAGCCTTGGCAGCAAGAGTTTATCATTGACGATCGCCAAATTGAGAAATATTTGGGGCTGGAAAAACGCAAAGACTTGAGCAAAACTGTTAAGTTAGCTTTCATGAAAAACTTGGTGCAGCAAACCTGCTCGCTGATAACCTCCATTAATTGGCCCCAACAGGGTCGAGTTAAGGGATTTTCAGTCGAAGGAATCCGCTTATGGCACTTAATAGAAATTCAGCATCACTTTCAAGAAGATAACCTTGGGTGCAAATATTTAGTTGGACTCACTTTTAAAGTCAGAGCAGGTATATGGGCGCAGTATTTCTTAAACAAACAAGGATGTAAAGAGCGAACTACATTTTATCAATATGGTAGCTTGCCTAAATCCCTGTTAACGACAGTCATGAGTATTTGGCAACAACACGAAGGAGCAGCGCGACTGATGCTGTGGATGCTGTTTAAAACTAAAATGGGTAAAGAACAACGCATTACAGTTCCTACCTTGTTGCGTGTTGCTTACGGCGAAGAAAAAGTCACCCTTGCTTGCAGAAAACGGGAAGAACGCAAGCGACTGCTACGAACCTTTGAAAACGATTTGGAAGTCCTTAATCATTATGGCATGAGACCAATTTTCGACCCAGTGACATATCCAAGCGCGATTCAACCCTTATGGGCGAAATTGGTCGATCTTCCTGAAGATCCAGACGATGCGTTAGAGTTTTGGATTAAGGACGCTAGCGGAAACACACGCTTGACAGATACAGGTCCACGTGGCAAGTGGAATATGCTGATGAATGCCCGAATTTTGTCGTTTACACTCCCTCCAGAATGGGATCAACAAGCCAGTGAATCTGAAAAAAAGCAGCGAACGACAAAAAACCGCATAAAAGCAAAAACCACAGCAGGGTATTTGCTAGGTGAACAGATTTTGCAAGCAAGGAAAAATCTTAATCTTTCGCAAAGAGAATTGGCAAAACTGGCAGGTAAAAGTCAAAGCTGGATTCGAGATTTGGAAAATGGCCGCCTAAAAGCCAAGTTAGAAGACCAAGCAGTGCTGCGGAAAGTGCTGGGAATTGCTAGATAGCAATTTTTGATTTTCAAGTATTGATTCCGCTCGGCTACAGAACCGTACGTAAAAATTGGAATGCTCCCAATGCGATCGCCCTTGGCGGGGCAAAGCCCATCGCGTCCCTTGCGCGTGTCCAAAGGACTCAGCGGGCGCTCTTTGCGCCATCGCCCTTTGGGAGCATCGCCACACTTGGAAACTGCACTCACCAACCCCGATATCGTCTTCTTTGCCAATATTCAGCAACTCTTTGTTCCCACTGCTCCCAATAGTCAGCGATCGCTTCTGGCTCAAACCAAAATACCTCAGCTTCTGTTTCTGGTACCGCTACAACCAACAGCGCATGATTTACTTCAATATTATATTGTTGATAACACTGGTTAAATGCTCCTATATAAGCTGTTAATTGTAGTGGATGTTCGTATAAACGCTCAATTGAACCTTTAGGTTTGTCTGCTGTTTTCCACTCACAAATGCAGGGAATACCTTTATAACTTGCAAAACAATCAACTTTTCCCGAATAGCTCATGTTGTAATGAAAAACTGAACCTTCCACAAGTTTCACTGTATCAATTTCTTCTAAAACGGGTTTGATACTTTCCCAATAAGGACGACTGGCTTCGGGACAAACAGGGTTTTCACCAAGTAGAAAACGTTCAATTTGTTTGTGGGTTTGCGTTCCCCGACGACTGGCTTCTGTTGTAATTCGGGTAGCTTCTTCTATTCCCACACGTGCTTTCCAATTTAGGAGCCTATCACGTTCCTGCTGCGGTTTGGTAGCATTCAATATAGTCGTGACACAAGGGAAGCGATTCCCTTTAGCATCCACGTAATATTGTTTACCATTTTCCCACACAGATTTGGCATTGATGCGAGGTAGCAGTTGGGTATCAAAGGGCATTGCTGGTTTGTTTCCGTACTAGAATCATTCAAATAAAAGGTCAGTGCGTAGTCATCACACTGCTTTAGCTAGTCATTTTTGAGAATCAAAATTTTTCTATATCATTACGTTAAAAACTAAATAGTACCAGTGTTGTTTTTTCGCTTTGAAAACTAGCAAGTATCATCTATGCTTGCAGACATATCTCTTGAATGAGAGGAAAAATTTACAAATCTTTAATAGCTTATAAAAGCAGTTATTTATTTGCGATGACAACAGCAATCATGAAGACTGGCGATCTAACTCAATTAACCAGAAAACTAGCTGTCTTTACTGGCATTATTGGTGCAAGTACCTTCTTTTGTATTCCTGTGATGGCGCAAATAACGCTTGAAACACAATCTCCTGCTGCTGGTGACACTACTCAGCCGCCTGCTGCTACAACACCATCTCCTGTTCCTACTGACAACGCCGTACCACCAGCTACTAGACAGCAAACTCCTGCTGGTACAGCTGGTGCGGCTTCAGGAAATATTGTAGTTGATAGTGATTTCAACTTCAAAAAGGGTATATCTCAATACGATTTTTGTGTGTCATTTACCCTATGATAGAGATAAAAAATGCTTGCTTAATATGATATTTGCTAAAAAATAATGTAAAGTTTGAGGAAAAACAATGAACTCCAAGATATTTGTCGCTTTGGCTATTGTAGCAGCTATTGCTGGATTAGAAAGCAAAGTTCAAGCACAGTCCACAGTTGCACAAAACTCAAAAGCTGAGGATTACACAATTCAAGGAAATTCTTTAGTTGGGATAGATAGTAGAACAGCTGAGGATGATTTTCCAAAATTTTTTGCCGGACAAAATTCTCCGAATAATGTTTCACGAAAAAATTTTGGAGAAAGCATACCTCCGGCTGATGTTTTGCAACTTGGCGATCAAGTCGAATTACGCCGTAGAGAACCACTAAGAACTCCAAATAATGTTTTTTTCCCACAAGGAGATGAGTCTTTCTACAGTAATGACGGTGTGCAAGTGCAACTTGATCTGGATAACAACAAATAGAAAATATTGACTCAACTTGAAGTAAAAATTGGATAAAAATAATTCAAAAATGTCAAAATTCAAATATCCTCCAGGTTATTGGGCAAAAATATCCAATCATCTGAAGGATATTTGTTTGGTATATAGCGGTTCTCATCCGGATGAGGTACAGATTTATCTGCGTCGAGGGTGCGTTTATCTGCGGTTAATTCTTTCTTCTTGTACCTCACCCAGGTGGGAAACGCTATATAGCGGTTCTCAGTTGAGTGAAATACAGTATGGGAGAATCTGAATATATCAATAACCAAGTACTTCACTATGAAAGCTTACTCCACGGATCTACGCCAAAAAATAATTGATGCATACAACAATAA
>JAHHHH010000034.1 GCA_019359415.1 Iphinoe sp. HA4291-MV1 | reverse complement strand
ATCCTTTTACCTTTTGGTCTAGCCTATCAGCCTTATTTGGCTAGTTCTTCCGGTGACGACAATTTAAACATACCTTCGCTTTCGCTATCCATAGGTTCTTGCTTGATGGAAACCAGCTTAGGCTACCGGGTAAGTTTGCTAAAACTCCTATAATATAAGAATCCCCGCGCATTTATGCCGGGGAGTGTCAATAATCTAATCTAGAATTATAAAGCTTTATCTAAGTAACCTTGTTACCCTAACATCATATTCAGTGCCTTTTGGATGATCACTTTTAGCTTGGAAGAATGCCATGCTATCAGCTTTTTGTTTTGACTCTGCGTCGATTTCGTATCTTGTCGTCCCGCTTTGAAAGATACTGTTCGTTTGGTCAAAAAATTCCCTAATATCGACTAATACCTCGTAAGTATGAACCATTTTGGCACCTCCGAATTTGCAGTGTGCAAATAATGGGATATAGAATCCACTATATGAATCTACAGAGGTGTCAGTCCCAAACAAATACAATTCTTTAGCGTTGTTAAGGAAGGTTATCAATACTTTATCGATGTTTAAAGATTGAGGTGTTAAGTTTTTCGCTTTATACTGTCAATCAACAACGCTGTGCGATGCTCCCAAAGGAAGCCGCCCCCTTGTGCGATCGCATGATCGCACGGCGCTTTGCGCAATCGCTATCCTTTACCTGTCAAGCCATCGCACCCATAGCTATACCGACGCCGTCACTTTCTCCAACAACCCCTGGAATAATTTCAACCCATCGCTACTACCCAGCATTGGATCAGATGCTCTCTCTGGGTGCGGCATCATTCCCAACACGTTACCTTGACGGTTGCAAATCCCGGCTATGTTGTTCAATGAGCCGTTAGGGTTATCTCCCTCGTAGCGAAACAGCACTTGATCGTGATCTTCAAGCTGTGATAATGTAGCTGCATCAGCGTAGAATCGCCCTTCTCCATGAGCAATGGGCAGAGTAATCCTTTCATCTTTGGGATAACCTTGCGTCCACCGAAGGTTTGTGCGCTCAACTTTCACAGGAACGCGATCGCATATAAAATGCAAATCCCGATTTTTTACCAACGCTCCTGGTAACAGCCCTGCCTCAGTTAGTACTTGGAAGCCATTACAAATACCGAGGACAAGCTTACCCTTTTGAGCGTGTTCTACAACTTGCTGCATGACAGGCGAAAACCGTGCGATCGCACCGCAGCGTAAATAATCCCCGTAGCTAAAGCCACCTGGTATAATGATGATATCCAGATCACAAATATCAGTTTCTTGATGCCAAACCATGCGAGTTGGTTGCTTCAGCAAATCTCTTGTTACGTAAGCAACATCGCGATCGCAATTAGAACCCGGAAAAACAATAACCCCAAATTTCATGTTATTAGTTATTAGTTATTAGTCATTAGTCATTAGTCATTCGAGCTTAGAAAACAAAGGACGAGGGACAAAAACTAATGACTGTGCGAAGCTCCTTAAGACACTCCCGTCTGTGACTCAACCTCTGTCAAATCAAAATGATAGTTTTCTATGACAGGATTTGCAAGCATTTGGTCACACATCCGATCCAAATTCTGACGGGCTGTACCTTCATCAGTTGAGATGAGAATCATTTCAATGTACTTGCCAATCCGCACCTGCTCAACATAATCATATCCCAGTTGCTTCAGCCCAGATTGCACTGCTACTCCAGCAGGGTCTAGAACTGAAGGACGGAGAGTAACAAAAATTTTGGCTAGATACTTCCTTTGCACCGGCTTTTGCTGAATACTGCTAAGCTCATACTATATCTTTATGTCCCAATTCGGCGAGAATAAGATGACAAGTCATTAGAGTCAAGCTATAAGGCTAGCGAAGAAAATATTTTCAAATAGAATTGGCGTTTTGTTACTATACTATTGTCTATGAGAGTCATACGCACCCGCAGTCAAGAGCGTATTCTGAACCTGCTCAAAACTGTTAAACAAAGTATTTCTGCCCAAGCTATTTACGTAGAATTGCGTAATCGTAACCAAAGCATGGGTTTAGCAACAGTTTACCGCTCATTAGAAGCCTTAAAGCTTGAAGGCATGGTGCAGGTACGGATATTGGCTAACGGTGAAGCCCTTTACAGCTTAGCACAGCAAGACAAGCACCACCTGACTTGTCTGCAATGCGGTGCTTCCATCCCGATTAGTCAATGCCCCGTCCATGATCTAGAGGAGCAGCTGCAATCTATACATAAGTTTAAGATTTTTTACCACACTCTAGAGTTTTTTGGTCTGTGCAGGCAATGCCAGTTAGCTCAAGCTGCTGATTAGTAGTCCACCACACGAACTATGAAGGGTAGTGAGGGCTAGAAACCGGGTTTCTTTAAGAAACCCGGTTTGGTGATAACCTGTCAAAACTTGTGTGGTCGAGTACTAGCGCTATTTTATGACTCTTGCAGAAGGATAATAGGGTGTTAGGTACTAAATCCTAACCATAGGCTGTAATTGACCAAATTTACTGAATGACGAGTTGGAACAATCCGGAATCCTCTGTGCGATCGCTGTATTAAATAAAGTCTTGTGCAATTTGGCATTAAGTATGTTAATCACATAGCTACTGGTCATTAAATACGGTTGTTGAACTTCTCCAGTCAAAATCTCCGAGGAAACCTTGGGGCAAATTTAAGCGTCTATGAATCAACCAAAGCTTCCTAACACAAATTCACAACCTACACCTGAGCCAAACATTTTACAGCAGGCTGATGGCTCTACATTAAATGGTGGCATGCAGATAGCAATGGACCAACGTTACCCTTGGGTGAAAGAAAATTAAAGAAATCTGATCTTGTCAGTTCTCGTCGAGATCATATGTTGCCTTTACGCTATAACTCAGAAGTGGATTGGATGCTAATGATGCACACTTGGGATCGCAATTATGCCAGTGGATACACATATTGGCAAGGCATGCCTTTTGGCTTCCAGTGCAAAAAATCCCCCTAAACTGTGACAAAAAGTGGGGGAGATGAGGGGGATGAGGGAGATGAGGAGGTAGGCTGAGGGAAATTAGAGCTTACACTCTCCCCTTGTCCCCTTGTCCTCCCTCGCCTATCCTAACTAGAGTGATGATTATTCCCTGGAGGTACTTCCCCTGTATATGGGAGATTTGAGTCAGGCTGAGTATCTGAGACGATTGAGCGTATACCTTCTAAAGTAGCAGGAATCGTGCGCGGGTCCATAAACATGACCTTGCTACTATCGCTTTTGCCAATTGTCGCACCCATATCCAGGTAACCCAAGGCAAACAGAACTTCTATAGCTTGATGAGCAACAGGGTTTGTTTGGATTTTTTGGGCGATGATATCAGCAGATTCAGCGATCGCTTGTGCCTTCAGAACTTGCTGCTGACGTTCGGCTTGTGCTCTGAGAATGATTGCTTTTTGTTCTGCTTCTGCTTGCAAAATCAGCGCCTTTTGACGGGCTTCTGCGTCTAGAACTTGGGCGTCGGCTTTACCTCTGGCGCTGTTGACGGCTGATTCGCGATCGCCTTCGGAAGTTAAAATTGCTGCTCGTTTGCGTCGTTCTGCGGACATTTGCAATTCCATCGACTCCCGAACAGCTTGTGAAGGGATAATATCCCGCAGTTCCACCCGCTTCACTTTCACACCCCAAGGATCAGTTGCAACATCCAATTCATGCAATAAAGTTTCATTAATTTGAGAACGGGCGGTAAAAGTTTCATCCAATTCCAGTTTGCCCATTTCGGCACGAATTTGAGTTAGCACCAAATTGACCATCGCCGCCTGGAGATTTTCCACTTTGTAGTAAGCCTTCTCCATATCGACAATCTGCCAGTAAACCACTGCATCAGCGGTAATTGACACATTATCACGGGTGATGCATTGTTGGGGTGGGATATCTAAAACTTTTTCTCGGATAGTTTCGCGGAAGACAACCCGATCAAAAAAGGGAACGACAAAGTTAAGTCCTGGCTCTAACTTTTTGTTATAGCTTCCCAAGCGTTCCACCAAGGCTTCGTTACCTTGATTCACAACTTTCACAGAACCTGCGAAGGCAGAACCGCCTAGGGCTAGAAAAACAAGTAAAAAAAACTGTTCCATAGTGAATTTCCTAATTTTTTAACCGGGAATTAAGTAGATGGACATAAATAAATGAAACAGCCTCTGTAGGGTGGGCATTGCCTACGAAAAGCTTGTAACCTTTGCAGAAAGACTGTTTTAGGCAATGCCCACCTGACATTTCATTTTGTTAACCCACTTACGAATGCAACAGATTTTCTGGCATCACAATTAAGGTGGTACCCTCGCGTCTTGTGACGTAAACTCTTTGATTAGGTGGTATACTGAGTTTCTCGTCGTCACAACGTGCTCGCCAAGAATTCCCCTCGTACAGGACTCGTCCTGGTTTCCCAACTGGAATCTCAGTTAAAGTTTCAGCTATAATTGCATGCTGAATTTTCGCTCTGCGTTGTGGCAAAGTCACAAACCGACGGGAAAGTACGACTAGGAGTGTGGAAAGCAACAGCCAAACCACAACCTGTAGCCATACCTTGCCCAAAATCGCTTGAGACAAAAACGCCACGACAAAAGCGCTAATTCCCATCAATAAGGCAACAAAAGCTGTTGGCAGAAACAGTTCAATCAAACACAAACCTGCGCCTGCTAACAACCAGATTAAGGTAGTACTTGGCATAATGCCATCCCAAAAAACATATTCATGCCGTCAACGCATTTTTATGATTAGATACACTCATGCGTTGCCTGTTTCCAGAAAGGAAAAGTTAATTTTTTTACAGTGAATTTTGATAACCTTTAGTAACGATGTTTAACCAAAAGAATACAATCTCAGTCTATTCTAACCTTCTGGTATTGAGAGGCAAAATTTAATTGAAATTAACCCATCTATAATTATCGAAAAATTCCCACTTGCATGATTTCAACTCATCGGATAATTTATTGTACAAACCCGAACTGTAGTCAACCCATGAATTCTGTTGGAGATAGCGCTTGTGCAAGTTGTCAAACTCCCTTAGTTCACCGCTACCTTTGGGCAACTGGTTCATCAGTCGCCAAAATCCAACCTGGAGAAAAGGTGGCAAATAGGTATGAGGTCATTATCCCCAATATTTGGCTAGATACTCAACCAGGACTATTGCCAGACACCCCTGAAGAATTGTCAAAAGAAATTGAGTCTTACCTGCGGTTATATCAACACAGATTACACATTCCTCTGGTATATGGGTTGGCTGACTCAGTTGCAAATGATGGGGATGATATTCTCTTGTTGGAAAATGTGCCAATAGATGAGACGGGAAATCTTTACCCAGCGATAACAGACGCATGGGAGCAAGCACAAGCAGTACGACAAGTTTACTGGCTGTGGCAGATTCTCCAACTGTGGACACCTTTATCACAGTTGGGAGTTGCTGGAAGTTTTCTTATTCCAGATAATTTGCGAGTGCAGGGTTGGTGCGTGCGACTGTTGGAACTTGTAGAAACGTCCTATGACGTGTCTCTACAGCAGTTGGGTGAATGTTGGCAACCTTGGGTAGCTGCTGCAAAAACACCAGTGGTACAAGAATTGAACAACATAGTCCAGCAGATGTGTAGTGAGGAAGCAAATTTAAATGCTATTGCCACTCAACTTAATATTTTACTCCTATCATCTGCAGCAGATTTGTCATTAACCCTAGAGGTATCAGGAGCAACAGATCCTGGTTTACAACAAACGCAAAATGAAGACACTTGCTACCCCACTGACACTGGTGATCAAAATGACTCATTATTACCACGGGTATCTATTGTTTGTGATGGGATTGGTGGACATGAAGGCGGTGAAGTTGCAAGCCTCCTAGCAGTAGAGTCCTTAAAGTTGCAACTTCGCGCCTTACTAATAGAGGTGAAAGAACAAGCAGACATTTTACCGCCGGACTTAATCCAAAAACAACTAGAGGCAAGTTTGCGAATTGTCAATAACGTGATTTGCAACTGTAATGATGAGCAGCAACGCGAAGGCACTCAACGCATGGGGACAACCCTTGTGATGGCGATGCAATTACCACAAAGCATTAAAACTCACTCAGAAAATCAGTCACAAAATGCACATGAACTTTACTTAGCTCATGTGGGTGATAGCCGTGCTTACTGGATGACACGCAGCTACTGCCAGCTTTTAACAATAGATAATGATGTAGCAGGGCGAGAAGTCCGTTATGCTCGCAGTTTGTATCGAAAAGCACAGCAGCGCCCAGATGCAACTGCCCTGACTCAAGCCTTAGGGACAAAAGAGGGTGAATTTCTGCGTCCTGTGATTCAGCGATTTATTTTAGAAGAAGACGGTATATTACTGTTGTGTTCTGATGGTTTGAGCGATAATGACTGGGTAGAACACTCTTGGCGGAATTACGCTGCACCTGTCCTGCAAGGTGAACTTTCCTTAGAAGATGCTGTCCACAAGTGGATTGAATTGGCAAACCAGAAAAATGCTCAGGATAATATATCAGTGGTTCTGACTCATTGTCGTGTCTCCCCAGCTCCAATGATGTCATTGCCTCCCGCTCTACCATCTATAGAAATAATAGAAGCAGAACAACAAGAGCAAGAACAACAATCTGAGTTGGCACCAAGTTCTCAAGCACTTCTGGACTTGCTTGTTTCAGAACCACATGCAACAGACAATATTCAAACTACTGCTAAACGTCAAGGGCGGCGAAAGTGGTGGTTCTTACTTGGGGGATTAGTGGCTTTGCTTGTTGGCGGTACAAGTATAGGATTAGTTGCGTGGTGGCGACTGAATCCTCAAATATTCCAGCAGGCGTGTCAGCGATTTCCCCAACGTTTGCAGCAAGTTTGTCCGTCTCATCAGAAATAAAGACTCGTGAGCAAGTGTTAGAACTTCGTGAACGAGTATTACAGCTATTTTCAGGTAAATGAACCACATTTTTTTGCCTCACGCATTCGGCGGAGCCGTTCTCGCAGAGTAGGCGCAAAGGCGAGCCAGTACTGCACCGACGTTTCCCGACAGAGGTATCTGGCGTCGCAAAGAAGAACGCACTCGTTGTGGTCTAAATTCGCCTAGGGAGGATTTCCCTCCCACAGCGCTGTCTCACCGCTGCGCGTCTACGCACTTATATCCGCGTCTAGTGCCACTCCTGAAGGTTAGATAAGGAGTTTACCTAACAATAATTACCATAAAAATTGGTAAAAATGTCAAATTTTCATGATAAAACCATAAATATACTGAGAATACGTGGTAGATTTTGGATTAGTTGGTATTTAGTTGGTATTTAGTTGTAATTAATGAAAAAAAGTCTGCTTGCCATTTCACTAATGACTTGTTTAGCAAGTATTGCTATGACTAATAAGTCTTTTGCTGCAACCCTGACTTTATGGGGTGCTGGTAGTTTAAGGGGAGCGCTTTCCGAAGTGGCTACTAATTTTACTCAAGAATACGGAATTCCTGTCAAAACGGAATTTGCCTCGTCAGGTTCCCTACGTACACGCTTAGAAAACGGTGAAAAAGCTGATGTTTTTGCAAGTGCTGATTTGGGAAATGCGATCACTCTGAATCAAAAGGGTATCAGTGGAGAAGTGGAAACATTTGCCAGCAATTCTATTTACGCGATCGCTGTACCAGGTTTATCTCTCACGTCAGAGAATCTACTCAATAAGTTTCTCGATCCCAACATTAAATTGGGGATTGCTCAACCTGTTAGCGATCCCTTGGGAGATTATGCCATAGAGGTATTTCGCAAAGCAGATCAAATTCGTCCAGGTAGCTTTACACAATTGGATGCAAAAGCGATCAGGTTGACAGGAACATTACCACCAGACAGAAATAGTCCAGGTGGTAGCATTGTCTACTATCTGGAAGACATCAACAAATCGGATATTTATTTGGTGTACTATACCAGTGCTTTAGCAGCATTGGATATATCACCGAATCTACAGGTAGTAGAGTTACCAGACAGCTTGAAAGTCAAAGCTGATTACGGTTTAACTGTGCTCAAAGATGCCAACCCTGATAGTCAGAAACTTACAGACTATATTCTTTCACCCAAAGGACAACAAATATTAACTAAGTACGGGTTTAATCCAGCGAAAACAACTTCTGTCCCTGAACCACATGGGGTTGGTGGAATGGCATTAGCGCTAGGTATCGCTTTTGCTATGCACAGAAAGTTGGCGAAAAAGCAGCAGGTGAGAGTTAGATAACAGATAGAAGGCTATTTGGTATTAACCCAAGTTACGGTTGAATCCTGTCAGGACTGATATCTGCTTTGTGAATAAGTCTGTCTATTAGGGGTGATAACGAAAATCTAGACTACTAATGGGGCTGGGGTTTGTTATAGCATTGTACCCGATAGCATTTTACTCAAAGATGATAAATACACAATCAGTTATTGCTAGTATAAGTGAATCAAAAAACAAACAGGGAGCATAAGAATATGAAAATTAGTGCTCGTAACACTTTCAAAGGTACTGTGAAAAAAATTGTAACCGGATCTGTTAATGACGAGGTAACGTTGGAAATTGTACCAAGAGTAGAGATAACTGCAGTTATCACAAAAACTTCGGCAGAAACGCTAGGACTCAAAGAAGGAAAAGAAGCTTACGCCATCATCAAAGCATCAGATGTGATGGTTTCTGTTGATTAAACGATTATTTTTGTGCCAATATCAAGCTTGGCTACTAAACTGGAACCCCAGCAATACCCGCATTTCTCACAAGTTCTGCGATACGCCTAAAGGCGTATCGCATTCATCATAATCTTGATTACCAATGAGGTTGGTAAAAGTCAAATCAGTTTTAATTGGTATAATTGTTAAGATGAAGGATGAACGATTGCGTAAAAATTCAAAAGCGAAGAAACTTAATATTTAAGAAGAAATTCATCGAAGAAGGGAATAGGGAACAGGGAACTCTTAACAGTTTTCCTGTTCCCTATTCCCTCTGGGAGCCGAAGATCCCGACTTCTATAAGTGGTACGTTTCAAGTGGAGTCTAAATCCCCATTTGAAACAGTCTGTTGCCTGTTGCCTGTTCCCTCTTTAAAACATCTCTACAAAACTTATTTGCAATTTGTCAGATCTAGCTACCAACCTTTTTGGTAAAATGCAGCAATTGATACAGTTTTGACAATGAATCTAAGTTTTTATGGTTATTAAGGAGTGATATCTCTTCTAGAAGGGATACCAACCTAATTTTGTCAATCTTCAATTGATTTGGTGGGTTAGGCGAAAGCTCTGCAGTCACTAAAAACTACATCTGTTGCTAGACATGAACCCCGCATTATCAAGAATAGCAACTGTGAAAGCGAATCGCCTGACAACAAGGCTTCGCCGACGCTTTGACATCAAACCTTCACCTATAGCGCCAGATTTGCTCACTCTGTTTGAGGTGATTGGTTACACTGTCGTTTTGGAAGCAGATATCATTTCAGGTAAACATAAGGCTCAATGTAGTAGCAATACTGAGGTGGCTTCTCCTTCCTGCCTTCCTTCCTTTTTGCTTGGCTTGTTCTCTGTCTCTTTGATAAAGTGGTTCTAATCGCATAACTGGAGTTTGGACTAAAAGCTCAGGCTCAGAAAAAAGTACTGAGAGAATTAAAGATAAAAAATAGACAATAATACTCAACTGAAGACTGAAGTGTTTAAAGAAAAGCAATCAGTAGTAACACTGACTGCTGTCGAGTCAATAAATGTAATCTATAAATCATTGACGTAATGATCCTGACACAGTTAGAAGAATTCCGGCAAGCAATCTATGATTGTTTAGGGAAAGCGAAAGATGCCGTATTTGAACTGATGGACGCAGTATCAAAAACTCATCAACTGACTATCTGCCAAATTTTGATAGTTTTGTCAGAACTACCACTCACAATAAACTGACTATCTGGACTAGTAACCACAGAATTCACCGCCCCTGTATGTCCAGTGAGGATTTGCTGTAATTCTCCAGTATACAAACTCCAAATCTTGATAGTTTTATCAGCACTGGCGCTAAAAAGAGTTTGTCCATCAAGACTCACAACAACAGATTTGACTTCATCTGAATGTCCAGTAAGTGTATGTAGTACACAACCCGTGTCTAGATGCCAAATTTTGATTGTTTTGTCTGCACTACCGCTGATCAAAAATTCACCGTTCGGAGAAATGGCTATTGCTTTCACTTCACCCGAATGCCCACTTAGAGTACGTAATGGTTCCCCTGTGATTGGATTCCATAGCCTAATTTTATGATCACTGCTACCACTGGCAAGGATTGTACCATCTGGATTGATAGCAGCAGCATAAACTGTAGATGAATGCCAAAGGGTACAAATGCGATCGCCCAAAGGGCGGCTCCCTGATGGAGCATCACCTTTATGCAGGTTCCAAATCTTGATTTTGTTACTACCACTGGCAAGAATTTGTCCATCTGGGCTAATAGCCACAGAGTTAACAGGTTTTTGATGCCCTAAAAGAGTATGCAATAATTTACCAGTCGCAAGATGCCATACTTTAACATTATTTCTGGGGTGTTCGCAGCCACCAACAACGAGGAAATTTCCATCGGGGCTAATAGCCACAGATGAGACTTCTCCTATGTTTCCAGTTAAAGTGCGGATAACTTTTCCTGTGCTGAGATTCCAAACCTTAATGGTTTTATCTGCACACCCACTTACTAAAGTCTGTCTATCTGGACAGATGGCTACAGATGTTACTTTATCAGAATGTCCAGTGAGGGTATGGCTGAGATAAGCAGATTCGTGTTGGTGTTTGTCTTTCGCCTTAGCAATAGCATTCAACAGTTCCTCAGCATCACTCACACTTTGACTATCGCCAACGGCTGCAAAATATTTTCTTAACTTTTCGATATATTCTTTATCTTCTATCTTCAC
The DNA here is from genome assembly GCA_019359415.1 of Iphinoe sp. HA4291-MV1. Lineage (GTDB taxonomy): Bacteria > Cyanobacteriota > Cyanobacteriia > Cyanobacteriales > Nostocaceae > Brasilonema. Next base: position 57,303 of record JAHHHH010000034.1, on the reverse strand, counting down.
GGCTGATTGCATTGCCTGTAAAGGATTACTTCCTTGTTGTTGTGGAACTTGGCGCAGTTGCAACCATGTGTTAACTGAGTAATCTACCTGTTCCTTTGCCCATGTGTCACCTAGTAAATGCGATAAAGTCTGTGCCAATTTCAATGCTAAATCAGGAATCCAGTAACGTCGCTCCACTTCCAGAGCTTGGTAGAGTTGTTTATATCCTGCAGCGTACACGCGAAGCGGGTTGTCGTCAGACATCGCTTGTAGTGATTTTGAATCAAGAGCGTTTGTCAAAAAACTCGATAGTAATTCAGGTAGTAGTGGAGGAACATCATTATGAACCAAATGATATGCATCCGCTACCCAACCTACAGCTAGACTATGACACGTAATCAAAACTTGGCAAAGTTTTTCAATATCCTGGCGATTGACTTGATACTGTAAGGATAGCTGACTAATGTCAATTCCTTTTTTTTTCCATTTTTCTGCTTTTTCCAAAGTTGCCAAATTAATCACATTTTCTCTACCAATACTATCAATTTCTTCTAAATTTTCTCCCAGCGCGATGAGTTCATCTCTAATTGTCTGCCACTTCTTAGCACGACTTTTTGCCGACTCATAAACAATTTCCTTATATGGTAAACGAGAAATCGTTTTATAGTAATAATTATCTTGTCCAAGTCCCCAATAACCAATACGAAAATTCAGATAATCTCCATCAGCTTCTGACTCTAGAATTAAAATAGGCTCTGTTTTCAACATTCCAAACAGAGCCTTAATACTTGATTCACTATGAAAACGCTTACTATCCCAAGCTCCTGCTAAAAACTCTGTCGGTCTAACTGGATCGTGTAGAGAATAATGCTGATTGAGAAATTCTCGTAAACCTTCAGCTAACATGAACTCGATATCTGAAATATCTTCTCCTCGATTCTCAAATTTATCAAACTTGACTTTAGGAGGAGCAAGAAAAATTTTGAGTGGAGTCCGCTGATGACTCTTGTCAGACTCTAAAATTTGTGAAGGCGATAATCGTAAAGGCCAACTTTCAAAAATTTTAGAAACTTCTGGTAACTTGAGTGCTGTTTCTCGTTGTTGTGTTGCTATCTTTAATTGTGTTTTTTGGAAAGAAAACGCTAATTGCTCTTGCTGAATTTTTTCTTGTTCCAATCCTCTCACATGGCTGATACTCTGACTGGCACTGCTAACAGATTGGATGAATTCTTTAATGTCTTCTGAAGGTAAATATTTTGCGATTGCTGGTCGTTCTTCATTTCTCTTTTGTACTAGAGTTGCAATAATAGGTGTCAACTCTAATACTAGTTGAATAAGTAATCTTACTCCTTGCTCCATAAAATATTTCTGCCAGGTCAACACAATTAATACTGTTTAATGTTTACTTTGATGATAGCCACATTTTCTGTCGATCCCTGCTATCAATGCCGAAAGCGCAAACACAATCTATCCTACGACTTACTGGCATCTCATTTTTTTCAAAAAAGAAAGAATATGCCAGAAATCATTCAAAAATAAGCTCTACTAAAATTATTTTTAAAAATAAAATTCAAAAATAGCTAAAATTCAATATCACAACGCACTAACAAACTTGTCTATTCACTTAATAGTTATTATATAGCAATTCTAAAGGAGTTGTAAGATTATGCTCTTTGCTTCATCTTTCATACCTTGCGTCCTTTGTGCCTTAGTGGTTCATTTTAGATGTCAATAAGATAAAAAATAGAAAAAGCATCAATTAGCTTTAGAAAAGGAAATTAAGAACTCCAGAATTGCTGATAACGAAATTTTTGAAGTAAAGTACGTGAAATCTAGCGTCCCACGCACCTTGAGGAGATTTATAGAGACAAAAATTAGAACCTGACTCCCAGTTGACCGTTGATTCCTCGAACAGAATTGTAACCAACACCAACGAAAACGTTATCAGTTGCACCCACCTGAACCCCACCAGAAAAAGCAACACCTTTATCTGCTGAATAGTATCCCAATCCTACATAAGGTGAAACCACAGGCAAGCTGATAAATTTGAGTATATCTACACCCGTAGCACCGTCAGGACCAAATCCTAACTCTGCTCCCAAATTCAAAGCCCTTGCACCCACAGAATAGGTAATATCACCTTCTTTGCTACCAACAGACACCCAAGGTTGCGGTACTATTTGAGCATGAGCACTTTGTGGGGTTAATAAAGCTAACAAACTGAGTGATGCGAACAGTGTTTTCGCAATAAACGCATTCTTCACATTCTACTCCTTCACTACCTGCAACATTGTCATCTTTTTGTTAGGAATATCACTGACACAAAATTGTGTATCCTAGACTAATTGCAACAAATTCGACTGCTGCTAAATTCCCAATAAATACCTAGAGCAGTTCACCTATTGGGTGCTTACTGCTGTTAATCAAGGTTTGTCTAGTATGGCTGATAATGACGAAATGACCCTTGCTTAAGTGCCAACTTTCAGCTGTGGGTCGAGTCGGTTTGCCGAAAAACTTGCGAAATCGTCATTGGTCTTAATGTTTCTTTCTTAGTTAGCACAGCACAAAGTAAACTATGAATTACGCAGACGAACTCAAAAGCTATCTGGATGAACAGGGGCGTGTGAAAGAGTGGCCCTCCAAACGCAATAAGGGCAAGTTTCAAAAGCTGGTGTTGGAGTATTTCGCTTCAAAGTTTGATGTTGGTGTTTTTTATACAGAAAAAGAGGTGAATGCACTGCTTAATGAGCACCACACATTTAGTGACCCCGCAATGTTGCGACGAGAATTATTTGAACGTGGGTTAATTGACAGAAAGCGGGATGGTTCTGCTTACTGGTGTAATATTTTAGAGGAGTTGCGACAAATATCTGCTGCCGCTGAACGGGAACCTTAGACTGCCCAAAAGCAATGTCCCACGCTGCTAATATACAAATCGAACAGACAGGGGTAATAAGGTGCAAATCGAACAAACAGAGGTGATAATTACCACGCCCGACGGACAGATGCCCGCCTTCTTGTGTACACCTGCTGAGCGTGTCCGCAAGCCAGCCGTCATCCTCTTGATGGAAGCCTTTGGCTTAACGCCGCACATCCGAGACGTAGCAACCCGGATTGCGAACGAAGGTTACATAGTTCTTGCGCCGGATCTATATTATCGCGAGTTGCCGAACAACAAGTTTGGATACGACGAGGTAGAGCAAGCCAGAGCTATGATGTTCCGTCTCGATTTCGGCAAGTCCGTAGAGGAGGACATTGGAGCAGCAGTGGCTTATGTAAAGTCACGACCTGATGTATACCCCGATAAGATAGGCGTCACTGGGTTCTGCTTGGGAGGCAGCTTGACCTTTCTCAGTGCCTGCAAATTGTCAGCCGAGATCGCGGCGGCGGCTCCCTTCTACGGTGTGGTTCTAGATGAGTGGATCGATGCGATGACGAACATCACGGTGCCCATGTACTTGTTCTTCGGTGATGCCGATCCATTCATTCCTCTTGAGAGCGTTAGACAAATCGAGTCCCGGTTCAAGGAACAAGGCATTGAGTACATGTTGAAGATTTATAGTAATGCCGACCATGGGTTTTTCTGCCACGAGCGTTCTTCTTACAACCGTTTGGCAGCCGAAGACTCTTGGCACGAACTCACACGATTCTTTCACAAACATCTGCTCTTGTCTGTTTAACAAGTCGTTGCACCGGAACGTAGTAATATTCAGTAGACCGAAAAGATTTCTAGAAGGCTTACCATTGGGGCATTCTGGCGGATTGTATACAATCCGCCAGAATGCCCGTATCATCTGCGTTTTGAGCAATAGGGTTGTAGATGAGTTCTCCTGCTAAGGTAAGCGATCGCTCGACCCTGTGCCCAAAACATCGCCCCAAACCCTCATTCTTGCGTTGACTGACAAAAGTTTTCGGTCTACTGATATTAACAGAAAGCGGGATGGTTCCGCTTACTGGTGTAATATTCAAAATTGACGCGACCAATCCTTGGGCCAGCGTTCCACTACCACTTTGGTTTGGGTAAAAAACTCTACAGCATGATTGCTTTGACCGTGCAAGTCGCCAAAAAAGCTTTCTTTCCAACCGCTAAACGGGAAAAACGCCATTGGTGCGGCAACTCCTATATTAATCCCAATGTTACCAGCCTCAGCTTCATAGCGGAACTTACGCGCAGCAGCACCACTGGTAGTGAACAAACAAGCCATGTTGCCATATTGACCACTGTTGACTAATGCGATCGCCTGCTCAATAGTATCTAAATGTATCACACTCAGTACAGGACCAAAAATCTCTGTGCGGGCAATTTCACCTGTTGGATTTACATCTTGCAGAATTGTTGGACGTATAAAATTACCCTTTTCATAACTAGATATATTGGGATGTCGTCCATCTACCAACACCGTCGCCCCTTCATCTGACCCCTTTTGAATCAAACTCTCAATCCGCGCCTTACTTTCGGAGGTGATGACTGGTCCCATTTCTACACCTTGGTCTAAACCATTACCTACCACACGCTTCTTGGCAGTCTCGGCTATTGCTTCTGTAAACGTCCGACGCGCTTCTCCTACAGTCACTGCTACTGAAGCCGCAAGACAACGTTGTCCTGCACAACCGAAAGCGCTATCAGCAGCAATGGGTGTCGTCATCTCTAAATCTGCATCTGGCAAAACAATTAACGGATTTTTTGCACCGCCTTGACATTGCACACGTTTGCCATTTGCCGCCGCACGACTATATATATATTTTGCTACAGGTGTAGAGCCAACAAAGCTAATTGCCCGAATTTTAGGATGATCCAAAATTGCATCTACAGCTTCTTTCGCACCGTTCACCAAGTTGACGACACCTTGGGGCAATCCTGTCTTTTCTAACAATTGGAAGATTTTTTGCATTGTTAGCGGTACCTTCTCCGAAGGCTTGACAATGTAGGTATTGCCACAGGCTAAAGCATAAGGCATGAACCAAAACGGAATCATCCCCGGAAAATTAAACGGTGCAATGACTGCAGCAACTCCCAAAGGTTGCCGAATCATCATTTCATCGATACCTCTGGCAATATCTTCTAAATTCGTCCCCTGCATCATCATGGGAATACCGCAAGCAACTTCTACATTTTCAATAGCGCGGCGCATCTCACCTTTGGACTCTGCTAAAGTCTTACCACATTCGGTGGTAATTGTACGAGCCAAGTCTTCTAAATTCTCTTCTAGCAGATTCTTCAGTCTAAATAAATACTGTACTCGTTCCGTAGGTGGAGTGCGCCGCCAACTCACAAAAGCCTCTGCTGCTGCTTGGACAGCTTGGTTGACCTCAGAAGCTGGTGATAACGGTACTTTAGCCAGTATCTCTGCTGTTGCTGGGTTGATAACATCCAAGTATTCTGTAGCGCTAGACGTGCACCACTGGCTATTAATGTAATTGGGTAATGTCATCACTTTTTCCATCAAACGAAAAGTTTAATAAAGACCGGCAATTTTTGAGCAGATGCGACTCGTGCCTAAAGGCGACGGGTTTTCAAGCTCTCGTGAGGTTTCTTATGAATATCGTAGGTGCAAAGAGCAAGATATTGCTATGAATAGGTCGTGCACCTTGAGAGGTGTAGTCAAAGGTAACGCTAATGTTAAAGTTCAAAAATATACAGGATAATGCAAACTATTGACATCTGTATTAACATTTTCTGAAGCTGCACCTTTATATCTATTTCAGACTTGAAGTATGACAACTAGCCAAGCTTTTCATTCTTTGGTAACGTACCCTCAACCGAATCCTCAAGCTTCCCTGCGTTTATTTTGTTTCCCTTATGCAGGTGGTAGCTCTCTAGCTTTTCGTACATGGTTTAACAGTCTACCCACAACTGTTGAGGTGTGTCCTATCGAACTTCCTGGACGGGGAACACAGATAAGGTTAACTCCATTCACTCAGCTAGAACATCTCGTCCAAACCATTGCTCCTTTTCTCCTACCCCATTTAAACAAACCGTTTGCTTTTTTCGGTCACAGTATGGGTGCGCTGATCAGCTTTGAGCTTGCCCGTTTACTTCGCAAAGAACATAATATTATTCCCGCTCATCTTTTCGTGTCCGGTCGGCATGCCCCTCAAGTCCCTGACCCAAAGCCGCCGATACACGCTTTAAGCGAGCCTGAGTTCAAAGAGGAACTGCGTCGTTTCAATGGTACTCCTGAAGCAGTGCTACAAAACGCTGAACTGATGCAGCTCCTTGTTCCAATTCTACGAGCAGACTTTGCAGTTGTAGAAACCTATGTTTATAAGACCGAACCACCTCTTAACTGTCCTATTACTGCTTTTGGTGGCACAGAGGATGAAGAAGTCAGTTATGATGAACTCCAAGCTTGGCAGGAACAAACAAATACTGAATTTTCACTACATATGTTCACAGGCGATCATTTCTTCCTTCACTCAGCGCAAACACTCCTGCTGCAGCTTCTTTCTAAAGAACTACACCAGGTGACCAGAAAAGGGACTGGGGACTAGGAAGAATTCAGTCCGTATTAGTGGTACAAGCCCATGACAGTCGCACAGGCGGGGGGAACCCTCCGAAGCTTTGAGCGGAAGTTTCCTCCGCTCAAACTTCTCTCCGCCAAGCGCTGCCTCCCCAATGCAAAGCATCTCGCTCTCTCTGTTCCCTGTTAAGAGTTCCCTGTTCCCTGTTCTTTGGTCATTTGTGAGAAATAACAGGTTACGATTTAGTAGTAGAGACGTCTTTGGCGCTGCGCTCTGAAGCATTGGCGAGGGCAAATGCTATAGCAGATTATCTGGTTTTGCCCACACCATGTGCACCAGAGGAAAGAACGCAGAGGCGGAGTCTGACTACCGCCAAGTAGCTGAAGAACTAAAGCGTGATTGGAGGGAATAATGGCTGCTAAGAAACATCTTTCTGACTTATTACAAGAAGAAGCGCAAAAATTTTCACCTTCTGATGGTGAAACGACTATCGATGTTGCTGCTATTTCTGATGACAATCCCTCTACCTCCTCCAATAATGATACAGGGAAAGAAGATGGTTCTGCTCAATTAGAGGAGGAATCAAAACAAGCAGTCACTTTGATAACATCTGAGCATACAAACCCAACCACAGTCGAGTTAGAAGCCACTGTCAAAGAACTGAAAGAAACTGTGGCAAAAGCACAGCAAAAAGAAGCTTCTCTCGTTAAAAAATTGAAAGAAATTTTAGAAAAAAAAGAAACTTTAGAAAAAGCACAGCAAAAAGAAGTTTATCTTGTAGAAGAATTGAAAGAAACTCTAGCAAAAGCACAGCAAAAAGAAGTTTATCTTCAGCAGGAAGTGACTGATTTGCAATCAGCATTATCTGAACAACAAAAATTAGCAGCAAGGTTGAAAACTGAACTGGATGATGCAAAACAGGCAGCAATACAACTAGCAGAAGCTAATTCACAACTGACAGAAACAATCAGTACAATCAGTACATTACAACAGCCGAAGGAAAAGCAAAAGGGAAATATTCAACCACAAAAAAGCTATAAAAAATCATACCGTTTACCAGACAAGATGCCTGTAAGTAAACCGGAAGAATCTGTTGAAACTTCTTCTCCGATGTGGCTGCTTGATTAAACCAGTGATATCATGTCCGCTTAATTACTTATAATTCCTGCTTGATCTCACCCAACCCTCTCCTTAATAAGGAGAGGGTGCCGGAGGCGGGTGAGGTTCTTCGTTTTTTTTATAAGTGTTTATCCGGACATGATATGAACAGTTATCAGTAAACAGTGAACTGATAACTGATAACTGTTAAAATATGAGAGAACAATTTAATTAGAGAAACTCTAAAATATTCTGGGCAGTGATTTGTGGCTGTTCCAGATGAGGAACATGACCGCAGTCTTTTATCCAGATGAGTTTACTATTTGGAATCGCTAGCTTAAATCTCTTGGCATCTCTAGTTCCTAAAATCTTGTCAGAATCACCCCACAAAATGAGCGTTGGTTGCACAATCTCTGCTAGTTTCTTAAATCTAAAAGCACTGTAACCACCACTTTTGGTAAAAGCAATTAAAGCTTTATGCCAGTCGGAGCATTCTAGGTGCAGTGCTGTACATAATTGGGCATCAAGTGATGCTAACTGCTTATTTTTGTACGCAGCACGGGAAATACTTGCCCGAACCTTGGGATGACGCAAAAACTGAGTTGCTAAATAATCTAACGGTGGAAACATTAATTTGCTCAACGATGAACTACCCGTTAAACCAGCACTATCAATTAACACGAGCTTTTGCACAACTTCTGGGTAAGTCAGGGTGAAATCAATCGCTGCTGCACCTCCCATCGAAGCGCCCACTAAAATGATGGGTTTGTTAATTAGGATTTTCCAGAAATAATAGAGATGGGTTTTCATGTCACTGGGTCTAAACTTGACTCCGAATGGTCTATCTGTAAACCCAAAACCCAATAAATCCACAGCCCATGTCTGATTTTGTACCGCCAATAGAGGAAGAAGGCGGCGAAATTCTAAGACAGAACCGTCAAAGCCATGAATCAACACAAAAGGTGTACCGCCACTCCCTTGACGCACATACGTTGTAGTGATGGGTTGTGTACTCAAGGGAGTGGCGATCGCAATCTGCTCAATGCTCTGAGCAAGAGCAATTGAAGCGGGTTCTGTGAGTTTGCCAACTGTAGTCGGTAAGAAACTTGGAAACATAGGATTTAGTTTACCTTAAATGACTAAATCTTTAAACCAATACCACTTTTGGTAAACTCCTCTACAGTTTTGTCCGAAAATTCATGGGTAGTCATGGCTCGTAACATCGCTAAAGGTAAAGTCAGATGATGTGCTCCAGCTTGTAGCGATGCTGCGGCTTCTTCTGGCGATTTGATACTGGCTGCGAGGATTTCAGTGTTACTACCAGCGAGTATACTAGCCATATCTCGTACTAAGGCAATTCCATCCCCTAACAAACGGGTAGCACGATTGACATAAGCGATCGCAATTTTAGCACCCGCCTCCCGTGTCACAGCTGCCTGTGCTGCACTGTAAATTGCTGTCACTGAACAAGTTATCTCTGGTGAAAGACTCGCCACGACAGCAAACCCAACTGGTGTTGCTGGAATCTTTAACACCGTTTGTTTGCCAATAATCTCAAAAGCTTTTCTCCCTTCCGCCACCATCCCCTCAAAATCAGACGACATGAGCTGGTAGAATATTGGTCCGGAAGTCAACTGCGCCAATTTTTTCAGCGTGATTTCTGGTGGGTTATCGCTTTTTGCTAAAAGCGTTGGGTTCGTCGTGATACCCTTTACCCAGCCCATTTTACTAGCAATTTCAGCTTCAGATGCGATCGCTGAGTCTAGATAGATTGCCATGATTATCTCACCCCTTTCAAGTTTTTTAACAGGACTTCCCAGTGGTTACTCTGGTAACTCACCAAATCGTTCTCGATAGCGAGTCAGCAACGCCTCCATTTCTGTGACCTGTTGTTGAGCTTGTTCGCGCTGTAGCTGTTCTTGCTGTGCGACTTCTTCTGGTGTGGGTATCAGTTCTCCTATGTAAGTGAAGAAACGCAGCTTGGAATTATGAACACCCAAATATAACTCCAACTGTGAACTCCACAACCAGCCAGCTTCGTTGGATTTAAGTTCTTGGTAGTGACCCCCTACTAGCTCGAACCCTTTGAACTCTAGGGTATCCGGGTCAAACCAGAAGTAATTTGGAGTACGCCAGATATCTTGGTAGATTTGCTTTTTTAATCCTCGGTCAGTGTCGGCTGTTGCGGAAGAAAGAATTTCTACAATCACGTTGGGATATTTGCCATCCTCTTCCCAAACTACCCAGCTTTTTCGCGGTTTGCGTTCAGTATCTAGCACAACAAAAAAGTCGGGACCTCTGAACTGTTCAGATTTATGTTGGCGAGGACTGTAGTAAATTGTCAAGTTCCCAGAAGCGTAGAAGTTATTGCGGTTTCGCCACACCCATTCCAAACATTGAATGAGCAGCGTCATTTGTAACCGATGTAGATCCGTTTCCAAAGGCGGTTCGTCACTGTATAAGTCACTAGGAGGAAAGATAACATCTTCCATCGTATTTTCCGAATATTTTAAATCTGAAGCGAAAGACATAGTGTTTAGTCATTAAAAATGCTTAAGATGGCGATCGTAAGTCTAGGTAAGTTTTCAACGCTCAAAACAAGCTGAAGTGTTGCTGGAATTTATGACAAGACATATGGCAAAGTTACAGTGAATCAAGCAAGGTCTACTGTTTCACGAATCATTTAGGATTGCTCTAGCAATTTAGTTGTTAGAGTGGATAGTACTGGGGATAATTTTTATTTTCCCAAATTCACAGCTTGGAACTTAAGATCCAGGTTAGGTAAGTCTACCACATTCTGGCTGGTGCTGCATTTGTTGTGATGACAGGACTATTACAAAAGCTGCGTGCCTCAAGGGCAAAAGATAGGGGTCGTTTGACTGTTCGAGCCTCCTCATCTGTGCAGGCGTCGAATCGATATGGCGATACGCTTGTTGAACGCAAACCGGAGGAGCTTGATTTAACTGATGCTCCCAAACAAGAACACTCTTTTGGTCAGAACAATGCTCCTAAAGGCTGGTTGCGAACTCTTCTTGTGACCAGTTTGGGTGTCACAGCCCTAGTACTGGGAGTTCGAGAACTACAATGGTTGCAGTCTTGGGAGTTAAGAGCATATGACCAAATGCTACGGTTACGTCCTTTGGAGGCACCAGATCCACGTATTTTGCTGGTGACTGTGACTGAAGATGATGTTCGGCAACACGGATGGCCTCTGTCAGACAATAAAATTAACAATTTGTTAGAAAAATTACAATCTTATCAACCACGTGTTATAGGTCTAAATATATACAGACCAGAACAAAAAAATATGGGGGCTGGCTTAAAGCGTCGAGATAACGTCTTCAGTACTTGTGTTTTCAGCAGCATGGGTATGCCAGAAGTTACACCACCACCGAATTTTCCTATAGATAATGTCGGGTTTACCGACGTAATATCTGATGAAGATGGTATTGTCCGCCGCAGTTTGTTATTTGCTCATTCCCCGCAAGACAAGAAATGTACAACAAATCTCTCGTTTGCCACCCAACTCGCAATAAGCTTTTTGGAAAAAGAAGGTATAGAACCTGATTCCAGCGATGAAAATAATTTCAAGCTAGTTGATACTCATTCAAAAAAGGTCAAAGCCAATTTTCAAGTTCTTGACAGCAATACAGGTGGTTATAAAAAGATAGATGATGGTGGCTATCAAGTCATGCTGAATTACCACAATCCGGATAAGTTTACCAAGGAAGTCACTTTAACACAAGCGCTGAATGGTAATATAAATCCCAATTGGATAAAAGACCGTCTTGTTATTATTGGTACTAAATCTCCCAGCCTTCATCCTGGCTTCTACACGCCCTACAGTGCTTTGCCAGACCAACCAGCAAGAATGCCTGCTGTCTTTATTCATGCGCAGATTGCTAGTCAGGTGATGAGTGCTGCACTGGATGGGCGACCTGTTGTTTGGTATTTTTCTGAGTGGGCTGAAGGTGTATGGGTATTGGTTTGGTCACTCTTAGGTGCTGCTTTAGCTTGGCGAGTGCGACATCCTTTATTGCTGGTTGTCGTGGGAGGTATAACCCTAGGTAGCTTGGTGGTGATTTGCGTTGGTTTGTTTCTACAAGCAGGATGGGTACCGATAATACCGCCTGCGATCGCACTGTTACTAAGTGGTATAAGCGTGATGGTTTACACCACATATCGAACTCAGCAGGAAACAAAGGTCGTTATTCTGCAAGTAGAAAAACAACAAGAAGCAATAGAGCAGTTAAATACTCTATTAAAAGAAAGTACAGCAATTAAAGACAAACATCTTCATATTTCATCAAAAGTTCATAGCCCAGAAAAAACAACTGGTGATTCTGTCTTAAGTGGACGCTATAAAATTACGAAAGTTCTTGGTTCAGGAGGATTTGGTTGCACTTATTTAGCAGAAGATACCCAACGCCCAGGCAATCCTATCTGTGTTGTGAAACAACTGATGCCTGCCCGTAGGGATACAAAATTTTTACAAGTAGCGCGAAGATTATTTGACACCGAAGCTGAAATTTTAGAGGCTTTGGGAAAACATAATCAAATTCCACAACTTCTGGCATATTTTGAAGACAATAACGAGTTTTTCTTAGTACAAGAGTATATTCAAGGACATTCTTTAAGTGAGGAATTACCACCTGTGCGAGGTGTAGAGCATGAACTTTTTGTTATCGATATGATTAAAGGGATTTTAGAAATTCTAGTATTTGTTCACGAACATCGTGTGATTCATCGAGATATTAAACCGAGTAATATTATCAGGCGTGCTAAAGATAATCAGTTAGTACTAATTGATTTTGGGGCAGTAAAAATGATGCAACCGCCAAGTCAGGAACAAACGGAATTAGCGACAGTTGCTATTGGGACGCGGGGTTACGCACCACCAGAACAATTTGCTGGTCATCCCCGCTTGTGCAGTGATATTTATGCTTTAGGGATGATTGGCATTCAGGCAGTTACAGGGTTATCACCCCACGAACTCCAACCAAACTCAGATACTGGTAATATTATGTGGCGTCAATGGGCGCGAGTACGCGAGGAATTTGCAGAGATTTTAGATAAAATGGTGTGTTACCACTTTAGCGATCGCTATCAATCAGCCTCTGCTGTCCTACAGGATTTAAAACAGATCACTTAGCAAGGTTGAGGTGTCATAAACTTTTCACGACACCCTTATCCCTAGAGAGAAATTCTTTTAGGGTAATAGCTATTGTTAGCTGATACCAATGTTCTGTAAACTTGCGCTTAATATTCCCTCACACGCTTATGTGTGGAGCTATACAAACCAAGCCCGCCTATGGGTGCTAAATTAAGAGCATCTTTATGGAGAAATAGTATAAGTAAGTTATGTAAAAAAGTGGCTTAATAACCGGATTTAGTATCAATTATATCATTGATTAACAATAAATAGTTATCATTCCATTCAAAAAAATAGATATCACGCTAACCAATCAACTTGTGGAAACATTCAAACAATCCTTATTCAAATCTCCCAACCTCAGTGAAGGGAACTAACGGATAACTGAAAATTGAATACTGTTTCAAAGAGTACTTTGATTATATGTGATAACTAACTATGAATCAGAGGCAACAAACGACTATTGAAGGCATCTACGAAGTCTGTATTGGCGTCAAAGAACCAATTTCTGTTATTCAATACTGGGAACTCTTTGGCTATCGTGTTGGTCAAGTAGGTGAATTATCACAAGCCGCAGCCTATGAATTATATGGGGTTAATTCGTCCTTACGTTCGATTCGCCTTTACCACCAAGATATAGATCATGGTTTGCTTCGTCTCATGATTTGGCAAAATCCCACCAACGAGGGATTAGGCATGGGATCGATGAAAGTAAAGGGAAATCGGTGGACAGCGACCTTAACAGATGATGTGTTAAACATTTTAAATCATGTGGAGGAAGCAAAAGCAGCTGGTTGGGAAATTAGAAACACACACCCTCATTGGGAAATTATTTACAACAAGGAGAAGAAAAGCCGTCCTTTTATAGAACCAGTGATAGGAGTGCGAGAAATGTTTTTCTCGCAACCTTTAACACGACAGGTTCTGTTTCAGAGATTTGGTTATACACTGCCACATTACGGAAACATAAATAAAAACTCTGCCCTGAACACAAGCCAGTTTACTCATATGGGCATAGTCATTCAGGATGACAGCAAGGAAACTCTAAAGTTTTATGACGAAGTTTTAGGTTTGCTGCGCGTGCGTGATGATGTAGAGACAAGTTATGAATCTTCCTTAGCAGGTCGAGATATTTTTGACCTTCAAAGCGGAGAAAAGTTTTATGTTACCGCCTTTGATGATCCCCGGTCTTCTGAAACTAACATATTTGCTGCACGTTCCGGGAGACTTTATATTGTTCGCTTTCCCGATTTTATGAAGTTGGATTCCCGCTTTGAAGCTGCACAACCGGGCTGCTTGGGAGTTTGTCTGTACACCTACCGGGTACAAGGACTAGATATGTACTGCGATCGCATCAAAGCAAATTCTGTACAGAAGTATACAGACTTTGTTCCTAACGAGTTTGGAGAGATGAGTTTCTCTTTCGTTGCACCAGATGGCTACTTTTGGACGTTATTAGAAGCTTCGTAAATGGGCAATGGGCAAGGGGCAATGGGCAATGGGCAAGGGGCAATGGGCAATGGGCAATGGGCAACGGGCAATGGGCAATGGGCAATGCTCGATTTCCCAATTCCCAATTCCCAATTCCCAATGCCCCATGCCCAATTCCCAATAAACTAAATCTCCTCCGCTTCTGGTAATGGAAAGGTTTCACCAGCTAAGTACGCATCAAAGTGCTGTTGAAAATAAAGCCAAGAAGACATATCTTCTACATCAAGAAACGATTTGGGCGCATCCTTGTACAAAGGAACGCGGGTATTGATTTCATTTTGCAGTAGTTGCGGTAACTCGCTAAAGCCATTCACTTTGCTCCCATAAGCACTATAGATGAGATGACCGAGACGTGTGCCCATGTTCATCCAAGGAAGCCACTGACCAATCCTATCCCAACTTAGCTTGAGTTCGGTGACTGAGGGAAGTTCAGAGTTCAACAAATCAGCGGTTGGTACGGTTAATTTAAACAACTCCGCTGCTTGATAAGTGGTGTGTGGGCTATAGTTAGCAAACTTGGGATTTTCCCCCAAAGGATTGGGGTAAGTAGGAAATATATCAAACACAAAGGTTGTCCTGTCTCCCTCCACAGGTGCTGGAAACTTACCTTTAAAATGGCCCTGTACAGGATTATTCGCAACGTGTATCACTGAGACTGTTTCCCCCGTCCAAGGATTATCCCATTTATGCAAAATTTCTCCTGTTTCTGGGTCAAGGTAGTAAGTCAACTCTCTTGAGGTAAAATCCCAGCAGCCCTCTTCTGTAGGAATACACCGACTCACGCTCATGCCCATCATTTTAAATAGGAGTTTTTTCTTCTCACCAGGGAGAAAAGCGTAAATATTGCCTTCCCAAACGAGAAAGGTTGATTCGTCGGGGTTAAGGGATGAACGAGTTTTCACCCAGTGTAGGGCATCAAATTCTTTGATTTCGGCAACCATCGACAGTATCCGTTAGTTCAATTTTATATTCAATCCTAAGTTGGTTCCCAAGATTGACTGTCAAAACGGCGAAACAGAAATACCCACAATGGTAGAGAACTGTTGATAGCAAGAAGTCGTATTAAATGACCCGCCGTGACAATTTCAATATTATGATGCAATGCTAGAGCAACTAAAATCATTTCCGCTGAACCTCCTGGTGCTGTAACCAGCAAACAAGTTAACCAGTCCCAGGAAGTTAATTCCATAGCAAGGATAGAGGCGAGTCCCCCAGCAACGAGAGTCATTGCTACAGAAATCAAAGCGTAGGCTATAGTTCTTTTTTTGAAAGTGGGTTTGTCACCCCAATACTCACCGATGGTGATTCCCAAAAGCATTTGACCTACTATATTGACTAGAAGCGGTAAGGTAAAGTTAACATCACCCACAAAAGGCAGCCATTCAAGCAAAGGATTAAACGCTATCCCAGCGACTATTGCACCAAAAAACTCACCAGCCGGAATTTTGCTTAATATAGCAAGATATACTCCTAACCCACCAAATAGCAACGCCAATAATAGTAATCCTAATTGGGATGGTTCGAGGCTGAACAAGACACCTTTAACAGGGAGTGCCTGCGAATAAACTGGGTAACCAGATAATACCCTAGCGATGAGGGGAATCAGAAAAACTACAGTCGTGACGCGAATCGCTTGAAAGAGTGCTACGAGGGTGACATCTTTATCGTAGTCTGCAGCGATCGCTGACATTGGTCCTACACCACCAGGTACTGTAGCCAGTATCGCTGTTAAGAAATTCGTTTTGCTGATGCGGGAATAAATGTAGCCTATTATTATACCACACAACAACAAAAAGAAGGTGAGAAAAGCAAAAATAGGAATACAAGAAGTAATATTGGCTAGATGACCATGGGCAACAGAAAAGCCGACATTTAGTCCTACAAGTGCCATTCCTGTCTTTCTGGCACTCCGGTTAGGTTTAGGGGTATAGCCATATAAAACTCGATACGTCTGAAGTACCACTGCACCCGAAACAATACCGCCAAAGATCCAGGCAATTCCTCCAATATGGAACCTTGCCAAGATTAAACCTACAGGTAATGCCAGAAGCATTTCCCAGCAAAGGATAATCAACGGTTTTACAAGGATTTGCTTAATAACAGCTTGCTTTTGAGTGCTAACTTGTTCAGGAGTCGCTACGCTGAAAGTCTGATTCATCAATTTGCTTTTTTTTAATTTTTAAATTAATTTACATCTACTCAAGCTAGCGTGATGGGCAAAGCCCCGCCAAAAGAGATGGCGCAGAGCGCCCGCTTCGCGATCGCACAAAATACGCAGCGACTCGTTGGCGTACATCCGTGATCTAAAATTTCGGTTGATGAGTTGAAAAATCACTCTTATGCTGATTACCCCTCCTCCTCGTGCCATGTTGGCAGAGGGAAGAGGGATGCATAAACAATTCAACCTATATTTCGCCTTAATATAGCAAGAAAATGGGCTACTTATTCAAGCTCTCGTAGGTAGCGATAGGAGCATGATGAAGAACCTCTACATTTTGCATAGTGACTAATCCATCTCTAACCATTTCCCTCACTTGGGGTAAAAGTTCTGCAAGTGCTTCTTCGCGATCAATCATTGTCACTACTATTGGTACGTCAAAAGACAACTCCCATAATTGAGAGATTTGATTAGTTGTTTGTTTGCCAAACCCCGCGATCGCCTGTGTCACTGTTGCACCTGCGATTCCCCGTTTTCGAGCAAGTGCAATTAAAGCTGCGTACAATGGTTGATGATACCAACGATCCGATTTGCCAACGTAGATTGTTAATTGTTTCCAGACTGCCATCGCAATTTATAACCTCCACAATCTGGTTATAGTTACGCCTAACAAGACACTTATAATTTTCAGTATTGCATTACCTACCTCAAAGAAACAGTCTGTTAACAATTCGCCATAACCTCTGATTTTCAACCAGCAGGATGAGAATGTGTACTGAAAAAACTATACAGATATGGGAGTATCGATAGCTAAGAACCAAGAGATTTGTATATAAGTTAAGTGTCAAATATACTACTTAATATAGTTGTCCTGATTGTATGAATCACTATACTAAGTAAGTTATAGAGTACTCTTGTATAGTCGTCATTAGTCATTTAAAAAGTACTTTTAAATACTAAATATCTCAACTCTATCCTCAGATAGGACTTAAACACTTGAGTGGGAAAACCGTACTTAATTAGAGCGCAATTTCTACCTGATAAATCAGTGTTCAGGTCGATACTATCAAGGTGTGGCTTAAGTAATGCTGTGGCTAGCACCAGCAATCTTACCTTCAGCATTACAAGGAAACCAAAAACATGAGAAATCAATTCAAAACTGTTGCATTACTAGGTTTATTAAGTGCAATTTTGATTGCGATCAGCTACTGGGTGATTGGCGGTACCAGTGGTGTAATCGTGGGAATTGTCATAGCAGCAGTGACAAACTTATTTTCTTGGTATCAATCTGATAAAATTGCGCTGGCGGCGTACCGTGCGCAGCCAATATCACCTCAGGAAGCACCAGGGCTGTATCAGATGGTGCAAAGGTTGTGTGCTCGCGCCAATCTACCTATGCCAAGAATTTTCATCGTTCCCAGCCCAGCCGCCAACGCCTTCGCCACAGGACGCGATCCAGAACACGCTGCTGTCGCGGTGACTGAAGGTATTTTAAATTTATTACCAGAGGACGAACTCGAAGGCGTCATCGCCCATGAACTCACCCACGTTGCTAACCGTGACACCCTAACGCAGGCAGTTGCTGCCACAATTGCAGGTGCCATATCGTTTTTAGCCCAAATTGTTAGCTACAGTGTTTGGTACACCCCTAATTCACGGGATAATCGCAATGGTCCAAATCCTCTGGGGATGTTGTTGACGATATTCCTTGCGCCAATTGCTGCAACAGTGATTCAACTGGGGATCTCACGCACGCGTGAATTTTCAGCAGACGCGGGTTCTGCTAAATTGACTGATAACCCCCGCGCTTTAGCCCGTGCGCTACAACGTTTAGAAGCGACAGCAAGGCAACTACCCCTACAAGCAAATCCAGCCTTTGAACCACTATTAATAATAACAAATGCATTCTCCGGACAGTTCTTGGGCAACTTGTTCTCCAGTCACCCGTCTACTGAAGCACGAGTTGAGGCATTGCTAAAGTTAGAACAAGAACAGCTGTCCAGAACATCTGAATTTTCATTTGGGCGATAAACAGTAGTCATTTGTCATCAGTAATTAGTCATCAGTAACAGACAAATAACAAAGGACAAACAGGGTGCAGCTATCAAATACAGTTACTAAGTTGTATAAAGGAGCCTAGCCATGACTTATAATGCAAACAATGAAGAAAACTTGGTCTTTGTACAAGTCAGCCCTCAGACAGATGAAATGGTAGAAACTGAGATGGCAGGCGAAACTGATGAAGTCAAGAGTGAAACCAAAGCATTGATTGAAGCAATCAAAAGACGCGCTCAAGCTGAGGCAGAATCAGCAGGGACTCTCACCCGTGAGACATATTTAAATGCAGTCCGTCAAGCGCGGGAAGCTCTTGAAGGCGATAAACTCATTGAGCGCGATCGCATTGAAAACGCATTTACAGTCCTGCAACAAGAAGCCGAGAAAAACTGGCAGTTGCTATTCCAACAAGTAGCAGAACTAGGCGATCGCTTCCAAGATGCAGCTAAAGCCGCATGGGATGCTTTCAATGCTCCTCGCTCTCAACGTTAATCTTGTTTGATTTCACATCAAGACGAGCAACGGATTTTTTAGCAGATCAAACGGATGGGTTGTCTATTGAACAGACATATAATCCATCCGTTTTATCCGTTGCTAGTCTTTGCATGAGATTTCTTGACACTCCTCAGCCTGAAGGCGTGAGGATTTTTGCTTCAACCGTCCTCCCTAGATACCCAAATGCAAGCATTCAAATACCCCTGTTTGGATACGTCCACAAGCGCACACAGACTGTCCGACCGCGTTTGAAACGATTTATTCAATTTCTTGCCATGACTTCCACTTATACAAAATTTAGGATTTGTTGCTACCAGGGTTCCGGTTCAGAAGTTGACCGCTAGACTTACTTCGCTTTTTATATGTGCGCTTTACCGCTGATACATATAATACCGTACTTCTAGTACAAAAATCAACCTCAAAATTCGCACTCTTATAGGGGAGGCTTTAAATCCATTTTTTTTGGTAAACCGGAATGACTAGAATGACTAATGATGCTAGATAATAAAAAAGCTTTAACATTGACTTGAATTCTCTAGCTTGGTCATTAAGAATTAATACTTATGCGAACTTACTATTGCGGCGAACTCCGAAAAGAACATATTGGAGAAACTGTTACCTTGTACGGATGGGTAGACCGTCGCCGCGATCATGGAGGTGTGATATTTATAGATTTACGCGATCGCACTAGCATTGTTCAAATCGTTAGCGATCCCCAGCGTACACCAGATTCCTATGAGCTGGCAAATACCCTACGAAATGAATACGTTGTCGAAATCACTGGTAGAGTGACACAACGTCCTGAAGAATCCCTGAACCCCCGCATACCGACAGGCGAAATTGAAATCTACGCTAATACAATTAAACTCCTCAACTCAGTCCGCAAACAGTTACCATTCCAAGTTTCCACCGCAGACGCCGATCCCGTACGAGAAGAGTTGCGGCTGAAGTATCGTTATTTAGATTTGCGGCGCGATCGCATGGCGCATAACTTGCAACTGCGCCATCAAGTTGTCAAAGCTATGCGTCGTTACCTAGAAGATGTAGAAGGTTTCATAGAAGTCGAAACCCCTGTCCTCACCCGTTCCACTCCTGAAGGTGCGCGAGATTATCTCGTACCCAGTCGTGTCAACTCTGGTGAATGGTTTGCTTTACCACAATCACCCCAACTATTCAAACAATTGCTGATGGTATCAGGTTTCGATAGATACTATCAAATTGCCCGTTGCTTTCGTGATGAAGACTTACGCGCTGATAGACAACCAGAATTTACCCAGTTGGACATGGAAATGAGCTTCATGTCCCAAGAAGAAATTATCGAACTTAACGAGAAGTTAGTTTGTCATATTTTTAAAACAGTTAAAGGCATTGAATTACAACGTCCTTTTCCGCGTCTAGTCTACGCAGATGCAATGGAACGCTATGGTAGTGATAAACCAGATACACGTTATGGTTTAGAACTCGTCGATGTCTCGACTGTTGTCAAAGATTGTGGCTTCAAAGTCTTTCGGGAAGCTGTTACCAATGGAGGAATTGTCAAAATTCTTCCCATTCCCAACGGGAACGATTCAATTTCTAACGTCCGTATCAAACCAGGCGGTGACTTGTTTAAGGAAGCTACCGACGCAGGTGCTAAAGGTTTAGCTTACATCCGAGTCAGGGATGATGGGGAAATCGACACCATTGGCGCAATTAAAGACAACCTCACTACAGAGCAAAAACAGGAAATTTTGCGCCGTACAGATGCAAAACCCGGTCATTTGCTACTCTTTGGGGCTGGTGACACTGCTAACGTTAATAAAACATTAGATAGGCTGCGGCAAGTTATCGCTAGAGAATTCGGGTTAATAGATCCAGAGAAAATCAATTTGCTCTGGATTACAGATTTTCCCATGTTTGAATGGAACGCAGAGGAAAACCGCCTAGAAGCACTGCACCACCCATTTACCGCGCCTCATCCTGATGATTTGAGCGACTTAAAAACCGCAAGAGCGCAAGCTTACGACTTGGTATTCAACGGCTTTGAAGTTGGCGGCGGTAGTCTGCGGATTTATCAGCGGGAAATTCAAGAGCAAGTGTTTGAGGCAATTGGACTTTCCCCAGAAGAAGCACACAATAAATTTGGCTTTCTGTTAGAGGCTTTTGAATACGGAACTCCGCCTCATGGTGGCATTGCCTATGGTTTAGATCGTTTGGTGATGTTGCTAGCCAAAGAAGAATCCATTCGGGATGTCATTGCTTTTCCAAAAACGCAACAAGCACGTTGTTTGTTAACAGATGCACCTTCGGTAGTAGACACCAAGCAGTTAAAAGAGTTGCATGTTGCTTCGACTTATAAGCCTAAATCTTAGTGCGACGAAACTAGGCAAGCGTAAACTGTATTTTATGACGGGTTCTCAGCTAAGGAAAACACAACTATTGATGCTCCTCACTCTGTACTCCATGTTGAGGACGAGGAATATGTATTTACACCAGTTTTCAATTGGGTAGAATACAGGAGGCAGTGCGTAAGGGGTCCAGAACCAATCCTACCTCCACAAGCTACGAGTATTTAAACCTGCGAAGGCAAGCTTTGCAAGCGTAGCGATACTCTTCCATCCAGAGTATCGCTACAAAATTCAAGATGCCCCCATCAATAAGGCACTTACAAGTAATAAAATATCCAGCCGTGTCCCAGCCAAAGGGCTGGGACAAACTCAACCCAAGGATTTGGCAGAATCGATAAATTAGACGGCTGGATATGGGAGCATCCCAATACATGCAAAAAAACGGTAGTGGGAGCATCTTGCTCCCTAATTTATAACCGAAGCGGGCTAGAAGCTCGCACTACAAAATAAAATAAATTTACACATTTGGGATGCTCCCGCTGGATATTTTATTTTTTGGATCTCTCTAAGAGGCTTTTTAAAGTAAACGTAAAGATTAACAGTTAATTTTTAAATTTAATATAAAGACAATGACCAAGGGCAAGCAAACCATTGAATAGTAAATTATTAACTCTAACAAACACACAGCAGATACATGGTTGATTTGCTTGTGCCATTGCTATCTACTTTGAGTTATAAATTCAATCATGCATAAGAAGAAATGAACCTATTTTGAGATCGATAAACATAAAGCTAACTAAAGGGGTAGTTCAATACAAGATGTTAATAACACTATCAAATATATAACAGGTGCATGGTTAGTTGCTTTTGTCAAGTGAACCTACTTTGAGATTGATAACCATAAAGCTAACTAAACAGGGATCTTTCAAGACAAAATGTTAATAACACTATCAAAGATACAACAGATACATGTTAGTTTGCTTGTGCCATCTACTTTGAGTTATAGATGCAATCACGCATAAAAAGAAATGAATCTATTTTGGCATTAATATGCATAAAATTAACTAAACAGGGATCTTTCAAGACTAGATTTTGGTAACTACTGTAATTATCGTCTAGCTGAATCAGTATCCTTGCTGTATCTTTGTATTTCTCATTATAATGTAGTTATTAATACTAAGAAACTTTACTTGTAAAGTCAATTATTCTTGACGAGTATAGACTGTAGTCTAAACAAGTGAGAAAAACCAGAAAAGTATTGTTGGGTAATATTTTTTATATACAAGTCAGCATGAAAAGTAATAAACATTACATTTATAGATTAAGAAAACCTGATATTCTATACTAAAATTGGGAAATAATCAGCGATCGCTATCATCAATTGCCTAAGAGTTGTATCACTTCTTCAACCAGTAGACTTAACTAATCTAGTTGCCAAGCGATATATGGTACGATACAATCGCCTACAACAATTACTACTAAGACACAATACTACTAAGACACAAACAAGGACAACTCGTTTGACAAACCTTTTATGCATAGAGTAAGGCTTATGATGGTCAGCAAGTATTGTTGAGTTTTTTACTATCGATAAAATTTAAAACAAGGTTCTGTTTACAACACAATGACAACGGAAATTTGTGATACTCTTAAACATGTTGGTTGCAAGCTAAGATTATTTCAGTTTCCAACTGTATCTTACTTATCCAGTTTTCAATTGTGTTCCATTCATGCAGTCTTTTGGAGTTAGCTTATGCAGAACATCAGTTTAAAACACTTGCAATTTATAGATTATCTGGTATAGGCTAACCAGTGTGGCTGCAATGGAATAAAAATATCTGATTGTTGATGTGTGGAGTTGGGCTTTGATGGTCTTTTCGATCTCAGTCCCTCCAACGTAACCTTCTTATCATGAGTAGTGTATATTCTACTGAAGAAGGTCGAATTGTGGAGATAGTGTAACCAAAATCAGAAACGCTCAAAATAGTAGGCTATTTCTTGTCCAATATTTGTGAGTATTAAGATATACCTTGATTTCTTACCTCGTTAACAGGTTATTTGCCGCCTCGTTAACAGGTTAATTCATTTATAACTTTCCTCTAAATTATGAATTAGGTGAATCACAAACCAGCAGACATGATGTAAATTCTCTTTCTTCTATAGCCTTGATGAGGAAATCTTTACATAACTTATTTTGTAAGGATTTGCAAACTGTTTTTAGTTAACCTTTCATTTGACTGTCATGACAAAGCTAACTCTGGTACAAAAGTAGATGGACATAAATAAATAAATAAATAAATAAAACATATCAGTAGGGGAGCCAGTGCGTTGGAGAGCCAGCGCTGCAGGAGGGTCTCCCTCTCCTAAGGGAGACGCTACGCGAACCGTAGGCGTCTGGCGTCCGGGTTTCCCGGCTTGTCCCTTGCGCGTCTCCGTAAGGAGAAGCATCTGGCGTTGGGCATTGCTTAGAATAGTTTTTCTGCAAAAGTTACAAGCTTTTGGTAGGCAATACCCACCATTCATTTAATTTTGTTCACCCACTTAGCTAACTCTAAAGGTGCAGGTGTTGGGTTCGACGGTCTTTTTGATCGCAGTTTCTCCAACATAAGCATCTTTTTCTATGTAGTGTGTTTCCCAATAGTGTGTTTCCCAATAGTGTGTTTACCGACGGCGGAGGTCAGATTGCATAGAAGGTGTAACCGAAATCGGAACCGTTCAAAAAGACGGGCTATCTACTGTCCAATTCATGAATGCTATCTCCATAGCGTCAGTCAAAAATATCCTCTGTTTGCAGATCGCGCTGGACAACTCCAGCAACGGGGGGTAAGACGGCAGAGTGCTCTTATGTTAATGGCGGCTAAGAGTGCTATATCCCTAGAAGGTGAATGGTTAGAAGCCTTCTGGTGTGACGAGTGCCAAGAAACGAAGTGGTATCACGTCCAAAAGCAGGATCGCACCTATAAGGTGACAGTAGCATCTCCAAAACTTTGGCAACAAGCTGTCGGAGTCATTGATCCTGATGGAAATCCTTCGGTAGGTGAGTTTACCCGTAGGCATGCAAGGATGGTTCGCTATAGCGGAATCAAGGATTTCCGGTTTTCAGATTGAGTGCTAGAGGCAATAACAATAACAAATGTAGTGTAATAGTAAAATTAATATCTGCTATGGAGCCTATACAAAACTTTGAAGAAATCGATTTTCAAAAATACCTGCTTGTTCTGCAGAGACGCTGGGTACCTGCTGTCGGAATTTTTGGAGTCGTTGTTACCCTTGCATCCTTGTCTGCATTATCATTGAAACCCACGTATAAGGCACAAGGAAGCCTCTTGATTAAGACGAATCGCACCTCCTCTCTAACAGGTTTGGGAGAAGCGATAGGAAGGCTTGAGACTTTAACCGTAAACAGCAATCCGTCCGATACTCAGGCAAAGATAGTAGTATCTGTTCCAATCATTCAGGAAACTATTACAGAGCTTGAGCTTAAAGACGACAAAGGCAAACTCTTCACAATTGAAGAGTTAACCAAAAAACTTCAAATAAAGAGTGCCAATGGAACTGAAGTCCTGGAAGTTTCCTACACTGACGACAATCCTGAACTGGCTGCAAAAATCCTTAATAAAGTCATGCAGGCTTACATCAGGAATAACATAGAAGCGAATCGGGAAGAGGCAGTTTCAGCCCGCAAGTTTATTCAAATACAACTACCTGCAACTGAAGTATCTGTAAAAGAAGCTGAGTCAGCGCTGCGTAAATTCAAAGAGAGCAATAAAATCATCGCTCTGCAAGAAGAAGCAACTGCTACAGTTCAAGCAATTTCCAAGTTAGATGAGCAAATTTATCAAGCCCAGGCTCAACTAGAAGATATCACCGCTCAGTCACAAAAGTTGCAGAATCAAGCGGCAATTGATTCGCAGCAAGCCGTGACCAATTCCTCATTAGGTCAAGCACCTGGAATTCAGCAAGTGCTAACTCAATTCCAAGAAGCACAAAGCCAGCTTGCGGTTGAGCGCACCCGTTTGCTGCCAGAACACCCTATCATCATCAACTTGGAAGAAAAAGTTGCTGTTCTCAAAAGCTTGCTCAAAGAGCGGATGAAGCAGGTCGTTGGCAGCAATCAGCAAATTTCTCCAGGGAATTTACAGAATGGATCTCTGCGACAAAGACTACTTGAAAATTATGCTGGTATTGAAGCAGGACGCGTTGGTTTGGTCAAAAGAATCGCTAAATTGTCTAACGAGCGGGATGTCTACAAAGAACGAGCAAACATCTTGCCCCAGCTAGAACAGAACCAACGGGAGCTTGAGCGGAAGCTGAAAGCCGCTCAAACAACTTATGAAACACTTTTGACCAGACTGCAAGAAATCCAGGTTGCAGAAAACCAAAATATTGGTAATGCTCGTGTCATCTCCCCTGCCTTAGTGCCTGATAAACCATCTGGTTCTCAAAAGAAACTGATTTTAGCGGGTGGAGGAATTCTTGGTATTTTCCTTGGTGTAACTGCTGCCTTCACTTTAGATCTCATTGACCGATCGCTTAAGAGTGTTAAAGAAGCCAAAGAACTGTTCCAATACACTTTACTGGGCGTCATTCCTTCAATAGCTAGTCAGAGGAACAAGCAAGAGGTGGAGCAACGAATTCCCAGAGTCATTGGCAGAGACATTCCTCACTTCCCAATGGGCGATGCCTACCAAATGCTACAAGCGAACTTGAAGTTTCTGAGTTCGGATAAGCAAGTGCAAACTATTGTGGTTACAAGTTCCGTTGCTAAAGAAGGTAAGTCTGAAGTGGCGGCAAATTTAGCTGTGTCAATGGCTTTAGTGGGACATCGAGTACTGCTGGTTGATGCCGATATGCGTCATCCGGTTCAGCATCATATTTGGAATTTGACGAATGCTGTGGGTTTAGGTCATATCATCGTTAATCTGGATGCCTTTGATGCAGCTTTACAGGAAGTCACGCCCAACCTACACGTTATTCCCGCTGGAATTGTACCCCCAAACCCAGTAGCACTCTTGGATTCTAAGTGTATGGAGGCATTAGTCGCCACCTTCCCAGAGGAATATGATTTCGTCATTTTCGATACCCCTCCCCTTGCTGGAACAGCGGATGCTGCAGTTTTGGGCAAGCTAGCTGACGGTATTTTACTGGTAGTGCGTCCAGGGGTAGTTGACTCTGCGAGTGCTAATGCAGCTAAAGAGTTTCTGACTCAGACAGGTCAGAAGGTGCTGGGTATGGTAATTAACGGTGTAAACGTGAAATCCGAACCCGATAGTTACTTCTACTACACAAAAGAGGCAGTTGAGTTGGATAGTGTATCTCAAAATTCTGTAGTTACGAGTATCCGTAACAGATTAAGATTATGACCTATTTGTCAATACATCATATGGCAGAAAAAGGTCTGAAAAATCGTGGGAGAAAACATCATTTTTGGGTTAGCGATTGCCCTTCGCCCTTGTCTGCGACACGCTGCGCGAAGGCGTCTCCGTCAGGAGAAGGGGCAGTGCCTAAGGCAATCGCGTAACATTTAAACACATGATTCATTTTCTTTATTCAACAAAGATTTAAACCGTTTGATATCCAAAAAAATGAAACATTTTTTACATCAGACCATCGTACTTTTGTCAACAAAGTTATTGGGGTTCAGGTGGATATTGGTTTTGTTTATTGTCAATAAACATGTTAATAAGCGTTTATTGTCCGGTCAATAACGAAGATAGAACATTGAACGGTTGATACAATTCATTAATTAAGTCATATGAAAAGCTATCTTTCAAAGTTTTTATACGTTATATCGGCTAAGATAAGCACTATTTTGATTTTACTATGTTTCTTTTTATTAATTTCAGTTTTAGATGCTTTAGGTATTGGACTTGTCGGACCGTTCATGGGTTTAGCTACAAACCCAGATTTAATTTTTAGAAGCTCTTGGTTAAATTGGAGTTATGCAAATTCAGGTTTAGAATCTACTAGTCAATTTATCGCATTAGTCGGCTTGGGAATTGTTCTTATCTTTTGTATCAAGTCACTGTTGTACTTTCAAGTACAGAAATACATTTTTAATTTCAGTCTAACTCAGCAGGGATTACTTCGACTCAGATTACTACATGCTTACTTATCAGCTGACTATACTTATCATTTAAATAAAAATAGTGCCTTGTTAATTCAGAATATCATTCACGAAGCTTATCATTTCTGTTACACTATTACGCTCCCACTTCTTAGCTTAGCAGCCAACTTAATTGTTATACTTGCTTTAATATTGCTGTTACTTAAGACTGATTTTTTGTCTACAGCTAGCATCTTGTTAATTCTGGCATTAGCATTTGCTTTTTACAATCGATTTAAAGACCAGATTGCTTATTGGGGTAAAGAGGGGAGTGAATCAGATACTGAAATGATTCGGATTATCAATCATAGTGTAGGAGGTTTAAAAGAAACAAGAGTCATAGGTTGCGAATCTTATTTTGAAAGTAAAATGAATGTACAAACTCAGAGACACGCATCTGCAGGCAGCTTATTTCAAGTTTTTCAATACTTACCCCGTATTGCGCTTGAGGCACTTTTAGTTACATTCATAATAGGTTTTATATCTATATCTTTAATATTCAATCAACATCCGCAAAACTTGATCTCAATTTTAAGTATCTTTGCTGTAGCATCACTTCGCTTGATGCCAGCAGCTAGTCAATTCATGTCTGCTATTGGTCTGTTAAGAAATTCAAGTTACTCACTCAAGAAGTTGTATTTTGATTTAAAAGAAATAGAAGTAAACAGATTAGACAGCATAAAACACATAAAGGATTTACACAAATCAAATTCTGATG
Source organism: Iphinoe sp. HA4291-MV1 (assembly GCA_019359415.1). Lineage (GTDB taxonomy): Bacteria > Cyanobacteriota > Cyanobacteriia > Cyanobacteriales > Nostocaceae > Brasilonema. Next base: position 29,262 of record JAHHHH010000034.1, on the reverse strand, counting down.
TCAAACTTGATAATTTAACTCATAAAAATAACTTAATGTTTTTCAATAAAGTAATTATTCATCAAATTAATTACTGCTATCCAAATGCTTTCCAAAATGCATTAAACAACGTTGATTTAACTATTGGTAAGGGTCAATCTCTTGCTCTAATTGGTAAGTCTGGGGCAGGCAAAACAACTTTGGTGGATGTTATTTTAGGTCTGCTGATACCTAATAATGGCGATATTAGAGTTGACGGAGTGTCGATATATAATAACTTACGTTCTTGGCAAAATCTGATTGGCTATATTCCTCAATCTATTTTTCTTATGGATGACACGATTGAGAGGAATATTGCTTTTGGTGTTCCGGATGAGCAAATTGATTTACAAAGATTGCAAAAAGCAATTCAAGCGGCTCAACTTGAAGAATTGATTTCGCAGCTTCCTGATGGAATAAAAACTGCTGTTGGGGAACGTGGGGTGCGGTTGTCTGGCGGTCAACGTCAACGGATAGGAATTGCTCGATCGCTTTATCATGAAAGGGAGATTCTAATTTTAGATGAAGCGACATCAGCATTAGATAATGAAACAGAAAGCCTTATCTCTGAGGCAATCCGGTCATTGAGTGGTACAAAAACATTGATTATTATTGCTCATAGACTTTCCACTGTTGAACATTGCGATCGCATTTACGTACTTGAGCATGGAAAGATAGTGAATTCAGGAAGTTATCAGGAAGTCGTCTTAGGGCAAGTTATCTCATCCTGAAGTTTTATAGAAATAAAAAACTCTGAAAGTTGAATAATATCAAATCTTGCTAATTGCTTATTATTACATTATGCCTGAGTCAAGATGGTAACAAAAATTTACAGTAAGTGTTTCACTGGATTTCATGTGAGTCGTTAAGTGCAGTAATATGAAAGATAACAAGCTACCATTTCCTTCATCATGAGCTTTTTAGAGAGTGTTAATTTATCAAACTGTCAAAATCCGGAAATCTTAGACTGTGTTCTCATATAAGGCTACTAAAACTATAAATGACCAAAAATTAACTTTAATTAATACTTTAATTCATCATGATTGAACAAATTATCTACCAGAATCAGTTACTTGCTCTGATTATTTCCCATAAATTTGACAAACCAGGAATTCATTTCTTTACACCCAACGAACTTTCCCAACAGTTAGCATACATGCGCCATCCAAAGGGAAAAGTTATTCAACCTCATGTCCATAATCCCGTATCTCGTGAAGTGCTTTATACTCAGGAGGTTCTTTTTCTCAAAAAAGGTAAGTTGCGTGTTGATTTTTACAACGACCAACAGGAGTACCTAGAAAGCCAAATTTTAGAAGCTGGTGATGTCATTCTTCTAGTCACTGGTGGACATGGCTTTGAAGTGCTTGAAGAAATTGAGATGATTGAGGTTAAACAAGGTCCTTATGTGGGAGAGCAGGATAAAACCCGGTTTGTGGGCATCTGTACAGAGGAAGCTAAGATACCAGAATTGAGTCAGCTATGAAGCCAATTCCAGTCAACGAGCCACTGCTAGACGGAAACGAGAAGAAATACTTATTTGAGTGTATCGAAACTGGTTGGATTTCTTCTGAAGGACCGTTTGTTAAACAATTTGAAGAACAATTTGCTGCTAGTGTGGGATGCAAATATGGAATAGCTGTCTGCAATGGTTCGGTTGCTCTTGATGCTGCAGTTGCAGCATTAGGTATTGGCTCTGGAGATGAAGTCATTCTCCCCACATTCACGATTATTTCTTGTGCGGCGGCGATTGTCCGTGCTGGTGCTGTCCCAGTCGTGGTAGATTGTGACCCCCACACCTGGAATATGGATGTTAACCAGATTGAGGACAAAATTACACCAAGAACAAAAGCCATTATGGTTGTTCATATCTATGGGCTACCTGTAGATATGGATCAAGTGTTAGTCTTAGCTGACAAGTATGGGCTGCAAATTATTGAAGATGCAGCCGAAATGCACGGTCAAAGCTATAAAGGACGCCCTTGTGGTAGCTTCGGCACTATTAGTACCTTCAGTTTTTATCCTAATAAGCACATTACCACAGGCGAGGGGGGAATGCTGGTTACTAATGATGAAAAGTTGGCAGAGCGTTGTCGTGCTTTACGCAATTTGTGCTTTCAACCCCAAAAACGCTTTGTGCATGAAGAGTTGGGTTGGAATATGCGAATGAGTAATATCCAAGCAGCAATTGGGGTTGCTCAGTTAGAGCGTTTGGATGAGTTTGTGGCACGTAAGCGAAGGATGGGACAAATTTACACAGAATTACTTACAGATATCCCTGACATACAGTTACCTTTGCCGCTGACTGAATATGCAACAAATATATATTGGGTGTACGGTTTAGTTTTAAAAGATAATGTACCGTTTGAGGCTCAAGAAGCAATGCAGTATCTTGCTCAGCACAAAATTGGTACTCGTCCTTTCTTTTGGTGTATGCATGAACAACCTGTGTTCAAAAAGATGGGATTATTTGAGCAAGAATCTTGCCAAGTGGCAGAAAAAATTGCTCGTCGGGGTTTCTATATTCCTAGTGGACTGGCACTAACGGATGAACAAATGATACGGGTAGCACTGGTAGTTAAGGATATCTTGAAATGAAGAAGATTATCAAGCAGATTCCATTTGCTAAACAGATTTACCGATTCTTTCAAGAAAGACAGTACAAGCGTCGGTTTGCTAGAGATTGCTACGGCTGTTTTTATGGCGTGTTTCAGACATTTGAAGAAGCCATACAATCAGCACCTCAGACAAAAAGTATTGGATATGATAGTGCAGAACTTGCTCAAGAATACCAGCAAATGCTGGAGGATAATAACTGGGAGAATAGTGGTCGTGTTATTGGTTCCTATGATTATCCAGTGATTTTCTGGTTAAATTCGATTTTTCATCAGAATCAAGGCAAAACAATTTTTGATTTTGGTGGCAATGTTGGTATTCATTTTTATTCTTACGCCAAGTATATAGAGTATCCAAAAGATTTCACATGGATGGTTTGTGATTTACCAGCAATAGTAAATAGTGGTAGAACTCTAGCAAAGAAACGTTATGTTGAAAATTTAGAGTTCACAGTTGATTTGAAAGATGTTAAAGGGAAAGAAATTTTTATTTCTTCTGGTGCAATTCAGTATTATGTAGGGAACTTGGCAAGCACTCTCTCTCTCTATCACAAGCCTAAGCATTTGTTGCTTAATCGTTTACCCTTATACAACGGTAACCAGTATGTAACTTTACAGAATGGAGGTAAGGTTTTTTACCCACAATACGTATTTAATAAAATAGAATTTATAGAGCAATTTAGTAAAATTGGCTATGAATTAGTTGACATTTGGGAAGATAGAAATGACTCTTGTATCATCATTCCCTATGATCCAGAGAAGTCAGTTCCCTTTTATCACGGATTGTACTTCAAACTAAAGTCTTAATTATTATGAATGTTTTTAACAACTATGCCCGTTACTATGATATTCTCTACCGAGATAAGGACTATGTAGGAGAAGCTCGATTTATTCATCAGTTAATTCAAACTTATGCACCAAATGCACAGAATATTCTAGAGTTAGGCTGTGGTACTGGGAACCATGCAATTTTCTTAGCAAAGGAAGGGTACCAAATTCACGGGGTAGATTTGAGCCAGGAGATGTTACAAAAAGCTGATAGCCGCCTCTGGCAATTCTATCCAGAATTAGCTTCTCAACTGAAATTTACTCACGGAGATATTCGTCACCTCAGGTTGAATCAGACTTTTGATGTCATCCTCTCTCTTTTTCATGTAATCAGCTATCAGACAACAAATGAAGATTTGCTAGCAGCTTTCGCCACTGTCAAGAAACATTTAAAGTCTGGCGGAATTTTTATTTTTGATATATGGTATGGACCAGCAGTGTTGACTGAACGTCCAACAATTAGAGTCAAACGTTTGGAAGATGAGGTGATTCAAGTTACCAGAATTGCAGAGCCAGTAGTGCATCCAAATGAAAATTTAGTAGATGTAAATTACCAAGTCTTTATTAAGGACAAAAACAGCAGTGCAGTTAATGAGCTTCAAGAAACTCACCGAATGCGTTATCTGTTTAAGCCAGAAATAGAATTGTTGTTGCAGGGATTTCAGATGGGGATACTCGAATATCAGGAGTGGATGACTAATAGAGAACCAGGGTTTGACACTTGGGGCGTCTACTTTGTCATTCGTGGATAGGAGAAACCTAAACCATGAATAGATCGTGCTGCATATTTTTTTACGAAGGACATATAAGCTTTGCTCCAACCATCATTAGTTTAGCCAAGTCGCTTAGTGATCAAGGATACTGCGTATTCATTTATTCTACCAAACATAATAATTCACTGACGTTCAAAATACCCAATGATCGGATAGTCCCTGTTTATTTTCCAAAAGGATATGACATACCTGCAATCAACATGATTTACACAGCTCTTGGCCTGCTTAAACTAGGCATGTTAGCAAGAGTAGTAGAATTATTTTTATTTCTATCACAATCTGCTTTCTACACATTAAAAAACTATCATTTGATATTACCCAGGAACAGCATTGTTATTGGTGTTGACACAAATGGTTCAATTGCATCGTTGCTAAATTTCTATTTATTCAGGCGACAATTTGCATATCTCTCTTTAGAGATTTATCCTCCAAAGTACTTTGGAAAGCTAGCTAGAATTGTCAAGTGCTTGGAATGTTTGGCATATCGGAAAGCTGAGTGTGTGATTATTCAAGACGAGGACAGATTTAAAAGTCTTAGTGAGTTCAATAATTATCATCATCATAGCAATGTATTTTACGTGCCTAATTCTACTATGTCTTTTGATGATAAACATCAGAGCTTAACTGACAGTAATTACTTGAGAAATATGTTGAAATTGAGTGAAAAGGAATTTCCATACATCATAATTCAAGCAGGAATGATAGGTGATGAAGTATTTTCTCAAGAATTAGCTTATACTTTTAGGTTTATCAACAATGGAAGTGCGTTAATTTTCCACGAAAAAGAGAAAAGAGATGTACAAGAACCCTACATAAAGTCATTGATAGAAATAAACTCACATAACCTTTTTCTGTCGCTAGACCCTCTGCCTTTTGAAAGAATAGATGAAGTATTTGTTTCTACAACTATTGGATTGGCATTTTATAGAAATATTGATAATAATTTTGCTCAAATTGCTAAAGCATCAGGAAAGTTATCTTTTTATTTAAAACATGGAAAACCTGTATTGGTCAATAATTTGGAATCTCTATCTACTCTTGTTGAAAAATACAAAATTGGCATTGTTGTCCAAAATCCTTCTGACTATGTAGAGATTCAATCAGCTCTGGAACTGATATTAAGCAATTACAGTTTTTACTCTGAAAATGCTAAAATTTGTTTTGCAGAGGAATTTGATTTTGCTACGAAAATTAAGCCTTTTCTATCTTATGTAACTAATTGGTAATCAAAGAGGTGATTGTGAAGACAATTGCTATTATTGACAACTCATGGGATGAACATCATCCAATTTATTTAAAAATATTTACTCAAACTTTACTAGACCTAGCTTATCAAGTGATAGCTCTGTGTCTAAAACCTCATGAAGTTTGTGAATCAATAATTTTAAAATATTCATCTCAAAATCATCTTTTATATACATTTGAGATTCCAAAACACAATTAAACTGGTGACTACCTCAACTAAAGAATCTATTATTGTTGTTTGTGCTGCGGATGATGGATATGCAATGCCTTTGGCAGTGGTTATTTGCTCAACATTAGAACATCTTAGAAGCGAGTGCTTGTGTATTTTTTTTATAATTGATGGAGGAATAAGTAACAAAAATAAAAATAAACTTTTAAAACTTAGTGATTCAAAGCAATGCACTATCAAATGGTTACAACCACCTGATGCCATACTTGATAGCATGAAAGTATCAGGTCATATCAAAATTGCAACATATTATAAAATACTTATTCCTATTCTTTTACCAGAAAATTATGGTAAAGCAATTTATCTAGATAGTGATTTAATAGTACTGGGTGATTTAGGTCAATTATGGGATATAAATATCGGAAATAACTATTTACTAGCAGTGCAAGATTCAGGAATACCTTATGTATCCTCACTTCATGGGCTAAAAAACTATAAAGAACTGGGAATTTCCTTAGACTGTAAATACTTCAACGCGGGAGTTTTAGTACTCAATCTTAAGAAGATGCGAACTGAAAATATTAGTATGCAAATTATTCAGTATCTTGAAAACAACAAAGAATATATTCGTTGGCATGACCAAGATGGACTAAATGCTGTGCTTGCAGGTAAATGGGGTGAACTTGAACCCAGATGGAATCAACTTCCTAGTATATATAATTACTCTTCCTGGGAAGATAGCTCATTTTCCCAAGAAGAATTTACAAATGCTCTAAAAGACCCCTACATTATACATTTTGCATCAAGTGGTAAGCCTTGGAATTCTACTGTATATCATCCAGCAAATAACTTATTTTTTCATTATGTGGATATGACACCGTGGGTAGGGTGGCGGTGGACAATCTGGAAGCGTATTTGGAGAAAAATTCTGAGAAAAATACAAAAGGTAAGGTCTTGAGAAAAAGTATGATCAAGATAGTGCTAAATTATAGGTTTTTGTCAGTTTTTAAAAAATGAAATTATGCAGAAATTAAATCTTGGATGTGGAGATAAATACTTAGCGGACTGGATTAATATTGACTTTAATTCTAAGCATTCTGATGTCATTCCACATAATCTTTTACAGCCACTACCATTTCCCGATAATTCTCTTGATGTGGTTTACAGCAGTCATGTCTTAGAGCATTTTTCCAGAGAAGAGGGAGAAAGATTGATAAGGGAGTGCTTCAGAATTCTAAAGCCTAATGGCATTTTAAGAATTGTTGTTCCTGATCTAGAGCAAACATGCCGTGAATATTTAAGAATTATGGACATTATTGATAGTGAGGAAGCAAGGAAGCAATACGAATGGATTATTATTGAGTTGCTTGATCAAATGGTAAGAACAAAAGCAGGTGGATTGATGAAAGATTATTGGAGACAGATACTTGAAAATGATGATGAATTATCAATGAACTATGTTGAAGCAAGAACAGGTGTAAAAGTAAGGAAAGAGGTAGACTGCTCTCAGAATCGTTCTATCATACAAAAAATACTTGACATAAATACTAATAAATTAAAAAACAAATTCACATATGTCTATATCACCTTGATAAAAAAGTTGATTCCGCGCTACATTCGTCAAGCTATTGGAGATAATACACCACTGGGTGAAAAACATAAGTGGATGTACGATCATTACAGCTTAAGACAACTATTTGAAAAGGCAGGCTTAACAAATGTTATGTTTTTCGATGCTCATACAAGTTTGATTCCAGACTTTAGCAATGCTCTTTTGGATATCAATACCGATGGCTCTCCATATAAAGCAGGATCATTGTATTGTGATGGCATGAAGCCGCCAAACAAATAAGGAATCGTATTTTTCTGGCGTTAAACCACTGGCTAATTAGTAGACATGCCTCTCTACTAAGAATCTTATTGGTAACTAGATGTTAAAATTTTAAGATATTCCTATATTATGAATAATTGGCAATTAAAAACACCCGTTGCTTTTATCATTTTCAAAAGATCACACACAACTGAGAGAGTGTTTGAAGCAATTCGTCAAGCAAAACCACCGAAACTTTTTGTAATTGCAGACGGACCCCGTGCCGATCATCCCGGTGAGGCAGAAAAGTGTGAAGCTGCTCGTGCAATTATTGAGCGAGTTGATTGGGATTGCGAAGTTATAAAAAATTACGCTCCTACTAATTTGGGGTGCAAGCAACGGGTATCAAGTGGAATAGATTGGGTCTTCAATACTGTTGAAGAAGCGATAATTCTGGAAGATGATTGCTTGCCACATCCTACCTTCTTCAGATTTTGTGAAGAACTACTAGAAAAGTACCGATACGATGAACGTATTATGATGATCAGTGGTTTGAATATACTGGGTCAATGGAAGCCAGATATTCAAAGTTATCATTTTGCTTATTATGGTTCAATTTGGGGATGGGCTTCTTGGAGAAGGGCATGGCGTTACTACGATGTCAATATGGAACTTTGGTCGAAGCCTGAAACTAAAGAGAGACTTAGGGACATAATTTGTGACATTAAGCAATATTTGAATCGAGAGAAAGATTTTGATCATGTTTACTATGGCAGGATTGATACCTGGGATTATCAATGGGATCTTGCTCGTTTCTTACAATCTGGTTTATCAGTTGTTCCGTCAGAAAATCTAATTTCTAATATTGGTTTTGATAGAGATGGAACAAGAACTATAGAGGATACAAAAGGTTTTTCTAAGATATCTTTATTCCCAATGTTATTTCCTCTAAGAGAACCGTATACTATGACTGTAGATCGAGATTACAGTTATTTTTACTATAAAAAAGCATGGACGTACAGCTTAAAAGAAAGGATTTCTGGTAAAATCAGAAAGTTGTTTTTATCAAGAAATCAAATTTAATAATCATATTCCTTGTCTATCAACGATTGATGATAAGTTAAGGTCATCAACCATTTTTCAATCAGTAATAGTGCTTAAAATCTTCTATCAAAACTTGAGGTTGGAAGCACTATTTTTAAGTTAGTGATTGCGCTGAGGGCAGTGCCCTTTGGGCAACCGCGTCGTATTTAAAAGTATTGTTCATCCTTACCCAAAAAATCCAGTACAAGGTTGAATTCGATACTTAATAGCATGGATTGTTTACATCATAATTACTATTGACAAAACGAAGTTTGTTCGCCTTAACTTGTCACCTTAACTTGTCACGAATGGTCTATCAACAATCTATCTTTTTATTTTTCCAAATCCATTGAGGCTTTATCTTGAGTACCCTATCGATTCCCCTATCGATTACGAAAATAGAAAAATTAGCTTGTATTCTACTGCTAATGTTCTTTGTAGGAGCTTTACCAATAATGCCTCCTCAAGAAATCTCACTAGACCCAGTAGGAGGACCCTTAGTCACCAAATGGATTAATATTACTCAATATTTAGTGCTATCAATTTTGATAGTTAGGCACCCGAAAGGAGTCATTTATGCAGGTACAAGAAGTATACCTCTACTGTTCCTACTAGGATTGATTCAAATTTCTATCCTATGGTCTGCTGACCCACAGCAGACCTTACTTTATTCTAAAGGGATGTTGAGAACATTTCTCTTGGGAGCTTACTTGTCTTGGCAATACAGCATAAAAGAGCAGATGTGGATGCTCTCTTGGGCTCTTGGTATAACGGCTTTGTTATCTTTGGTGTTATGCTTATTCTTTCCATTTTATGGAGTTCACCAATCGCTTGAGTGGTCTGGAGCGTGGTGTGGTGTCTATGGTCATAAAAATGAACTAGGATACTACATGGCTTTAGGCGCAGGGATTTTTCTCCATCTGGCTCTTAGTAATCAACGGTATTGGTTGATACTATGGTCAGGATTTACACTATCACTCAGTCTGATAGTTTTCTCAAGGTCAACAACAGCTGTGGGTATCTTACTTGCCTTGATCATTTTGCTTTTTATCTACAAACTTATGCAGAAGAATCAATACAAGTTACAGATTATTTTCATTAACATTGCAATACTACTGATTATTAGTGGAACTATATTGTTATCGAATAATGTAGAAATTCTAGTAGCTACCCAAGGTAAAGATCTCACATTGAGTGGACGTACTCCAATGTGGTTAGAGTTGATTGATAAAATTGCGCAGAATCCTTTTCTAGGGTATGGATTTTTTGGATTTTGGAATAGTACTCAGTCATTAGATATAAGAGCAAAATATCCATGGGCTGGTAATTCTCATAACGGTTTTATAGACCTAGGGTTGGACTTAGGCTTATTAGGATTTATCCTTTTTACAATTAGCTTTCTGCAATTCTTTCTTAAAGCATTACGTCGATTAGTTCTTATTGCTAAGAAATGGGAAGACTTTTGGCCAATGCAATTCCTAGTCTTTCTAGTTATGATTAATAGTTCAGAAGCAAGATTAATTATACCAACTACGAATTTCTTACTTTATGTGACAATTTTACTTTCTCTAACTCTTGAGTCTCGAAGAATGAGGAAAACAGGAGATTATAGGATAGCAATGGAAAATAAGAGTGGATAATTCACGCATAACATAACTAATTCAACTGGAATACACCGTAAAGGGCTATTTCATACAAGACTCAATCTAGAAGGATTGTGAAAAATAGTTTGTGTGAGGGGAGAAATGAAGGTTTTACACCTCAGTACATCTGACATCAAGGGGGGTGCTGCTCGGGCTGCCTATCGACTACATCAGGGATTACAGAATATTGGTGTCAGTTCACAGATGTTAGTGTTAGAAAAATCCAGCGACGACAAAAGCGTAATTGAACCTAGAACTAAGCTCTCTCAGGGCATAGCCCGGGCAAAAATTACATTTGATGCTTTGCCTTTAAAACTTTATCGTCAGCGGCATAATACATTGTTGTCTCTTCAGTGGCTACCAGATAGAAATGCCCAGAAAGTTGCTCAACTATATCCGGATATCATTAATCTCCACTGGATTAGTGGTGGCTTCATGCAGATAGAAACACTTGCTAAACTTAATCGACCCCTAGTTTTCACACTTCATGATATGTGGGCGTTCACTGGAGGTTGCCACTATACTGGAAACTGCGATCGCTACACTGCATTCTGTGGTGCCTGTCCTCAACTTCACAGCAGTCATGACTGGGATCTATCTCATTGGGTCTGGCAACGAAAAGCAAAAGCCTGGAAAAATCTTAACTTGACTATTGTTGCGATCAGTTCATGGCTAGCAAAATGTGCTAATTCCAGTTCTCTGTTCAAAGATCTGCGGATTGAAATCATTCCTAATGGACTTAATACCAAAACGTACAGACCTTTTAATAAACAAGCAGCACGACAACTTCTCGACCTACCCAAAGACAAGCAACTAGTTCTGTTCGGAGCACTCAACGCGACTAGTGATGAGCGCAAAGGATTTCACCTATTGCAATCAGCGTTACAAAATCTCAGTCGAACTGGATGGCAAGAGAAGATAGAATTGGTAATTTTTGGTTCATCCCAACCAGAAAATCCTATTAACCTGGGATTCAAAACTCGTTACTTAGGTCATTTAAATGATGATATCTCACTAGCTGCTGTCTACTCAGCCGCTGATGTCATGGTAGTGCCATCAACCCAGGAAGGATTTGGACAAACTGCATCTGAAGCGTTTGCTTGTGCTACCCCCGTTGTAGCGTTTAACAGCACTGGCTTAATGGACATTGTTGAACATCAGCAGAACGGTTATTTAGCTAAACCCTTTAAAGTAGAAGATTTAGCTCAAGGAATTGCCTGGGTATTAGAAGATGAAGAAAGATACCAAAAGCTTTCATATTGTGCTCGCCAGAAGGCAGAACAAGAATTTGCCCTAGAAACTCAAGCACGTCGTTATCTAGCTCTTTTTAATGAAATTGTATTGAAATGTGGTCATTAGAAAAACATTTTTTATTCAGTACCTGTATGCCAAACTATAAGTTAAACATCAAAGTTTTAATTTCATTTTATTAATACTTCTTTCCTTCTGCCCTCTGCCTTGTCCTGACGGACACGCGCAAGGGACGTACTTCTGCCTTTATTTGTAAAAAACCACAAAATTTAAATATGAAAAGTATGATTTTTGCTAATTTACAAGCACTCAAAAATAGTTATTTTTTTGGGTAAAAGATAGTAGTTCAATAACTAACAGTACTCAGTAATTCATGATGGAAACCTTGCGTTTAGCTGTACTTATGACCTGTCATAATCGACGGGCAAAGACTTTAGCCTGCTTAGAGGCGTTATACAAGCAGGTATTCCCGTTAGATGTTGAGATTCAGGTTTATTTGGTAGATGATGGAAGTATCGATGGTACAGGAAATGCAGTACGCACCAAGTACCCAGAAGTTAAGGTACTACTAGGAAGTGGAAACCTATTTTGGAATGGAGGGATGAGGTTAGCCTTCGCTGAGGCTATTAAGTACAATTATGATTACTATCTCTGGCTTAATGATGACACTATACTTTACCCGCAAGCTATAGGTACTCTGCTAGCAACTTCCCAGCATCTAACTAAGCAAGGTTACGTAAAAACAGTTGTAGTAGGGTCAACTCAAAATGCAAAAACTGGTTTACCTACCTATGGAGGTATGCTTCCAAGTAGTTGGTGGCATCCTCTTAAATTTTATTTAATCGAACCAGGTAATGAGGTAAAACCCTGCTCAACTATGAATGGCAACTGTGTCCTCCTATCCCGAGAGGTGGTTCAAGTAGTGGGCAATCTTGATGCAACATTTAGTCATAGCACCGGAGATATTGATTATGGGCTACGAACTCACAAGCAGGGTGGCTCAGTTTGGGTAGCACCTGGATACATAGGAAGCTGTGAATACAACCCCTTACGACATCAAGCTTGGGATGAATCGAATTTAACCCTACATCAACGATGGGAAAAGATTAATCAACCCAGAGGGTTGCCAATTAGAGAGTGGAGAGTGTTTGCCCATCGACATGCAGGTCTGCTCTGGGTATTCTACTGGTTACTTCCCTATGCAAGATTACTTCTAAAGTCGGCATTTCACAAGTTAGTAACAGACTAGTTGTCTATCTGAATTATAGAAGAGTATTTTTAGGATTCTAAGTTTTGTCATCTTTGAGATTCCTTACTCACTCAAACAAAAATGAAAACATTGCTAGCAAAATTTGTATTTTAGTCTCTAGTCAAAGACAACGAAATATGAACACTACAGATAAACTCCGTATTGCTCTGCTTCTTCCTACTGTAGAGTTAGGAGCTTATTGGCAACCAGTTTTGCAGGAACTCACGAATTTATCTGAACAAGCGATTCTTTATACGGGTCGTCCTTGGGCTGGGTTTGATTCACAGGCTGTGAGTAATTCTGCCATCAAAGTAATAGGAAATACCATACGAGTGACAGCTAACAAGGAAAAAACCGACTATAGCGGTGGTTTCATGTACTTATCTCTAGGTATTATCCATTACTTGTTTCAATTTAGACCCCATGTGGTTTTTGCCAGTGGTTTCTCTGTTTGGACTATGTTAGCACTGCTTTTCAAACCTTTCGGAAAATGGCGGCTTGTTCTTGCTTGGGAGGGTAGTTCACCAAATGTGGACTTTCGACATTCAAAAGTTCGTTCATTCCTTAGAGGCATGATGGCTTGGTTTGCAGATGCATTGATTACAAATAGCCATGGTGGAGAAGAATATCTTACCCAGTTTTTAGGAGTCAAAAAGCATAAAGTCCGAAGGAGACCATACATGGTACCGGACGTAAAAACTTTATTGCAAATACCTAAGAGTTTTGGTGCTGAATACATTGCTACACAACAGCAAAACCCAGTTTTTCTATATGTAGGTCGCATAGAACACAGAAAAGGACTTCATCAGCTGCTTCAAGCCTGTGCCATTCTTAACAAGCAAAAATATTGCAGCTACACTTTGCTAGTTGTAGGTAAAGGACCACTGAAGCAGGAGCTTGAGAGGTTTTGTAGGACTAAGAATATACAAGACTATGTGAAGTGGGTTGGATGGGTTGACTATAGCAGCCTGGGAGCATATTTTCGCAATGCTGATGTTTTCATTTTCCCTACCTTAGAAGATACTTGGGGAATGGTTCTGTTAGAAGCAATGGCTTTTGGTAAGCCTATCCTTTGTTCAAAGTGGGCAGGAGCAGCTGAGATGGTACTTGAAGGGGAGAACGGTTATGTCTTCGACCCGTATTATCCCGAGACACTTGCTCAAGCTATGAAGAGCCTCATTGACAACCCAAGTCTCATTTCTTCAATGGGGCAAAAATCGCAGCAACTAATATCTCAGCATACTCCGGAGGCAGCAGCCAAGTTTTTTGCTGATATTGCTTCTTACGTCCTGTGGAAATGACACAGAATAAGTTGCACACTAAAGTTTTTGCATATCTCAAAGTTGAACAAATTAAGTCATCATGAATCATTACGATTTTTATCTGACAACCCTAGAGCAACTTCTTGCTCAAGGAATTTTGAATAAATCGATGAAGATTTTAGTAGTCTGTGGTGCTTCTGCCGACAAGAAGATGTTGCTCAAGGCTGGCTTTGAAAGGGTAACTATCTCTAATGTTGATTCAAGGCAGGTTGCCAAAGAGTACGAACCCTATAAGTGGTGTTTTCAAGACTGCGAGGATCTTTCATATTCGAATGAGACTTTCGATTTCGGCATTGTTCATAGCGGTCTGCATCATTGTGCTTCTCCTCATAAAGGATTGCTTGAATTGTTCAGAGTTTGTAAAAAGGGCATTTTGGTATTTGAACCGAAAAATAATCCACTGGTACGCCTTGGAGTAAAACTTAGTTTCGGTCAAGAATGTAGCAGCGGTAGCAGATAATGATTGCCTTTATGGTGGAGTAAGAAATACTGCCATTCCAAACTATGTATACCGCTGGACAGAACGTGATGTCATCCAGACTATCAACTGTTATGCTCCGCAAGGAAATCACAGATTCATCTTCATTAATGCATTACGGATACCCTGGTGGCGTTTAAAAAAGTTAACAAGAAGAGATCTGGAGTTATGGATTCGCTTCTTTGAGCCATCTCTGAAAGTTCTCAGTAAAGCTTTTCCCTGGTTCAACAATAATTTTGCTTTTGTTGTTTTGAAGGCGAAGATACCTGAAGATATACATCCTTGGCTAAAACAAATGGGTGACAAGATAGAAATCAATCGTGAGTGGTTCAAAGCAAATTATACTGACGTGAAATGATTACAAAGAAAGGCAAAGGACCGTTCGCAAGAGCGTTTGTGTTAGCGCAGCCTCTCCGACAGGAGCTATCCATTACCCGGATCTTTCTCAACAAAAGCGAGAGTAATTACTCACGTTTTTTCTAAACCTTATTCGTTCGTCGTTAATTCTCAATAAAAATGTAGTTTTAGCGAGAACAAAAAATGTAAGTTTGTCAAGTCTGCTGAAAATCTTGGTGTTCAAGATGCCTACCAGACGAGAGTTTCAAGATTGTTAAGAGAGATGTGACTAATCGATAGGACAGGAGAAGGAGAGGGCAGTCCCAATGAAAAAATTTCACTGCCAAGCATGAAAGTATTCCTCCCCTGCTTCCCCTACTCCCCCTGCTACTTTCAAGTCATTCATGAGAAAATCCCACAACCAAAAATGAAAATGTCTTTCCCCTACACCCCTAAGGGGAAGTCAAAAATCAAAAATCAAAAGTCAAAAATAGACAACACTGTCACTTTTTACTTTTGACTTGATACTTTTGACTTGTTTTGCCCCTACACCCATTTTCAAGCTAGAAGGCACCCACGGTCTAAGCCTCCATTTCAAGCATTGCTGAATTCTTCTTCGTTGACGTGCCTGTACGTTCGAGCTTAACAGCACGCATTTGGTTAAAACCTAATGAAACTAACAAGTAGTGAACAGAATTCTTTGAAGCACCGCTTTATTCTAGGTATGCGAGTGGATGCTACCAGTTACCAAAACGCCACACAGCGGATTTTAGACTGGGCTAAAGCAAGAAAAAATTGTTATATCTGTGTCGCCAATGTCCACATGACTATGGAAGTTTACGACGATCCTGCATTTGCGAGTGTAGTTAACAATGCTGCTTTAGTGACACCCGATGGTATGCCCCTAGTGTGGGCATTGACTGCACTTGGTGTGAAAGATGCCTCCCGAGTCTACGGTCCTACCCTGACACTCTATGTGTGCAAAGCGGCAGCGCAAGCTCGTATACCAATAGGGCTATATGGTGGTACACCAGAGAGCTTGAGCGCATTTGTAAAATTTTTGCATGAGCGTTTTCCAGGCATTCAAGTTGTCTGTCAGATTTCGCCACCTTTTCGCAAGTTAACACCGGAAGAAGATAATACCTACACTCAGCAAATTGCCAAGTCAGGCGCACGAATTCTATTTGTGGGCATCGGTTGTCCTAGACAAGAATTGTGGATGGCAACCCACAAAAACCAGATTCCTGCCGTCATGCTCGGTGTCGGTGCTGCCTTCGACTTTCATTCGGGTCGTGTCAAGCAAGCTCCTAGCTGGATGCAGAAACGCGGTATGGAGTGGATGTTTAGGCTGCTTATGGAGCCTAAACGTTTATGGAAACGTTACTTGAAACACAATCCACGGTTTTTGCTGTTTTTTTTGATGCAATGGCTAGCAAGCTGGTTCGGCTGGAGACTGTTTAAAACAAATTCCATAGACTAATAGAAGAATCGAATCTTTTGGATAATGACCAACAGAATAGCACTATTCTAAATGGAAAGGGACTTTGAGAATTTGGAGATATTTTTATTGCTTCAAAGTGATAAAAAAGGAGAGCCATGTTTAAAAACTGGAAATTATTTAGGCGGCGCAATTTTCTGCTAGGTTTGGGAGCTTTTGCAAGCACAGTCTTTTTTGATGCTGCCACTACAAGGCTCACATTCTATCAGAAAGTTCAAGCTTTTTATAACTCAAAGAGAAGTTTTTCTGTAGTGAGCAATGCTTCTTTACGTCAGCGAGCCGCAGTTAAAGGATTAATCTATGGAGCATTTCCGTCTGTTGATTACTACAGCACATTATCTGGGGATAAGCAGTTACAGTCTACTTTCATTCGGCAGTGTGGTCTTATAGTGGGGGGATTCTATTGGAGTGGAACTCAGCCTAGTGCCAGTACTTTCAACTTTACTGAAACTGACTCTTTTGCGCGATTTGCGTCTAAGCATGGAATGCTCTTTCGAGGGCATCCTTTAGTTTGGTATAACCTTATTCCTGAGTGGTTAACTAATAAATTCAAAGACCCCAGAACTAGCTCTAAAGAAATTGAGAACATTTTAATAAACCATGTGTCAACGATTGTTAAACGGTACGCTGGACGAATCCATTCGTGGGATGTGGTGAACGAGGCCATTTACACTGAAGATGGTCGAACTGATGGCTTGGGGCGTTCACAATGGCTAAAGTTTTTAGGTCCAGATTACATTGATCTAGCATTTCGGGTTGCAGCGCAAGCCGATCCCAAAGCCTTGCTAGTTTACAACGAGACAGCACTGGAGTCTGACAACCCCCAACATGAAGCTAGGAGAACCGCCGTTCTAAAACTGCTAGAACGTTTGAAATCTAGAGGAGTACCAATTCATGCTTTTGGCATTCAATCTCATCTTTGGGGTAACGAAACTCCTTTTAGCCCTAAAAAACTCAAAAAATTTTTAGCTGATGTTGCTAGCCTGGGTCTAAAAATTCTGGTGAGTGAGCTAGATGTAGCAGACAAAGAGTTGCCTAAAGATATAGGTGTCCGCGATCGCATTATTGCAAGTGTCTACGAAGACTATCTATCAGTTGTCCTAGATGAACCAGCAGTCATTGCAGTGATTACTTGGGGACTGAGCGATCGCCACACCTGGATTTCAGACTATGCTCCCCGCCCAGATGGTGCGCCAGTGCGTCCCTTGCCCTTTGACTCAAACCTCAAACCTAAGTTGGCATGGAATGCTATGGCAAGAGCGTTTGACAAAGCTCCAAAGCGCACTCCAAAACGTTAATTTCAAGTCCTGATTAGGATTAATCCGCAAACCACTTTTGCCCCTAATGGTAAGACCCTATTTACATATGGGGCGTGTGTTCGATCCTAATGGAAACTGCTGTAGACAGCACAAATATAAATAAAGGAGGGCTAAGAATCGTGGCTTCCAAAACTATATCAGTAGTAAATTTTAAACCCGACTTACGCTCAGCTAGAGGCACAAGGATACAAAGAGGATTAACAATCCGATTTCTGCGGATATTGACACTTATCTTTTTAGATGTTATTGCTCTAGTAATAGCATGGAAATTAGCTGTATTTTTTGGAACTCCAATAGAATCTCCTTGGACACAAAAAAAATCTTTCCTACTACTGGTTTTAACAGTTGATATAGGAATTATTGCAGCGCAAGGACTCTATAAAGCAGGCAATCATCGTCGTGACTATCTTGGTCTAATTAAAGCAGTTTCCTTGTCAGAAATTTTCCTATTGCTGATTGCTTTTCTCTACGAACCAGACAGCTATGTTTCTCGATCAACTTTTCTTATCTTTTGGTTTTTATCCATAGCCTTCACCTGTACTGGGCGCTATATCTTAGATATTACTACTACACTTCTTCGTAAGAAAGGAGCAATTCGTCATCCAGTTTTTCTCATAACCGATACAGAAGAGCAAGAGATTCATCTGAAGTTAATACAACAAGAAAATTGCTACACTTTGCAAGGAATTGCCGACTCTAGCTGCCTTGACAGAGCTAATAGAGAAGAAACCTTAGAATATCTTCGCCACCAAGAGATAGTAGAAGCTTTTGTTTCTTGGAATGCAATTAAGAAGCGTCTCTATGTTTGCTGGCATTTCCAGACAGCTGGTATTACCCTCAGAATACTCCCTACACAAAGCTCAGTTTGTCATCCTAAATCCGTATTATGGATGATAGGTGAAGTCCCTTGTATGACAATTCCAGCACCAATTATTGCAGGCAGTGATTTCTGGGTAAAGCGATGTTTTGACCTTTGTTGTTCCATTACTTTATTATTGATACTCTCTCCTGTCTATCTGTTAATTGCTCTGCTGATTAAGCTAGATTCTAATGGACCAATCTTCTTTAAACAGGACCGAATTGGTTTGCATTGTAAGAAGTTCAAAATTTGGAAATTCCGTACAATGGTTGCCAATGCAGAAAAGATGCAAAAAGCTCTAGAAGCAAAGAATGAGAGCAAAGATGGTGTTCTATTTAAACTGAAGAATGACCCTCGCATCACAAGAGTTGGTAAATTCCTGCGCCGTTATAGTCTAGATGAATTGCCCCAATTGTTCAATGTTTTACTTGGACAGATGAGTTTAGTTGGTCCACGTCCTCTGCCTACAAGAGATGTAGAGAAATTCCAAACACCACATTTTATCCGACAAGAAGTTCTGCCTGGTATTACTGGATTGTGGCAGGTTTCTGGGCGTTCTAATATCGATAATTTTGAAGATGCGGTGAAATTAGATATCTCTTACATTGAGAATTGGTCACTCAAGCTAGATTTGAAAATTTTACTGAAAACTGTTCAAGTTGTCCTGCGGAAGACAGGTGCCTATTAAGTACATAAAATATCCTGAGTGAAGGCAGGTGCCTATTAAGTATAGAAACTGAATGCAAAAATTTTATCTCCTTGCTTCTTCTTTTTTTACTAATTTCCAAAGCTTTAGTCTATCAAAATAGACTTTTTCTATTTTAAATTTATGCTGTTTTTCAAGCTCATCTCGTAATTTTTGTGGAAGAGGATTGTGGGGAGGATTGTATAAAAACACGTCATTATAATCATAAGAAGTTTGTGGCACGTTTGACTCGTTCACTAGCTGAATCTGTACTTTTGAACTCAGTTGATGGCCCAAAGAGAGTTCATCACCTATAGTCCAAGGTGTTTGACAGGAACTTATCAATACTGGGTTATTAGCTTGGTTAATGATGTGAACCATTTGGGGAGTATAAATGTTAAGATACTTTAGCCACCAAGTTTTCGCTTGAGAACTCATGACACAAGATAATACTCCTGCTGTCAGCAGCATAACCATGATCAGCTGCCAAAGCTTTCGTCTCCAAATGTTAACAGAGGTGGGGATAATTTGAGTTGCTAGGAGATATGAAACAGCGAGCTGAATACCTAAGTAAGCCGGAATGAGATACCGAGGAGTTTGCGATCGCACTCCTCCAAAAACTAAATCTGGAATCACTAAAGAGAGCGCTGTTACCCCAATCAATGTTAAGACGAACAACCAAACTTGCTTTGGCGTACGACGACAGAGAAAATAAATTGAATATCCGACAAAAATTAAGATAAAAGGAATTAAGTATTTGACTACTAATTTTAACCAAGAGCCTTCAGAGCCACGTATTAAATCGTAGTCAAAATCAATGAAAAGATAGCTCAGGTTAATAGCCCAGTTCTTAATCAAAATTAATCGAGGTATTTTATCATCCGTCCAGCTCGTTGTGTTTTGAATTTGCGCCAAGTTAGTCACAACGACTACAAGCCAAGGTGTGAAAGCTAAAAGTCCTACGCTAGATGCAAGCACATAGGCAATCACCTTCTTGCTTAGTCGGAAGCTTTCAATTGCAACTATATAAACACCGTGAGCAATCATCACTAGCCCAGAAAACAGAAATGTATACAGCCCCAACGCCACAGAGATTGCATATACTCCCCAACTGAGCTTTGTTTTTACTCGCATTGCCCGTAGCAGCGTTGCACTTGAGAGTAAAATTGTCACAGTCCACAAACTATATTCCCGTGCTTCTTGTGCATATAGCACATGGAATGGCGTTACACTAAGCAGTGCCACTGCAATCCATCCCACGAGCGGTGATTGAAATAATTCCAGGCACAACCAATATATACAGGGGAACGTCAGCAAGCTCAAAAGGGCAGACACACTTCTTGTCACTGCAACTGAACTGCCAAACCATTGCACCCAAAATCGGGCTATTACGTAATATAGCGGCGGATGCTGAGAGTCTTCTACTGCCAAAGATTTAATAGTATCTGTTAAAGTTTTTTCAGGAGCAAGACGCTGATATTTCTGTAAATCTTGAACGCCAATTTTTTGATCATTGCAGATTTGCCTGTTGGCTTCTGACGCTGTGTAACCAGCAACCCGTAATGAGGTAAAAGTCTCATCAAACCAGTAGACTTTTCGGTCAAGATTCACGACGCGAAAAAATACGCCCAGTACCAATAGGACGATGGCTAAAAACCGTAACCAAGTTGGAGGAAGCACCTTGCTATAAGTAAAATTGCCTTTCATATCTTTCATATTTTTAGCTCGACTTTGTCCATTCAGGCTGCATACTTTAGGGTATTGGTCACAAGCGTTGTAGCAAAGCTCAAGCTTAAAGGAATAACGATTTCAAAGACCAAAATTCATTGATATTCTCTATTGACAGATCCAAAGCTAAGGTGTCAAACATAACTATTTTGTGGGGCATAACGACTTGACAAGGGATAAGTAGAATTGACTATATAATTTAGATGAAAACTATACACACTCAACTCATCCCCAAGACATACCTCTTGTGATAGAAAAAACAGCAATAACCATTTATTGATTTTGACTCAAACCATCAAGAGCAAGTTCGGGCATAATTACTAGAAGTGCTGTTTCCCCACAAACAAAACTTTTCTGCATGAATAGCATCCACCCGAACTCTCTTTTGTCAGTACCCACTGGTCCATTGCATATATTGCATATATCAGAATTACCATCTGCAACAACAAACGCGGATAGTACACCCATTGTATTTTCTCTGGTCATTCCGACATACAACGAAGCGGCAAACATCCAAAAAATCATCTCTGTTTTGAGCAGCTTGTTAGATGAGAGCATACCAGGAAACTACGAGTTAATTGTCGTAGATGACGATAGTCCAGATGGTACTTGGAAAATAGCACAGTCTCTGATGTCAGAATATCCCCAACTACAGGTCATGCGACGACAGCGTGAACGGGGATTATCCAGCGCCGTTATTCGCGGATGGCAAGCAGCTACTGGAGATGTTTTAGGAGTTATAGATGCTGATTTGCAACATCCACCTCATGTGCTACTGCAACTATTGCAAGCAATTGAACAGGGAGCAGATTTAGCCGTTGCTAGCCGTCATGTTGAAGGTGGTGGAGTGAGTAGTTGGGGTTTTATTAGGCGTTTTTTGTCTCGAGGTGCTCAATTATTAGGATTGATCATCTTACCAGGGGTTCTCGGAAGAGTGTCAGACCCAATGAGCGGTTATTTTCTGGTACGTCGGCGGTGTATAGTTGGTAAAATCCTCAATCCAGTAGGATACAAAATCCTACTGGAAGTGATTGGGCGCTCAAAGGTGGATAAAATTGCTGAAGTTGGATATGTGTTCTGTGAGCGCAAAGAAGGCGAAAGTAAGGTCACTTGGAAACAATATGTCGAGTACATTCATCACTTAATCCGCTTGCGCTTATCGACTGGTCTGTTGGGACAATTCTCTCAACGCTTCGGTTTCCCTATTGGTCGCTTCATCCGCTTTGGCTTGGTGGGATTATCGGGGGTATTTGTGGATATGACAGTGCTGTACTTGCTCAGTGATCCAACGACCTTAGGTTTACCGCTGACGCGCAGTAAAATCATTGCAGGGGAAGTCGCAATTTTCAATAATTTCTTGTGGAATGATATCTGGACGTTTGCCGATGTCAGCAGTCAGCAGCAGCAAGGGCGTCAGCGCTTGAAGCGGTTTTTGAAATTCAATATGATTTGTCTTGCGGGATTGGTGTTGAATGTGTTGGTGTTGAACTTGGTGTTCAATTTCGTGATTCCCAACCGCTACGTTGCTAACCTGATTGCGATCGCAGTTGCTACTGTTTGGAATTTTTGGGTGAATTTGAAGCTCAGTTGGCGCGTGACTCAGGTGAAATAAGCATGGGCAATGGGCAATGGGCAATGGGCAATGCTCGATTCCCATTTGTATCAACCTTAAAGTGAAACGGTATTACCGAATCAGGTTCAAATAGGACACCTTTTCGCAATTTCAAATCGAGTGTAGTAGGCATTACACTGCATTGTGGTGATTTTGAATCAGCTTTGCATCATTGCAAACAGCGAATTGCCTCCAACAGACCTCTAGCCTTATTCAACGTTTCCTCATACTCTCTATCTGGATCAGAATCCGCAACTAAACCAGCACCTGCTTGCACACTTATCGTATTGTTTCGGAGAACCATTGTACGAATTGCTATAGCACTATTCAATTGTCCTTCAAAATCATAATATCCGTAAACACCAGAATACACGCCGCGACGACCTGGTTCTAACTCGTGGATAATTTCCATCGCCCGAATCTTAGGTGCGCCGCTTACGGTTCCTGCTGGGAAGCAAGCTTTGAGTAAATCCCATGCGGTTTTACCAGGTGCTAGTTTGCCCACAACATTGCTGACAATGTGCATCACGTGGGAGTAGCGCTCAACCACCATTAATTCATCAACTTTGACTGTACCACTTTGACAAACACGCCCTAAATCATTTCGTCCCAAATCAACAAGCATCACATGTTCAGCAATTTCCTTGGGATCTTTGAGTAAATCGTCTGCAAACGCTGCATCTTCTTGAGGAGTTTTCCCTCGTGGACGTGTTCCAGCGATAGGACGTACGGTTGCTATCATCTCTGTTTGTGAATCTCGTTCTGCTTTTACCATCACTTCTGGACTGGAACCGATGATTTGCCAATCCTGAAAGTGAAAGTAAGCCATGTAAGGCGAAGGATTAATCTGGCGCAAAGAGCGGTAAAGAGCAAAGGGGTCACCAATGTATTCTGTTGTGAGTCGCTGAGAAATCACAACTTGAAAAATATCTCCAGCTTTGATGTAGTCTTTTGCCTTCTGGACACTGGTACAAAATTCAGCACGGGTAAAGTTACTTTTATATTCCCTTGCTTCCCCTGCTCCCGTTCGCGCAGCGTGTCCGGAGGACTCAGCTTCCCTTGCTCCCCTTGTTCCTGGAGGTATCCACTGCAATATAGTATCCTGCGGCGATACAGGGAGAGAGAGCTTGCTCACCATTCGCTTAACGCGATCGCACGCTTGTTGATATGCTGCTTGTAAATCTACTTCCGGATCACGCAAATCGGCGTAAGCTATTGCCCAAATTTTCCGCCTCACCTGGTCAAAAATCAACAGGTGGTCTACCTGCATCCACAACCCATCTGGAATGTTTCTTTCATCTGTTTGATAAACTGGGACGCGTGGTTCTATCCAGCGAATCAATTCATAGCCCCAGAAACCAACCAAACCCCCAATTCCTGGAGGTAATTGGGATAATTTGACAGGGTGATACGGTTCTAAACAATTGGCTAAAGCTGTAAAGGGGTCACCTTCAAAGACAAACTGCGAACCATCACGGTGTGTTTGAGTGGTGTGTTCCCCTTTCGCTTCCAAAACCCACAGCGGATCGCAACCCACCAAACTATATCTTCCCAGTTTTTCCCCACCTTCTACTGATTCCAACAAAAAGCTGTAAGGTTGCCCAGCGCATACTTTATACCAAGCAGAGACTGGTGTATCCAAATCGGCTACCCATTCCTGATACACCGGGACAAAATTGCCTTGTTTTGCTAGCCCAGAAAACTGGGAAAACTCTGGGAAGATCATAATTTTTCTTTTAGGAACCTGGCACGAGTAAGGATTTTGGAGCGAGGACTCTGTAGTAGTTAGTAGTTAGTGTCATAACAACTAACTACTAACAAATAACAATCCTACTAAATCCAAAATCTAAAATCCACCGTCCCCATTCCTTAGTTAATTATGGATTGGGAGCGTCGTAGGTAGCTGTCCCACTGAACTTAAGTGCAGACGGACTGGGATTTGCGCCGATATTGCGGTCTACATAGCGTACTTTCCCACGACCTTCGTTCACTTTTTCTGGGAAGACACCATCAGCTGGGTGTATATACTGGATTTCTCCGTTAGGATAAACCCGGTAAAGTTTGTAGTTTGTAATTTTCAATTTCCGGAATACCTGACCACCCAAATAAATGCCGTATTCCTTACGAGCCAAATAAAGTAGGTTGTCACCTTGGCGCATAATAGCGGTACCACCTGTTGGTAGTTCAAACGGTTGTTCTTTGGGGCTAGTCCAGGTGATGGCGTACTTTTCTTCCAGTTCTGCTTTTTTCAGCAAGCCGCCAGTGCTGCCCCCAAATACGGGAGTTTGTCCAGAAAGTGTTTCTACCATAAAGTTTTCTCTCAACGTTTTACGGCATCCTATCACCGCAACAAGGATCATGTTGCGATCGCGTCATAGTCTGTAACAGTTGTTAGTCAAGAGTCAATAGTTTCATAGTCAAAGAATCTAGATTTTACCTAGATTTTACAAGTTTTTGATTCTAAACTCCGAATTCTTAACTATTTACTCTTGACTTTTGACGGCTTTTGCTCTTGGCTACTTTCAGCTATTGGTATGGTGAAGTGAAACTGACTGCCCTGGTTTTTGCCGTTTGATTTTGCCCAAATCTCTCCATCCCACCCATTGACGATTTGACGGCAAATTGCTAAACCAAGACCTGTGCCACCAGTAGTACGCCGCAGCGCTCCTTCTTCTTGATAGAATCGGTCAAAAACGATTTCTAGAAGATGTGGTTCAATACCGCGTCCTGTGTCAGCTACAGTCACCTCAACCATTTTATTTCGGTTGCGTTCACCCTTAATGGTGATCTGTCCGTTTGTTGGTGTAAATTTGCAGGCATTGTCTATCAGTTTTGCCAGTACTTCTACTAGCCAATCTCCATCGGCTTTCACCAAAGGCAGGTTTTTTGCAATTTGGGTCGTAATTTTGGGCAGCGTTTGGGATGTAAATCGGGTGCGAATGCGACTCAGCGACAGATCCACACACTCTTGTAAAGTAAGGGATTCTGGATGCCATTCTACACGACCGCTTTCTAGATTAGAAAGCGTTAGGAAATCTTGTATGAGTTTCCGCATTCGTTCTGAGTCAGAAAGAGCAGTGCTGAGCATAACCTGCTGTAATTCTGAGGGCATATCCGGTTCGCTAGCAAGACTTTCTAAGCACACTTGAATGGTGGATAAGGGGGTACGAAGTTCGTGTCCGGTGATGGCTATTAAGTTGCTGCGAGTACGGTCAAGAGCTTCCAACTGCTTGTTAAGGTCTTCTAAGTTAGCGTAAGCCTCCGCTTGAATGAGGGCAACTCCCACGTGGGTAGCAATAGCTTCTACTAAGTCAAAATCCCCTGCTTGCCAATTGTGTAAACTTTCATTGCAATAGTGCAGTTCGACGATACCCAATAAGCGCCCCTGATAGAACACTGGTTCCATCAACCAAGAACGAATGTCATACTTTTTAACGAGTCCCCTAAGTTCTTGAGAACTGGTGATGCGAGTGTCAGTCTGAGTATTCGTCACATAAATTCCCTGACTTTGGAGTACAACTTCCTTGAATAAGAGATTGTTCTCTAAAGACCAAGTTTTTCCCAACAAAGATGATCTGCCAGGACTCAAAAATTCATGTTTAATGACGGCTTTAGTATCAGTCTCTTGAGCACGGTAGATGAAACAGCGACTAGCCTCCAAGTTTTGTCCCAGTTCTTGGGTTGCGACTTGGAGAATTTCGTGGGGGTCGAGCGATCGCCTAATAGCGGAGCTAATCGTATTGACCAAACGCTCCTTACGTGCTTGAGCCGTAATGGAACGGTATGCTTTGTGCAATTTGTACTGACTTGCTTGCAGGTAAGTTAGCAAACGCCGCACAAAGGGGTCGGTGTCTATGTCACAGGCATATTCGTTGATCGGTTCTACTTCTGTTTCGCTCTTACACTCCCCTATCCCAAATCTTAGGCGTGCCTGCTGAATTTTGTCTACCAGTTCTGGTCTGTAAACCAAAATCCTGTCTAATAGCAATTCAGCGGCTTTCAGGCTTACTCCCCGCTCTGCTGTCCAAATTCCTTCGAACCTGCGCGCCGCGTCCATATCTAGACTTGGGTTCATCTCCCGTAGCTGCTGATTTTTAGCAAGAGAACCTATGCTCTCACGGCAAACCAAGCAAGTTGCATAGTTTTGGGCAACGACCACCAAGTGCCATTCTTGGCTTAAGCCATCATCTAGTTCAAAAGCTATTTTTTCATAATACTCCGAACTGTTGGTGAAATCCGTTTCGGGTGCTGATAATACGTATACTTGATTACTGCGCTGGGCAAGCCGCTGATATCGATGAGCTTCTTGACGGTAAAATCGCTCTCTTTGGAAGCTAGCAATGACCAGAGGCTGCTTCAAAGTAGCAGCCAATACCTGATCTTCCATCGCGTGGGAAAGCGCCGTTAATGAAGCCTTAAAATATATTTGAGGTCTCAGGTGGGGTAGAGTCTGTAGCAGTTCACTCAGCACGGAAGTCGGAATGCTCATCAATTTCATTAAGGAGCCACAATCTGGACAAAATCATTCGTCACAGCTGCATTGTACAAATTACAACGGACTCTCAAGTGAACGAGATAGTTGCAATATGTAAAGAATGGTGAAAGACACGTTAAAAACCTCGGCAGACGCAGCACTTTATTTGAGATGCAGCAATACTCTGCCTGTGGTTTCCTGCCAGCTAACCAAAGGCTGCCTTAGGGATATAATAAGCATCTCATAAAAATAGCTTGTCACCAGCTGACATTACAATAGGTTATCAAATTGGTTGTGTATGTCCCCACGACAACGCGCTTATTGCAATGGGGTTACATTCTCTTGGTTTAACAGGATCGTCGTAATTCCCCAATCCGTTTATTCACTCAATCAAGCTCTGGAACTTTTTGAAGGTTTATTCGACATGACTAACCAGCAGCCCTATCAACGTCCTTTAGAGTTGTTTTGTGGTTACGAACGTAATAGTGATAACGAGAGTCCTAAATGCTGAGTATTTTCTCCTCTCACCAAACACTACTTGCGACAACGGGCAAACCCCAACACTCCTATGGGTTCCCAAGGCAGAGCGCCCAACGGAAAAGTAGTCACTTGGGCGCGGGAAAACGCCAGTTCCTTCTCCCAAAGGCAAACAACGGGGGGAACCCCCTCCGGGTGAATCCTTCTCCTCTCGGAGAGGCTACACCAACGCGAGCGCCAGATGCCTACGGTAAGTCCTGTGGACAGGCTGCGCCAACGCGTAGTGTCTGGGCTATTGAGAGGGAAACCCTTCTGCAGCACTAGTTTCACCGCAACGGACTGGCTCCCCTCCTGTAGCGCTGTTTCACAGTGCGGGAGTCTCCCCCGCCCTTGGTGATTATTGCCGGGCGTCTCGCTCTTGTTGCACCTGGCGTGGAAACCACAACGCCAGGTGCAACAACGGGGAGTAACCCTCCGAACGCGAGTGCGTGTCCGTAAGGACTTAGGACATAGCTTATGTTCACCACTCTTTAGACATCTACAGCACTCTGAACTGGTAAACTTTTTTAATTAACTTTCCTCTTGTTGATTCTCACTTTTGTGTCCTGGAGAAGCTTCATAAAGCTCGTCCAGTTTTTGGCGAGCGTCTTCAACAGGAATTGAACGCATCACTAACAGTGGTTCTTTGATTAAGTTGCCAGTATCGTCTAATAACTCTGGATGAGGGGTAAACTGCTTAGTTGACCGATTATATGGATATCTGCCTTGGTTCGCTAAAGATGCGGACTTTGGTGGATAAATCCGCTCTCTATCAAAACTAAACAAAATCAGGTTACGAATTAAGTTAGCGACAGCTATAAAAGCTAGGATGGTAAAAGCAAGAATGTAAAGTAGATGTAACATTGTTCTTTCCTCCAGAGTTAGCAAATTTTCAAACTATATTGTTGTAAAAAGTTTTGCTTCACTGATACCTGCTAATGTGGTTAATGATGGAGATGCTGAATGGTTAACGCAATCTTTTTGCGCTCAGACTTTTTTATTTAAGAGGGGAATTTTCAACTTAAGGCAGAGTGCAGTAGCATAAAATACATCGCTTCCTATCTCAGATGATGTTAAAGATTTTTGACTATCTCACTTATATATCGTCTTTCTGTTGCCAATTCTCCTGTTGCGAACCCAAGCGCATTGCTACATTCCAACACTGTGTCACTAATTGATGCCAAGGCATCAACGTTGCCATATCAATACCAACTTGTTCGCCAGTTGCAGTAAACAGCATTTTTGTAGTGTTCACTTCCTCTTGTGCTTTCTTGACTCGCGTCAGTAAGTCAAATTGTTCATGCTGACTCATGAATGATAGTTGTTCCGTTTCCAGAAAATCACGCGATCGCCCCAAAAGGGCGGGCGCTTTGCGCCCGATGACGCAAACCAGTACTGAAAATCTTCTAACAGCGGTTGCAAAACTGTTTTCAGCAATTCAGATTCTGGTAAATTCGAGTCTCGCATAAATGAGAAGCATATTCCTAACTTTCTTACTAATATTAACTCTATTTAATATTCTTAACATTTCTTTTATCTCTCCCATAAGTCAGAAAATCGAAAAGATTTGTAATATTTATGACGTCCAATCTAGTACGTAAACTTTACAAGTCTGTTATGTCAATCCATAAGTTGGGGTATTGGAGAAAATAAAAAGTTTACTCGGTAGACGGAACGTCATAGAATATGACACATGACGCAAAACCAATCGAGTCACAAATCAGTATCCGATTTGCTGCAAGCGATCGACCCAA
>JAHHHH010000033.1 GCA_019359415.1 Iphinoe sp. HA4291-MV1 | reverse complement strand
CTTCTCGCTCAAAGCTTGTTAGAGAGACAATGTATTTCTTTTTCGCCATGACACAATTGCGTATTCGGGGATTACTCAAATTATTAACCGAGTCACCCCTCAATTCAAGGCTGACAGACTACTAGGAAAAATAATTGGTTCAGAAAAAGAATCACCAGTTCTCGCCGGAAAAAGTACTTTAAATCGGATTGAACACTGTCCAGAAACTGTCTCTTCAAGAGCAGAGAGCCGATATCACCGAATTGGACATGATGCAGAAGGTATAGAAAAGTTGCTAGTTGAAATATTTTTAGAATCTTACTCCAAAGCACCGCGAGAGATAATTTTGGACTTGGATGTGACTGATGATTTAGTACATGGTCGTCAAGAAGAAGCTTTTTTTAACCCTTATTATCGAGGATATTGTTATGCTCCTTTATATATTTTCTGTGGCAAGCACTTGTTAGTAGCTAAACTACGTGCATCAAATGTAGACCCAGCAGCAGGAGCATTATCAGAATTACAACGGGTAATTAAACAAATACAAATGCGTTGGGATAAAGTGAAAATTGTTGTACGTGGAGATAGTGCATATTCAAGAGAAGATATTATGAGTTGGTGCGAATCTCAAATCGGAGTAGATTATGTGTTTGGATTGGCACAAAATAGTCGGCTACTTCAACTCTCTCAATCGATTAAATACCGGGCTTCTCTTGATTATTCAAAAAAACTTCAAACCGTAGTCGAGTTTTTTGAAACCTTGTTTACTCCATCAGATGACTTAAAAAAAGAAGCAACAGCACTCATTAATAGCTCAGTTTGGTATTGTTCGCTCGATTATAAAACTTTAGAATCTTGGAGTCGTCATCGCCGCGTTGTCTCAAAAGTTGAGTACAGTGCTGAAGGAGTAAATACTCGCTTTGTAGTAACTTCGCTGCCTACTAGTAAAGTGACCCCAGGGCGACTGTACACTGAAAAATATTGTCCGCGAGGTCAGATGGAGAACTGTTTCAAAGAACAAAAACTAGAAATGAAAAGTGACAGAACTAGTACCCATACATTTGCAGGAAATCAATTACGTCTATGGTTTTCTTCTATTGCTTATATTTTGATAAATGCTCTTCGAGAGAAAGGTTTGGCAAAAACCGAATTCCGAAATGCTCAAGTGGGGACTATTCGTACAAAATTATTGAAACTAGGAGCGATTATCACTATTAGTAGCCGAAAAGTTTTAATTGCAATTAGTAATACTTGTCTATATAAGGACATTTTTGTAGTGGTTTATAAGTGTTTATCTCAACTTCCAAAACATTCTTTAATGATGACGTAACTTAATTCATTATTTTTGGCTCACTATTCGGGTGAATTTACTTTATTCAACCCTCGCTTTGCTATGTCTATTTTCATTCATCACGATTTTTTATCTCTGTGTAAGACAGTTAAAGTGTAATTTATTTGTCTTGTATATTTCGGTTTTTACTTTGGTTTATCCTGCTCACTCATCCAACTTAATCATGTATCAATTAAATTATCCTAAATTTTGTTTACCCCGATGATTTTTTCTCACTTGTGAGAAATCCGGGTAGAAGAGAAGTTGTTGGGTGTTTTGGAGCAAGAGTATGAAGGGATATAACTTGAAATGGGTTGTACAAATTTGTGCAACCCTCATTTTTAGAAAAAAGTGGAGTTTCCATAACTTATCATCACATTAATATGGGAATATTGCTCACACCGCACTTGGGTAATCGTAGTGAGAAATCCGGGAACAGGGTTTTCATGAAAGCGTCAGTTTTTGCAACACAACCCAAAAAAGAGTGATCGCAGTTTGATGGGGGTGTGAGTCAATGCTCTAGGGACTTCGACCTAAACGGCAACTAGAATTGGACTTTTGCTATCCTCAAGAATATCGATTTCAACATTTGAAAGTACTTTACTCTTCATTTCTTGCAAGTCGCTTTGCACAAAGACAGCATCCTCAGGATAGGAGAGTTCTATTATGTTTAATTTAACGGACTTGATATTAGACGAAACTATTATTGAAATAGTAGACCCTCACGGTTGCGGTAGAGAAGTGCCGCTTCGTCAAGCACTCTTACTGGCACAAGCACAAACATTGGCTGAAGATAAAACACTCAATTGCTCACGCAACCGTATCCCTTTTAAGTTTATTCTATTGCCCGAATTGCCGCAAACTGCAGATTTCTGTAGGCTAGCCCAAGCTATCAGAGATATTGCCTCGTTTGATGTCGCGCCAGAAAATCAAAACCAAGGGATTTGGATGCGATGCGTTCAGTTTTATTGGCAGGCTAAATCTATCTTGCTGCCAAACAAGATATTTAAACTAATTCCAGATCAAACTCTAGTTGATGGTTACCTCAGCCAAATCATAGCACCGCAGGCGTTGGCAAATCTGCTTTTAGAAACTGATGCAGACAAAGCTTTCTATGATCTGCTTAGAGCGGGAGAATCTGAAATTATTTCTTGGGCAAAAGCCAAAGGCATTGACTATCCCTTCAATAGTTTTCAAGAACTCTTTATTTATATCCTCAAAGACAGATTTCTTCGCTCTGTGCAAGAAGAAGCATTCAATTTAGCCCCCTCGTGGTCAAATAAAAGAGCGCAAAAGGAACACTACTGCCGATGGCTAAAATTCCTGAGCGTTTCCGTCATCCAAACAAAAACTCCCAATGGAAAGCCAGACGCTACTGGCTTATTAACCAAGGGGAAGGATGGGTCTTTGCCAGTAGGAAAGAAGGTAAAAAGATGCGCCTTATTAAGCACTCTGAAACACCGATTGTTAGACACATAAAAGTGCGAGGGGAATGCAGCCCTTATGACGGAGATTGGATATATTGGAGTACCAGAATGGGAATGCATCCAGAAGCGACAACAAGGGTATCAAAACTCACAGAAATTGCAAAAAGGTAAATGCGCCCATTGCGAATTGTTCTTTAAAAATGGAGATTTACTGGAGATAGACCACAAAAAACCGCGTGCAAAAGGCGGAAAAAATACCCAATATAATCTCCAATTACTCCATCGACATTGCCACGATACAAAAACAGCTAATGATGATAAAGCTGTCAGAGGTACTAATGAAAATAGCCAAATCATTGAGGAGCCGTGTGAGGTGAAAATCTCACGCACGGTTTTGTAGCCGAGACAGGGGGGCGACTCCCTGATCTTAGGCAGCGTTATTAGGGCACCGCGAGTTTCTTTGTCCCAATGCGTCACCAATTTATTAATTTATTTTTGCGCAAACCCTTAAACTCCCGGTTCGCCCATTTTTTTGGAAGTTAGGAAAAACGGGAGAAATAAGTATACCTCACGACATATTCCCAAAATGAGCGGCTAGGTATACGTTCGGTCTTATGCCTACTGAACCCATAATTACAACCGAACGAGTTGATGATATACCCATACTTCTAACACAACTAGAACATATGGGCGTACAGGAACTACTTGACAAGCACTTCCCCACACATGGAAATTGGCAAGGTCAAAGTTTGGGAAGTGTTGCAGTGATTTGGTTAGCGTACATATTATCGCAAGCAGACCACCGTTTAAACCACGTCCAAGCGTGGGTAGCAAAACGGTTAGAAACGTTGAGAACATTATTTGGCGAAGAGTTGCGGGAATTTGACGCATCTGGCGAAGAGAAAAAAGAGCCAGCCTTTTCAACAAGCCCCTTCTTTCTAAGAATGGGGACTCGCCCATTTTGGGGCGGTAGCCCCAAAATGGGTTCGCGCAGCGTCTCCACAAGGAGAAGGCTGGCTCTTTTTTCTAAGCCGCAACCCCGTGACCTGACGGATGACAGATTAGAAGCGCTACTGCGTTACCTCAACTGCGATCGTAATTGGTATCCTTTTGAGGAACAACTTTCTGGTAGCATACTGCGAGTCTACGTTACGAATCAAACAGAGCCTTTGTTGTCTTTGAAACAAGCTGTTCGTGCTTATCGAGATCAGTATTTAACTGAACGAGGATTTGCCAGACTCAAGGGGTTTCCCTTATCCTTAACACCGATTTACTTGCAGCGCGAAGACCATGTTACTGGTTTAATTCGACTGCTTTCAATTGGTTTACGTGTGTTGACTCTATTAGAGTTTCAGGTACGTCGTTCCCTTCAGCAAGATCAGGAGAAGCTTGCTGGACTTTATATTGGTAATCCCCAGCGAGAAACTGCACGTCCAACTGCTGAACTCCTTCTGGCTGCTTTCAAAGAAATTACGCTGCTGCTGATTGAGGTTAAAAATGAAGTTTATGCCCATTTAACTGCTCTTTGTCCATTGCAACAGCGTATTCTTGTTTTATAGCAACCGCCTTGGCGGTTGCTATACTTGGCTTCCCAATTACTATTTACACTCAACTTGCTGGTCAATCTTTTACACCTGAGTAAGCTTTTTTCTAACTCCTGTAAAAATGGGCGAACCGGGAGTTATAATTTCATTTTTTGAAACTCTTTTCACTCATATAAGTTTTCTTGATAATGTAGAGTACAATTTAATACAATAGTTACGGAATTTAGCATTGGCGATCGCTCTTAAGAAAAACTTTGCGATTTACTGACCTCCTTTATTGTCCTAAAACTTGCAGGGTAGGTTAATTTTTGCAAGTCAATGCATTAGCTTCACCTAACCTCCGTTGTCATGCAATACAATTGATTTTTTGATATTTACAGTTGTCCTGTTTGAGCCAAGACTGGCTTCCCAGTAAACACAGCTTTCTCGACAATATCAGCAGCGCGGCTCACTCCGCCAGCATGACGAATGGCTTCTTGTAACCTCAGAGCATTCTGCTTGTAGGAGTCTTGTGTCAAAACCTGTTGGATTGCGGTTCGCAGCTTGGGAACACTCAAGCGAGACAAGGGTATAAATTCCCCAACGCCAGCCCAAGCAATACGCGCCGCTACCGACGGCTGATCATTTGCAATGGGAATAGCGACCATTGGTACACCGTTACTCAAGGATTCCAAGGTGGTATTCAGTCCAGCGTGAGTAATTGTGAGAGTGGTTTTTTTCAGCAATTCTAGTTGAGGTGCATATTTGACAACTAAAGGTTTTCCAGGCAGGTTAGACAACGCTTCTGGATCGAGCGCGCCTCCTAGAGAAATTACTAGTTGGGCATCCAAATCCTCACAAGCCTGTGCTATATCACGAAAAACGTACTGTAATCGATTTAGCACGGTGCCCAGCGAAGCGTAAATGAGGGGTTTCCCATTCAACTTCTCATAAGGAAAATCAACTCTTTGACGCGCTGTAGTATCGTACAATGGTCCAGTGAAATGGAGATGCGACGGCAATTTCTGCCTGGGAAATTCCAACTCAGCAAGTTGTTGGCTGATAATCGCCAGCTTAGAGTAAACTTCATCATCACTAGACCGAAGGGGCAACTTCCATTGTCGGCGATACTCGTTTTCCACGTCTCGGATGGGTTGTGTGAGCCAATGAAATAGAAACCAAACTAATTGATTGCGTAAAAGCGCCCACCACGCAGGACTATAACTCCAGGTTGTGAAAAATGGGGGAATTGCGTTCTGTGGATCAGATCTCAAGCCTCCACAACCGCCAAAGCATACGGTAACGAAGGGAATTTGAAGAAATTCTGCGACAGCATTTCCTGCAAATATCGTTTCGTCTACCAGCAATGCTTCTACACCGGCCTCTTTGATTGCTTTTGGAATATCCCGCAGGAGTAGAGCAGTGAACTCTTTATACAGACTAACAGTGTAACGTAATGCCGCAAGCCCATTCAGTTGCCCTAGCTGGACAGACATTTGTGCTGTTGACCTCAGAGGATATTCAGATTCTGCGATCGCCCGAAATTCCAATCCTGCTGCTAGGGCATTGGATTGAACATCCAACTTGCTTAAGACTGTGACTTGATGACCGCGCCGTTGCAGTTCTCGCCCTAACGCTGTCATTGGATTAAGGTGTCCAGTTGCTGGTGGATAGATGATGCCAAAATGAGTCATAGTAAATACTGTTAATTAACGGAAATTAAGTTAATTTAGATGCAGTAGTCATAGTCATGCAACGGTCGGCTTCAACAGATACAACTCTATCCTTAAATAAAAGCCATCGATGTAGCGTTACACGCACCGTAGATTCCGCCCATTAATTGTTGGCGATTTTTTTGACTTTCCACCCTTGTGATGAGAGACGCACTACCTCAGCACGATTTTTTGCACGTTTAGACACTCCTGGAGCTTTAATTGACTCAAATAACTGACGGTCTTGTTTGTGGCTCAAAAATACCCGCACTGGAGGAGATGACATTTTTGCTTTAGACGGTGGCTATACTTTGCTTTACATATCTTCGCATAGCACTGTTTATTTTTTTCCATCTACTTACAAAAGAAAGACAGAAGTACGTTCGCGTAGCGTGTCCGTCAGGACAAGGCAGAGGCTTGATTGTAAATTGCCTAAAAATCATGCGCGGGGTGGGTTTAGAAGCTCTACCAAAATCATAAAAATGTATTTCTCGTGATGTGCAATCAAGTTATACGGCGTCCTTGTTTCAATCCCACGTTTTTAAGCGTGGGTATCATAGCTGCCTTCTGAAAAATGATTTTTCCTCTAAGAATCGTGGATGCTTGTACAAATATCTGGAGAATAAAAAGCTGAAATCAGGAGCGATCGCTTCTTACCCACGGGTGGAAGGAGAGCGCGATCCAGATAATCCCAAGCACTGGCGCTGGGGTTTCAACTGGGAAGAAAAGATTGATGGAGAGTGGAAAGGTAGAAGTATCGGAAGCATCCCGCCAGCGGTGATAGGGATGATTTCAGCCATGCAAGGGCATGTAATCATTGAATTTATTAGGCGGGCGAAAGGCAAGTAACCAAAAACCCGTAAGCTCATCTTGACCAAGAAAGTAGGAAGGCGTCAGTCGCCAGAATTCAGTTGGGTATTCTGTGCGACTGGAACGGTTGGGGGTACTCACCGCCCCCGCCAAATCGTCCCTTGCGCGTTTCCAAAGGAGAAGATTTGGCGGTCAACACTCTTCGTGGTGGGTTCAAGCCCCCGACCGAATTTTAAATTTTAGATTTTAAATCTTAGATTAAACCCACATTCCGCAGATATTAAAGCGGATTTAATAATTATGAAATTGAAGAGTATGAAGCCTGAAATGGTTATGAAACAATCATTTCAGGCTTTTATTATATAAAATAATAAGCATCAAGTAGAGACAGAAAAAAGCATGAATGAGGCACTAGAAGCAATAAAAGTCGTAGATATAGACCATTTAGGCATAGTAGCGGGAATAATAGACGAGATGGAATTGGTAGAAGAAGTGAATAAAAAAGTCAGGGTAAGCGCATCTCAAACCCTATTGACACGGCAGTTTTGGGGTTTACCCAAAGCACAAATAAGTTCAAAATTACTACATGAGCCAAGGGGGTGGGATTGACATTTTCGTCTTTATGTGGTTAAAAAACATAAAAAGCTATTTGACCCATGTTTTTTCAATCATTTACGACAATTCGTCCGATTTTGAATGAAAAATTGATATTCAGATGGAGTCTCAAGCTTTTTGTCTGTATCAAGAGCTACAAAATTAGATGCGCTTACCCGGATAAAAAAGTGGGAATAAAAGTTAAAGAAACTCTCACACCTGGACAAGTAATGAAAGCGATGATTTTGAATGGATTAGGGTTTTTGAGCGCGCCATTATACTTATTTGAAGAATTTTTTGTAGGAAAAGCGACCGAGCATTTAATAGGAACAGGAGTATTACCATCACATCTAAATGATGACAAGTTAGGAAGAGCATTAGACCAATATTATCAAGTAGGGACAACGAAATTATTTACAGCAATCGCCATAAAAGCTGCTGATAAATACCAAGTAGAAATGGATAGCATTCATTTAGACGGGAGTTCAATGTATGTACACGGGGAATATAAAAAAGATGCACAATCAACAGAAGAAGTCAATCAAAAAAGAGAATTAAATGAATCATTATCAGAGATGAAACCAATAGAAATTGTACATGGATATTCAAGAGATCACCGACCAGACTTAAAACAATTTATCATAGATATGATAGTGACAGGAGATGGAGATATCCCATTATATTTAAAAATAGACTCAGGAAACGTAGATGATAAAAGTGTATTTGTATCAAGATTAAAAGAATTTAGAAAGCAATGGACATTTGAGGGAATATGTGTAGCAGACAGTGCCTGATACACAGCCGATAACCTAGAAGCAATGAGAGAATTAAAATGGATAACAAGAGTTCCACTAAGTATTAAAGAAGCGCAACATAAAATCTTAAATATTAAGAAAAATGAATGGAAAGATAGTCAAACATCAGGATATAAAATAGCAGCCAGAGAAAGTGAATATGGAAAAATTAAGCAAAGATGGTTAATCAGAGAAAGTGAAGAGCGAAAACAATCAAGTATTCAACAAGTGAAAAAACAAGTCTCAAAGCAGGAAGAAAAAGCGCAAGCAGCACTACGTCAACTATCGAGACAAGAGTTTGCGTGTCAGGCAGATGCTAAAATCGCCATAGAAAAGTTATCCAAAACCTGGAAATATCACCAAGTAAAAGAGATTGAATACTCCGAGAAAGCCGAGTATAAAAAAGCAGGAAGACCAAGCAAATTAACTCAAGTTCAGCAAATAAGATATCAAGTAAAAGGTCAAATAGAGCCGAGACCAGAAGTGATAGAAGTTGAAAAAATAAAAGCTGGAAGATTTCTATTAGCAACGAATATATTAGATGAAAATGAATTGAGTAATCAGCAAGTACTAGATGAATACAAAGCTCAACAATCCAATGAAAGAGGATTTAGGTTTTTCAAAGACCCATTGTTTTTTACATCAAGTGTGTTTGTCACGGGGTTGCGGCTTAGAAAAAAGAGCCAGATGCGTCAAAAGTCCAGAAAGAGTGGAGGCAATTGCCATGATAATGGGACTGTGTTTGTTAGTCTATAACCTAGCACAAAAAAAGTTGAGACAAGCATTATTATCATCAGATGATAGCATCAGAAATCAAGTGAATAAATTGACAAAGAAACCGACAATGAGGTGGATATTTCAGATGTTTCAATCTGTACCTCTGCTCATCATAAATGGACAGAAACAGATGAGCAATTTAACGGAAGAACGTCAAAAGATTCTGCATTATTTAAGTCAAAGTTGTCGTCAATATTATCTCATGATTTGAGGTGGATTATTTGACTCAAAAAATGTAGATATTCTGGATATTTTTAAATAAATAGGAATTTTGAGTTAAGATTAAAATGGTCTTGGCTAGGATTAGATTGGTTAATTTCTGATAAATGTGTTGATGAATGAGAGAGTAAATATATTTTGAAATTCCGTGATAAGCTCCTTTTTTAATCACAAAATTTATTCTCTTCTTATCATGATAACGTAGACCTCCCATAATATTTACTCTTCCTCTTCTTCTTTGTCCTGTGACTTGCTTCCTTGTACCTTTCTTACCCCAATTTTTTCTTCTTATCACTCTTAAACTAAATCCACTTTCATCCCAAAACCATACCTGTAAACGCTCTGGACTCTCTTTTGTTATTCTTAAATATTCTGATAATTTTTCTTTAAATGCTTTACGTTTTTCTGGATTCTGCTTGTCCTCCAGGCTATATTTTGCCCAGAGGTAAACGTACTTTTTTCGCTCTAAAGTCCTCCTAACTTGAGAGCCACTTAACTTAATTCCTGTTACTTCTTCGAGGTATGTTGCTAGTCTTGCTGCTGTCCATCGACCAAATTCATATCCATACTCTACTGGGTCTTTATCAATTATTTCTAATAATAAATCTTCATATTCTTTGGTAATTTTACGGAAGTTACCTTCTCTTCTTCCATCTGAAAAACTTTCTAGTTTATCTGGATCGCCATGAACTGCCCAATATGCTACAGTTGGATATGAAATATCTAAAAAATCACTAATTTCTTGATAAGATTTTCCATCATTCATCAACAATAGAATCAAAATCTTCTCTCTTACATATGGATTATCATGTTCTTTTAACGTTTTCAATAGCTGTTCCTTCTGCTCTTGAGAAAGATGGTTTTTCGCTGGCATATATGGCTGCTCATAGCTTAGTTACTTAATTTGATATTATACAATCAAGCTGCGTAGCAGCTTACTAACTTACTTAATATTTTGGAATTATTTGAACGAAAAATGAAATTAACCCACAAAAATTAAACTGATAAAAAATCTTCTGGGTTTGACTTTTCAAAATTACTAGTAATATGAATCACATCTGCGGAATGTGGGTTATAATTTGGAGAAAATAGCTTTATGATAGAGAACACTAAGTACGAAAAACGACACACCTATGAAAAAGAACCAATTGCTATCATCGGCATTGGTTGCCGCCTTCCTGGCGGTGTTAATAGTCCAGAAGCTTTCTGGAATCTACTGAGTAACGGCATAGATGCCATTACTGAGGTTCCAGCAGATCGCTGGAACTTGCGCACTTTCTACGACCCAGAGCGGGAAAAACCAGGGAAAATATATACCCGTAGAGGCGGATTTATTGAGAATATCGACCAATTTGATGCGCAATTTTTTGAGATTTCTCCAAAAGAGGCAGAACGTATCGATCCCCAGCAGCGGATACTACTGGAAGTAGCGTATCAAGCCTTAGAAGATGGAGGACAGGTGCCAGAACGCTTAGCTGGCACAAGCACAGGAGTATTTATCGGCATATCATTGAACGATTACTTTGATATCCAAACGAGCGTAAGCGATCGCAATTTCATAAACGCTTATACCAATTTGGGCGGGGTGAAGTGCATTGCAGCCAACCGCATCTCCTATACATTCAATTTCACCGGACCAAGTATGGCTGTTGACACTGCCTGCTCCAGTGCTCTGGTTGCAGTTCACCTCGCCTGTCAAAGTATTTGGAATGGAGAGTCCACGCTGACTTTAGCAGGAGGCGTGAATGCCATGCTCAAGCCAGAACCAACTATAGGTTTCAGTAAGGCATCAATGCTCTCTCCCGACGGTCAATGCAAGAGCTTTGATGCACGAGCAAACGGTTACGTTCGGGGTGAGGGTGCAGGTATTGTAGTCCTAAAGCCTTTATCCAGAGCTTTAGCTGACCAAGATCCGATTTATGCAGTAATTAGAGGTACTGCCGTTAACTCGGATGGTCACACGAACGGCATTACGGTTCCCTCCGCCCAAGCACAAGAAGTAATGCTACGAGAAGCTTATAGGCAAGCTGGGGTATCACCTGAGCAAGTACAGTACGTCGAGGCGCATGGAACAGGAACGTCTGTAGGTGATCCAATTGAAGCAAATGCCATAGGTAATATACTTGGTAAGGGTCGTCAACAAAACAGCTACTGTATTATTGGCTCAGTCAAAACAAATATTGGACATTTGGAATCAGCAGCAGGTATTGCTGGTTTAATCAAGGCAGCACTGGCTTTAAAATATCGCCAAATTCCGGCAAATCTCCATTTCCTCTCGCCAAATCCCAAAATTCCTTTAGAACAACTGCGCTTAAGAGTACCACAAACCATAGAACCTTGGCCCGAAAATGGCCAGGAACCACGAATAGCTGGTGTGAATTCCTTCGGGTTTGGCGGTACTAACGCCCACGTAGTTCTCGAAGGTATTGATAGTTTACCACAACACACTGCGCCATTAGAGGGGTGTGCACTGCTATTGCCCCTTTCGGCAAAAAGTCCAGAAGCACTTGCTGCGGTTGCAAAAGTAACCCATGACTTTTTAACCACGGCTTCCAGTTCCGGCGTTTCATTATCAGATATCTGCTACACTGCCAGTCTGCGTCGTGGGCACCACGAGCATCGATTAGCGCTGGTGTCGGATTCCTTTGAAGAAATAGCAGAACAGTTAGAAGCGTTTTTAGCGGGAGAAACCCGTCTGGCGATGTCTTCTGGTTGTCTAGTTTCAGGCTCCTCGCCCAAACTCGCTTTCGTGTTCTCCGGTATGGGACAGCAATGGTGGGCAATGGGGCGGAACCTCTTGGAATCTGAACCAGTTTTCCAAAAGACCATTAAACAGTGTGATGAACTCCTGCGGCAGTATGCTGATTGGTCGTTGTGGGATGAACTGACAGCGAATGAGGAGCATTCTCGCATCAATGAAACCCTTGTCTCTCAGTGCTCCATATTTGCTGTGCAAGTTGCGCTGTGTGCTTTATGGCGCAGCTGGGGCATTATTCCAGATGCGATTGTTGGTCATAGTGTAGGCGAAGTGGCAGCTGCTCATGTTGCCGGAGTTCTGAGTCTAGAAGACGCTATCCGGGTGATTTTCCATCGCAGCCGCTTGCAAGCAACCACTGCTGGACTTGGCAAGATGTTAGCGATCGCTCTGACACAACAGGAAGCTCAAAGTGCGATCGCCCGATACGAAGATAGGGTTTCCATCGCCGCTATCAACAGCCCACAAGGTCTTACCCTATCCGGGGATGCCCAAGCCTTGTCAGAAATTGCGAAATCTTTAGAACAAAAGGAGATTTTCTGCCGATTCCTACGAGTGGAAGTTCCTTATCATAGTATCTTGATGGAACCTTTGAAGGCAGAATTAGCAGATTTGCTCCAAGGCATTAACCCGCAACCAGCAACCATTCCCCTGTTCTCTACCGTTACAGGGCAGCAGGTTTATGGGCCAGAAGTAGACGCTGTTTACTGGGGGCAAAACATGAGGGAGCCAGTTCTGTTTGCTTTAGCAGTAGACGGACTCATGCAAGCAGGGTATGACCTCTTCCTAGAAATTGGCGCTCATCCAGTCCTGGCAAGTTACATTTCTGAATGCTTTGCCACAGCTAACAAAACAGCAACCGTAGTTCCTTCACTACGACGCAAAGAACCGGAACGAGCAATGATGTTAGGGTCTGTTGGTAAGCTCTACACCCTCGGATACCCAATTGATTGGAATTTGCTCTATCCGCAAGGAGGTCAACTCGTACGGCTTCCATCTTATCCTTGGCAACGAGAGCGTTATTGGAGTGAATCCTCAGAATCGCAGCAAGCCAGGTTGGGACAAACTTCCTTACGAGCTATGCTCTCAACACAAATTCATCCTCTGCTGGGATGCAAATTGAAATCGGCACAACCAGTGTGGGATGTATTAATAGATAAGCAGCAACTTACTTATCTTGAGGATCATCGCATTCAAGGAGTCGCAGTCTACCCAGGAGCAGCTTATGTAGAAATGGCTCTGGCTGCTGCAAAAGAAACTTTCGGTAATGAGCCTTATGTTTTAGAAGAAATTGAGTTTCTGCGAGCACTGCCTTTACCCGACAACGAAACACCCTCGCTACAATTGATTCTCGATTCAAATCAAACATCTTTCGATATTTACAGTAGAGCCAAAGACACTGAAGAATCCTGGACAAAACATGCCACAGGAAAGCTAAGCCACACTTCATATAGCTCAGCGCCAAAATCGGTTGTACTGGATGAGTACAAAAGCCGTTGTCCAAAAGAGATTCATCATAACGATTGCTATCGGCAATTTCAAAAAACGGGACTTGAGTATGGTCCCTATTTTCAAGGAATTGAGCAGTTCTTTTGTGGTGAAGCAGAAGCACTGGCCAAGATACAGGTCAGTTCTGCGCTACAGACAGAAGTTGAGGACTATCAGCTACATCCAGCTATTCTTGATGCCTGTTTTCAGGTTCTTTTAAGGGCTTTTTTAGGCGATAAAGCAGACAGCCTTTACCTACCGATTGAGATTCGCCGATTTCGGGTCTATGCTCGTCCTGGATTGGAAGTTTGGAGCTACGCTCGTGTGGTGGAGCGAAGCGCCACTAGTTTCAAGGGAGATATTCGACTGCTGGATAATGCGGGGAACGTGTTGGTAGAAATTCAAGGATTCCGCTACAAGTTTTTGGAAAAAACACATGTAGCAGCTACTCCAAACAAAATTGACGATTATCTTCATGAATATCGATGGCAATGGAAGCCACGCCCAGGTCAAGAGTTGGTTTACTTGCAACCTGATTATTTGCCCTCTCCAAAGCAAATTGCTGAGGTTGTCCAACCTGAAGCAGCCCGGTTGAGTAAATATCTGAGAATGAAGGATTACTACTCGGCAGTAGAGCCGCAGTTGGATGTTTTGTGTACAGCTTACATTCTCCAAGCCTTTCAACAACTCGGTTGGCAGCCTCAATTACACCAACACGTTGATGCGGAAACTCTTGCAGAAAAATTAGGCGTCGCTGAGCAACACAAACGTCTTCTGGGTCGAATACTGGAAATATTACAAGAAGATGGTGTGCTGAGTCAGGTAGACAAGCAATGGTCAGTCCGTCAGATACTAAAATTAAAAGAGCCAGATCAGATTTGGCAAGAGCTTATAGCTCAATATCCTAGTTACTTAGCGGAACTGACGCTGCTGGGAAGATGTGGGCAGCAGTTAGCGGACGTCTTACGAGGTAATGTTGACCCTTTAGGACTGATTTTCCCGGAAGAGTCTTTGACAACATCTGAGCATTTGTACCAAGATTCGCCCACCTATAGGATCTATAACCTGCTGATGCAACATGCGATCGCGGCATCAATTGCAAGTTTACCTCAAGCACGAACAGTGCGGATTTTAGAGATTGGTGGCGGTACAGGCTTCCTAGCTTCTTATGTATTTCCTCTACTTCCAATCAATCGCTCACAATATGTTTTTACTGACGTTTCCCAAGTCTTCACTGCTCAAGCTCAGCAGAAGTTTCACGATTATCCGTTTGTTGAATATCAACTATTAGATATTGAAGTTGATCCCATAGCTCAAGGTTTCTCGCCGCATTCGTTTGATTTAATTCTGGCTGGAGATGCACTGCACGCGACAACTGATTTGCGTAAAACACTGAAGAATGTCAAACAGCTTTTGGCATCGGATGGGTTGCTAGTTTTGCTGGAGTTCACCAAATCCCCACGTTGGAACGACTTGGTATTCGGATTACTCAAAGGCTGGTGGCTATTTTCTGATTTGGATTTACGACCGTCACATCCAATCCTTAGTTTTCAAAAATGGCACAATTTGCTCATAGAGGTAGGGTTTAAGGAAGTTGCCGGAATTCGAGATCCAGAGGCAAATGAGGAATCTCTACAAACTGTGATCATAGCTACTGCTTCTAATTTTGAGCAAGAATCTGCTGTGAAAATAAACGTTTCCCATCAACCAGAAAAACAAGAAAGCTGGTTGATTTTTGCAGACAGCTTCGGCGTTAGTCAGCAGCTAGCAAATTTGCTTAAACAACACTCACAAAACCCGATTCTCATCTCGCCCGGAACAGCTTTTTCTCAGCTTGATGACAATCACTTCCAAATCAGAACGCAACATTTAGAAGATATACAACAAGTTCTGGAAACAGT
Organism: Iphinoe sp. HA4291-MV1; assembly: GCA_019359415.1. Taxonomy (GTDB): domain Bacteria; phylum Cyanobacteriota; class Cyanobacteriia; order Cyanobacteriales; family Nostocaceae; genus Brasilonema. The sequence continues at coordinate 53,962 of JAHHHH010000033.1, read as the reverse complement.
TAACAGCGCTCAGTCTCCTTGTCGTGGTATAATCCACCTCTGGAGTTTAGACGCACCTCCCATAGAGCAGACCACAATTTCTTCCTTAGAATCAGCCCAGACAGTAGGTGTCTTGAGCGTAGTTCACTTGGTTCAGGCATTGGTGAAAGTTGGTTGGAACCATTCCCCTCATCTATTTTTAGTAACTCGTGGTCTTCAAAGCGTGGGAGAAGAAGTTAAATCTCTTTCAATTGCCCAGTATCCCTTGTGGGGCTTAGGTAGGGTGATCGTCAACGAACATCCAGATTTTCGTTGCACGATGGTTGATCTTAGTTCTACTACCTCCCCGTCAGAAATTCAATCTCTGTTTGACGAGTTATGCTCAGATGAACGAGAAGATGAAATCGCTCTGCGGGGTGAAGCTCGTTATGTCCATCGGTTGATGCTCTTATCATCTACAGATATTGGTTCAGTCCCAGAACAGGCTGTAACTGCGACTCCTCAAGCTTTTCGTTTAGAAAATTCCACACCTGGAATTTTCGACAACCTGACTCTGCGGGCAACGACACGCCAAAAACCTGATCTTGGAGAGGTTGAAATTCAGGTTTCTGCTACAGGTCTTAACTTCAAAGACGTAGCTAAGGCAATGAACTTGCTGGCCGATGTTAATTTAGAGGGTAATTTTTTTGGACAAGCTCTTGGTCTAGAATGTACAGGAATTATTACTGCAATTGGCTCTGGCGTTGAAGGATTTGAGATAGGAGATGAAGTCGTTGCTCTTGCTCCTCACAGCTTTGGCACTTATGTAATTACAGATATCCGTTTAGTGGTGCATAAGCCTGCACATCTCAGTTTTGAGTCAGCTGCCACAATTCCTCTAGTTTTCCTAACTGCTTACTACGCCTTACACTACTTAGGGCGAATCAGTAAGGGAGAACGGGTTCTCATCCATGCTGCCGCTGGGGGTGTGGGTCTTGCTGCCATCCAAATTGCCACTGCAGCTGGTGCAGAAATCTTTGCCACAGCGGGTAGTCCACAAAAGCGGGAGTTTCTCAAGAACTTGGGCGTGCAGCACGTCATGGATTCCCGATCGTTAGCGTTTGCTGATGAAGTCATGGAGCTGACAGGTGGTAAAGGCGTAGATATCGTCCTCAACTCAATGTCCGGAGAGGCTATCCCCAAGAGCCTCTCCGTTTTAAGAGCCTATGGACGTTTTATAGAAATTGGCAAGCGGGATATTGACAGCAACAGCAAGTTAGGGCTACGACCTTTTCAAAAGAATTTATCGTTCTTTGCTGTGGATCTTGATCGGTTTGCACATGAACGCCCTGATTTTTGCGGTTCTTTACTGTGCGAATTGATGCAATACTTTAACAAAGGAACCTTCCACCCGCTTCCTCATCGGGTATTTCCCATCTCGCGGGTAGTAAGTGCTTTCCGCTACATGGCACAAGCCAAGCACATCGGCAAAATTGTAGTAGATTTGCAAGACCCAAAGGTCAGGTTGGCTCCTTCATGTGAGGAAACAATCACATTTCGCAGTGATGGAACTTACCTGCTCACTGGTGGACTCGGTGGTATTGGCTTAGCGGTGGCGAAGTGGTTAGTGGAACACGGGGCGCGACACTTAGTACTGATGGGACGGAGCGATGTGCTTTCAACAGCAGCTTCAACAGCCATAGAAGCCATGAAAGAGTCGGGTGCTGAAGTTGTTGTTGCTAAAGCAGACGTAACTCAACAACAGCAAGTTCAAAGCATTCTAGCTGACATTAGTCAGTCTCTGCCGCCGTTAAGAGGTATTATCCACGCTGCAATGGTACTTGACGATGCTCTTGTGCTGCAACTGAACTGGGAGCGTATGCACAAAGTCATGGCACCCAAAATGCTTGGAGCCTGGAATTTGCATACTCAGACATTAAATACACCGTTGGATTTCTTCTTGCTGTTCTCTTCTTTCACTTCACTCGTAGGAAATCCAGGACAAGGAAATTACGTAGCTGCTAATATTTTTCTTGACGCGCTGGCTCATTACCGCCATGCAATCGGTCTGCCAGCTCTAACCATCAATTGGGGTTCTATTGCTGATGTTGGTTATGTTACCCGCAACGCTGATGTTGCTGAACATCTCAAGCGACTTGGAATTCAACCTTTGCCACTGCAGCAAGTGCTGAAGAAAATGGGAGAATTACTACTCCAACCAGAGGCGGTTCAGACGGGAGTAGTGGATGCAGATTGGCATCGATGGAGCCAAGTTCATCCGGCTGGTGCATCACCAAGGTTTTCTTACCTGAATAAGGCAGCAGCAGTCTCAGAACAGGCAGATGCTGAGAATGGTGAAGAAAATTTGAGCTACAGCGCTTTATTATCGGCAACACCAGCAGAGCAAGAGCAGTTGTTGGTGTTTCGTATTAAAGAACAAGTAGCAAAAATAATGGGAATTGCTGTCGCCAAACTGGACATCAGGCGATCGCTACTGCAACTAGGGCTTGATTCTCTAATGGCTGTTGAGCTAAGTAATCGTCTCAAAAGGGAGAGCGGGGTGAATCTGTCCACAATGAAAATCATGCAGGGTTTGAGCATTTCCCAGCTAGCAGAAATTTCCCTTGAGCAATTAGCGTTAGCGAGTATAAAGCTATCAGAGTCACCATCGACTGAATCTAGTGAAGATCTGGAGGAAATTACTCTATGAACCTTAAGCAACTAATAGCGGAACTTTCTCTTGCAGGTGTGAAGTTGAGTGCTGATGGTGACCAATTGCGTGTTCGTGCTGCAAAGGGAGTACTGACACAACAGATACGTGACTTACTAGTTAAGCAAAAGACAGAATTGTTGATGCTACTGCGGCATGACAACATGAGCGCAAGTGATACTGACCTGCTGCCCCTGGTAAAAGTTTCACGAGAGCAGGATTTGCTTCTGTCTTTCCCCCAGGAACAAATTTGGTTCTACGACCAGATGGAACCAAGTCACCCTTCTTACAACATGCAACTAGGTTTGCGCCTTCATGGTTCCCTTAACGTCGTCGCGCTTGTGCAAAGCATAAACGAAATTATCCGACGCCACGAAGTTTTACGGACTACATTCACTCAAATTGATGGACAACCGATTCAGATTATCGCCTCAACCCTGAATTTAACGATGCCAGCAGTAGACCTGCGGCATCTTTCTCATGGTGAACGGGAGATTGAAGCGCAACGAATAACTACAGAAAGATCTCAGTACCGCTTCAACTTGGCTACTGGACCTTTATTGCGTGTCCTGCTGTTACACTTAGAAGAAACGGAACATGTCTTGTTGCTAACGATACATCACATTGTTTTTGATGGTTGGTCAATGAGCGTTTTTATTCGGGAGTTAGCAGCTCTCTATGAAGCCTTTTGTACTAGCCAACCCAGCCTTCTCCTCACGGAGATGCTACGCGCTTGGCACAAGCCTCCGCAGGACTTACGGCAAGCTACGCTAACACCATTACCTAAGCTACCTGTTCAGTATGCCGACTATGCCTGTTGGCAGCATCAATGGTTGCAGGGGGAGGTAGAAAAGACACTGTTAACCTACTGGAAACAACAACTCCAAAGCGCTCCAGCTGTGTTGGAACTGCCCATAGACCATCCACGACCGGCAGTTCAAAGCTTTCGGGGGTTTAGACAATTCTTCGAGCTACCCAAAAGCTTAAGCTCGGCACTTAAGTCCTTGAGTCAGCAGGAGGGAGTCAGTCTGTTTATGACGCTCTTGGCAGCGTTCCAAACTTTGTTGTATCGCTACACAAGTCAGCAAGATATTGTCGTGGGGTCTCCTATTGCCAACCGTAATCTAACGGAAATTGAGGGGTTGATTGGGTGTTTCGCCAATATTGTGGTGCTGCGTACTGACATGTCGGGCAACCCAACGTTTCGAGAGTTATTGGTGCGGGTGCAAAAAGTCGCTTTGTCAGCCTATGCTCACCAAGGTTTACCCTTTAATCGCTTGGTGGCAGAACTACAACCCAAACGTTCTCTAAGCTACAACCCGTTGTACCAAGTGGTATTCACCCTGCAGAAGAAACCAGAGACATTAGCACTCAAGAATCTGACGCTCACTTCTCCTATGGACACAAACAATCTACAAGTGGCAAGATTAGATTTAGAGTTTCACATGTGGGAGTGTGCAGAGGGTCTTCGTGGGTATTTGATGTACAGTACTGATTTGTTTGAGCAGGCAACAATAACTCGCATGATGAGTCATTTTCAAACTCTGCTGTCAGGGATTGTTACTAATCCCCATCAAAAGCTATCAGAGTTACCGCTCTTTAGTGCAGCCCAACGACACCAGATGCTTGTGGAGTGGAATAATACTCCAGCAGATCATCCCAAACATTTGTGCGTACATCAGCTATTTGAAGCGCAATCTTTGAAAACGCCGGACGCAGTGGCAGTTGTGTTTGAAGACAAACAACTTACCTACGATGAGTTGAACAGAAAAGCAAACAAAATAGCGCATCACCTACAAACCCTAGGGGTAGGACCAGAGGTGATAGTGGGCATTTGCGTAGAGCGCTCTTTAGAGATGGTAATAGGGCTGTTGGGTATTCTCAAGGCGGGTGGGGCTTATTTGTCCCTAGACCCTACCGATTCCTGGGAGCGATTACAATTAATGTTGGTAGAAACTAAGCCATCAGTGTTGTTGAGCCAACAGCTTTTGCGAGAGCGTCTTCCAAAGCACCAGGCGCAAGTGCTGTGCTTGGACTCATCAGGGGAGGTCATTGCACAACAGAGTGATGAGAACCTGACAAGCAAAGCAACACCTGAAAACCTTGCTTACATTCTTTACTCATCAAGGCGTGGGGTTCTAGTTGAGCATCGTGGGGTTGCTGGGCGTCTGGATTGGCTACAAAAGACTTTTGCCCTGTCTAAGTCTGATGCAGTGTTGCACAAAGCCCCCTTAACTCAGGATACAGCAGTCTGGGAAATCTTTTGGCCCTTGGTTCATGGGGGGCGTTTAGTGATTGCGTTGCCGCAAGGTGAATATAGCTCCAAGTATTTGCAGCGTGTCATTGCTGAACAAAAAGTCAGCGTTATCCACTTTGTGCCTTCTGTGCTGTATACTCTTTTTAAAGATTTATCAGAAAATACAGTAGCTTCACTGAGTTTACTACGTTGTGTGTTGTGCAGCACAGAACCACTGCACAATACGGTGCTCGACGCGTTATTCCAACATTTGAGCTGTGAGTTATACAATCTCTATGGTCTTCCCGAAGCCGGCACAGAGTTGGCTGCACAAGTCTACAGGTATAGGAATACCTTGGACGAATTGTTGGTTAGCCACCTTAACAATAACCTGTCGATGTATGTGTTAGATAAGTATATGCAACTAGTTCCCATAGGGGTAACTGGTGAAATTTATGTTGCCGGAAAGGGGCTATTCCGTGGTTATCTCCACCATCCAGAAGAGACAGCCCAGCGCTTTGTCGATAACCCTTTCTCTGAAGTCCCTCATAAGCAGCTACTCAGAACAGGTTACTTGGGTCGTCGTCTCAATGATGGCAAGCTTGAGATTTTGGGTATTAGCGATCGCCAAGTTTGGATTAGTGGTTTCCGCATTGACTTAAATGAGGTGGAAGCAACAATATTGCAGAATACCTCTGTCAAAGACTGTGTAGTACTAGCGAGGAGTACGGAAACCTTTAAGCAAGAGTTGGTGGCTTATGTGGTTCCGGCAGGGCCTTTTTCACCAGAACAGCTGCAATCTCATCTGCAAGTCGTTTTGCCTCCTAATTCGCACTTATGTACTTTTGTGCTGCTAACTAGTTTACCACTCACAGCTACAGGACAAGTAGATGAACAAGCCCTGACCCGGACAGAAGTGATTGACTCGGATTTGGTGCAGCGTTGGGAAAAACAGATCCAAACAATATCAGAAATTGACCAATTTGTTGTTACAGTTCAAGCTCAAGTAGAAAACTTGCCTGCATTACATCTGTCAACACTTGTTCCTAAGTGGCAAACAACTCTCATACAACCTTTTGGAGTGTCAACAGATGCTTTTTTATTGGAGGTTCCAAATGTAGCACAAGCAAAACCGCAAGCTATGGCTCTCAGTGATGGCGGACCATTGGTAAGAGATGAACATGCACCGAAAACCTTAACTGAAGCTTTGCTATGTACTGCGGCTAAATATCCGGATAAAGGTTTAATTCATGTTCAACCTGATAGTTCAGTTATTATACAGACCTATGCCTCTTTACTAGAAGAAGCAAAATGTATCTTAAACGGCTTGTATCAAATGGGGCTGAAACCTTATGACAAGGTGATATTGCAGATAGAAAACCTGAGAGATTACTTTCCAATTTTATGGGCTTGTATTCTCGGTGGCATAATACCCGTAACTGTTGCAGTCGCTTCCTCCTATGAGGAAACCAATGGAATTGTTAATAAACTATACAAAACCTGGCATTTACTGGATCAGCCATGCATTCTGGCAAGCGGCCATTTGATTTCTCCACTCTCTGGTCTTGGCAAATTCTTGCCGATAACAGATCTGAAAGTTTTCTCGATTGATCAACTACGTATTTATCCCCCATCTGAATATATTCATCCTAGTCATCCTCATGATATTGTTTTCTTGCAATTAACTTCTGGTAGTACTGGTGTACCAAAATGCATTCAGGAAACGCATCAGGGTATTATGTGCCACATTCACGCTTCACAGCAATTTAATGATTATAGCTCGTCAGATATATCCTTGAATTGGCTGCCAGTTGATCACGTTGTACCTTTGTTAACATTTCATTTAAAAGATATCTATTTGGGATGCCAGCAAATTCAAGTGAAAACGAATTTGATTTTGGCAGATCCTCTCAAGTGGTTAGATTTAATTGAAACCTACCAAGTGACTCATACTTGGTCACCAAATTTTGGTTACAAGTTGGTGAGCGATCGCCTCTCTAAAGTGCAAGACAGAGTTTGGAATCTCTCCTCAATTAAGTTTTTCATGAATGCAGGAGAGCAAGTCACTTTACCAGTTGTGCGAGACTTCTTGCAACAAGTGACACCCTTTAAAGTGCGGACTAACGCAATGCAACCAGCCTTTGGTATGGCAGAAGTCTGTACCTGCATGACTTATAACAATAGCTTTAATTTAAAATCAGGTTGGCATCGTTTTCGCAAAGATTCTTTGGGTGGGCGTTTAGAAGCAGCACAACAGAAAGATGCCACAACTACAACAATTAGTTTCATTGATTTGGGTGCTCCTGTACCAGGAACGCAGATACGCATTGTTGACGAGAATAATCAATTGCTAAGTGAAGGGGTGATTGGTCACCTTCAAATCAAAGGTGACGTCGTTACGCCAGGTTACCTGAATAATGCGATCGCCAACCAAAAGGCTTTTGTTGGGGATGGTTGGTTTGATACCGGAGATTTAGGGTTTATCCTCAACGGTCGCCTAACACTGACTGGTCGCCAAAAAGAAATGATTATTATCAATGGCACTAACTATTACTGTTATGAAATTGAGGATGTAGTCAATGGAATCGATGGTGTAGAATCGACTTATGTAGGAGCTTGTGCAGTTGATAATCCTAGCACTGGCACAGAAGGACTCGTCATATTTTTTACACCAGTGGTTGAAGGTCTAGAAGAAAAAATTAAGTTGATTAAAGCAATCCAAGCTAAGATAGTTTCCAACCTGGGTATTAGTCCTACTTACGTTGTTCCTATCGCCAAACAGGATTTTCCCAAAACAACCAGTGGCAAAATTCAGCGTACACAACTCAAAAAATTGTTGGAGGCGGGTCAGTTTCAAGAAATTCTCAAGGAAATCGACATTCAATTACAGAACGCCAACACCTTGCCAGATTGGTTCTACCGCAAGATCTGGCGTCCGAAAGAAGTGATGTCTTTGAATCGTCAGTTAATAGTCGGTAAATCTTTGGTGTTTCTCGATTCATTGGGCTTAGGTACGTACCTGTGTACAGAACTAAGTCAGTTCAATCGTGGCTGTGTACGTGTCCAAGCAGGAGCAGACTTTGCTAAACTCACCTCCAACGACTACCGCATTAATCCTAATGAACCCAAGCACTATCTGCAACTGCTGGAATCGCTCTCAAAAGATGGCTTTCAAATTGATTTAATTTTGCACCTGTGGACTTACAATGACTATGCTGGAGAGATATCTAGCCTAGATGGACTAGAACAAGCCCAGTATCAAGGGACTTACAGCTTACTTTTCTTGGCTCAAGCTCTGGCTCAAGTTCAAAGTCATACTCAAGCCCAATTATATGTCATTGCTAGTCATACACAACCTACCTCCCCATCTGATAAAATAGCCTACGAAAAAACGCCTATTTTGGGCTTAATGAAAACAATTTCCCAGGAAATGCCCGCTTTGAAATGCTGTCATGTCGATTTACCTGTAGATCAGGTTGAGGTGAATGCAACTCGTATTTTCCAAGAGATTCGAGTGATGCAAAGCGACAAAGAAGTTGCTTATCGCAATGGACAGCGTTTGATTCCTCGCCTGAGTAAAGTTAACCTCACTCAAGAGAAAAAGCAGGAGATTCCCTTAAAGCACGGCGGGATGTATCTGGTAACTGGAGGGCTAGGAGGCATTGGTGTCGAGATTGCCAAGTATCTGCTCACACATTATCAAGTTCGGCTGTTGTTAGTGAGTAGAACTTCTTTACCACAGAGAAATGCGTGGGAGGCTCATTTAGAAAAGGCTGATGATACCATATCTCAAAGCATCAAAACTCTTCTAGTGTTGGAGCAGCTTGGAGGAGAAATTCTTTATCAGGCTGTTGATGTCTGTGATTTTGCCCAGCTGCAACAAGTGGTTGAGCAAGCAAAATCTCACTGGAAATCTGAATTAGATGGGGTGATTCATCTTGCAGGTATTTTTCATGAGTGCTTGCTGCAAGAAGAAACCCAGGACAAATTTGCAGCAACGCTTCGTCCCAAGTTGTTAGGGACATGGGCGCTACACCAACTCGTTAAAGAACGACCAAATAGCATCTTCATCTCCTTCTCTTCGGTGAACGGCTTTTTTGCAAGTGCTACTGTGGGTGCTTATGCTGCTGCTAACAGTTTTTTAGACTGTTTTTCCTACTATCAACGATATCAAAACCCGTTACGCAGCTACTGCTTTGCGTGGAGTATGTGGGACGAAGTGGGTATGAGCCGCAGTATCAAAGACAAAGAGCTTTTTCGTGCTCTCGGTTATCATACTATAACAATTGAGCAGGGACTGTATTCGTTGCTTGCAGCTCTATACCACAATCAGGCACAACTGTTTGTAGGGTTAGATGGCAGCAATCAGCATATCCAAGAATACACGGAGACGACATCTTATCAAACACAAGAATTGCTGGCATATTATACCACTAAAGCTGAGCAAACACCCATTACTAAACTACAGGAGCTAGTAGTTTGCGATCGCTTCCAAACGCAGAGCAATTGTCAGTTTCTGCAGCTCCAAGAAATGCCGGTGACTGCTGATGGAAACATAGACTACCGCGAACTTCCAGTACCAAATTGGGCATCTTCAAAGCGGAAAAAAGACTTTGTGGCACCCCGTGATCCTTTAGAATCTCAACTGGCTCAAATATGGGAAGAACTCTTAGAAATCCGCCCTATTGGAATTACAGACAACTTCTTTAGCCTTGGTGGTCATTCCGTTTTGGCTGTGCGCTTAATAGCTCAAATTCAGAAGTCCTTTGGCAAGGAAATTGCACTATCTACTATCTTCCAAAAAGCGACTATTGAACATTTGGCTAGTATTTTACGCCAGCAGTCCAGTTTTTTAAATCAGTCCCCCCTTGTACCTATTCAGCCTAATGGTTCTAAGCGACCTTTCTTCTGCGTGCCTGGATCTTATGACAATACTACCATTTTACACAATCTGGCACATCATTTAGGTAAAGAGCAACCATTTTATGGATTGGAACCACTCAGTCTTGATGGGGAATCAAAGCCGCACACACGAATCGAGGATATGGCAGCTTATTACATTGAAGCAATACAGTCCATTCAAACCTCTGGACCGTACCTTTTGGGCGGTTATTCCTTTGGTGGTATGGTAGCTTTTGAGATGGCGACCCAGTTACATCAGCAGGGATATGAGGTGGCTCTACTAGCCCTTTTAGACTCTAGTGTACCTGGTTACAAAACAAATAAACTCGATTTTGATGGCGATGATGCTGCATGGCTGAACACGATCACTAGCGTATTTGAAAACATTTACGGAAAAAGCTTAAACGTATCCGAAGAAGCTCTCAAAGTTCTTGCTCCAGACGAGCAACTGAACTACTTCAAACAGCGGTTGCAAATGATGAATCTACTGCCTGCCGATGTTGGCATCAAGCAACTTCGACGTATGATGCAAGTCTTCAAAACTAACTATCAATCTGCTTCTGTTTATATGCCACAGGCAATTTATCCCGCTCGGGTTACGTTTTTCAAGGCTAGCGAGATGGATGCTGTGAGTAATGCCTACTCTGAGATTTTAGATGAACTAAGATTGGACTGGGACAAGTTTTCTGCTCAACCTGTGGATATCCACCTTGTTCCAGGTGACCATATCACAATGCTCAGTGAACCTCACGTTCAGGTTTTAGCACAACAACTAACAATGTGCATTGAACGGTCACAGGTAGATGATTGAGGAATCACACATGGCGCAACATCCAATTTATAAAATTCTGTACTTAGGTCTCGCAATCCTCACAAATCAAATAGGAAGGCTATACAGCTTCTCAGAAAAAGAAAATTTTTGTAATTAAAGACGAGGAATAGCAATGAATTCAGTTAAGTTTCTTCAAATTGAGCCTACTACTCGCTGCAACTTTACTTGTAAATTCTGCTGCGGTCGTTATATGGAGCAGTCAGATATTAGTTTTGAAACTTTTGAGAAAATTATTAATGAATTCCCCGAACTACAGCATATTGAACTTCAAGGTGAAGGAGAACCTTTACTACATCCTCAATTCTTTGACATGGCTAAGCTAGCTCAAAGTCGAGGAATAAGAATATCGATGATTACAAATGGCAGTATGTTTACCAGTCAACGCATTGACAAAATTTTGGAATGCGGTATTGAAGCTCTTCAAATCTCGATAGAGTCACCAAAACCAAAAGATTTTTATGAAATTCGTGGGGGAAAATTAGAGAAAGTTATTGATGGCATTAAAGCTCTACTCAAAGCTCGTAATGATCGTGGACAAAAATACCCTGCTGTTGGCTTTGCTGTTACAGTTCTCAATCGAACAAAAGAGATGTTTCCCTTAATCGTAGATCTTTATAAGCAGTTGGGAATGGATGGAAAAATGTCTGTTCAACCTCTTAACCTAATGGAATCTTATACTCGAATTTACGGTGAAGCTATGTCTCAAGAATTTGTTTCAAAAGAAGATCAAGCTCTTTTCTTACTTAAGTATGCAGAATTTTTACAGTTTTATAAGGGTTTTAAAAGTAACATTAAACACTTCTACGAAGAACTTGTCTCTAATGCGGAATTTCTACCTTTTCTGGAGGAAAAAGCAAATAAAGCTGCAAATACGGCTTTTAGAACGGATTTCCGAAGCTGTCCTTGGCTAGATGGGGCTTTGTATGTGGATCGTAATGGAGTTATTACACCTTGTTGTAGTATTAAAGACGAAAAAAATGCTTTAGGAAAAATAGGAGAAAATAGTATAGATGAAATTCTTCAGAATCGTAGTAAGATGAGAGAACAAGTTCGTGGTGGTATTGTTCCCGAGCCATGTCGTAAATGTGCACTTGCAGAATTGATTACCTCAAGACTATCGAGCTTACTTCCGAAAAAACCACAACTTGCAGAAACTCCTTCATTTGGGAAATTCAACAAATCAAATGTATTAGAAAATCTGGATAGTGGTGTTATAAGTAACAAAGACATAATTTCTGAATCAATTTTGGAATTATGTGATGGTGAAACAACTTGCTCTGGAATAATTGATAAGCTCAGCCAGCGTTGGAAGTTAAATATGGATGAGGGACAAGTGAAAATCTTACCAGTAATAGAGGAGCTTATTTGCAGAGAAGTTATTAGCGTTTAGTTTTTCATTGTGCTGTTGCTAATAACCCAAGTTGCAGGTTATCAATCTCTGGGTACTTCTGATCCGAATAATGGCGTTGCTGAATCAAAGTATGAATGATGCGATCGCCCCGTGGTCGATTACTCCAGTTGTATGCTGCATATCGGTCGGAATTTAAAATCCCCTGAAAGTCCTCACCCAGGAGATTACGGGCAGCATCGGAACAACGGGAAAGCGCAATCTGAAAAAATGTCACTAATGGCGTAACCGCTACCCAGAGCCAACCTTAACTGTTTTTGTGATTGCATCCATCAACGTTCCCCTGAGCAAAGCTTGTTTCATCCGCCCCAACGACACGCGAGTTTTGGACGTATCCCTCTTCTGTCACTTTCCGAAATAAGCAAGTAGTAAATAACTGAAATTATCCAGAGGAGAAAAAAGGTTTAAATTGGTTCATAGTACAAATTAGGTCATAAACCCCAGCCCTAAAGGGCGGGGCTTGAAAAAGCCCATATGACCAGCTTAAGTCTTAATTGACTACGTTTAAGGCAAGAGTGAAAGATAGGCGTGAAAGATGGGAGGGTCATTAACTGGTATGATACTGTAACCAGTTGTTGACCGAGCGCCTTTTTAATTTATTCTAATCCCCTAAATCCTTCGAGGCGCTCAGTCACCGCTACGCTACAACTGGTAGAGAAGAATAAAAGAAACGGCTGTCAGTTTATCTCAAAAGTCGTTGTCGGGTAACAAATTATAGTAATCCATGCAGGAGTTATAAAAAACATGAACCATACATAAATATCTTCGGAAAGTCAAAAACTTGATGATGAGTAACGAGTTCAAATAATCTCTTGACATCAGAAAAGGATTTGCACAAGTGGTAAAATTTTCTGACAAACTTTTTAGCGCATAACCAAATGTCCTCTACAGGATTTTGGGTCGGGTCATTAGGCGCAAATCTCATACAACTCACTTTCCATTCGTCTTCACTTAATCCTTGATTAACAGTCTCTAAATAAGTTTTAAATTCTGCCGACCGATGATAGCTTGCTCCATCCCAAATCAAAGCAATACGGCTTTTTGGGTACTGAGAAATTAAATATTTTACAAACGCGAGCGCGTTTGTAGAGTTACCTTTATTGTAGGGTTTAACTAAAAATTCTTGCGTATAATAGTTGAGAGCACCAAAGTACGTTTGTCTTTGTCTTTCATTAATTACAGGAACTTCAATTCTTTCTTTTGTATTACCCCAAATATACCCACAAATATCTCCCCATAAAAGGTGGCATTCATCCTCAAAAAACACAACAAGCTGGCCCGATACTATCTCACTTTGATGTGCTCTAAGCCATGCTGTGATTTCGAGTTTTTTTTAGCGACTAAATCTGGGTCTTTACGGGGATTCTTTTTCTGTGTTTTCTTCCAACTGATACTCGCCTGCTTAAACAACTCATAATAGCTTTGATTTGATTCAAAAACTACATTAAAATTATCTTCTATGTACTCTTTTAGTTCCTCTAGATGCCAGTAGTTTTTCTGTTTGAGCCAGCTAATAACTACTTGTATCTGAGTTTTATAGCAGTCCTATTTGAGTTGTAAAAATTATCAACCGCCAAGACGCCTTCGCCCAAAGGGCGACGCCAGAGGCGAACGCGCAGCGTCTCCGCCAGGAGAAGAGCGCCAAGAAAAGAGAGAAGAGAGAATTTTACAAATGATTTAGGATTGCTATAGCATTATTCCATAAACACCTTTAACTCTTGGTCTGTCTTTATATTGAAATTCTACCCAATGAAATTCCATCGTTAATTACTCCTTTATCCTAAAAAACTAAGTTGTTTCACAGCTTTTAGTTTGTCCTCATCAGTTACACCTAGATACTTTTGGAGTTCAGTTAATGACCTGTGACCGGATATCTCTTGTATATGACGTAGCGGTATACCGCGATTGCTCATCCGGGTTAATGCCGTCCTTCTAAAACTGTGAGTGCTAACGCCGATAATTCCGTGTTTTGTAGAGATATCTTTTAAGACCTTATGGGCTGTTGTGCGGTCGATTGTGTCACTTACCCCACGTTTACCTGGGAACAACCACACAGAATCTCTTGATGGGGTGTAGCAGTCCAGAAACAGTCTTAGCTCTTGGGTAATATCTACTGTCCTAGTAGCGATATGACCTTTAGTAATACCTTTAGGGAACATCACTACGGAATCAGTAACATCTTTCTTCTTGAGTGATAGCGCTTCTGATATCCGACAGCCTGTGTAAAGGCATAAAGCGTATACTGTTTTATACGGTTGTGGTGTATAGATGAAAATCTGCATAATCTCACTATCAGTGAGTATTTTTGCTTGACCATGACCATTTATCTTAATGCTCATAGATTCAACGAAACCTAGTTTTTGTTGATTGAATACTTGCATTTGTTGACCTACCGTTGTTTGAGAAAGTTTCCAGCTATCAGGTAATCTTTTTTAGCTATTTATAATAAACTGTCCACTGACAGTAGGACTTTAAATATGCTATTATTAAAGGTTTTAAAAATTATTCGATATAGTTACCAGAGATAGCCTAAAGCTAGAGAAAGGGAAAACTCGCCCGACGGCTAATTTTGACCAGGCAGAACTGGAAACGTTTAAGGCAGAACTGAACCAACCCAGTTACAAACCAGCTATAGAATCTCGCCAAATTGCGACAGAACAACAGCCAGAAACGGATAAACCAGTGCTTTACTCTGGCGAGATTGCGGAATTTGGCGAGATTAGTGTTATCGATAAGCTGGCATCAATCGTTGAAGCTTTGTTGGGTAGAACCGAGAATCAGCCCAATGTACCAATAGCCGATAAGCTACTGTTAACACTTGCTGAAGCACAGGCACTTACGGGGCTGTCTAAAGAATTTCTACGTGATGCGATCGCCTACGGCGGGGCGAAGCCCATCGCGCAGGAGAAGTTGAAATACCGAGAGTTCTGACGCTCAAATGCCCAAAATTGATTCCCGGTTACGCAGAGGTCACAATAGTTGAGAATTAGTTGTAATTAGTATTCTTGTGTTGTTTTTGGTGTGTTTTTGGCATGATTTCCAGTCGTTAGATATATTGACAAATGCACTGTAGCCTTAACCTGTCACCAATGGGGTAAGGGATATATTCAAAACCTTTCCCCTTTAACTGAACCGTATTGCCTTGCCAGGGATAAGGAGTTGGGTAGAAAGCAGACAGATCGCTTCGGAAGCTTACTGCTCCTGAGCGGACAGCGCCTTGCGGTAAACGATTTTGTCAGCGCCCGCTTGATAGAAGTCGCGTATCCGCTCGAAGTCCGGCGTCCCTGACGTTTCCACCAGCAACACACGCCCGCCGCGTGCCATCAATGTTTGCTCAACGTAGCGTAGCAGGGTCGCACCACGTCCTTGTCCTTGGCGGTCGGGTCGGATAGCAATCAACTGTAGATTCCACGTCTGATCGGTCATCCGTTCCATCTCACAGTAAGCGACCCCCACCGCCCCGTTGTCATCGTCGGTAATCCAAAAGCGATCGGCTTTGCCGTCTCGTAGAGAATAGCTGTCGCTGCTACCACCGAAGTAATCGGACAGCATTTCGCCAAGCTCCTCAAGTTGCTTCGGTTGGAACAGTCCAGTTGCGTCGGCTAAGGCAATCAGCGCGGTCGTGTCATCAGGCATGGTCGGTCGAATCATCGCGAACTCCGTGTGCAAAACAGGTTAGTCGCTGGAGTAAATATCACAACAGTTGTTATGTCAATTTAAAACATAACAACTGTTGTGATAAGATGTCAAGATACTTGTTTCATGTTGCTGTAAACCGAGGAGAGCTATGAGTTATGATGATCGCCGTATTGAAGTCGCTAAAGCGGCATGGCGGGTGATTGTCCGTGAAGGATTGGATCGTGCCAGTATGCGGGCAATCGCGCAAGAACTTGGCTCTTCGACCGGGGTTGTTACCCATTACTTTCGAGATAAAGAAGAACTCACCCTATTTACCTTGAAACAGGTGTTTGAAAACGTGCTAGAGGACATGAAAACCTGTGCCGAGGGACGGCAAGGAATTGACAGACTAGTGCAGATGATTTTTGTGGCTCTACCTCTGGAGGACATTGACAAAGCTGATTGGAAGGTTTGGGTGGCATTTTTGGGCTATTCTATCGGGCGCGAACGCCTTGTTCAGGAGCACCGAAAACGCTATGACTTCTTACGGCAGATTATTTGTCAAGAGTTAGCTGACTTACAAAAAGCCTTGCTGATTCGAGCCGATCTTGATTTAACCCTCGAAGCCAATGCACTCATCGCCCTAGTTGATGGCATTGGCACTGGTGTTGTCATTTTTCCTGAGCAGTTCTCCGCAGATCAACAAAAATATCTAGTGCGGCGACATATCAATGCAATACTTGCATCATCTTGAACACTGACGCGTAAGTTTTAAGTTACTACCAACTCGACCAAACGAAACTGCCTAACTATCAATACGGTTCGGTTAAGCCAAAAACCAGATAAACTGAGGGTTAGCTCCTGAGTGTACTGAGATTGAATGCAACTTAAAGAATTCTCAGAAAATCACCTTCAGTAGACCGAAAAGTTCGGCGAGCGTCAAAAAAGAGTAGTTTATGATACAGTTTTGCTGAAGTCTAAAAAGTTGATCGTTTTTCATGAATCATAAAGTAAACTTCTGTCTAAAAGCAACAGATCAATTTTCAATGCTTATCATATATTTTTCCCGAACAATATGAAAAAATGTATTCAAAACTACAGTTAATTAGGCAGAAGTCTGATTCTTAGTCCATTCTCCACAACGATCGCAAAAGTTTTCGGTCTACTGATATTCGGTTGACCTAAGCCGGGTAGTTCACTATGCCTTCTTATATGCCCCTGCCACTATACTAGTAATCCTAACCGATCCCCCTACCACTGCCTTTAGTTCCTCCTCGCAGAGTTCGCCATCGGCGATTCCCCAATCGGCGTTTGGTTTCTCTTTCGTTATGATGTTTTTCGTTTTTTCTATAATTACCATATTCACTGCTTAGAACTAACGATTCAAAAATAACACAAAAAAATGTCTGACTTGTGCCTGGAGACAGCAAAGTTAATACCATCTCTTTTTATTTTTGCCAAATTGGGATGCTCCCGATTGATAAACTTTCGTCAATCAATAAAACCGAGAACCAGCCAGCAACCGACTTCCTCAATCCGATTTGCTAGCTGGTCATAATGCCAATCCTTTGATAAGATTTTGGCGAGATTCGGATTTTGGCGAGATTTGGCGAGATTTATGAACAAGCAGGAAGCAGCAAATTTTCTTGATGTTAGTGTCCGTGCCCTTGAGCGTTATGTACAGCAAGGGAGGATTAGCGTAAGGTACGAAAAAGGGAAAACTCGCCCGACTGCTCATTTTGACAGGGCAGAACTTGAAGTGTTCAAAGCAGAACTAGAACAACCCAGTTACAAACCGGCTGTAGAATCTCGCCAAACTCCGCCGAATACCGAACCTCGCCAAATTGCGACAGAGCAACAGCCAGAGACAGATAAACCAGTACTTTACTCTGGCGAGATTTCGGAATTTGGCGAGATTAGCGTTATAGATAAGTTATCGTCCATCATTGAAGGTTTGCTGAGTAAAACTGAGAATCAGCCCAGTGTACCAATTGCAGATAAGCTATTGCTAACGTTTGCTGAAGCACAGGCACTTACCGGGCTGTCCAAAGAATTTCTCCGTAATGCGATTGCGCAGGAGAAGTTGAAAGCTAAAATTATCGGTAGGAGTTGGAGAATTAAGCGCTCTGACCTGGAAGAATTTGTTAATAGTTTGTTCTAACCTTCCCAGTTCTTTTTCAATTCGTACCCCAGATGTACCCATCCCGTCTTATTAATCAATTCTCCTTTCTTTGGCTCCTGACCAGGAAGCCAGCAAGAATAATGATACTCTTCTTCTGGTTGGTAATCCTTCACGTATTGTCTGATATCTCTGTTGACCACTTTATAAGCAAAGTTGGCAAGGTCGAGAGCAACCTCTTCTTTAGCGTGAAGAAGAACAGAGTCATGTGAGAAGTTCACAATCTCAGCACTATCTTCAAAGTTCAAATCAATCATGTCCTGAATGCTGATTAAACTCTGTTTAATCGCACTCGCTTCTACACGAAGCCAAACGGCAGCACAGATTTTACTCGCTCCTCTGCCACCTTTAATGAAATGAATGATACTCCCATCTGGCATAGAAAGTTGACTTACAAGTCCTAAATACTGTCCGTTGGGTGCATATCTTGGAGCGTAACGATTCTCGACAAGCTTGATAAGATTCTTTTGGAAGTTCCGTAAGTCTGAAAATGTTTTAGCTGTAGCATCAAGATATTCTTTGCACGTGTCTACATCGATGATTACATCTTCGTTTGAAAACGTGTCCTGAAGCGTGGTAGCACCGGAAAAATTCAAAAACGAATAATACACATTTTTAGAAAGTTTATATAGCTCATTAATACGTAAATGATAGGGGTGAGACTCATTTGCTTTTGCTTGTTTAATCTCAGCAGGACTCATAAAAATATTCTGTTTTGCAAGAATACTTTGAAGAGTGTAGAAATGAAGTTTAATCCCAGTTTTAAGAGATTCAACTAATTTTCTATCCCTACTTACAGCACGAGCTATTTGAGCGTGTGCCGCTGCAAGGTCAATTTCAATAAAGGTCCAACCTGGCTCTGCTTCAAATAATGAACGAAGCGATGATAAACCATATTTCTTAGTTGTGGGTGATGATTTCGCCACGTTTTGAATATTAGCCTTGGCACAGGATGAACGCCCCTCACCTTGGAAACCAAAGACCTTATAATTCCCGTAAATCCGCCCCTCATGGAGATTGCTTAAATACTCTTTTGGATAATCGCTCCGCTTCTTAATCGAACGGTACTCTTGAATCATCCTAAGTGTCGTGGTATCAAATCCTTGCTGATTAAGCTTAAAAATAAAGTCATTAACAGCAGATTTCTTAGTACAAGCTTCAATAGCTTTCTTTTTCCGATGATACCCCAATGGAGCTTTTCCATACTTATTAATAATCCAAGAAAGTAGCTGCTTCGGACTATTGGGATTACACTCTGTTATCTCCTTAATCTGCTCATATAAATCTTTCCAAGTCGCTTCATACTGTTCAAGAAGTTGCACTAACTTTTGAACATTTACCGGAATTCCTCGATAGTTTAACTCTCCAAAAACTGATGCCGCCCGAAGGTCAACGTCTTGCTTTGGTCGAGAAATCACTTCACCCAAATACCAAGTAGCTTTAGCATCATTTGCAGCATACTGATAGACCTCAAGTGTAATTGGTGAGGGGTCCGAGTAATCATACTTTTGATACTGTTTGTCAAGGTTTAAACCATAGAGTTCAGAAAGAGTCTCTAGGCTATTCGGTTCACTATATCCTACTTTCTGATATGCCTCGAATAACCCAGCATTTTTGACCTGACTAAGAACGAGGGTATCAAGAATATTCTGGATTTTTAATTGGTGTTTTTCCCTAATCCAAGAATACTCAAAGAGAACATTGTGAATTCTGATTTCAATATTTGGATTACTTAAAAAAGATAAGAAAGCGCGAAAATCGGAACTAAAATACCCTTTAAAATCATGATGGTAAATGTCCCAAATGTAAACTGTGTCATTCTCTGGAACATAAAGTTGATATAATCTGATGATTCCATCACGAGGTTTACTAATACTC
Source organism: Iphinoe sp. HA4291-MV1 (assembly GCA_019359415.1). Lineage (GTDB taxonomy): Bacteria > Cyanobacteriota > Cyanobacteriia > Cyanobacteriales > Nostocaceae > Brasilonema. The sequence continues at coordinate 34,241 of JAHHHH010000033.1, read as the reverse complement.
GTTTCCAAGTCAAATCCTACGGATTTAGTTTTCTCTAATGCTGCTAGAACTTCAGAACTTTCAGGATTAATAACTACAAATTGAGGAGATTGAAAATTAGACATTAGCTGATACCCCAGAGACTCAAGGTTAATAGCTAAAGTATTGCACTGACATATAACACTGTCAAGCAGATGTTAGGCGTTTTTAACATCTGCTAAACATTGGTTAGTGAAAATTCACCAGTATCGTTTTTTATCCAGGTCAAAATTGCTGCTTTACTTGAGTAGACAACTAACTAACTTCTTCGATTCCGTCATCTTCATTATCAAAATAGAAATCAATGGTACTCTTTGATACTCCAAGATGGAGCAAAGCACGTTTTTTAAGAGCGTCTGGCACAGCCATCGCCAGTATTTTAGTGATTTTCTGCTCTAATTTAAGCTTCCTTCTTCCCTTAGTTTTTTGTTGGAGTATTAATGAGGTTAACTCTGCAACAATTTTGGGGTCATAATCGTTTAATTCTGCTAAATCAAATGTCTTACCAACATAGTACTGTTGAGCTTTTCGAGTGTTGCTAAGGGTAGGTGAAACAAAAATTTCTGTGTGACAAGCTATACAACAAATATCAATGTAATCTGTAACCCATTTCTTATGGATAAGGTCATTTCCGCAGCACTCACACTTTACTTGTAGAGTCTGCTTGTTATCCTCTAGTCTCCAGGATTGACCAAGAAGCGACCAATCAAAATCAGCATCAGGTGAACCATGATAATAACAGTTTCCCGCCAAGTCAAAAATATGCGCTTCTTTTTTACCTTCTGCGCGACGGAGGACACGACCCAGCATCTGAAGCAGAAGAGCCGTGCTGTATGTAAACCGGCACAAAAATACATTTTGCACACTGGGCACGTCAACCCCTTCCACAAAGATTTGTATATTAATAAGAACTTTTATTTCACCTTTTTTGAATTGTTGAAAGAACTCGTTTCGTTCTTTTTGCGGTGTTTTAGACTGAATAAAAGCTGCGTTAAGACCATGTTTAGCAAATTCAGTTTGAAGGTCGATAGCATGTTTCACACCAGTGCAGAAGATGAGTGTCTTCTCATCTCTGCACTTCTCGAAATAAATTTTGACAGTCTTTTCTACTTCTGGTTTAGTCCCGAAAATTGATGACTGTACGCTGAGATTATCTGTGCTGGCATCCTTGAAAAGTGGGCATTCAATCGCATGAAGAAAGTAGGGGCTAAGATACTTATTTTGAATGAACCAACGGATGGGGGGCGCAAGTATCAAGTCTGAGAAGAAATCTTTAAGCCCCTTGCCATCGAGGCGATTCGGTGTAGCGGTAAACCCGTGAGTTAACACATTTAGCTTCTTAATCGTTGCTCCAAGGTCATTTGCAGCTATGTGTGCCGCCTCATCGACAAGAATTAACTCTGGCTCGAACACAGGTAAGAGCTTTTTAGCCGTGCCATAAGTGGCGAGCAGTACTTTCTTATCCAAATCAGGTTTCATACCCGTGTAAGCTCTTGTAGCCTCTCCTCCTTTGAAATATGAAAAAAGGGTATCAATAATTTCGCGGTTGGGAGCAAGGATAGCTATCCTTGATACCCCTGTTTGTAGTTTGCGTTGGACAAGGTGATATATCTCGAAACTCTTACCCCCACCAGTTGGAAGCTGACGGCAAGTATTTTGAGTCGCATTGAAAAGGCGGTTTACAGCTTGTTCTTGATAGTCTCTAAGTTCCATAATTATTCACTCCATAGAAGAAAACCCTCTGCGGGAGTCAGAGGGATAAAAGATGAACTGAAAAAGAGGGACAAACTTTTAGAAACCAGCTAAGGGGTCATTGCCCATACTTTCTGCGATCGCTCGGATATCTGGTCCAGATGAAGCCTTCAATTCGGCTAGTTTTTGGATTAATGGAGCAAATTTGACCTTGATTGCTGGAGCGATAAAACGAGGGTCGGTAAAGGTAGAGTGTTCAGGAATCCATTCTGGATTCTTCGGATGAGCACCAGCAATATACAATCCAAAATACTTTGGTTTATATCCTGCAAGAACCTCTTTAGTCACTTTGCAAGAATTATTACAAGAAATACTGTACACTTCGCGCAGTGGAGTTGCAGGATTTTTGTAAACATCAACTAACAAATTTGGATGAGAACTGGCTAAAAGCCGCCATCTCGTAGAAACTAAGACTTTACCGTCGTGTTCATTTTCAGTAATTTGTCCATTGCTAAGAATGAGAAAGACTCCTGTTTTAGGGAATGTAGCATTCTTGAACAGACTAGTGAACATTTTATTCACTATCGCGAGAGAACCTTGAAAAGCAGAACAGACGGTGTCAAATTGACCGTTATGGAAAGCACTGGGGACAAGATTAAAGTCTAAATCAGATTGGGGTTTGAAGCTGATATTGTAGATAAAACGTTTAGACTTGATTGCAATATAATGTTTAGACTTCGTTTTATCAATCTCATCAGGAATAGAAACCAAGCCACAACGAGCTTTACCAAGATAATACTCACCGTCTTCGTCCTCATCTTTTCCAGGCTTATAAACCATTGGAACAAAAGCGCTAATATGATTAGCGTCTTGGTTATCAGCTCCAATGAGTAACCCTAATTGCCCTTCATTATTTAGCCCTATTCGGGGATAACTAAAAAACTTGAACGAATAATTTTCATCATACGTGACAAAACCTGCATTAGTCGGTTTCACCCCAAACAAATTCGTTAAATCTGCAAAGATTGCTTGTTCACGTTCTGTCAGAACTTGTATGGGTACCACACTCTTGATACCTTCTTCACTGCACACGCTTTCTCCAACCACATCTAAAAGACGTTCCGGAGAAATTAAAGACCCAAAAGCATCGCGCAAAAAGATAGTTTCAATCGGAGCAGAAACTTTTGCAGACGCCGGTCTTGCTACTGTATTTACCATTAAAAAACCCCAAAGAAATTCGTGAAAGTTGTTACCTATTTTGAACCGTGAGGGGGAGGTACTTGCCTACTGACCGACTTATGAAATGATGGCTTTTTCAATCTTTAATAAGGATTTAGAGCTTTTTTCCTGCGGTGGTTCGGACTTACTTTCTCTCGCCCTCCACATTTACTAATATATGACCTTACATTTATGTTGTCAACTTATTTGTCCGTGCAATATCTTATGAATGCAGAGATATCCATAAGTTTTACCTATGAATGCAAAGATACAAAAATTCCCCTTGAGGGTATACACTTTCAAAATTCTTTAATTAAGTATTCTAACAAGAATATAAGCTATACGCAGATATGCGTTAACAACGGGTCTTAACCAAGTCTTCCAAAAAATCCCCCAATGGATAATCCAATGGGCTGTCTTAGACAACGGTACAATATCTCTCCAAACTCTTTCACGCTTAAAGTTCTTATATGTCATGTGGTGTGCGTGCCTAGCTTTCAACCAGGGAAACAGTACGCAAGTTTTTTGAGTGGAATTAAGACATTTATTTGACTTTTGCCGCCATTCAGAACTATAAATATAACGATAATATTAATTTGAGCGTCCCATATTTAATCGTCCCATATATCTTTGGTTAAGTCATCATCTGAAGTATCAAGTTTGTCAAAATCTGGAGTCACCCCTTCCCAAAGCCATTTGTAAATAATATTGGGTCGGAACCACTTAGGAAGAAAATCAATAGATTAAATAAATTTTTGAATAACCAATGTTTATTGAAACAAAATACCCTCTGAAGGCAAACCAGAGGGCTAAACTGTGCATCTAATTAAACCCCGACAAACGGGTTATTTATACACTTCTTTACTCATTATACGACATTTTTGTTGAAATGTGTTCGCAGAGGCAAAAACTAAAGCTACTTCTTGAAATGAATATAAACGCTTAGGGTCATAACTCTTCGCTGCGTGCTGAAACCAACGGACAATCGTAGAGCGATGTGGCTGATACCCCTCTAAATGCCGGTTAGCAAGGTTTCTGAATTATTCATTGTTTACTAACGCGACTTAAACATTTTTGAGTAAGAAACAAGCCTCAAACCCATACAGGGTAAGCTTAGTCAGTTTCCTTCGCTTCCCCCTCCTCTACCGTTGGGACGTTCCCGAAACAAATACTCAAGAATTTGCTCAATTCTGAGGCTTTGGTCTGCCACCAAGCGTATAGTTTCAGTAGTGGAAGTGGTCAGGGCTTCAATCCCTCGCGCATTCCGCGCTGTTTGTTCCTCCAATCGGTCTATAGCCGTTTCTATTCGAGTAAGTGCAGCATCATGTTGAAAGGATGATTCCTCTAACCGAGTTAACGCTTCGTCATGCCGAGAGGAAGACTCTTCTAACCTGGTCAACATTTCATCATGCCGAGAGGAAGACTCTTCTAACCTGGTCAACATTTCATCGTGTCGAACCAAATTATCCATTGTTATCTCTGCAAACCGGGCGACCGCGTTCTCTAAACGCCTAAGCCCATCTGATTGTTCTGGTTGATTTGTGGCCACTACTGATACCTCTTCTTTGCTCAATCTGAATAACGAACACCTTTGTACTCTTGTCTTGGCACTTGGGCGATCGCTTGGAACATGTCTTGAAATTTCCGGTGCTCATGACCATAGTCATCTCTAGAGTTCAAAGTCTGCAATGTTGCCAAGTACAGATTCTTAAAGGTGTGGGGGTCATCGTCGTCGGGGAACATACCGTTTCCAGCGACCTGCAAAGCACGCTTAATCTGTCTAATTCTTGGCTCGCTAATGTAGAAACCTTTGTTTTGCAAAAATTTCTGCCAGTCCTTGAAACTCATCCGATTGCAAAAATCTGTCACACACTGACGAACCTCTCCATTTTCTGACTCTAACTGTGCAATCCTTGCGTCACGTTCGGCAACCACATCCATTAATTTTTGATACTCTTCATCAGAGAAACGGGATTTATCTGCATAAAGACCTTGAGTTAAAACCATTGGTACTACTTCATCAGTAATCCAATCTTGAAAATCTTGAGCTTTTTCATGGTCCGACCTAATAGTCAATCGAATTAAACCAGCCAATGATACATATAATGGACTCCTACCTTCTGTCCCTTCAATCCGAATTTGTCGGTAATGGTGTTCTCTACAATGTCTTTTCAATGCTCGACTAGTATTACTACCAAAACCTAAAAACTTAACGACGGGTTCTGCCAAAGTCCAATGAAGACTGTCTAAGAACATAAAAGTATGTTCAACATTTAGATATTCCAATTTAACAATATCACTCACGTTTAATACCATAATGGTCTTTTGGGTATACTACCATTATGGTAGTAAACAAATTCATTGTCAATATTTATTTGAAAAAAGCTTTAAAAGCCTTTTACAACATAGGGAACAGGAAACAGAGCAATTTTTAACACTCTACATATTTGTAGACTGTATGTGGGGTTTAGTTTGTATCAAATCATTTGGAGAAATCCCGTTATTATATGAAAGCACTGAAATTAATTCTTTTGTCGATTTTAATCTTTCCCAATCGTAAAAACGTTTTCCAGTCGCCGATGCCATATCAGTTAAACATAAATAATTATCTTCTCGATGTCTAACTTGATACCCATTGAACTCTCTCAAAATTAAATCAGTCATTTTGCTTGCTCTTTAGCTTTCTCAATGATTAATTTTTCAACAGTTTCAGACAGGCTTAAACCAAAGACAGAGGCAAGATGCCTTAAATCTTCCTTTGCCTGGGGGCTTAAGCGGATTAAGTTCTCAGTTTTTCTAGCCATGTGCATATCAAAGCGCTAGCGATATCGATATGACAAATAAAATTTGCAAAAACTTGAAACTCTTATGAGAAAAGGGTTACAGCTTTAGGCACTTGCTGATACCCACTTCTTAGAGTGGAACTGATGAAAAGTACCTGTTCCGTTTTTTGGAACTTTTCGGCACAGGTGATACCCTTCCATACGTTCTACACAAAGCCTATACGGGGCAAGGGTTTTAACCGAAAAAATACCCCTGGAACACTTGCACAGGTCTTCCCTATAGCTCTATATATATATATATATTTTCTCTTATTGATATATTATTATCATTTATTATATTTATTATTCTATTTATACAGTATATATAGTAATAAATGAAGTGTTCTACAGAAGCTAGAAGACTTACTGTATCTATGTTTGAAGTCAGAACACTTTTTAGAACACTTCAGACACCACATGTTCCACAACCTTTGAAACCCCTACGGGGAGGAGTCTCAGCTAGAACGGTTGGAGAACAGTTCGCACTCTAACTAATTCCAAAGCCTGAAAACCCCATGAGGAGGAGTATCAGCCTGTTGCTCTTTTGGAAAACTGAGTGCTAATGGATTAAGAAATGTAAATATACCGTACAAGGCTATAATGAAAGTCCTGTATTCTTTGCCAACTCCTCAGCTATGGAATCAATGAGGGGTCTTTTAATTGGTGAGGGGGAGAGAGTATCAATAGAGAAGCGCTTTCTTTCGCCTAGAATTTGTGTGATTTGAAAAAATGAATATAAGGAACTGTGAAGTGTGATTCTCCTCCAGAACAAGATAAATGAGGAATGCAACCATATAAGACTGGCGATAAACGAGGAACTTTGCTTTATTCTGGTCTTGGTTATGATGTTAAGGTTGTTTCGATTATAAATACTTAGTGTTAATTAATACTTTTAAAAAACTAATATTTTTGATATGTTTTGGCTAACCATTGGTTATCTAAGCGACCGAGATTAAGAAGTATCAACACTAGGTTGAAATACTATAATCCTCCCTTAAACTATTGCTAAGGGAGGATTATAGTATTTTTCTTTTCTCAATGAAAAAGTGATTCCCTATACGTTAAATCTTTATAAATAATACAGTGGTTTTGTTTGTGTTGTTCTCTAGCTAGGGTAGTGCGTCTATGCAGTCTTCAATTAGTTGCGTTACGTTTATTTTTTTAATATTGGCTAAAGTTTGTAAATTGGCTTTTTGTTGAGGCGTCAAACGAATTTGTAGCGCCTCAATTTCTTTTCGAGTTTGAGTCTGTGTAGGCATCTTTGCACTGACAAATAACTTTTCCTGTCTCATCCTAGCATTTACTAAGAAAAAGAGCAAGGTTCTTTGGGGTTTCCTTGCTCCCTGGTCATACATAGTCTGAGGTTAATAGGTAACAACTATGTATATTCTGATTTTACTTTTGTTTATGTGTAATTCGCCATTTTATGTTTTTGTTGTAATTTTTTTCTTTCAAACATTTTTAATTACTTTAAAATCGAATGATTTTTGGTAAACATTGGTTACTGAATTTCTGACTGGTTGCTTGTCAGAAGCTTTTTTATTCTTGTATAGTTATAGATAACGGTTTTAGGTAACAACTGATGGCTAATACAACAAATTTAATTCAACCAAAGTTAACTTTTTCTCCTACTACTTCCCTATCTCTTGAGCATTTATATACGCTTAAGCCTTTATCAGAGTTGGGGGAAGGTATTTACTTGAGAGAAAAACCTTCTGATGAAGCTGTCGCAGAGATGGTAAAAGCTCTGAGAATTTTGGTTAATTATCCGGGTGAGGAGAAGTCTACAATTGTTTTTCGCGTTATTGAGCCGCTTATTTTATGGAAAAATCCTGAGACGGGTGTCGAGTACATTATCAATGGAACAACTCGTTGTGAAGCTCTCAAACAGGCGAAAAAGAATCCCTATCTAAAAAAGTGGTATCAGGAAGGGAAGGTTAAACACGGGGATTCTGAGATTGATAAGGAACTTACAGAGAAAGTAAAAGAGCAAATTGAATATCATAAGTCTCTTCCTCTTGTTTTTGAAGATGTGCCTGTTCGATATCTCCTTTCTGATACTCAACCTGATGAAAGTACACTTTTGTGGCTTCAGAAGAGCCTAAATGACACTACTACAAAACATACACTTCTTCAATCAGCTAAAGCTGCGGACCGGCATTGGGAAAATCTGTATAGCTTATACCGCTCTCAAGAATTAGCGGAGAGGGAATCACGAAAGAAAGCTACTGAGACTTGTTGTATGCTTTTCGGTTTGAATGAAGTTGATTTTGGTCGTTACCGTAAGGTTGCAAATTTGCCTAGTGTAGCTCACGAGCTTTTAGAAAATAATTTCATTGCGTGGCGGACTGCTGTTCTAGTGGACCAACGATATAACTCAGCCGTTGAAGCTGGGGTTTTAAATCCTGAAGTAGAAACGCTGGAAACAACGTTTATTAAACTACGTGATTTGACTCCAAATTCTCGAATTCAATCAAAAGATGTAGATAGTTATTTCGCAAGTTTGAGGGGGATAGACCAGGCTAAGAAATTAAAAGAGGAAACTCCTGAGAACGTGAAGACGGATGCAGATGAAGAAAAATATCCAACTCTTGATGAAACGTTTGATGAGACTACTTCTATTGTGGAATTAGTTCGCAAGCGCCCTATAGAATCTCTTCAAAAGAATAAAGGGGTGGCTGAAAATATTGCTATCAATTACGCAAAAATTGATAATGCAATCCTTGGGAATTATGGGCTTTCTACTGAAGCTTTAGAAGCTTATATTCAGTGGCATGAGAAATACATTATGCCTTTGTTTGAGCAAAAGAATCATGTAGAGCAAATTTGTACAGAAGGAAAAGAATTTAAACTGTTGAAAAAACAGTGTGAACAATTAAGTAAGCAATACGATACTCTGGTTTCTGGTTCTCTTGCAAAACTTACAGATACAAAGAGGGGAAAGAAACCTGATACCCCTCCTCGTACTGACGTTTCACTTGACCCATACAAACAAGGGTTACAAGAGTTTCAGGCTGAATTAGAAGCGTTGCCTTTGTAGAAGAATTTTGTTTTGGTGCTTATTTTGTTTGACCTCATCCCCCCGGCACCGGGGATTTTTTGTGTATAATAATGCGATAATTACTGTATGAAAGTATGGAATTCTCGCATTTTTCTGAGAAACTTCTTTATATCTCTCAGACTTTGTCACGAACTCGTTCAAAAGCTAACGTGACACAAGAAGAATTAGCTAAAACGTTGGGGGTATCAACACAGTCAATTATTCGTTGGGAATCTCGAAATTTTGAATCCACAAGTCTTGCAAATTTTCTCAAAATTCTTCAATATTTGGAATCTAAAGGAGTTGAATTGTGATTATTGTGGACCTGCCTATTAAAGTCGTCTCTAAGCCTCGTGGTAAGAAGGGCAAAGCTGGAAATATAACTCATTATAAAAATGGGTCTTATGGCGAATGGCAACAACAAACGGCTCGGATATTGAGAGGTACTGGTTTTCAGATGCCTGAGAAATTTTATTGTCTCTCTTTTCGTTTTTTTATTGCTGGTCGTGGTCGTCCTGATGTAGATAATAGAGTTGGTGCTTGGCAAGATTTATTGAAAGAATATAACTATATTAAAGACGATAACTATCTAGAGATTCCTGAAATTCATGCTAAGGCTTCTAGGGCTTCAAGAGATAGATTTATCTTTTTTGTCTGCGAAGACCAAGCTGAATGGCATGAATTGATACTAAATTATGATAAATATACAAAATAAATTCCAATAAACAATGGTTATTGAAAATCATTGACCTATTTACCCCCTCCATCTACAATCGAAAAGGTTTAAAAATGGTAGATTTTTTAAAATGGTTCAGCCCATGACCGTAAAATATAGTGTGGCTAAAAATGCAACAAAAATTCTTGACAATGCTGGTTTGGACTTTGTTACGTATCCTTTAGCCTTTTATATGTATAAAATAGCTGAAGGGAGAATTAAAATTGAAGGGCTAGATACTAGTAGTGCAGGAGAACAGAGAACTGCCCGATTAGTTGCTTCGGTAACCGCAGATGAGGTTTTGTGGGAGAAATTACAGAAATATGTTCCGATAATTGAACATTTTGATACCCAATACAAACAACAGACTGGGGTATCAATATTTAATACTTCTGTTATTCTTACAATTAAGGCTGTTCCAAAATCTCGAACCAGACGGAAATCAAAAAATGACCTAACTGTTGAAGAAGACCTTAATTATTGACTCGCACTGACAAATAAGTTATATTAAAAATACTACAGACATCTGAGGTTAATCGGGAATCTGGGTAGACCTAAGAGGCAACCTGATGTCTGCAATACGAGCATTGAGTTATCTATTTTGTGTGCTATTATCGCAAAACTTCGGCAACTTTATAGTCTTGATGTCAAAGGTAAAGATGAGGTTCGATGGCTTCATAAGGATAAGTTGGTACAGAAAGGAGCAGAAAGCTTTGCGATTCAATTAGAGTACTGGATAGAACAACATGCTAATGGTAAGCTCACTCCAGTTGTCTTTAATCAATGGTTTCAAGATATTCGCTAACCATTGGTTACTAAAATTTTAGAAAAGCTAGCTTTACTCTGCTAGCTTTTTTGTTGTACCTGTTGACAATTTTATTTGTCCGTGCAATAATAAGGCATGGGGTTAAGAAAAAGAGGTAACAACAATTATGAAACGTACAGAAATCAAAGAACGAGCACTCAAACAACTCAGATTAGAGAATATCGATTACAAAATACTGAAACAGGCATTTGCCAAATGTCTTATTCTTGACGAAGCTGACCGCGCTCACGTCCTTGACATGCGGAAGACAAAATCTTGGGTAATCGTCAGCAAGTACGCAGCCGCAATTGCTTTTCAATACTGTAAGCTGACGGGTACTTCTCCTAAACCGACTGATTTTGTGTCAAAAATTCGAGAACATTATCGCCACACGTCACATCCCCGTTATAAGTTTGCAATTGCTAAGAGTGCCAGTTAAAAAAGTAGCACATTTATTTCACTTTATCTGGTCACGCCAGATATGAGGTTAAACAAACAAGGTAACAACGAGGTAAGAATCATGACACCAGCAGAAAGACAAGCTACAATCAGCAATTACTTGACAATCGCAAAGCTTCATACTGACTTAGTTTCAGACAAAGTGGATGAACTGAGACTTCTTGTGGAAGATATTAAAGACTTAGAAAATAACCCAGCTACTCGTGCTCGGCTTTGGTCTGAAATGGCTATGATGTTTGCTGGTATGGCGGCTCAAGAATTAGGCGCTTAAGTTTGTTTCGAGTCTACCATTCAAGGCAGCAAAATTGTGAATTCTCTAACTTTTCTTTTTCGATATTTTGGCAGTATTCTTCTCATGTGTCCTTTTTGGGCAACTGCCTTGTATCTTGCTCAACTAATGCTCTAAAATTTTTTCCTCAAGTCTCTTGACACAGCACGGACAAATAAGTTAAAACGAAAATGTGAGGTGACGGGCGCTTCAAACACCGTCTTCCTACACTCAGTAATTTAACCACAACAAAATCAAAGGAATCTCGACAAATGACATACGCTACACTTTTCTCTACAATCGTTGAATCCAAATCTGCACAGATTGCAGATATCGAAGTCAGTATCGGGTCTTACGAACAGCAAATTGAAGAACTTCGTCAACGCATTGATGAACAACGCCAATTACAGACTCAAATTGAGGTTGAGCGAGCTGCTGTTGAAAATGCTCAGCAAGCTTCAGATTCTGCCCTGCAACAAGTTGAGCAGGCAGTCTCTATGATTAAGGGTCTAGAGGATGCTGGAGATGCCCTCAAGCTCTTCCTGGAACAAGTGAAGGGTATTATTGAGCGCGAAGACCCTGCTGGCTTTATTGAAGCGGCGACAGAGTCTGATACCCCTGATGATGAGCCTGACCCATCTGGAGAGGCTTTAGAAGTGCCTGTTGAGCCTGTGGTTGATGAGGAGCAAGAACCAACTGATATTGATAAAGTTGTTGCTATTCCTACTGGAACCATGATTATTCATAAGGAGGTTGAGACACCTACCGTCTTGCCCACCATGATGCAGATTTCCCACATGAAAAAAGTCAGTTTGCAGAAATGGTTAACAGATTTAGGCGAAGATTCTACGGGTAAGATTGGCGAGCTTCGGTTACGTCTGATTGCTAAAGTTACGTCAATGCGTAAACAACTTCCTGCTGCTTAGTTCGGTCTACTGATACCCACTTTGGGGGTGGGTATCAGCTACTCAAAGTTTTTCGTTTCCATTAATGAGGTGATAACAATGTTAGGTAACTTATTCTTGAATTCAAAAAAGTCTTCTATTCCATCTAAATACCACGTATTCTTGAACAATGGAATCACGATTAAGAACTCAAATTCTGTTACTTTTAGTGTGTATGTTCCAAGAGAAGTACTCAATCGGTTGCAGAGTCAAATAGACGAAGATTTATCATTAGCTGATTTGCTGTGCATTTGGGCACGTTCTATTATTGATTGGGACCAATACCCCGAAGAAATTTTTCCTAAAGGTTTTCAACAGTACGATTTTATTTTTGAGCCTGAGTCTTTATTTTTGAAAGACAGGTCATACATCATGTTAGTAACTGCAAATGACACAGCCGACTGGGTAAGTGAACAAGCGATTCAAAAGTTTCAAGCTGAATGCATTCAAATTTTCTTTTGTAAAGATACAGTCAAAGTTGGTTATGCCTTTCCTCATTCAGCAAATGCATATCAGTTTTTAAGTTTGGTGTACAGCCAAGTGTCCATTCTACATATGAGTTGAAGGAGAAACTGAAATGTCTTGGAACAAAATGAATCAGTATAAACAAGGGAAAATCTACATTCAAATTCAACAATGTCCTAATTGTCAAACTACGATGGTTAAACGAATCCGGGAAGATTTAATGGGTAAAGAATGGTTTTGTTTCGCTTGTCAAATCGCAAAAAAGATTGATTAATTAGTTAAAATTCCAGTAGAGGGAGTAAAAATCTGCTTCTATTCCTCTACTGGTGGTTGGTTGTCCTGAAGCTTTGTAGGAATGAAAGCCGTAAGAAATATTTCCAGTTGGAATATTTGTAGTAAGAGTTTGAACAACAGAGCCGTTAACAGAGTAGACCACGCTGTTAGCGGCTTTGTTTATTTCAATGACACAGTCGTACCAATTTCCTGCCACCATTGATACCCCGCTTGAGGCTTCGGTATTAGTTCCACCGCTCGAATTTCTGCACCACAAGCCTCTTGTATTGTCGTGAACAAACATACATCCATTCTGGGGTGCTGAGGCTCCAGAAGAGTCTAAAAGTCCCCAGAAAGCGCTAAAAGTATCTGACCCTGTGGAAAGCGTTGGGATGCGGATGATAGCACGGAAGCGCCAAATAGCTGCACCCAGGATAATGGCATTGAAAGCACCTTTTTGGGCACAGAAACTTGAGGGGTTGGGACTTCCGGAAACTGGCTGACAATTTACAATATATATGCCAGGATGGGCGGCTGTTCCTACACCGTACGACCCTGCTATACTACCCGTCCCAGTGACGTTAAAAAGGTCGGCTGCTCCAATGAAGTGGTGGAATTGGAAACCTTCTTTAATCGGGTTATAAGGATTGATACCCGTCACTCTTCCTTTGCTATCCACCGACACGGAGGCGAGGAAATTTGAACCTATAGAGCCAATAGAAAGGGCTGCAAGGGTTGGGTTTGGATATGTGCTAGTTAAATCCCCTCCAGCCGCCCCTGTGGGCGTTCTAGCGTCGGAGAGACGGGTATCAGTGGTAAGCACATAGTTGCCTGTTGGTTGCTTAGTGTTTAATCCCGATTGAATTTTATTGCTTGACCAAGTTTTATCTGTGACTGTTACTGTATCATCAATAATTGCTCCCCCTCCGTCTTCTGGGATGATTAAGCCGCCCTCTTCAATGGGGGGTATCACTTCGCGCAAATATTCTATAAATTCTAGAGCAAGTTTCAACTCTAGAAGGGACACTCGAAGATTATTGATACTGCTAATTAAGGTCAAGTTGTTGGCATCAATTTCTATTCGATTAGTGTTTAATCCAATTGCCACACGTTGAGGAGTATCCGCTTCTCCCTCAATTTCGATAACTTGGTTGACAAAGTCTTGCCAAGTTTCAAAATTTTCTTTAGTTTGGACTGCTGAAGTGAGGGCTTCAATAAGTTTCTTGGTCATGGAACAATTTTGTTATATTTTAAATCAATAATAATTTAGGCAACAGATTCGCGGTCTGTTGCCTAAATCATTCATCTAAGATAGGTAGACAAATGATAAGGTTGGAAGATAGCCAAGGTCGCTTTAAATCCAACCTTGTAAGTATTTTTTATCTTCTTCTATCCCGTGGTTTACAACCAAAGTGTCAACTCCTGAGTTGCGCCAAGCAACTACCAGAAGAGTTTTTGTATAACTAGTAATATACCCTCCTTCACTTTCGGGAGGGTCAATGATTCCAATACAACCACTTGTCCCGCTTTGACCAGTATACCTGTTCCAATCCGAGTGCAACCCTATAGCGAAACGCGGGTCAGTTCCGTTAACTGCAATCCAGTATTTCCCGACACCAACCGCATTCCCTCCAATCCTCACTGGATCAAGCTTGTAGACTCCAGTAGGGCATCTGCGACCACTTCCGCTTGAATCCTGGCTTCTAGGTATTTTCCCTAATCGGTTATATCCCGACACGGCATTTACTGATTCCATCTCCTTACCATTTTGGATTAACGCAAGTTTGTATAAATCAGCCCCAAACTCATCTTTTTGTCCAGTGGGTGAGTAGTACATATAAGTTCCAGTCTTTTTAGGTATTGGTGTTCCTCCTGATACCCCTCCTGAAATGCTTATGGAGGAGGCTGTAGAGGTCTGTGTTGCCCGAATTTTGACGGAAACGGGAAGATAGAAACTTATTGCAGTTACGAGTCCTGATTTGTTGTAGGTGTGGCGAATGCTTTCTACTCTGTATTCTCTGGTGAGCGCTCCACCATATCCAGCATTGTCCGCAATCTTAATGATATTCCCTGGTTGAATTTGTAGTGCTTCCGGTTGGCGTGCCGTCAGGATTGTCAAGTCTCCTGTAAATCCTTTTCCAATGCCTTTACTTTCATCTGCCTTGGCAGTTAAAGCTTGGATGCCTGGTGTGACGTTGCTGACTACTATAGCCGTATCATTAGCATCGCTGTTGGGTGTTCGTCCACTGCTTACCATTCGTCCATTTACCAGAGGTGGGAGAACTGTAAGGGGGTCAATAGTTTTCCCGTTCACTCGAACTTCAAAATGTAAGTGAGGTCCGGTGGAATTTCCTGTAGAATCCATGATAAGAATTGCTTGCCCCTGACTTACTTGTTGCCCCACTGATACCAATACTCTTTGCCCGTGTGCATAACGGGATTCTGTTGTTGCATTGTGTTGAATAATAACTAAGTTTCCATACCCCCCATCATTAAATCCCGCATAGGTCACAGTTCCTCCAGCAGCAGCTACCACCGGAGTACCTGTGTCATTAGCAATATCCAGTCCATAATGGACATCCGGTATAATGCCGCGTGAAATTATGCCGGTAGTCGGTGAGATGAATTGTGTGTTAGATGTTTGCGCTGTAGGTATCTGTGTTGTTTGAATTGTTTGTACAGCTTGTCCCACTAGAACCCGGTCTGAACTCGCCTCCTCACCCCAGTTTGCAGAAAGTAGAGCCTCACGCTTCACCTCAAATGTTTTCTCGTCTGCTTTCAATTGCTCTAATTTAAGTGTTGTGGCATCTCCTCGAACAAAAAACCCATTTTGCTTTGCCAGTTTGAGCAGAAGTTGGTAATCAGTTTCTTGCTGACGAATGGCATCGTAAATTTTTTTTACTTCTGGGGTATCAGCAATTGAAACGTTAGCTCCTACTTTTTGAGCAATTGCTGTAACAAGTTGCTTAATACTTGTGTTTCTGTGTACTGTAAATTTTTTAGGGGTTTTGCTGATGACGTATCGTACTTGTCGCCCAGTTATCTTTGTCACATGAGGGATATCGTTACTTCCTGATACCCCTGTCAGTAGGTAATCAAAAATCGTAGCATTTGCACTGTCATTGAATCCTAATTCAACCCTTATTAAAATACCTTGGCTAACATCTACAGTTTGATTGTTTCTTTGAATTGTCGCGGTGCTGGCGAGTGTTGGGGTTGTTGTAGTTGCGGTTGTAGTCGGCAATGATGTGCTTAAGGCTGGAAGTTTTGCCAACCATTGACGGGCATATCCCGCGATGTCTGCGGCATGGTCAAGGGCATTGACCACCCGTCGCGCATTGAAAAAATCAATAGACCCCGGTCGAATGTATTGGCTCAGTTTTCGTCCTGTGGTCAGTCCATCGCGCATGGAGATGACCAAAATTGGAAGAGCATAGCGTGGTTCTGCCGCGAGGTCAGGATTATTTACTAGATCTATTCCTAAAATTTTGGACCAGCGTTGATAGTTGATTTTTCCTGTAAGTTGGATAAAGCCGCGCCCACGGAAGGTAAAACCATCTCCAGGGCTTGTATTTCCTATATCAGAACGTCCTTCAAGATAGTTGAAATATTCGCGGCTACCTTGTTCAACCATGATACGCCCCATATCTGTTTCTCGTTGCACAGTTGCACAGATATAGGCTATCTGTTCGGGCATGGTAACGCCATCTTTTCGGCATTCAACAATGATAGCTTTGGCTAAATCATCTCCTCTTAAATTTCCAGTTATGTTACTCGCTGATACTCCTCCTGTGGTTGTTGTCACTGTTTTCGTTGGGTCTTCCAACAAGTTGGAGGGTATCAGTATTCCACCAACTGTTTGAAAATTTGTCATAAAGAGATTAAGAAATCTCAATTGAGGGTCGAAGAAACTAAAAGAACAAGAACTTGCTCGTTCCTGTTCTGAGTTAGAAACTTCGACACTTTCAAGTAACCCATCTCCCGTTTCAAAACTTAGTTTTTTACCTATTGTTACACGGGTTATAGGGACTCTGATGTACATACATTTTTATTTTGCTAAGACTTTTTTCAAGGAGTCTTGTAATATTGTGGCTGCACTACTATTCATTTTTCTTAACTTTACCCCAGCTTTTTCAAGTCTTTCTTTTCGTTCTGAAATTGAGACATATCCAGACCATGAAAAAGCTTGCCGTATACAAAACTCGCAATTTTTCGGGTCTTTATTTAACGCTGAATTTATTGCTGCAACCATTGAACTCGATACTGCTTGTCCATCAAATAAATCATCAATAATTTTTTCTGGATTTTCAAGACATTGAAAATCTTGTTTTTTTACTTCTGTTTCTTTTTTCTGTTTTTCAATAGTTTCTAAAAGTGGTAAGACTGGAGCCATAGGAAGATTAGATGGAAGATTATTTAATACATTTTCATCATAAGGCGCTATGGCAAGTCTTTCTGAAAAGGATAAAGGTAAATGTGTCCATTTGGTTAATTTTGATGATATAACCCAAGCGCCATCTTCTCTCCCTTCTAAATCTTCGGCTGCTACATCCATTAATTCTTTTTGTTCTGAATATTGAGAAGCTTCTTGATATGGTACGATAGGTTTTCTTATATTTCCATCATGATTTCCGGCATAAATTTTGTTCTTCCATACGTAGAATCTAACAAGACCACCAAAAAATTCAAAACATTTTTCAATATAATCTTCTGAAGATTTTGGAATATAATATTTACTTTGACCATAAGTAGGGTCTAAATTTTTTCTCCTTTTCGCTTCTCCCATAATTCTTTCAACCTTTATTTTTGTACACTATAGACAGGGTATATTAATACTTTAAACTAATTTTATGCCAACCATTCAAGGACAATTCAACGGAACTCCATTTAATGGAATTGTCCGTTTCACTCCAGACGCAGTATGGGTGGACACATCAACAAATCCTGACACAATCATTAGTCAACCTATTGAATTAACAATTACAAATAGCTCATTTAGTGGGACAGTTCCTCAATCACAAAATGTAGGTACTGGAGGTGTGACAACTGAAGGAATTACCTACACTACAGAAGTTCTAAAATCTGTCCAAACGATTAAATTTTATTTTTTAGATGGCACTCTTTACGAAGGTGCATACCATCAACACACAGATACCTTCTGGTATACAGGAAGTATCCATGATGGAACAAGTAAACGGCTTGACCGTGTTGTGACCAACAGTTATCAATCTGCTTTACCTGCTTTCCATGCGGTTGTTCCAAATGTTGGAACAGTGGTAGAATTTGGTTCTCTTGTGGGAATTTCCACTCAACAGCCCTATCTCGATATAAGTACATTCCGGATTGCTGATTTACTTACTTTAGACCCGACCTATAAGAATAGAATAAGCGCTAAATTTGTCATCAAAGGAGGATATCAAGCGGGGACCACTTATACCCTTAATGACATCACTTTTTATAACGGAAATAGTTATGTTTGGATTAATGCATCATCTGGTTCCGGTCAGACCCCGCCGATTGTTTCTCCTTATGCAAATACTTATTGGCAAGCTATAGCCTTGAAAGGGGATGCGGGAGGTACTGGAGCGCAAATTGTAGGATATTCTCCAGCAACTTGGAATGGCAGTTCTGAGGCTGCTGCTAGAGGGGATGTTAAAGATGCTATCAGCAGTATCCCAAATCCTGATTTATCAAATTATTATACGAAAGCAGAAGCCGCCCCAAGGGCGAACGCAACTTTTACAGGAACCACCAAACGTGATACTCTTTCGTATCCTGTAGCCACAACAGACAAACCAAAAGAAGTACCTACGGCTCAATATGTCGAAGATGCGATCGCGGCTCTTGCTTTTGCAAAATTGGGTGACCCTCTTGTCTACGCACGACGGGTTGCCCAGTTAAGTCTCTCGTTGGCTACGCGAGCGATTATTGCTTGGGATAATCGTGTTATTAATGTTGGAACAGTTCTTGATACAAATGGAAATTTTACTGTCCCGATAAATGGAAATTATCTTTTTTATACAAAACAGACTTTTCAACTTAATGGGGCGTTTGCCGGAAACCAGACCAGAGGAATTGTCCGAGCTATCCTAACTCGTTCTAGCCCTTCAGGGACGGACTATGGAGACTTTTATCTGGATAATTTTCCGACTGTAAATGATTCTTGGCAGATTAGGCGAGATGGTTGGACATTTCAGTCAGGTCTGGTCGCTGGAGAAGTTTATCAAGTTCGTGCCCTTGTGGATTCTCAACAACTTGGGGGTACAGGGAGCACACCTATGCAAAGTTCTGGTAACTCTATCGCTCCTGGTGGTGGCGGAGGAGCAAATAATTTTTTACTTATTTGGCAAACCTCCTAAGCTTTTTTAAAATCGATAAACAATTTCAATCCTTTTAGCAGAAAAAATATGGATTTAACAAGTATTACACAGACGGCACAAGACAATGACCGGCTTATGCCTGCTTGGTCAAACTCAGTGAAAGACAAATTTACCGCGATAGAGCAGGAAATTGCTTTTGCACAACAACAATTAGCCGATTTAAAAGCGCAACTTTCACAAGCTTTTCAGGTCACACCTACAGGAGGGCTGACTGTTTCGGTTGCCGGAGGGAGTTTTAAAACTACCGGAGCCTCGGTTATTGTAGTCTCTCCAACTACACTCACTGTTCCAGCATCAGCCACAAGCTATGTTTATATTAATGATTCTGGTCAGGTTCTCGTCTCTACAACTCGACCGGCTGTTGGGTTAGAACTTGCAAAGGTTGTTGCTACGGGGGTGGGTATCAGTAGTATCCAAAATTTTCCTCTCTTTGAGGTAAAACAAGCCATCAATTTGTCTGGTTATGCAACAATTGCTTATGCTGATTCTCGTTCTTGGCAACAAATAGCTGTTGCTAAAAAAACAGCCGTTTATAATATTCCTGGTAGAGACGTTTATTACACGATTCCATTTGAATCTCTTCAAGGTAGTGGATTTAATACAGGAGGCGTTTTCACCCCACCACAAGGAGGGAAATACAAGTTTCAATGTCAGATACGTGTTGATACCCTTGCCACAGCTAGCACTCCAGAAATGAGTGGTAAAATTTCACTTTTTGTAGATGGTCAAGAAATTGGAACAGCCTTACAGCAAGGTTATTCTGCATTTGGAGATTTGGTTTTTAATGCTGAAAATGCCGAACCTATCATACTAACCACTGCTCAACAAGCTACAATAAAAGTTTATTTAACTAGTGGGACTCAATGCCGTGTCCGAGAAAATAGCACTGTTGTTGCTTGGCGTGTGCCTTGATTCAGTAACCATTGGTTACTCAACTATCAAAATTGTAAGTAAATAACTGTGTCGAATTGGTATCAGTGGAGGTAAGGTTAACGGTCAAATGTGTAAGATTCCCTACAGTCCAA
This sequence comes from Iphinoe sp. HA4291-MV1, assembly GCA_019359415.1. Classification (GTDB taxonomy): domain Bacteria; phylum Cyanobacteriota; class Cyanobacteriia; order Cyanobacteriales; family Nostocaceae; genus Brasilonema. The sequence continues at coordinate 14,117 of JAHHHH010000033.1, read as the reverse complement.
GCGTTGGGGAGTGATTGAGGTTGAGCTAGACCATTGATTAAAACGGATACAACACCTTCTTTAATACCTGAAATATCTTGTATTCTTTTTTCTATAGCTTTATTTAATATTTGTTCACCAGGTTTTAATTGCCCTGGTTTTAAGTAATTAAAGCACACAGTTCTAATTTCATTAGCTATTGTGTCTGGAGCATTCCCAGATATAAAACTTGCATAAACAGTTAATGTAATAGTGAATAAGTCTAAAGAACTCACTATGACATAAGCCATAGCAGTTTTTTGGTTTAAATAAGAATTTAATTCTGCCAGTTGAGATTCATTAAGGAGACTTCCATTAGCATTGAGAGCGAAGACAGAAACATAACCATTTGCGTAGGTGACTCGGTCTTGTTTTAACCGTCCAATCGCGACTGCTGTAGACCCAGCACCAAGATAATCGATTACTGTTACCTCAAAATCTTCTTCAGAAATGAGGGTATCACGTTGTCGAATGCTTGTGTAAACTCTTTGACGCCATTCAGCATCTGACTCAACATTGATACCTCCATTTGTAGAGCTTATTAGAGTAATCGTGCTAACCTTACTAACAGGTTGATAAAAAACTGTTGCGCTAATGGGTAAATTTCCCCTGTCGCTCAGTTCTAGACAAATGATAGAAACAGTTCCAGATGATGTATATGCAGGAATTATTAGGTCTGTAACAGTTTCAAATGGGATTCCATCTATCGTTAAATCAAAGCCTTTGGCTAAGAAAAATGGTTCTGAGTAAAGGGCATCTAGGGTTATTTTGATACTTCCGGTTGCTGCTGTACCTTGTTGTCGTTCTATTCCAAAAATAGCAATTCTGTTGTTTTCAATGCTTGTAGACAGTCCATTGACCACTGTTTGTGTACGTGTTGCAATAATGGCTACGGCTTCCAACAAGGCTGTAACAGGTGAGGCAACAGAGAAATCGGAGAGTTTCCCTGCTGATACCTCTTTTGCTTTCTCCTGTGCTTCAAGCAGTAATTGTTGTGCTGTTGTAGTGTCAATATCTGGATTAGCCATTTAAAAATGTTACTGCAAGAGTTTGTTGAAGGACATTGAAAGAAATTTCTAAAGATAGCTTTCCTTGTTGATAAGATTTAATTTTGATAGTCGCTTGAATATTATTTAATTGTTTAAAGGCTAATCTAATTCTTTCTGTTAGAATTTCTGGGATTCCCGTATGATAGAAAATATCCAAAGGAATCCCAAAATTTTCATTTAATAAACGTTCTCCTGTAATAGTAGAAAGTAAATGCTGACCCTGACTTAAAGTTATATCCTCTACCTTTTCAACTAATAATACAGAACCTGTTTTGTATCTTAATGGAAAGCTTAAATCACTCATATGAGTACAGTTACAAACGAACTTCCACAAACATATCAAGAAGATTTAGAACAGTTTGAAATCTCGGATGCCCTCACAAGAGGGGTATCAGATAGAATAGATTTTTGGACAGAGTTACTAGAAAATCTTGAAACATATTATTTAGACCCTGAAACTTGTAAAGTTGAATGGTTGGATACTCTTGCTCGTTGGGCTGGCTGGGGGGAATCTTGGGATTCTTCTGTTTCCGAATTAATTAAGAGAAAATTATTAAAGAATACTAGTTACATCTGGCGTAATCGTGGTAATAGAGATATCTTACCATTTTTATTTTCTATCTATGGTTTAAACGCTACACTCAAACCCCAAACTGGTATTATTTTAGGGGTATCAACAATCCCAGCTTACTTTGCCAGTGACCCGTTTTCTTACTTGATTAAAGTTCCTCCATCGTATACTGTAGGAAGTCCAGAATACCTGCTGATACTCCGGTTACTTAAGCAATTTGCTCCATGTTGGGTGTATTTTATTATTGATAATTCCTGATGGCTGATACCGTAGTTAATGTAATTTTAAAAGCCCAAAATCAAACAGCTAACGCTTTTCGGACTTTGGGTACTCAGTTTAATGCTTTTAAAACAAGTGTTGGACAAGCAACAAAAGCTGCTGGATCTGGATTAGCTGGTGCTTTAGCCAACGCGGGAACTGCTGCAAATAATGCCGCACAAAATGGGGTTTCTGCTTTTGATTTGTTGAATAATAAACTACTTCTTATAGCAGGAACAGCGGCAGTTGTAGGGCTTGCTTTTGCTAAATTAAGTAGTGAAATAGGGAAAGGGATTGAGCGAGAAGTTGAAAATCTTAATACAGTTAATACTGCGATTAATACACTTGGTTTGAGTGAAGATAAAGCTTCAATATTTGTCCAACGATTTAATAAAGATGTAGCGATTCTTGGAAGAGATTTACCGACCACTTCTGAAAATATTGTTAAGATTTCTCGAACAATTATTGATGACTATGCTGAAGCATACAAGAAAGCCGGACGGTCTACAGACCAAATTAGAGACACACTGTTAAAATCTTCTAGTAAAATTGCTCTTTCAGCAGAGCTTAGTAACACTAATTTAGGAGTTACCCAAGCGGCTATCCAAGCTTATTTAAGTGGTGGGATAGCTGGTGAAAGAGGACTTAGTACATATCAATTTTTTGGAAATAATACAGCACTTAGGAACGCGCTTAAAGAAGGACTTAAGACTTCCGGTAAAAAAGGCTTTGGAGATTTATCAGCTTTTGAACGTATTGAATTATTGAATAAAGCCCTTGATAAAGCGCTTCCTCAAAGCGCAATTAATCGGTTACAAAGTACGTCAAAAGCTAAGATATCATCCTTTATGGATTCCCTTTTTGACCCTGAAATAGGTATCTTCAGCTTAACTCGTGACTTGGATAACAATACTCTGAATGGGTATCAAAGTGTGTACACGAGTTTTCAGACAACACTTGATTTAATCATTGGTGAACGAGGGTTATTAGCTCAATTTGCACGCCTTTTTGGGTTAGTGGGAACAGACCCAATGAAAGATTTTAAAATTGCTGTAGACGTGTTTAACGCTTATATTTCAGGTTTTGTTATAACTATTTCTGGTTTGGGTAAAGGGCAATCTCAAGCACTTGGCATAGCTACGGGCAAATTTTTAGCAACATTGGCAAATAATATTTTAGACGGCATTTTAGCAGCGACAGCCAAAATAAATTATGGTGCAATTTTAACTGGTTTGGTATCCGGATTAGCCAGTTTTTTTGCAAACTTAGATTGGAAATTTTACGCTATTGGGTCTGCTGTCGCTCTTGGAGCTTTTCTTTTTCCTGTTGTTACAGGTGTGCTTGCGACTGTAGGAGGCATTATTGTAAGCGGTATTGTTGCAATTGCTGGAGGTATCCCATTGGCTCTTGGAGCTGCTATTGTTCTAGGTGTTGTCGCTCTCACAAAACTTTTTTATGACAATTGGGATTCAATAACAGCTACTTGGAAAACGGAATTTGCAAATTTAGGAACTTTTTTACAAAGTATTCCTGGATTTATTAAGCAAGATTTTGAACCTGTTTTTGCTTTTTACCAGCAAGAATGGAATACTATAACAACCTTTTTAAGTGAGAAATTTAATTCTTTATTAGCTTTTTATAAATCGGATTGGGATAATCTTGTAAAATTGGTTAGTGATACGGGAAAGAGTATCACAGAGGGTGCTCAAAATGCTTTCAATGCTATTAGAACTGGAATTCAAACCGCGATTGATGCGGTGAATCAATTGATTGATTCTGTAATTAAACCTATCCAAGGTTTTGTGACTGGAGCAACAAATAATCTTCAAGGGGTTCTTGGAAACACTAATCCGACTAGCTCAATAAGTACGGGTATCAGTGTTGCATCTACAGCAGCGAGAGTTACAGGTAATCCCGCAGCAAATATTATAGGATCTGTTGGGAATTTTGTTAGTGGATTATTTGGGAGTGCCCGTTACCAAGGACAAATATCAACAGCTGCAAATGGTTTTATTCCAGCTTTAGCTGTGGAGACTCAAAGGAAACCAGTAAACTCTGATTTAGTTATTGCAAATACTAGTGAAACAATTTTAAGAAAAAATCAATTAGATAATTTAATTAATAATACTTATACTCGTGGACAAAAGAGTGCTGTAAATGTCAATTTTGGGCAAGGAAGTATTCTACTACAAATATCTGGAGATAACCCACAAAATATTGCTGAACAAGTTATCCAAGTTTTAGAGAATCGATTGGCTAATGAACTAGAGGCTCGATTGGCATGAATCCATCAGTAATAAACAAACTCCCACAAACAACGAGTTTTAAAGGTTCCTACGCTCTGCTCGCACGACTTGACGGGCAATCTGTCTGGGAATTTTTAACTATGCCAACAGAAATCTCTTACACAAAAGCAAACAATTATACATCTGCTAATACTCCCTTTTCTCCTCCATATCTGCAATATTCTGGTTCTGATAATTGGGTAATGAGTATCAATAATCTTCCGCTTTCTACCCTTTGGCAGAATCGAAATTTACTTCCATATATTGAGCAGTTTCAACAACTTGCTGAACCTGATACTAATGCGTATTCTCCACCTGCTCTAGCTTTTCGCTGGAATCAACGTACTTTTTCACCCTGTTTGCTTGGAAATATTACAAGAAATGAAACAATGTGGTTCCCAACAGGAGAACTCGCAGAAGCTAAACTCTCCTTTACTTTGACACAAATCCCTGATGACCAACTAATTATCTTATGAACCCAATAAATGATATTGACAAAGCTAGTAACATAGCTAAAAACTTTCTCAATCCGAGGGTCAATGTTGATACCCTCGAAGACCTCTTAGAGGCAAGTAAAGGGTCAAATGGCTACCGTCCATACTTTGTGGCAGCTTTTCTTATTTGGACACATTATCAAGCCATTAACCGTGCTGATGATGTATCTTTTCAATATCAAAAGAAGGATTTTGTTATCGAAGGATTGCTGAATATGCAAGCAGGATATGACAAATATCCTCCTCCAGATGGGGCTGTAATTCCACCAGGCTTTGTTGTGGATGACTTACTGAATCAACTAGGCGGAAATTTGGATATAGCAGTTATGGTAGTTGGTTAAACAATGGTTACCGAAACGGGGATACAAGAACAGGATTTGAATGAAGATTCTAATGGGCTTTTTGAAGTCCTTAGAATGTTTAATGGAAGTTTCAATCCGAATTTTAAACAGAAAAATATTTGGGACGACGATAAAACTCTTCTTGGAACAGAAGACATTACAACGCTTTTTCGTAGCTCTAATTTAATTAGAAAAATAATTACTCGATATCCTGCGGAAGCCAAAACATTAGGGTATCAACTGAAACGAAAGAATGGGACTATTGTTAATGAAAATGATGATATCCTTCTTAACGCTTTTGAAAATGCCTCAATTTTTGCTCGATTATATGCTCAAGTATACTTACTTTTAAAATTTGATGACACAAATGATAACCAACCAATCAAACCAAATTCTGAACTAAGTGGTTATGAGATTCATTTTGATTTAAAACTCAAAGGTGACTTTTATGTTGGAAAAGAGGAAAAAATTAGATTTCACAAATCTAAAATAAGTCGGTGGGTTGGGCAAAAAAATTACTTAAAAGAGCAAAACCCCGAAAACGTAAATTATGCTGATTCTGTTCTTGTTGGGTTATATCAAACTTATAACAACTATATTCAAAGCAATAATTTAGTTAGAGATATCCTTTCAAACATTTCTTACCTCACAATTGGAATCAATAAACTAGCTGATAAACTTGTGAGTGAAAAAGGTCGAAACCAAATCCTACATCGTTTACTTTCAGTTAATGCTAATCGTTCGGTTGAAAAATTAATCGCTTACGATAAAGATTCTGAGGTTATAAATTTTATTTCTCAAACACTTGCTGGGGTCCGAGAAGTCGTTTTAGAAATTAAGGATTTGTTCGTTTCTGAAACTGATTACCCTTACGATATTCTTTTTGAGGATAGCCCTAAAAATTCCCTTGGAAGTGGGACACAGAACCAACTAGTTCAGCGTTTCTTATGGGCAAAACGATGCCACACTTGGACGGTTAATCAGTGGTTGAGACATTATCAAGAGGTGTTTGTTGTCTGGATGCCTGATGATACCCTCACCGTGGAAATCCCTTTCCGATTTGAAATGACTCCAATGGAAGAAGCTGAGCTAGAGGGGAAGGCTGCCGACCGCACAGCCAAGCTTATCACCGCAGGTGTCATCACTCCTGAAGAAGCAAGAGAGGGGTATCAGGGGGATAAATTTACGCTCAATATTGCTTTAAATGATGGGGCATTTAGAAAAGCTAATTTGTCCCCGGAACCACAAGAACCTCAAATAACACAAACAGACTCTGTGAATCTGGCGGATGCCGAGTGGGACAGATTAGCAGAGATAACTGAAGATGAAATTCTTAAGATTGCTCAAGAAATTTTACAAAAGAAATATCAAAAAGATTCTATAGATAAAAAATATTTTGCAAAGGCAGAAGATATTGATATTGATACCCTCCCCTTTGAAACAAAAATTTTTGAAATTCAAGATAATGGAAGATTTATTTATGGAGTGGGATATCAATCTGAAGAAGAAGCTGAAGAAGCTTATCTTGTTCAAAATCCTAATGCTTTGGATACTTATCAAAATATTGTAAATATTACTCAGGAATTACAAAATTTAATAAATCAAGATTCATTAAATTTAGACAAAGGGAAAGGTGGGCAAAAGGTAAAAGGAAATCTTTGCAGAGATGCCAATGGACGATTTACTGCCTGTGGAGGTGCAAATTCCGGGGGTAGTACGGGTAAAAAAACAACGACAACAACTGAAAAAATCACTTCCAAAACAAATCTCGCTCAACTAAAAGCGATAGCTGAAAAACATGGGATTGAGAAGCCTAAGAACGCACAAAAACGGGAATCATGGCGTGAGGCTATCCGTAATCATCCTGAAGGAAAAAAACATTTTGAAACTGGAAGAACAAAGAAAGTAGAAATTAAGGAGCCAAAACCAGAACCAAAGCCTAGTAAACCGAAAACAACAAAGAAGAAAATTCTTGACGAAGAATTAACTGAAATAGTCAAAAATACGGACCGTTCGGATTATAACTCTTTAATAAAAACAGGAAATAAGTTGACTAAAAAACACATTGATGACACTTGGTTTAGAAAAGAAGAAGAGAAAGCTTTGTATACAAAGAAAGAAGATGCTTATGATAACTATATAAAGATAAATGCAGCTAGAAGTAAAAATGAGAAAATCAATGGAAAGAAAGTTTTATTAAAAGATTTAAAAGAAGCTGAAATGACATCTGAAAAAGCAAGAGAAGAATATACAAATTTTATACTGGAGAGAAATAAAAAAGTTGATGAAGGTTTTAATAATTTAAGACAAGATTTGATAAAGAGAGGTATATCTGTAGAAGAAGCAACTAAACTTGTTGATCAAATAAATTTAAAGAATATTCAAAATGAAGAAGTAAGAAAAGTTGTTCGACAGAATCAAATAGAATTTTTTCAGTTAACTGGTGGACAAGGGTCAAAAAACCTTACTTTTATGCTTGCTGATGATGATAGAGCTTATGCTAGCAAGCTAACTAAAGTCATTGATGTGGGTAATGTGTATGAAAAATCAACACATTTACATGAATTTTTTCACCATGTTGAATATGGAAGTGAAAATGTTACTAAAGCAGCTAACGCTTTTAGAAACAGTCGCGCTACATCACAATATGAAGAACAATTGAGAATAATAACTGGAAACAAAAATTATGAAGCTAATGAATTTGCTCTTCCCGGAAAATTTATAAATCCTTATGTGGGAAAGATTTACGGGAATAAGTTTAATGGAACTACAGAAGTTGTAGCAATGGGGGGTGAACATTTTCATAGTCACATAGCAATGAAACGGTTATATCAAAAAGACCCTGAACACTTTAATTTCATTGTGGGTATAATATTAACGAGAGAATAGGACAAATGTATGGAAATTATTATACGTAGAAGAAACTCGGACCAAGAAGTACAAATTACAACAGAACATGATGACCCAGATAAAGTAGTATCTGCAAATCTCAAAGGATTTTCATTATTAGTAGAAGATGTAAAAACCCTACTTAGTGATTCTTACGGGCATTTTGGACACCTTATTGAAGACATAACAAAAACAACTAATTTAGACTTACTTGCAGCCTGCCAAAAACTAGATACTTATGATTTTGTATCTTCTCGACCAGAAACTTTAGAAAAAAGCCGAATACCAGCAAACGCTCAATCTTAATTAGTCTAAATGCTTTCTCTTGACGCAATTCTTCCAACACAAATCTTCTTCGACTCTGCTGTTAAGCGATACCGTTGGAAAGACACCCGCCGTTTTGTCAGTAGAGAATCTGTGTTGGTCTTACAACGTAAGTATTTAGCAGAACAACAGAAAAAATTTGTTAGCCTTGCCACAAACATTAAAAATTGTAAATTAGGGGTATCAGTTGAGTTAGCTGATGCCCTCAAACGTATCCATGTTTCTCACGCTATTCTATCCGTTGGAGGTGTAGACCGTTTAACCGAGTCTGATTTAGGTCAAATTGGTAGTTTATTGAAAAAGCAATACTATCAAGGGCGTGACGAGGTAACAGGTAAACAATTTGGGCTGAAGTATCTAATTCAAGAAGCTCCAGGTCAATCACTAGCTCAGGTGACGCACAGATTAGAACTTTACGCTAAAGCAGGACGATTTACTGCTGATACCCTTCAACTTAAGCGTGAAGCGATGTCCGGTAAGACGCAAATGAAACGTCTCTTGGGACAAGCAGAACACTGTGAAGAGTGTATACGATATGCAAATCAAGATTGGGTAGGAATTGGTCAATTGCCTCTTCCTGGACAGCAATGTTCTTGTCGGGCTAATTGTCTTTGCACTCTAGTCTTCAGATAGAAGATATCACTTTATACAAAATATTCGTAAAGTCTTCTTCAAAAAATTGTCTTGATTTTATAACTCAAAATCTTGGAGGAAAACATGTTGTTTCAAGCAGTTAAGAAACAGAAACAAATACAAAAAGATAGTCAACTGACTTTTAAATGTTTTAAGAAAAAGCAAAAACCAATTAATTTAGAAGACGAAAATATAGATGAGGAGGAAGAAAACGAAGACAATGACAATGATAAAATTGGATAAACATTGGTTACCGATTGATACCCACACAGAACAAAAACCCTCTAGCGGACAGAGGGTTAAAGAATTGAGGTTTAGTATCAAACTATGAATACAAGCTAATGTATTATTTTAAATCTAACAAATATGTTAGCTTTCGTCAAGGCTAAAATCCAGAAGTTTCCGATTCGACCTTAAATTTTACTCCCGTATACCCTCGCTGTTTGACTCCGTTAATCGTTTTCGTAACACTATCTTTTTCATCCCAATCAAAACCGAGGGTTTTATCTGACGCAATTGTTTTGAATTCTACAAAGAATTTTTTCTTACCATATGAAGTAGCCTTATTTTGTTCAGCCCATTGCTCATAGCTTTGTTGAAGGTCAGAACTTGACACAAAATCGGTTTCTAGATTTGTAATGTTAACCATTTCATCCAACCATTGAGCTATGTAGCAATTCTCCATTCTGACTCTTACTTTAAACTCTTGAAAAATCTTATGGTCCTTTAATTCTTCCACTCTGTTCAGAGCTTTTTCAATACTCTGTTGAATACACCAGCAATAAATTTTTAAGAGATTTTCTGCTTGTCGAAGAAAATCAAAAGTCTTTCCAGTTTTTGGATTAAAGTGTTTTTTGGTTTTGAACTCTAAAATTAAATTTCGTCGGAAAAACCCTGCGTCTGTTCCAGGAACATTTACCATATCTTGCTTATTCCAGACCAAACCTAAACGATGAAGTACTGGGCGCTCTTTAAACCCTTTTGGATTCACTGAACTTGGAATACCTTTACGCTGTCCTGTAAATGCTTTTAATTTATTAATGTCTGTGTAGTTAGAATTTCCTACCATCTCCTCTAAAACAACGACATAAGCATTCTCTAAAGATGCTGTTGCGTGATTATTTGATTTGCTCATAAGGGTATCAGCATCCAAAGACTTTGCCATAGAGCTAAGACCTTGTGAACCGAAGAGTTCGAGAAGAAACATACAATAAGTACTCTTTCCGGTGTTCGGGTCACCGATAAGACCTACCATGCTTCCAGTTCTATAGGCTTGCCTCTGACAGCACAATTGCGTCCACAGAAGAAGGAATTCAGCAAGGATATCTTCTTTTAACCAATCTTTAAAGTGTTGTTTAAAAGCAAGAAGAACGGGGTCATTATCAGAAACTTCTTGATAACTGTATTCAACTCTTGACAAATTAAAGACATGCTCGGAAGGGGTATCAACATACCGATAATTTTTTAGGTCATAGTAACCTTTGATAAACGGTATGTAGTCCAAATTTTCAATTTTAGGAGAAACTAAACAATCCCAATGCACGACATTGAACCAAGTCATTACATGCTTCTGAACTTTAAAATTTTCAGCTACTTCTCGTCCAAATTGTTGGTGAATGATGGGAGAAAGAACATCAGAATAAATGTTGTCATTTTTTTGTCGATAATTCCATGTATTGCATTTTTCGTCATACATGAACACAACATTATTCTCCCATTGAGGTTTAAAAACTTTTCTGTCTAACTGTCCCCTGAGAAATTCAGTCACGACATCTAAGTCAATTTTTTTCCGAAAATCAAAAGTTTCAACATCAAAATGGTTACAGATGTCCTTAACAACTTGTTTAAAAACCTGTTTAAAATCTGCTGGATAAGGTGAGACTTTAGCTTTAAGATGCATTTCATGCCAATATCTTAAAAAATTGTCTCCATGCCTTTCCTTCCCCTCGGAATTCAGAGAAACAAAATTATTGGACCTATCAAAAAAACCGGGTAACTGATTTTCTTTAACAGATACAACAAACGAACGCTTGCTAGCATCCGTTGGTGAGAAAGGATTGGACCCCTCATACTTCTCTTTGATACCCTCGGCTCTATCCAAAGCTGTCAACTCTGTGGGTATCAGATTATGCGAATGTAAACAATATAATTTGTTTATATCTCTGTCTAATTTTTCTTCAAAAACATGGGCATAAAGATGTTTTAAAACTTGGTTAGTCAGTACCTCAGTTGTCTTCGGAACTCCAGAAGTTTGTTGAGCCTGTTGTTTCTCCTGTTCTTCTTGCTCTTTAGCCTCTTGGGCAAGAAGGGTATCAACAGGGAGACGGGAAACCATATTGATAATAATAGGTTTATGAGGGCTGCCGTAACAAAGATTGTTTGCACCCTTCTTACTTGGATCAAGTTCATATCCTAAAGCTTTTGCTCCAATTTTCCAAAGAATCTTATATTCTTCTGTATTAATAGAGCGATTGGTAAAAAATAAAAGATGAAATTTCAGTATTTTAGTTAAATCTGCATTATAAGATGGTTGAATGATACCTCCGTACTTTTGTACAAATGGATGTTTTAAAATTTCCTCCATTTGTACCGAAGAGTCAAAATCATAAAAAATTACATTACTATGACTTACATTCGGAATTTTTGCTGATGTTGAGCCTTCTTTAAAAGTTCCAGTATAAAAAGTATGCCCTTCAGATAAAAATTTTGCAAATTCGGAAATTGAAGTAAAAATTTTTATCCCGACATTTTTTGTGAAATACTTCTGAGCTTTTCCTGTTTCTAGGTCTGTGGGTTTATGCCCAAGTAGTTTTACACATAAAGCTTTGTTATAAGATACATCAAAAGACAATAAAACTTGAGCTTTCCCGTTAGAAAGTACTTGCTGTGTATTCATGTTACCTCAACCTCAATGAATAATGTCTAATGAAAAAATGCTCCAACCCCTTAGAGCAATTTCACACTAACTTATTTGTCCGTGCTTGTCAATTAAAAATATAAGAGTGCTGAACGTGTTAAAGATATTACTTGTCCACTTCCCGGTGCATTATCACCATAAAAACCGCCACGAGCGATAAAACCAAAAGTAGTACCTTCAGTACAGGTAGAACTACCTGAAATCGCTTCTAGGGGTATCAGTATTGTTGACACTCCCCACGGCTGCGCTCATAACTTGAAACCTTTTGCTTCTAGCTTCGCATATCCGGCGCTCCTGCTGATACCCCCCTCTTCTTGGCGAAGCCATTCTCAATTATTTGTGCTGAATTCTGAAAATCTTGGAACTGATGAAAAGTACCTGTTCCATCTTTTGGAACAGATAGAACGGATTGGAACAAATTGAAACAGATAAATGTTCCTGCTCTAACCTTTACTAGGCAAGCATTCTAGCTTCTGGAACACTTCAAAACGATTTTTCTATATAGCTTATATATATGTATATATTTTATTTTATTGCTATTATATTCTTATTTATTATATTTATTATTATATTTTTACGCTATATATAAGATAAAGAATGAAGTGTTCCAGAGAGGCTGTGATACTCACTGTATATACGTTTTAAGCTGGAACACTTTCTAGAACACTTCCGAATCCATCTGTTCCATAACTTCTGAAGCGCTTGGTATATGGAGAATCAGCAGGAACAGTTTGAGAACACTTCGTACGCTAATTAATTTTCTCTTTTGAAACCCTAGATTTTTCGTTGGTCTTTTTTTGGAGGAGTATCAACAGGCGCTGAAAAAACAACAAATTTGAGACTTGTTTATTTGTCCGTATGATGCTAGTATATTAGTACTGTCTTTTTCGGATTGTATGACTACGACTAAACGCACAAGAAATAAACCAAAACATAAAACTGAAAAATTAACAATCAGATTGAGTGCAGAACGGCATTTCAAATTAAAGAAAGCGGCTGAAAAACAGAACCTTTCTATGTCAAAACTTCTAGAAAAACAATTTCATGAACTTTTCCAACAATACGGTTTACCTCTTTCTCCACCTGAATCAAAAGCAATGTAAAAAAGCTACGATAAGCTTAAAACCCTCTTTTATCAAGTAAAAGAGGGTTTTAAATTTTCTCGCATTTTTGTTAGTTCATTAAACATTGGTCAGTGAAATGTCCACCGTTTATGATGATGAAGAGCTTTTTCAATTAACTACATTTGTGTTTAATGTCGTTACGACACAAAACAACCGGGATGAGAGAGGATTAGTCAAGACAACAGGTCAGAGTATCCCGGTGAAATTCAAGATTAAACCCCAAGGCGGGAATTCTGAAGCACGCGAACAGGGTTCGTTTTCTACGGAGAATTACAAGTGTAACTGCGTAGACCCTATTGTTCTTCCCAAGGAAATTAAGGTAGGAGACATAGGGCTGGGTATCATCAATGGGCGTGCTTGTACATGTCGTGTGACTTCTATAGGACAAAGTGGTGTTTCTCCCCTGACTGTAGAGATTCTAGGTGAGAAGGTTACGCTTCAAGTGACATACAACACGCATGGAGGGATTAAAAGTGTTTGATGTCAGTTTTGATTTCCGTCAGTTGGAACAGCTTTTAGCTAAGCAAAGAGGTTTTGGTGTGTCTATCCCTTTGCGGCAGGCGGTTGAGTATCAATTGGTGAGCACGAGGAATAATTTCAGCAAGCAATCTAGCCCTGATGGTATTTCTTGGACCCCCCTTAAGCCTGCAACAATAGCTCGAAAAGGTTTCTCAACAATTTTGATTGAAACCGGAGTTATGTCTAATTCCACAAGTGTTCTTTTTCAAGGAGATAGCGCAATTATCCGTAATGCAACTTCTTATGCAATCTGGCATCAGCGCGGTACTTTAAAGATGCCAAAACGTGAATTTATGGGCTTTTCTAATGCAGATATACGAGAATTAAATAGGATATTCAGCGAATATACGAGGCGTTACTTCGGTGGTTCTTAAATTATCTGCTTTGGATATAGCCATTTCTCAAAGATTGCAACCATTAAGAGAAACTTTAGCTGATGCTGGTATTCCAGTTGTCTGCCTTCCAAAAGAGGTAGGGCAGTATTCGATTGACGAGGTTAGCGCAATCCACATCCTGATACCCCAAGCAATTGCTGTTGGAGATGCCCAAGAAACACCGGGGTATCAATCATAGAACTTACGCATTGACAATCAAGACAAAAAGTGCGTAAGGAGAATTCAGAAAAAAACTAGCGATCGCTATTTACCAGAGGCGTGAAAAACAGATAATTTACTTGTTTGTGTTTAGGGTTCGGA
>JAHHHH010000032.1 GCA_019359415.1 Iphinoe sp. HA4291-MV1 | reverse complement strand
CCCGAATTTACGCTTGTGGACAAGTAGGAGCCGACTCCCTTGGTAGAAGCAAGAAGCAGACCCTCTGAAGGAAACTTTCGTTGAATGGCTAGCTTTGAACAAGTTTAGTCAAGTTCTGTATAGCAGGAACTAGGAATTCCTTACGAATTTGTCAAGCTTGATATGCAAGCAGGTGAACACCGTCAGCCTGAGTACTTGACAATTAACCCGATAGGAAAAGTTCCAGCAATTGTTGATGGTGATTTTCAACTTTGGGAATCAGGAGCCATTTTGCTATATTTAGCTGAGAAGTATGGGAAAACTACGTCCTCCCCAGAGGAGCGAGCGGAATTAGCTCAATGGGTGTTGTTTGCTAATGCTACTCTAGGACCAGGAATTTTCGTAGAAGCAAACCGAGAGCGGGAAATGCCCCGCTTGATGACTGCTTTAAACGAAATTTTTGAGCGTCAACCTTTCGTACTAGGTAAAGAATTCACAGTTGCTGACGTGGCTGTAGCCTCTATTCTCTCTTATATTCCTATCATGCTCAAGCTAGATTTTAGCCAATACCCAGCTGTATTGAACTATATGAAGCAGGTGTCTGAACGTCCAGCTTTTCAAAAGAGTATTGGTGCACGTAGTTAATTGACTGGAAAGCTTTGCCCACCATTGGAATCATTACTGTATTTTTTTGATTACAAAGTAGGACAGGTAAGATACCTGCCCTACAGTTTTAACTGAGTTTTAGACCAATAGTTCTTAGTCATTTGTCCTAAATCATGACTCATGACTAACGATAATTTGTAAACTGCAAAGCGACAGGTAAATCTTCTTGCTTCAGCCGTTGGATAACAGCTTGCAAGTCATTCTTATTCTTAGCACTTACACGCACTGCGTCCCCTTGTATTGAGGGTTGCACCTTCTTGAATTCGTCACGAATCAACTTAGAAATTTGCTTGGCAATTTCTTGATTAATACCTTTTTGAAGTTTGATTTCTTGACGAACTCGATTCCCACTAGATGATTCTACTTTGCCAAAATCAAAGATTTTCTGGGAGAGATTGCGCTTTGCTGCTTTTTCACGCAGTATGTTGTGTACAGATTCTAGGGTGAACTCACTGTTAGTGTTTACGGTAATACTTTGTTCACCTAACTCAACGGTTGTTTGAGTGTCTTTGAGGTCATAGCGACTTTTTATATCTCGTATAGTTTGGTCAACAGCATTGACCAATTCTTGTCTATCAAAGTCGCTCACAATGTCAAAGGAATAGGTAGAAGCCATAGAACATTCTAGATTTTAAACTTTGCATTTTTGATTGGTAATTCATTTTTATCAAATAGAATAGAGGCGTCAGTCGCCAGAATTCAGCTTGGGTATTTTGTGCGACGCTCGGATGAATAAACGGGTTCAAGACCCCCACGCAAGATTGAAAATTTGGTGAGTCCAGTACTGCACCGACGTCTCCCTCTCCTAAGGGAGACGCTACGCGTTGGCTCAAGCCTCCGCAGGACTTACCGTAGGTATCTGGCGTTAGCGCAGCGTTAGCGACGAAGGAGCGTCACCCGAAGGGTGGTCAACAAGACAGTGGCGGGTCACCAATCCCCCACTTCAAGCATTGCTGACTCCTGAATCAGGACTTGCTGAATTCTTCTTCAATAAATGAACACCGTTATGTATACCATCAATTCTACTGCGGCAAAAATTATAAAAGCTTCAAACGAGTTTTGGTCTACCTAAGTCGCTCGTTGAGCGTATAGTGGTAGTTTATCAAACATAGCACGGCGAGCTGCCGATCTGACTTTTCACGGTAACTCTCAAAAAGGATTTGGCAAGGCGCTGTCAGAAATCTTCAACGGAGGAATCGAACTCAACAGAGCCTATGAGTTTTTGCCAAGCCTCAATCGATAGCGAGTTGGGATCGGCACCAACTCAACATTTTGTTAAATGTAGCTTGCATCTCAAAATATACTGTTATTTCTAAAGAGGAGATAAGCAAGATGAAGACATAATATTCTGCTCATCTTCCTCATCTCCTGCAAAGCGCGATCGCTTCCCACTTTCAAACCTTAGGGCTGACTACCGGGAGGTGACAGCTAAACCGATGAAGCTACCTCTAGGTACGTCGGCGATTTTACTTGCAGCGCCGGTGGATAGGTCGATAGTGTAAAGGGCTGAACCAGACAGTGCATAGGCAGTATTGTTGCCTTGTGCGTCTGTAAAGATGTCAAACCCGCTTATTGGTGCAAAGTTTACGCCGAGATTGCCTACCGTCTTGAGAGTGCCATCATTGGGTGGGTTTTGCAGTACTAACACGTCAAGGTCGTAGTCAATACCAAAAAGTTGAGTTGTTGTCGCTCCAGCAACGGAATTGGTGTAGGCTGCAGCAGTAATGTTGGGGTCAACTCCGTTGTTGGCATCGTCAGTAGCATAAGCCAGGCTTCCATCGACAATCACTTGACCGTTATCCACATTGGTACGGAAATTTTGGTCATTGCTACCTACTATTCTTAGACGGTCTGGTACGGGATTAAAGTCAAACCCTGACTGAAATCCTCCATTGAAGCTGCTAGATAGTTTACTGACAAACGTAGCCTGACCATCGTCAAGGTTAATGGTGTATATGTTGTCAGTGTCTGTGACACCGTAGAGCAGACCGTTTGCTGGACGGAAGTCAATACCTTGTAAGTTGCCGTCAATTCCCTTAACTTGAACTTGAATTGTTCTACCAAATCCACTCGAACCTATATTCACAAGAGTATTGTTGGAGGTTAAGCCAATGAATCTTAAACCAGATCCTCTGCCTGTGATATTGATTTGGAGGGAATCGCCAACGTCAGCCGAAATTTTGTTAACACTGAAACCCAGGCAAGCGATTACTACAGCAACTGCAACAGCAATTTTGCGGTCAATAAAAAGTTTCATATTACACCTCTAACATGAGATTTTCTGACTTTGATTCAGCAAAGACTTTATCCGTTATTAGAAGGATTAATGGCTAAAGCATACTGATGACTGTAGGGTACACCTAACACATACTCACTTTCTAGTCCAAAAACTAGTCATTTTTCGCTTATTAATCACTTATTAATACTGCTGAGCAGAGTAAAATATTAATTATTACTCTTTTTTTAAGTAATATCACTTAAGTGAGGAAAAAAACTGATATATAAAGGTATGTATCTACGATGACTCGAAAAGTAGTTAAAGTAGCATATATTACCATTTTTAAACATGTTAATTTTTATTAAGTAATACCAATTCAATTAATGTTTGCGACAGATACAACCTCAGAACCTAGTACTGGTCTATTGCATGTGTCGCATTCTTTATTCAAATTGGTATAAGCTACTGATCTGTCAACTTTGATTTAGTAGATAGTGCACTTTCCGAGAAACCCGGTTTCGTAGAAGTTACCGGGTTTGGTGAAGTTCCTCAATATAAAATTGACACTTCTTTCTTTTACGGCAGCAGTGGCAATAGAGTATACAAAAATAGTCATTAGTCAAATACAAAAGTTAATGACAAATGATTAATCAAAGTAGAATAATGTCACCACCTTTCTTTGTTCTTCTGCATCTTTACAGGTTTGCAGCAGGATACCACTGTCGTGAAATGCAAAACATATCAGTTGCTGGCAGCGGGAAACAATCTCTTTATTACACAAGTAACTAGCTTCAGCAAGAGACATATGGTCATTGCTAGGATTTTCCACCAGATGCATAACTTGTTCTAATTGATGACGCGATTCATGAGGCTGGCGTTCTAAGCTTTGGGGTAGAATCACTGTCAACAAATTCGGATCAGCCCGCATCGCTCCTTTAATGGCTGCTGAATTCGTACCGATAGCGCCAGAGGTGATCATCCGATTGCCTGATAAAACCAAGGCATAAGTCATCATCTCAATGAGAGTTTGATGGGTAATCGGGACATGACGGGAACCCAGCAACGCAATTCGCTTAGAACCCGTTTGCTGGATTGTCGCCAGTTCTTGCGCTAATGTATCGACGTTAATAAGGTCTGTTGACTGGCTCAAAGACGGACAAAATCAGATTAAACAACCTAGTTATTGTAACAGACGCAGGGGAGTTCCCTGTCAGCTATTTATCATATAGTTATGCTATTTTTCTGTGTGCTCAACTCAATATCTGGATTGCTTGCTCACACCAAGCAAGCCAATATGTTTCATAACTTATACCATTGAGTAAAGTCAGGTACTGAAACTTTGCTTGTTCTGGCAGTTGTTGCGGATTTTGGAAGTATCGTTGCTCTAACACTTTGTATGTAGACAGTTTTTCTTGGTGAGCCTGACGATGACGCTCTAACTCTTCCAGGATTGTTTGCCTTTGAGCAACATAACCACCAAAAATTTTAACCAGTAAATCATCTTTTATCGGTGTGGGTTCACATGGTTGTGCAATCCACTTCTTAAGCTGCTGTTTTCCCTCATCTGTAACCTGGTAAAGCTTTTTATCTGGGCGTCCTTCTTGAGGAATTATCTCGGAGGTAATCCAGCCTTGAGCTTCGAGTTTAGACAACTCGCGGTAAATCTGCTGGTGACTTGCTGACCAGAAAAAGCCGACTGAACCGTCAAATTGCTTGGCTAAGTCATACCCACTACAGGAACGATCAACAACAGATGCCAATATCGCGTGAGCTAAAGCCATAAGAATCCTGCTTGACTTATGCAACTTTTTGAATACACTAGAAGTATATGCAATTAATTGTATAGCAATTAGTTGCATAAAAAATAGCGCTGAGTACTGATTGCTAGGCAAAACGCACAGAAAGCAGGAAAAATCACTCAGGACTCATTGCTTGAAACTCAAAACTCTAAACAGCAAGAAGAGGTATCAAATGGTATTAGTTTCAGTAACACGCTTGCATCTCAAGTCGCCTCGTTATTTTCCAGCCTTTTTATGGCACTCTGCGCTCTCATCATGGCAAACCGTTAACACTCCTGGGTTTTTAGGCGGTAAACTCACATTCGACAAACAAGGAGGTGCTTGGACTGTAACTCTCTGGGAGAATGAGTCAGCAATGCGACAGTACTGTAACTCTGGCGCACACCGGCAAGTTATGCAGTACTTGCCACGTTGGTGTGATGAAGCCGCAGTTGTTCACTGGGAGCAAGAAGATACAACCTTACCTGATGCCTCAAAAGCTTACTTGCGAATGGTGTCCGAGGGTCACTTTACTAAAGTGCTTCATCCCTCAGCCGCTCAAGCGAAGCGACAAATCCCAGAACCAGCGTTACCTGGTGGAGTACCACTGCACCCTCGGAAAAAAATTGACCCACAGCATAAGCAATTCAAAATTCAAAATGGCTAGCTGTGCTTTACGTGACAGACAACTTAGTAGGGGCACTGCACTGCTGTGCCCCTACTCTCCATCTTCATCACTGAATCAAACTTGGTATTAAGGATTTTCAAGGCAGTGCTGTAGCCGGATTTAAATTCAGTAAAGCAAGCAAGCGCTCAATATCAAAATGTTCAGCCATGAGATGGCGAATGCACTGGACTTTAATAGGTTCGTGGACACGAACTGTACCAAAAGTGCGGTCAATAATTTCCACAGTCGTTAAGGTATCCAAGTCAACTGATAAAATTGGGATTTCAAGTTCTTCTGCACGACTGAGAATGAAGGGGGGAGGAGGTAATTGTCCGGTGAGGATCAGGCATTGGGTGGAAGTTTCTAAAGCAGCTTGCTGAATTTCTACGCGATCGCCCCCTGTCACCACCGCCATATTTCGGCGCATACCAAAATACTTCACTGCTGCGTTGACATTCATCGCGCCAATTGCCAGACTTTCCACCATCAAATCCAGGCGATCGCTGCGGCAAAGAACTTCCGCATTTAACTGCTGTGCCAGTTCGCGAACGCTCACACTGCATAACAAAATACTTTTCGGTAACATCCCCAGCACGGGGATACCTTGCTGTTCCAAAAACGGACGGATAGTGGTGTTAACGGCTTGTAATTGTTCTGCAGGAATATCGTTGATCACAACACCAAGCAAGCGATCGCCCATACGCTGTTTAGCAGATAAGAGCGCTTCAACTGAAAGCAGCGATTTGTAACGGGCTACCAACAGCACAGTAGCATCCACCACTTCTGCTACTTGCAGCAAAGACAAATTAAATAAACTGCCTTCTTCCAAATTACCAGGACCCTCCAGCAACACCAAGTCGCCGAAAGGCATTTGTGAATATTGCTGCGCTAGAGACTTTTGATAATCGGTCAAGTCTCGCCCTTGCAAACGTTTTTGCACAGTGAGCTCATTCAAAGCCAGCATATTAGGTGCAACACGATTTTTTGGCAGGTTGAGGCTATGAGCAATAAATTGCACATCTTCCTCAACCACAGTTCCTCCAGATTCACTCAAACACGTACCTAGTGGTTTACCATAGGCAATATCCAGTCCTTTTTGTTGTAGTTGATAAGACAAACCCAGGACTGTTGCAGATTTACCGCAGTAAGCCTCTGTAGAACCAATTAACAAATATTTAGCTTTTGGCACACATGCACTCCTAATTTACAAAAGTTAGGTAACTTTCAGTACTCAGCAGTCAACTTGATTTTAGCTGTAGATGCTTTGAGGGCAGTGATAAGCGCTCTTTGGAGGGGCTTTCATCAAAAGTATGTAAAACTGGGCAATCCTACACCCTTGGAGGTTCCCTCCAAAGAGTGCAAGTGGCGTTTTCTCGCGCTCTGGCGACGGCACGAAAGGGTTTCCCGACTTATAGATAACTGCTGACAGTTTTCTACAACTTAGCTAGGTTTTACTTAATTTTAGGTCGAACTTTGCCATTGAAATTGTAAACCTACTTGACTATGAGAACGATTGCTCAATTTGCAAGGAGCGTTGATAATTCAAAAAAAGTTATGTTTTAGTAGTAGCACAGCCAAAACCAACTATTATGAAATTTTTGCAAGAATAGCGTATAATCTACTATTCTAAACGCAATAATTTGCGGTAAAATACTTGGGAAAAATCAGTGACGCGATAGCGCTCATAATTCTCTATGAGTTCAATTAAAAAGTTAATAAATTCAAAGCTTGCCATCATGACTTCATAGCTCAACTCCGCGTTGCCATCAAACTGCATTCGGCAACGAGTTAGGTCTGAGGGCAGAGTAGCAACATTCCAAGTTGCGACAAAAGGAATATTATCACTGCCTTCTATCTTGCGGTATCCCTCAAAAATGCCCTTTTGATAAAGACTTATTGCACAGGGCAAGAAATTACGTTTATTACCTTGAACGTAAGGCAAGTAAACTTTTGCTTGTTGTTGAGTGGCGGGCTGGAGTGGCTCAAATGACATACTTTAAATACTCCTTAAGCAGGTTGACAAACGAATCACTAGAATGGTTTTTGTCAATAGTATTCCCCAAAAAAATGTTTGTTTATCATCCATTAGAAAAGAAGCAGGATTCAGAGGATGTTTGAGAAGTATTATTTTAAACATATAGACCATTTAGATCCCCCTCACCCCCTTAAAAAGCTACTGTGTACACACAAGTCATCGAATTGCTCAAAATTCCTTCTCTACGAAACGCTATGTGTCGGCGCAAGCCTTCGCAGGACTTACGGAACCTCAAAGAGCCCTGTCGGGCATCTCTGCTCCTTATTAATTATTAAGGAGAGGGAAAGATTTTAGCTACGCTAAAAGCGAAGGTGAGGTTTTGAGCGAGATGTGTGTACACGGTAGCTTTAAAAAGGGGGTGAGGGGGATCGTCGAGAAATTTTGGCACAAGACGACACTTTCCAAACATCCTTTGAGAGGATGTTTGGAAAGTATACCAGAGGTATATTCTGACTTCTGGTGACACCCTCTGAGGGAAAATAAGGAAAATATTTTTGACTTTTGACTTTTAACTTTTGACTTTTTGTTTCAATATGTCCTAAGGAACACTTAAGTGGTTTTACGCTATGGCTCCACTGGTTGCAAACTACTACTTGACCTATCGTTGTAACGCTAGATGTCATTTTTGTAATATTTGGTCATTAGAACCTGGGAAAGAAGCAGATTTTGAAACGATAAAGCATAATTTGAAGGATTTACGCCGCTTGGGGGTAAATTATGTGGACTTCACAGGTGGTGAACCGCTCCTGCGGCATGATGTGGGACAAATTTATACAGAGGCGAAACGTCTGGGTTTTGTCACCAGTATGACCACAAACACCATTCTGTATCCGAACAAAGCTAAGGAAATTCAGGGATTAATAGACTTTTTAAATTTTTCCTTAGATGGTGCAGATGCAGATACTCACGATCAGTCTCGAGGAGTGCAAATTTTTGACAACTTGGTTGAGTCGGTGGCGATCGCCAAATCTTTGGGAGAATATCCAGTACTCAACCACACAGTCACCGCTCAGAATTACCATCGGATTGAAGAAGTTGGACAATTAGGCAAAAAACTTGGTGTTCGGGTTTGGCTAAATCCCGCCTTCACAGCACACGAACACTACAACTCGAATAAGAATCCTACGCCAGAAATGGTAACGGCAATAGAAGTTACTGCGAAGAAATATAACAATGTCGGTTACAATAGGGCTGCACTAGCTTTTATTGAGGCTGGAGGCAATGATACTAAAAATCCTCGCTGTAAAGCGGTGGATGCTGTCATTGCAATTTCTCCTAATGACGAACTGCTGCTACCTTGCTACCACTTCGCCCAAACTGGAGTTCCCATTAATGGGCGGCTTTACGAGCTTTATCGCGAGTCTGAGGAGGTTGAACAGTACCGCCGATCTCAAGGTAAGCTCAAGGTATGTGAAGGTTGCACTGTTTGGTGTTACCTGATACCCAGCTTCTTTATGGGTGTAGATAAATACTGGTGGTTGAATCAAGTAACCTATGCCAGCGAATTCCTGGCCCGAAAACGATTCTTACAGCGAGCTTGATCCGCTCAATTCCTTATTTTCTGACTTATCTGATTCAGAGGAGTTAGAGGAGGAGACATTCACGAGCGTGTCTCTTCCATCTCGGTTTCAAGGTCGCAGACGTAAAGCAGCTCTCGTCTTGACAATAGTCTGGAGTGGCACGATTGCTCTGCATTTAGTTTCTTGGGGGACTCTGTTTGTACTGGGACTAACGACTATCATAGGAATTCATGCCCTAGTGATAGTGTTCGCCCGACCAAAACGTTACCCAGAACAAATGCAGGAAGATTTGCCATCTGTATCTGTATTGGTGGCAGCTAAAAATGAAGAGTCAGTCATTGGCAGATTAGTCAAGAGCCTTTGTAGTTTAGAATACCCAGAAGGACAATATGAAGTTTGGATAGTTGATGATAACAGCACTGATAGGACGCCGCAGTTACTATCAGAACTAGCGCAGGAATACGCAAAACTGAAGGTACTGCGACGAAAGCCAGAAGCTGGCGGAGGAAAATCAGGAGCGTTGAATCAGGTGTTACCACTGACAAAAGGAGAAATTTTGGCAGTGTTTGATGCCGATGCTCAAGTGTCACCGGACTTGTTAGCGCGTGTCATACCGTTGTTTCAGCGGGAAAACGTGGGCGCAGTGCAGGTGCGAAAAGCGATCGCTAACGCCAATGAAAATTTCTGGACAAAAGCTCAAGCAGCAGAAATGGCAGTCGATACATTTATGCAGCACCAACGGACTGCTATTGGTGGAATTGGCGAACTGCGAGGTAATGGTCAATTTGTCCGGCGAAAAGCACTCTCTAGTTGCGGTGGTTGGAATGAGGAAACTATTACCGATGATTTGGATCTGACGCTGCGCTTGCATTTAGATAAGTGGGATATTGAGTGCGTGTTTAACTCAGCGGTAGAAGAAGAGGGTGTGACAAATGCCATTGCCCTTTGGCATCAGCGCAACCGCTGGGCAGAAGGCGGATATCAGCGGTATTTGGATTACTGGGATCTGATTCTGAAAAACCGCATGGGGACACGCAAAACCTGTAATATATTCATATTTTTTATACTGCTCCAGTACATCTTACCGACAGCAGCAGTGCCAGATTTATTGATGGCGATCGCTCGTCATCGTCCACCCATTTTAAGTCCAATGACAGGCTTAACGGTTACGATGTCGATGGCAGGGATGTTTGCTGGTTTAAGGCGCATACGTCAAGAAAAGGAATTCAAAATATCTACTTATCTTCTACTGCTCTTCCAGAGCTTACGTGGCACAGTATATATGCTCCACTGGATAGTAGTTATGAGTAGTACCACCGCCCGAATGTCGGTGCGTCCTAAGCGGTTAAAATGGGTGAAAACGGTACATCAAGGTAAAAAATGAAGAATGAAGAGAGAAGTTTTTTCTCTCTTCATTCTTTTTTAAAATTCATCATCTTCTGCTTCACCTTCCAACTCAGATGTGTTTGTTGTAGAACTAGGTCGTTCCATGTCATCTATCAATGGGATGATTTCCCCATCAAAGAATAGTGCTAAACGTTGTGCTGCGGCTGCGACTTCATCCACTTCCCAATGAGTTGTGGACTCTTGAGGTTGAGTTGAGGACGGTTTATCACTGCGATGAGTTGTGTCTGAAGTTTGCATCGCAACAGCATTTGCCGTATTTGAGATTTTGGGTGTTGGAGTTTTGGAAGGTTTGTGGATTTCACCAGAAGGAGCTGGAACTTGATTGCTCACAGGCTCTACTGGTTGTGGAGAGGGTAAAGTCTTCTGCTCTCTACTTATGGGAGCAGCCTGAGACTGGTTTGGGTTTGGAACCAGGTTCACCTTAATCTTTTGTTGGCAAACTTTCACCAAAGCAGCTTCTACAGCTGCTAATTTGTTAACCTGCTGAGCAAGCTTAATCAATTTTGGTGGCATTCCTACTACAGCAACACCATCGTTAATACTTAATAAGCGTCCGTGTTCTTTAAACAGAGCTTTACTAGACGGCTGAGACAAAGATTCTATAACCAGTTGCCAAATCTGTTCTAGTGGCATTTCGGTAAGAGCATCCCCGTTAGCTAGCTCACCAGTTGCTTCTCCAGTAGCAGCAGGGGATGAGGGGGATGAGGGAGAAGAAGAGGCAGAGGGGCTCTTGAGGTGGGGTGCAGAGGGGAAAGAGCTAATGGAGGTGGTGGAGGAGGTCAACTCTTCCCCTGTCGGGGAGGCTGCGCCAACATCTCCTCTGCTCACGCCAGGTGCTACAACGGGGACGCCAGATAAGAGCGGCGGGAGACCCGCCGCCGTCCGCAGTACTGGCTCCTCTGCTCCTCTGCTCCTCTGCTCCTCTGCTCCTCTGCTTCTTTCCCCTTGTCCCCCATTCCCCTTGTCCTCTATTGTGGTGGAAGCTACAGTAGCAGGGGGGGTCATTTGGTTGGCGTGAATTGTCGAACTAGCAGAGGGTGATACCGCAGGCGTTTCTTGGATTTTTACTTCTTCTACAGTTTTTGAAACGAATTCAATTGTTCCCGAATTGTTTTCTGGTGATGGTACCGAAGGTGTTTCGCGGTTTATGACTAACCTTTGTTCACCTTTTTCTACAGGTGACGAAATCCTTGTGGCAGAAACTGCGCATTTACCATTTTGGTGAACAGAGATATTTGCTGAGGGTAACAATCCTAGCAATGTGACTTCTAACCACAAACGCGGTTGTGTAGAGTTTTTTAGTTGTACCTCAGCGGTTCGTAAGTGTTCCTGTCCTACTAAAATTGTAGTTTTGTCAAACTCTTGGGCAAAATCAATCAGTGCTTCCCAAGTTTGGGGAGTACAAGCAACTAAATCGTTGCGACTAGGGGCAGTTTTAGCAATGAGTAAATCTCGGTAAAATGCGGCGAGATTTTGGAGAATAATGAGAGGTTCGCGACCGCGATCTAGAATTTTACGAGTGCAATCTAAAACAGCTTCTGGGTCGTCAGATGCGATCGCATTCAATAAAAAAAGTAAATCACGTTCGCTAACTGAACCAACTAAATCCCAAACTCTTTCAGGTGTCACCTCGGTTGACAATAAACTTAACTGGTCAAGAAGACTTTCTGCATCTCGCAATCCGCCTTGAGCAATTTGGGCTATCAAGGTTATCGCTTCGATGGTAATATCAATATTTTCTTTGTAAGCGATATGACTCAAATGCTTCACCATCGCTTCTAAATCTATTCTGCGAAAGTCGAAGCGTTGACACCGAGAAATTATTGTAGGTAATACTCGTTGCGGGTCAGTTGTTGCCAGTACAAAGACAACGTGTTTCGGTGGTTCTTCGAGTGTCTTCAGTAGCGCATTGAACGCGGCTGTACTGAGCATATGACACTCATCAATAACATAAACTTTATACCGACACTGAACCGGGGCAAATTGCGTTCTTTCTATAATCTCGCGGATATTATCGACACCAGTATTGCTGGCAGCGTCGATTTCAATAACATCTAAAGAATAGCCTTTAGTAATCCCCTGACAAACATCACACACGCCGCAGGGTTGAAGCGTAGGTTTGTCACTTTTGAGACAATTGAGCGATTTTGCCAAAATACGAGCGCTGGAGGTTTTCCCTGTACCCCTGGAACCAGTGAACAGGTAAGCAGGGGCAATTTTGGCGGCGCGGATAGCGTTAGTTAGAGTGGTAGCGATCGCCTCTTGTCCCACCAGTTCAGCAAAACTCTTTGGGCGATACTTGTGGTGCAGGGGTTCGTAAGACATAGATGAAATGTCAATGCCTTTGAGGGTTAATAACTAGCACCCACGGTTTGGGATTAGATCATTTTAAACGTATGACGTAACTTTAGACATTGATGATTCTCTTATTATAGTACAAATATACCATATTTTTCCTAAAGTCTATCTTGAAAATAGGGAATGGGCAAGGGGCAAGGGGCAATGGGCAATTGGGAACAGAGAAAGAAATATTTTCATGCCCTCGTTGTGGATTTTTGCCCGTGGGGGTCTAGCTTGGGAATATTTTCCTACTTCAGCAAATTTTTATATCCTTATGGTGAGGTGGTGAGGAAAAATTTTGTTTCTGTACATTTTACTTAATATTTATTAGTAACGCTTTGGAGTACAGTTCATAAACGCATAGCGACTTGTCCTTAGACATCGCTACAATCTTAGGATGACCACCAATATGGGTGCGGGAGATGCTCAAGCGGTTAATTCAATGGCTCAAAAAGTTTTTGCAACGCTTGTTTGGCGGAAATCAGACTCCAGCCAAAGCAAGGGAAAATCTTCACAAAGAACCGCCTCCACCCCTAAGCGATACGGATTTAGAATTTCTGTTTACAGAATTATTAGAAGGCGTGCATCAAGCAAGAGGGCAAACATGGGCGCAGAAGTGGCTGGATAATATTGAACATCGTGTATCAGAAGAACGTTGGGTGGAGTGGTTGCAACGTTTTGGCGCAAGATTGCTAGCATCACCCACACCTAATAACGAACTAGCCTCTCGAATGGTACAACTAGGTGAGTTGGATGTTGGAGAAGTGGGAAATGTTGCCTATGATATTGGCATGCAGTTGTTAGCACGCGCAGGTGGCGAGCCAATATGGGAGTATGATGGACCAGATGTTGTTGAACAAACCCCTGGAACGACACAAACTCAAAATGAGCAACAGGAAGTTATAGAAGTAGAAAATCTTCCAGAAGGAGAATACCAAACCATCACCTTAGATCAGTTATTTGTGCTTCTACAGCAAGATCAGGATTTACGCAACCAGGTTTCCCTGCAATTAGGAATCCAGACAGATGATCCACAAGTCATTTTTCAAGCTTTGCTTGATCAATTCCAAGCTGCGAATGAATCGAGTACAAATCAAGCTGAGCCGTAATTCAACACTTGACATCTAAGTAGTTGTCGTATATTAATACACAAATCAAGACAAGTCTTGGTAAAAATATGACTCTTGGTCGCGTTTCCTATGTAAACATACTGTAAAGCATAGGCAACCTCATGATTGGACTGTTAGTATGCTATTGGTCTTCTCAACCTATTATCAATCGCTCATGTGATTCTTACAGGTTTTTGCGTAACTCATCACTTTTTTAACACTGCGATAAGCCGTAAGCGCAAAGCGCAGGCTGCGCCAACAAAGCAGCGTTCCGTAGGAAAGGCTTTAAGCTCCGCTTATCGCTAAAATCTTATGATGACCAATTTCTAATAGTTCCTGAAATGCTCAAGCAGCTAATAAAGTGGATTAATAAGTTTTTCAGATTCCTCTTGCGGAAAAAGCAGAATCGTTCTATGTATTCTAAGGAAGAACAGAAGGTGGCACCTCCACCGGAACTGACAAATGCGGATTTAGAATTTTTGTTTACCCAGCTGTTGGAAGGTGTATATCAAGCAAGAGGGCAAGGATGGGCACTTAAGTATCTACAAAGAATGGAAAATCGTATCTCTAATGAACGCTGGATAGATTGGCTACTAGATTTTGGCGAGAGACTGTTAACATCACCTGCACCAAATAATCAATTAGCAGAACGGATGGTGCAACTAGGCGAATTGGATATTGGAACAATAGGAAATTTATCTTACGACATTGGCATAAGGTTGTTGACGCGAAACTTAGGCAAGCCGTATTGGGACAATGATAACGAACAATATACCGAAGCGATAACTCAGACAACATTTCCAACCCTATTGGAGAACGGAGTGACGCCAAAAGGCAGCAAACAGCATTTAGAGAATATTCCTTGGCAACAAATAGCAACGAAAATGCCTGCACCTGTTTCAAAACCTCCACAGGAAGAGCAGACTAATAACCGAGACGAATTTATATGGGAATATGACGGATCAGATGCAGAAATAACAAGATTAGAAACTTCCCCAACTCAACTTGAGCAAATGGAAGAAGAATCTTACTGGGTAGAACAAAACCTGCAAGAAGCATCTGCGGAACCTGTAGGGCATGAGTTTTTAGATTTTCTTCAATCACCTGTCATCGTAACGCTGGATGAATTGTTAGTGAACTTAGAGCAGAGTACCAGTTTAGTTCAGCAGCTGGCTTCTGGACTAGGAATTCCCAGCGAAGCACCAGTCAATACAGATTTCCTGACAAATGAACCACAGACTATTTTAGAACAAGCACAAGCTTGGTTTTATCAAGGTCTTAAGCAAGCTAAGACTGGTGATTTATCAGGAGCAATTGCATCCTACGACAAAGCTATAGAAATTTACCCCTACTCATACGAATATTGGTTTAACCGGGGCTTAACACTATTTTACTTAGAATATTTTTCAGAAGCGATCGCATCTTACGATCAAGCAATTGCAATTAAACCAGACTTCTATACATGTTGGTATAACCGAGGCAAGGCATTCGGTGAACTAGGATGCTTTGAAGATGCCATTTTCTGCTTTGATAAAGCCATAGAGATTCAGTTCGATTACCCTGAAGCTTGGTTTAGCCAGGGTGTGGTGCTGCAACGGTTAGGACGTCCACTGGAAGCAGTTGCGAGTTACGATCAAGCAATCATGTTGCAGCCACAAGACAAAGACAATTGGTATTACCGAGGTATCGCTTTGGCGCAAGGAAGACGAAATAATGATGCGATCGTATCTTATGAGAAAGCTTTAGAAATTCAAAGTGACTTCCACTCGGCTTGGTACAAACGAGGTGTGGAACTTTCTAATTTAGGACGATTTGAAGATGCTATTGTTAGCTTAGAGCAAGCAACAGAAATTCAAAACGACTTCTACGAGGCTTGGTACGCTTTGGCAGAAGCGCTGGATAAAGCAGACAGACATGAAGATGCGATCGCATCTTATGAACAAGCAGCTCACATCAATCCAAACTCTCATGAAGTCTGGATTGATAGGGGTGTGGTACAAGCCCGTTTGGGACGCTGGGATGATGCGATCTCATCCTGGGAAAAAGCCTTAGAAATCAAACCCGACTACTACTTAGCCTGGTTCAACTGTGCTATTGCTTTGGACAATTTAGGACACCGTGAAGAAGCAATTGCTTCTTATGATCAAGCTATAGAAATTAATCCTCAGTTTGAATTAGCTTGGTATAACCGAGCTACGGTGCTATTTTATTTAAAGAGATTTGAAGAAGCGATCGCCTCATATGACAACGCTTTACAAATCAAACCTGACTACTGGGAAGCGTGGATTGGTCGAGGGAATGCAGCAGAAAATGCAGTTTATAGTGACTCACATCTCACTTTTTTCAGTGCCATAGCTTCAGAAAATCCAGCTTTGTATGAGCGCGGCTATGAAGGGAAATTGGCAAGCTATGAGCAAGGGTTGAAGTATGTTCGTAAAGATACACAGCCGGAAGGTTACGGTAGGTTACATCTAGCACTTGGCAATGCATATTATAACCGAGGCAAGAGACATCGTACACCCCGTTATGATTGGCAACAAGCTCTATCTGAGTACAATCAGGCGATTTATACTCTCACACCAGAAGACTTTCCGCAATTACATCTGGAAGTTTTGCAAAACCTCATTAAAACACTTATAGGTTTGGGGCAAACTTCCCAAGCGCAAGAATTACATCAATATGCTACAGATTTAGTACAATACTTACTCAGCAAAACCACTCACTCCAAAGAAGATAAAAAACAGTTAGCACTCAAGTACGCAGGTTTTGAACAGTTGGCAGTTGATATAGCCGTCCACTCAGGTGAGATAGCGCAAGCTTTAGAAATCGCTGAACATGGCAAAAATGCTTGTTTAACCTGGCTTCTCTCTGGTTGGACAGATAAAATTATCTCACCTAGCTACTCATCAATTCACCAACTTCTCAACCCCACAACTGCAATTATCTACTGGCATATTAGCCCTTGCGCCTTACGCACCTTCATTATTAAATATAAGTCCCCAGAACCTAATCTCGTTTTTACACCCATACTTAATGTAGCAGCAATTGATGAAATGCCTTTGCCAGAAGCGGTACAACGCTTGGTTGAATTTGAAGATTGGCTAGAAGATTGGAATCAACAATACAACTCATATCAGCAATTTCAATCAAACGATGCATCAGACAAAAGTATCCATTCATGGCAAGCAGAAATGGAGCAGAGGTTATTGAATTTGAAACATATCCTCAACATTTCTGCAATTGCTAATGAACTCGATGGCATCACTCATCTGATTTTAATTCCCCACCGCAACTTACACAGATTTCCTCTCCACGCTCTTTTCAATATTTCCTCTCCTTGGGAAGAAGAGTTATTGGAGCAGCATCATTATACATTTACCTATCTGCCTAGCGTTCAAATTGGGTTGTCTTTAAAATCTCAACTTCTTCAGGGGCAAAATTTACCATTATTGATTGTGGAACATCCTGAAAATATAAATTATCCTACACCACAATTTGCCAAACTTGAATCTGAAGCGGTTAGCCAGATGTTTAGTCGTTGCAAACGCATACTCGGCTTACAAGCTACAAAAAGACAGGTAGAGAATGCTCTGTCTGGTGATTACAATATATTTCACTTTACAGGCTATGTCGCTGACAATTCAAATCAGCCACAAAAATCAGAATTCATGTTAGCAGGTGAAGATAAATTAACGGTAGAGGAAATCTGCAAAAAGCCAATTGCAAGTTATAACCTTATAACTCTTTCAACTTGCGAAACAGCTATAACTAGCAACCAGAATCTCACGACTGAATATGTTGGTGTAGTCACTGCTTTTCTCAATCAGAGAGTCAGTCATGTATTAAGTACTTTGTGGATTGTAGAATCAGCTGCTATTACTTTGGTAATAATAGAGTTTTATCGGCGTCTTCAGCAAAACAAACCAGCACCCCATGCATTAGCGGAAGCAACTGAATGGCTTAGGGAACTGACTTCTGGCGAACTCAAACAATGGTATGAAGAATTGTTGAGCAAACTATCTCAACAAGAGGAGCTAAGAATTAGGACAAGTTTAGCAAAAGAATTATATAGAAGTCGTAAAATGCCAGCAGAAACAAAGCTTTATAACCACCCTTACTACTGGGCAGCATTTAAGATTGCAGGTAATTTTTATAAGTAGCTGCAATTTTTCAGTTCAGAAAGTTGTAGAATCAACCTGATTTGAAGTTCAATGAAGACGAGGCAAGGAATTCCCGTTTCTTCTAGAATGGGGAGGAATTGCCTCCTTGCCCCGTCTTAGTCATTAGTCATTAGTATGAAGAAGACGAAAAATCGTGTTCGCGTAGCGTGCCGCAGGCAAAAATGTACTAAGGACTAAGGACTAATGACTTCGATTTCCCTCCGGCTTTTTATGAAATTGAACGGAGTGATAATTTAACAAGGTGGGATGAGTTAATTTTGCCTCGTTTCATTCCGCTTCGGTTTTGACGTTCTCCTGCCAAATAAACCAGTCATACTTAGCCCTGTCACTAATAATCCCAACAGCCCCAGCCCGTTCAAAATCGGGTAAATTCCTTGAAAACCAAAGATTTCGCCATTATGAATCGAAAGTAATAGACTACGTGGAATGCCGATGTTAATCGACCACTCACCCAAAAGTGTAACTGCTATGCCAGTTAGCAGTGTTACAGCGATCGGTAAGGCAAGGATGATTGCCAAGATGCGGTGGTACTTCCGAAATGAACGCATTATAATTTTAGCTCTTAGAAACTGTGGCTATATCTTTGTCTAGCGTCTGCAATCTCTCAAGCGCCTTTGCTTTATCTTTTGCTTTGAGCGCACTCTTCACCTGAGTTGCAGTATCCTCAATTGCTGCATAGCTTTTGGGAGATTTGGTTTTAACACCATCCTCAACTTTAGCCCAAGCGTTTTCAAACTTGTCGAACTCCTGTTTAGCTTGGTCAAATTTTCCAGCTTTAACCGCTATTTTTGTATTCGATACTACAGTAACCAAATTCCCAAAACCATCCTGAGTCACATTAGAGTGATCGGAAGCAGGTGTAGCAGTTGTTTCAGTGGTACTAGGAACTTGTGTAGTAGATTGTTGAGTGCTGTTACACCCTACCAATGCTAAGAGGCTGATTACAGTAACGGCGATGACGTCACTTAAACGTTTCATGCTAACTCCAAATATACCAAAAGTAAACAAGGTTTTTATAACTACAGAGAGTGTTTTAAGCTTTTCTATTATTATTTTCTACTATTAATGGTATTTGCCTTTGGTAATGCTAGAAAATTTAGCATACTGTTCACTGTTCACTGATTTAATAGTCGTGAGCAATTCAGCAAGCTAGACCCCCACAGGCGAAGTGCGATCGCCCTTGGCGGCTCCTGTTCGCGTAGCGTTCCGCAGGAAAGGAGCATCGCGACCGCGAGTGCGTGTCCGTAACCGTGTGCCTCTCCGACAGGAGAAGGACTCAGCGGGCGCTCTGCGCCATCGCACCGCAACGCTTTCGCGCCCACAACGAGTGCAGAAAATATTTCTTTCTCTGTTATTTGTTCCCTGTAAAGAGTTCCCTATTTTCAAGCTAGTCCCCCACGGGCAAATTGCCCACAACGAGGACATGAAAATATTTCTTTCTCTGTTCCCCATTGCCCATTGCCCATTGCCCCTTGCCCATTTTCAAGACAGAGTGCGAAAAAGGGCAGACTTTTTGTCTACCCTTAAAACCTTAGATGAAATGCTTTGTCTCAAAGCTTATTAGTAGCGTCGAGAGTGTCCTCCACCACTATTATTTCCCCATCTACCACCAGATGAGCCTCTATCTGATTTAGGTTTAGCCTTGTTAACCTTCAGGTTACGACCCATCCACTCGGCATCATTAAGAGCCTCAATCGCCGCAGTTTCTTCTGCTTCCGTTCCCATTTCTACAAAGGCGAACCCTCTCACACGACCAGTTTCCCGGTCTAGGGGCAATTGAACGTCCTTAACAGTTCCATAATCTGCAAAAACTCGTTTGAGGTCATCTTTCTCGACTTCGTAGGATAGATTGCCGACGTAAATTGACATAAAACATCTCCAGAATCAGATGGTGTAGAGAGTTAGATTCGGAGAGACGCTTGTAAATAGATAAAAACAAACTACACAACCCGAATATAATTCCTGTCATTGAAAATAGCATAAATCTACAAAATATGTTGCCAAAGTTTGAAAAAATTTTGGAAATTGTTCAGATGCATTAACTACAGACCTTCTTAGGTAAAAACTAGTACAACGTGCGTGGAAATAAAGATACCATCATAAACGCTCAAAGCTTTGAAATAAAGGCTTTTTGAATTTTTAATTTTGAATGAGCAAATTTCGCAAAGCGGTAATAGGGTAGCAAAGTTGACAGTAGTAACTGTTCTTCAAGCGCGAGTGGGCTAATCTCTGTAAAGATGCGTTTAATAATTACGTTCTTTGGTTTACTGTTGGTCTAAACTGGAGTCTTTAGCCTTCCAGACGATTGGTAAGCTGTTCCACATTTAAATCCCAGAACCGTCTAGGAACTCTTCTATTACTTTATTTTCCAAGCGGCAGCAAATGCCAGTTTCTTCCAAAAACGCCTGATCATTTAATGTCTGGGAATCACAAGTGTGAGGTGTTTGCAATGATGAGTTAACGAAAGGGATTAAAACTTTTTGCTGTCCTTGTTGCAACTGTTGAATTTGTTGTTCAAGTTGCTCAAGACGGTCTACTAAAGCACGTATCACTTGGGCTTCAGCATCTGGTAAACTTCCGTGTTCTAGTGGGTTGACTCGAACGCCAGAGCGATAGATAATTCGACCTGGAACACCAACCACGGTACAATCTGCTGGCACATCGCGCAAAACAACTGACCCAGCACCAATGCGGACATTATTGCCAATTTGGATGTTACCTAGCACCTTGGCTCCAGCTCCTACCACAACATTTTCTCCCAAGGTTGGATGGCGTTTACCGCATTCCTTACCCGTACCACCAAGGGTGACACCTTGATAAATCAAGGTATAGTCTCTCACAATTGCCGTTTCTCCAATCACTACACCCATTCCGTGGTCAATAAAGACACCTTGTCCAATCACTGCACCCGGATGGATTTCAATTCCGGTTAAAAATCGAGCTATGTGTGAAATCAGCCGAGGGATAAGGGGAATGCCACCAATGACATGCAGCCAATGAGCCAGCCGATGTAATAGTAGAGCTTGCAAACCGGGGTAGCAAAACAATACCTCCAACCAGTTACGAGCAGCTGGATCGCGTTCAAAGATGATACGGAAGTCAGCAATGAGTGTAGATAGCACGCTATGAGTACCCTAGTTTTGCCAATCAGTCACACTCTATCTTAGCGTCCTAGGTGCCATGAAGAAATCATTAGTTGTTGATTGTTGATTAGACCTCTCAAGAAACACTCTTAACAGGGAACAGACAAAAAGGGAAGGAGGTGTTTCTTTCATTCAGGGCTTTCCCTCTCACTAGCCCAGACGCACTCGCGTTGGCGCAACCTGTCCGTAGGACTTACCGTAGGTATCTGGCGTCGCACCAGGCGCAAAGCAAAGAAGAACGCGAAAAAAGAGTGACTGATAATTTTAAGAGCGACTGACAATACTAGCAGACTGAGGGCGACGCGATCGCCTTCCTTGACATTAAAATTTCCCAGTGCTACAAAAAGGCAGATGCGGCTCTGAGAGAGGATTGTAGTCTGTCTGTGGCTAGTCAACCCCTAACTTTGTACGGTTTCTGATTCTCCACTTCAGCACTGCTGGGTGATTTTGTCATTAATTAGTCTAAAAACTAATAAGAAAGCAGGGGAAGAAAAGAAAGAAGACTGTCTTCCCCTGCACCCTCTGTACTTCCTGCACCATGACTCCGAATAGCTACAGCTTTGTTTGTGGAAATTCCGGAATTTGACTAGCGATTGAATTGGAAAAATACGCCGCCTTTGAGCAATTTTGTATCGCTACCATAACTACTGACGGTGAGCGATCGCAAGTTTTGGAAAAATGGCTTGCCCAGAATTTCCACAAACTTCAAAATTGGTAGCTGACGCTCTAAAATTCTTTGACTTTCTTTCCAGTCGAGATACACGTAGCCTTGATTAGGTTGAGGGATCGCAGCGATACTATTTTGGAAATGACGACTTTTCATTAAGGAGTTCTGCTTTGCCGTCAAAGCTTTATCCATTGCTTCAATTGAGGATGCGAAAACCTCGTAATTTCCTATATCAGCATGCGTCCCTAGAACCTTTGCCTGGATTGTGAACAATTCTCGGTCTTTTGGTTCAATGGATTTGTTGATAGCAGTTGTTAACTGTGTCCAAGCGGAAATTTGTTGTTCGTCTAGGGTGAAGGAAT
Organism: Iphinoe sp. HA4291-MV1; assembly: GCA_019359415.1. GTDB lineage: Bacteria > Cyanobacteriota > Cyanobacteriia > Cyanobacteriales > Nostocaceae > Brasilonema. The sequence goes on along the minus strand of JAHHHH010000032.1, from coordinate 47,673 downwards.
TCAGCGAAAGCCCTTCTGATGAAGCGAGTTCATCCAAATGAGAAATTGCTGCGGGTGTCCCCTCCGATTTTTCTGCTACAAAAATCCAATCGGGAGTTGTTTGCTCTCCACGGGGTAACAGTCCTATGGCGTATTCTCCTTGCACCCAGTTGAAAATATCCTCTCTCCAGTTTATACCCCAACGCTTTTGAACATCTGCCAGCGGCAGCAATTTAGAAATCACATCTTCTTTGGAAGTAGATAGAGCAGATGTCACTTGCTGAGCGAGTTGTGCTAAGTTACTGTCACCCAAACCGCTTAAATTTGACCCCGCAACTGCCAAACGTACTGAAGCAGGGATATACTGCAACGCACCCACAGGTTTAGAGAGTTGTGCAACTGGAGGTGAAGTTTCCTCTTCAGCCAAAAAAGCAATTTCTGCTAGTAATCCTTTGGGATTTGATACTAGGGAAATAATTTGGTTGTCATATATTTGAGTAGTATTGGGTTCTAACCCTTGCCATTTTGCCACTATCGGGAGATTCAGGAAAGCAACAGCTGTTGCTGCTTTGGGCAGTTGTTTAGTAGCTTTTTGGTAATTGCTGGAACTGGTTAAATTGAGATCAATCGCCTGTACGTTATTAATTGCCTCTCGCAGCACTTTTGGATGATTGGCAAACAAGACAAAACTATTACCAACAACTGCACCAGCAAGACTATTTTGGCTTTTGACTCCTTCCTTCTGTGAAGACGTCGAAGGAATCTGATTGTCAGAAATCAGCGTCACGCCTTTGTATTGTTCAGTTGTTAAGTTTGCCCCAGCTAATACCCGCTTAGAAAACAATAACTTGACAAATTCGCGGCTTTTTTCTGGTTGAGTGGTTGCAAGTGCTATGAGATATCCTGGCTGTTGTCCGTTCTCAGAGTCACGATCAATGTCTAAGCTAGTGATAGCTAGTGTCATTTCGTTCCCTAGCCAAGGTTTAATATCCTGTTGGTAATCTATACCCGTATTAGCTAGTAAACTTGTTTTTAATTTTGACAGTTCCCCATCACGCTCAAACGCCTGCAAGCGTTCTGGATTCACTAGCATTGACACCATAACTGGTGCTTGTTTGGACACGAATATAGCAGCATCTGACTGCCCTGTAGAGGTACGAATCAGAGGACTTTTGGCGAATAACGCGTTACAACCAGTGAGACCAATCAATAGCAGTATGATAGTACTCGCTGCTAGAACTCTGAAAAATGAGCGTTGGGTCATAATTTTTACATAAAACACTAGGGGCACAAATACAAATAATAAACTGTCTTATCGAAGGCAGTTCTGTTACTAGAAATTAGTTTAGTACTGAAAGATACCAAGAAATAACTCAAAGCAAACATCCTTTCAAGCATCCATTGTCTGGTAATACTCACAAGTTAACCTATGGTAGGCATTGTTCATGTTAAAAATGTAATTTATATAACGCTAAAAAACACAGTCTCACTCACAACACTAAACAATTCAAAGTTCACGCATTCAAAATAAGAAAACGAGCGTGCTAGTCTATCTTCAAGATAGGACAGCAATGACTAAAACACTGTTCCTTATGGCTAAACCACCCCAGTCCTTCTACGGCAGAGGTGGTTGAGATGAGTGAGTGTTATAAAGTATGAGCAGTTTTTGTCAGTTGAAAGTCGTTTTACGACGGTTTTTGCGTAGCAGGAAACCTGCTCCAAGTACACCCATGCTGATTAATGCTGTGGTAGCTGTTGGTTCTGGAACTGCTCTGGGAGTTCGTACGGAGAATATCAGTTTAGCCAAACCCTGAAAGGGAGTTCCTGGGGAAGCAAGTGCGTCCTCCTCGGTAAAAGTTATTTTGCCGGTAGCGTTCTCAAATATACCCGTTCCACCAGTTATAGTACCACTACCCTTAATTATGCCTTCGATGGGATTTATTTCAGCGCTGTCACTTGCTCTTCCAAACAACTCATTAGAACCGCCCTAATACCTGTCAGAAAATGTTGGTTGACCTGTTAAGCCAAACGCTCCTGGATCTGAATTAAAGTTGTATTTAGTGATGGATGGGTTGTCAGTGGGCTGAATCTGACCGTAACTATTGCTGATAAAGGAACTCAATCCGTAAGGAACAGAATCGTTACTCTCACCTGTGATGGTTGCCCTTATGATACCCAAGTCCTCGTTGAAGGGATTAATTTCGACTGATGTCTTGTAGTTAGCAGTAAATTCATAAGTATCATCAGTAGTCTGCGCGCTCGCGCTTTGCACATTTAACCGCTTCATTAAACTTCCTCAAAGTTGCCCAACCTTATTCACTCTAGATAGGAGTGATTAACCTTAGGGGGGCAAAATGCCCAACCAAACTCAATAACAACCTCGATAACGAGTATTCAAAGTTGGGCATTTTGCCTTCGCCTCTGGCGTCTCCCCTGGGGAGAAGGTTGGGCAACTTTGAGCAGGATTTTCCCAACCCGAAACCGCTGAAAGCTAAGGCGACTGGTATGAGCCATATGATGTGTGAACGGAGCATAATTGACCTTTATTCTAAATTAGGAAAACACTGAGTATAAACAAACAATGTGTCTTAATAAATATTACGTAATAATGAAGAAAGTCGTAATAAATTTGTTATGAAGTAGTCGTAAAACCATTGTGAAATTCAATCAAGCGTGATATGTGCTAATAAATACATTATGAAACTCGTACTCCGCTCCAAAGCATCGGTTGTCTTGCAATACTCTCTAATAAACTTATGATGAGTATTTTCCATGTTAAAAATGTCATTTACATAGGGTTATTTAGGTCATGCTTTTAGAGCAACATTACAACTGTAGATGTTCAGATGGTTCTGTTAATGGAAATCAAAACAGGCAAAAAACTCAACTATTATCAATAACTGTCTGTTTACTAGCCTGTTTTTTTGTTATTGAGTGGAGTGTGGGTTTGTGGAGCAGAAGTTTATCTCTACAGGCAGATGCAGAACACATTCTTTCTGATATTGCAGCTTTGGGAATATCGCTGTTTGCCAGTTGGTTAGCGCAGCAACCTGATGCTGGTAGGGCAAGATTTGGACATCGCCGTATTGAAATTATGGCGGCTTTGGTAAATGGGTTAAGTTTGCTTGTGATTGCTATTCTTATTTGTTGGGAGGCAGTTCACCGCTTTCAAAGTCCACAAGGAATTTCCGGCTTACCCATGTTAGCGGTAGCTGTGTTAGGTTTAATCGTCAATCTGCTCAATATTACTTTGCTGCATCCCCACTCTCACAACGACCTAAATCTACGGGGTGCTTTGCTTCATATCATCGCTGATACTGCTAGTTCTGTGAGTGTGATTGTTGCTGCTGTAGCAATTCACCTTTGGAATTGGTTGTGGGCAGATACGGCTATTAGCTTAGTCGTTGCCGGCTTTATAGGTTTAAGTGCTTTGCCGCTTGTTCAAGAAAGTCTCTCGGCTCTTTCGGAGTGTACACCAAAATCAATTCACCCTGCGGAGGTGGAACTTTTTCTTAAATCTTTTCCTAAAGTTTTGCAGGTGGAAAAACTCCACGTTTGGAAAATTAGCAGAGAACAGGTGATGCTTTGCGCTCATCTGGCTGTGGATTGTGCGACAGTTGAAGAACGCGATCGCCTACTGAAGGAATTACAAACTTATCTCAAGCAAACTTTTGGTATCAGTGAGATCACTTTACAACTCACTCCCCCTCAGTTTTTGTTAGCAAGACCAATTCATCCTCTATTCAAACAAGATTTAGTTTCAATGCTCTCTGTAGAGAATAAATAAAAACAGTAAAAAATCTCGATGAAGTGACGATTTTCTTCAGAATATTAAGAAGATTAACTTGTCAAGACTGTATATTTCAATTGAAAAATATATGTAAATAGGTTAGATAATAGTGACTCCGCAGTGCTGTTTTACGAATTGGAGAGACAAATGGGTCGCGCAAAGAAAGTTGTTCTGGCTTATTCTGGTGGTGTAGATACCTCAGTGTGCATTCCTTACCTCAAGTATGAGTGGGGTGTGGAAGAGGTCATCAGCCTAGCAGCAGATTTAGGACAGGGAGATGAATTAGAACCTATCAGAGAAAAAGCTCTAAAATCGGGTGCCAGTGAATCGTTGGTGGTGGATGTTAAAGAGAGCTTTGTAAAAGATTACGCCTTTGGCGCAATTCAAGCAAACGCTCTTTATGAAAATCGCTACCCTTTGAGCACTGCCCTTGCTCGTCCGTTGATTGCCAAAGCATTAGTAGAAGCAGCAGAAAAATACGATGCTGATGCGATCGCTCACGGATGTACTGGTAAGGGAAATGACCAGGTACGTTTTGATGTTGCCGTTGCTGCGCTTAACCCCAATCTCAAGATATTAGCACCAGCACGGGAATGGGGAATGAGCCGTGAGGAAACCATCGCTTACGGTGAACAATATGGCATTCCCTCGCCAGTGAAAAAAAAGTCTCCCTACAGCATTGATCGTAATTTGCTGGGTCGTAGCATTGAAGCAGGTGTTTTGGAAGATCCCAATGTGGAACCACCAGAAGAAATTTATTTGATGACAAAGCCGATCACCCAGACTCCTGATCAACCAGAATACATTGAAATTGGTTTTACAAGAGGAATTCCGACCAATCTCAATGGTGAATTTACAAACCCGGTTGATCTCATTCAACAACTTAACCAGGTAGCTGGAAATCACGGTGTTGGACGCATTGACATGATAGAAAACCGCTTAGTGGGGATCAAATCACGAGAAATTTATGAAACTCCTGCCTTGTCCGTGTTAATTCAGGCACATCGAGATTTAGAAAGCCTGACTTTGACCGCAGATCTTACCCACTACAAGCGTGGTATTGAGGAAACTTACAGTCAATTAATTTACAATGGTCTGTGGTACAGTCCACTAAAAGCTGCACTAGATGCCTTTATTCAAAAGACACAAGAGCGAGTGTCTGGAACAGTGCGGGTGAAACTATTCAAAGGCAACGCTACCATAGTTGGGCGTAGTTCCGACAATTCCCTCTATACTCCCGATTTGGCAACCTACGGTGCTGAGGATAAATTTGACCATAAGGCAGCTGAAGGTTTTATCTATGTTTGGGGACTGCCAACGCGCATTTGGTCACAGCAGGAAAAGGGCAGATAAATTAAGATCTGTAGGGGCACGATGGCATGCCGCATACGTGTCCACTTAACGTTTAAACCTTCTCCCACGTTGATTTCACCCCACCCCTTAATCCCCTCTCCGAACTCCAGGGCTACGGTGTACAACACACTAGTCCCAAAAGCTGGTAGCGACTGTCTTGAATGTCAAGTGCGATCGCAAAAAAAGCTGAAAACAAGTTGACGCAACCACCGAACCGCTTTGCTGATTCGGTGGTGCCTGGCACAGGCATCGAGATTTTGTATTAGCAGCAGAGACAGTCGCAGCCTGCACCAGGCACTCCGCAGCGCCACCAAATCTTCCCCAGTTGCGGGATTTCTCGTAGAGGTAAAAAAAGAGCATGAAAAATGCACCCCAAGTCATGCGATGCTCCCAAAGGGAGCATCGCATGACTTAAAGATGCTGTGCCATCGCCTAAATGGCTAATACTTTTAAATAGGGGTTCATCCCCGGAAATGGAGATGGCATTGATATAATTCCTCATTTTTAACGGACTCCTTGCTGACGTAACCAAGCATCATTCCATGCAGCATTAACTTCTGACAATGCTGGTACTGGTTCACGACTATAATCTATGATTAAATCATAACTAGCTCTGTCATATATTTCATTTACTAATGTTTGTAAATCAACCACTGGTTCCACATCTTCTGAATGCAAAACTAACGGAAAACAAGGAATGACATTTTGTAAATTAAAAGCATATAAATCAGCTTTTGGACGGTATTCACTCCGACTGACCAAAATTCGATAATCACTTTGAATATCATTGTTGAAAATCGGCATTGGTTTGCCATCTCGCAGTAAGTCGATTTCAACTAAATTGGTGAAACTTCCTAGTACCTTCTGACGCTTTTTCTCGTATGCCCTACGTCCTTCTCCTGCACGTTTATCCTTAGGAAAAAGAACTTCAATGACTGTCACCACTTCCCGCGTCGTCACTTCTCGCACTTCCAAATAACTTTCCCTGACAGTTTCAGGTAGAGAAACTGTCACAGTCACAGCTTGGGCTGGGGGTGAGGCGACGGTGACATTAGCTGTTTGTGGGCTAGTTGTCTTTAACTTATGCAAGTTAAATGCGTATTAGCTTATCAGGGCAAAGGCATCTAAGTTTACTTGACAAAATATTGTTTTTGGGATTTTTGTTCTAGGATGTTTTTAACCTTTTTGATGGCGTGTTTCATATTTTTAACAGCTTTTAATTGATGATAACAGGGTTGAAGAGAGTCTTGTTCGCTCCCTTGAGTACTCCACCAGTAGCTACCATCAAAGCAAACAAATACACTCGCGCTTATGACATCGCAAACTATCGTCTCAGTTTTCACGTCTAAACTTAAGATCCATTCCTGAGCCATTTCTTGTTTCTCAAAAAATTGATTGCAAATGCAATATTCCCCCAAAGGATTCCACCCTTCGATAACAAATTTGCCTTTTCCGTATCCCAGTGGATTGAGGATAGCAGTAGCGTTATCAATCTGTGCTATCCAGTTATTAATTGAGTAGTAGGAGTCGCGCAATCTCATAGGAGTTAGGATTCAAGATATGTCTTGCCACCTAATACTCCCTTCTCGACGTATAATGACTCAACAGGATCGGGGTAGGATTTTACCTCACATCGTATCCAAACAAATTCGGGTCTACTTCCCCCAACTGTAAATCAGCTAAACCATACTCCGTCCAACGCCTCTCAACCATCGCCGCCACTTCTGGAGAGGACTCTAAAGGCGCACCCCATTCATGTTCAGTTTCTGGGGGAATTTTTGTGGTTGCATCAATTCCCATTCTTCCCCCCAAACCAATCTTCTCGCTGGCAAAATCTAAACTGTCAAATGGCGTGTTTGGCAAAATAAATACATCTCGTGTCGGATCAACTTTGGAACTTATTGCCCATACGACTTGACGTGGATCTCTGACATTAATATTCTTATCCACCACAATCACAAATTTGGTGTAGGTGAACTGTGGTAAAGCACTCCAAAAAGCAAGAGCTGCTCGTCGTGCTTGTCCTGGATATGCTTTATCTATAGATATAATCGCCGCTTTGTAACTCAAAGCTTCCATTGGCAAGAAGAAATCGACAATTTCTGACACTTGTTGACGCAAGATGGGAGTATAGATGCGGTTAAGCGCGATCGCTATCATCGCCTCTTCCTTCGGTGGACGTCCGCTAAATGTGGTGAGATAAATTGGGTCTTTGCGGTGCGTCATACAATGGAAGCGAATCAAAGGCGAATCTTCCACGCCGCCATAATAACCCATGTGGTCACCAAAAGGACCATCAGATAGAATCTCCCCTGGCGTAATTGTCCCCTCTAGCACAAATTCTGAATCTGCTGGAACTTCCAAATCTACCGTTTTACACTTTGCCAACTGCACGCCAGAACCGCCATAAAGTCCAGCAAACAACCATTCTGATAAGTCTACAGGTATCGGTGTGGCAGCTGCCATGATAATTAGGGGATCTACACCGAGTGCGATCGCTACCTCTAATTTTTTCTCACGTTCTGCTGCTTTGCGTAAATGCCTTGCACCACCCCGCACCGATAACCAGTGAACAGTCATCGTATTCTTTGATTGTAGTTGCAGACGATATACACCTACATTCGGTGTCCCTGTTTCACAGTCCTTGGTAATGACAAGTCCCAGTGTGATAATCTTGCCTGCATCACCAGGATAAGGGCGTATCAAGGGTAACTTGTGCAAATCCAACTCATCACCTTGAATAACCACTTGCTGGCAAGCGGGGAAAAAATCCCGTCCCGGTTTCGCCTTCAGGACATCGAACAACACTTTACCAAACTCCACCGCCTGAGAAATCTTCTTAGGCGGTTTTGGTTGTTGTAGCATTGCCAACTTTTTCCCTAATTCCTCCAACTCTTGTGGATGCTGCATATTCATTGCCCAGCATATCCGTTCGATTGTACCCAGCAAGTTGACCGCCACTGGGAAGGAAGCGCCTTTGACGTTTTCAAATAGGAGTCCAGGACCACCTTTTTGCAGCATTCGGTTAGAAATTTCAGCAATTTCTAAATCTGAGTCAACTAAGGCTGAAATTCGCCGTAATTGTCCTCTTTCTTCCAGAAGTTTGATAAATCCCCGCAAATCTCTTGCCATTGTTCCAAACAATTAATTCAAAAAATTAATATTTAAGAAGTGTGAAGCGCTCTCTTATATTATTTAGTCATATGTCAATTTTGAGAAGATTTGACTATTAACAAAAATAATAAATTCGGATATTCTAACCAAGATATGCATTAATTTTTACCAATAAACGCTAACCTGATGAAATATGACCAGAGTATACGACACTTTCCTCGCAGGCAGTCTTGTCATGTGGCCTTTGTTGGGCTTATCTATAGTAACCTTAGTATGTATCTTAGAACGCAGTTGGTTCTGGCTAAGGCTGGTCATTCAAGAGAAACAGGTCGTGTGTGAGGTTTTGACAGCGGCAAAGGTCGATTTAGAAAAAGCAGAAAAAATTGCAGCAAGTGTCCAGAATTTAGCTATTGGTCGCTTTTTGGTGGAACCTCTAAGACTGAAAAAGCCCTCTCCTGAGACCTTTCATTTGGCAATCAAAGCCGCTTGTGATAAAGAATTCGTGGAAATGTGTAAGGGCGATATGCTACTCACAAGTGTGGTTGCGATCGCTCCTTTGCTTGGTATCCTAGGTACAGCTAATGGTCTTTTCACAGCTTTCACTAACCTCAAAACTAATTCTTTCAACATTACTGATTTTTCTGCAGTGACATCTGGTATTGCCCAGGCATTGATAAGCTCTACAACCGCAATAGCTGTAGCTATTTTTGCCTTTGTATTTTTCCGAATTTTTCTCTGTTTGCGATCGCGGCAAATGGGCTTTTTTTCTCAAGTTGGCAATGACCTAGAACTCACTTACTTGCAATGCTGGCATGAACCTTCTACCGAAGCAAGTACCCAGACTAATAGTGAACAGTGAACAGACATGAATTTTGTGCGACGCTCGGTTGAATAAACGGCGTTTTTGCACCGTTTCACCAAATTTTCGATTTGGTGGTCAACAAGACAGTGGCGGGTCCTACCGTCAACTGATTGCATTCTGACTCCTGAATCAGGACTTGCTGAATTCCTCTTCAATTTTCATCTACTTCGTATTTTCTGAAGAAAGTTTCAAACCTTATTTAAACACAAATTTTAATATATTTAATCTAAAAATTACCAAACGTTAATTTATTCTTAACTCTCGGCATAGTAGGGTATTTGCGGAATTGTCAATCAACAAAAATTTATTCATTAAGAACGAGGCAATATGATATTTTCAACGACAGTTTTGAATCGTGTCGTTAGTGCTTCAGCTATCACGGCTGTTGTTACTTTTGGACCGATTTTTACGGCAATTGCCCAAGCAGAAACCATCAATGGTGCGGGAGCAACATTTCCGGCTCCACTCTATGAACGTTACGCTCGTGAAGTAAAAAAGAAGTATCCAGATCTAGCAATTAATTATCAAGCCGTTGGTAGCGGTGCTGGTATTAATCAACTTATAGCTGGCACTGTTGACTTTGGTGCTAGCGATTCTGCAATGACTGATGCGGAGATAGCTAAAGTTAAGAATGGTGTCGTCTTGGTACCTACCGCAGGCGGTGCCGTTGCAGTTGTTTACAATCTTCCAGTAGATAATCTCAAATTGTCCCGCAAGACACTACCAGCAATTTTCTCTGGTCAAATTACCAAGTGGGACGACCCTCAAATCAAAGCTGATAATCCTGGTGTCAATCTACCAAGTCAGCCGATTAGAGGTATTGTTCGTGCTGATAGTAGTGGTACATCTTTCATTTTTACCAACCATTTGAGTTCCATAAGTGCTTATTTTAAGGGACGAATTGGTACCAGCAAGTCTCCGAATTGGACTATTCCGAATGTCACTAAGGCAAAAGGCAATCCAGGAGTAGCCGCATCAGTCACTCGCACCCCAGGTGCCATTGGTTATGTTGAGTATGAGTATGCCCAGAAAAACAAGCTCAAAGCGGCACAGGTGCAAAACAAGAAAGGAGAATTTGTTGCTCCTTCTTTACAAACTGCCAATGCAGCCTTGGAAACTGTAACTTTCCCTCAAAACTTCCGTGTTTTTGTTGACGATCCAGCAACAGGTTATCCTATTGTTGGGTTGACCTGGTTATTGCTTTACAAAAACTACAATAATCCTGCTAAAGCAGATGCTGTCAAGAAATTTGTGAATTGGATACTAACGGAAGGTCAACAATATAATGATGATCTCCAGTACACTCGCATTCCATCTAATGTGACAAATCGGGTGATACAGGTAGTAAATAGCAGTGTTAGTGCCACTGGTACCACCAAGAAGTAATTTGTAGCCTCACTCATTCACCTTAGTAGGGGTGAGCATTGCTCACCCTCTCATCATCGAAATAGTCTGAGTTAACAGTCTAAATGACTTGATTAGTAATGGCAAATTCCTCTGAACCAGATCATACCAATCAACCTAATTTGATTGATGAGAGTATAGACATAACGGCAACCAGTGGAAAAAATTTTTGGATAGACCGAGGATTTACATGGCTAGTCTATGTATTTGCTGCCCTAACGGTTACTGTCCTGTTGTGGATGAGTTGGGTAATTTTTCAAGAAGCTCTACCAGCTATTAAAAAGTTTGGACTAGGGTTCTTGTGGAGTCAACAATGGGATACGGGCAATCTGGTTTTTGGTGCCTTACCGTATGTTTACGGCACTTTAGTCAGCAGCGCGATCGCCATGTTGTTTGCCGTACCTGTAGGGATAGCGGTAGCCCTAGTCACAAGTGAGAATTTTATCCCCCCTTCAGCACGAACAACCATAGCTTTTATTGTGGAGCTCATCGCCGCTATTCCCAGTGTGATTATCGGTTTGTGGGGTGTTTTTATTTTTATTCCGGCGCTTGTACCTCTACAAACTTGGCTATCCAACATCTTTGGGTGGATACCACTGTTTCATACACCAGGTCCTGCTGGGTTCAATATGTTGACTGCTGGCACAATTCTTGCGATTATGATTTTGCCTACGATGGCAGCAATTAGTCGTGAAGTCTTGTTAGTCGTTCCTAGAGAGTTGCGAAGTGGCTCAATGGCTTTAGGTTCTACCCGTTGGGAAACCATTTTTCGGGTCATACTACCTGCTGGATTTTCTGGAATTGTGGGTGCAGCTATGCTTGCTCTAGGAAGAGCTTTGGGAGAAACAATGGCTGTTACTATGGTGATTGGTAACTCAGCTGTGATCAGTCTTTCACTGCTTGATCCAGCTTACACGATCCCCTCTGTGCTAGCCAATGAATTTGCTGAAGCTCAAGGTCTGCACATTGGTGCTCTAACATATTTGAGCTTGATTCTGTTTGCTGTGACGTTAGTTGTAAATATTTTTGCTTTGACGATTGTACAGTTGGTTGGTGGCAAGAGAAGATAAAAAGACACTATGGATACATATTATTAGCGGAAATCACTGGTAAAAATGTTCTGCAAGGTATATTTCCAAAGGAAAACGCCAAAGTTACCAAGTCATTTGAATACGTAAAGGCGTAAAGGCTAATGAACAGATATGACTAGTCATCAAGAGTCTGAGATAGATAAATCCGTAGCAGCAGAAATATATAGTCCTCTACCACCTGCAAGGCTGATATTTAACTATGGAATGACTGTGATAGCATTCTTATTATCAGCTCTTGCCCTGATTCCTTTGCTGTCATTACTGTGGGAAATTATTGGACGGGGTATAACAAGCATCAAACCATCTATGTTTGTGACATCAGTGATTTTCGATGGATTTGGGAATGCGATTGTTGGTACCTTGGAAATGGTAGCAATTGCGGCGATATTCAGTGTTCCCACTGGGGTGATGACAGGCATATTTCTATCAGAAATTGGTAAAGGAAATCGAATTGGTCGTACTGTTCGCTTTGTCACCTCTATCCTGACTGGAGTCCCTTCAATCGTTGTAGGTGTATTTGCTTATGCTGTTATTGTATTGCTCACGAAACAATTTAGTGCGATCGCAGGTGGTTTTGCGTTGTCGGTTCTCATGCTCCCCGTTATCGTATTGACAACAGAAGAAGCTCTAAAACTTATTCCCACCTCTGTACGCCTTGGATCAGCCGCCTTGGGAGGGACTCGCTTTCAGACGACTTTTCGCGTTGTTGTCACCGCAGCAATTCCCGCAATTACCACGGGGGCTTTGTTAGCCGTGGCTCGTGCTGCTGGTGAAACAGCACCCTTGATTTTTACTGCTTTGTTCAGTTTAGATTGGTCAAACGACTTATTGGGTCCAACAGCTTCGCTATCGGTATTAATTTTTAATTTATACAACGACCCCTCACCAGAAAAAACAGCATTAGTCTGGACGACTTCTCTGGTATTAGTTGGGATAATTATGTTAATCAGTATTCTTTCTCGTGTCTTGACACGAAGGAAAAACGTCTAATCACAACTTCAGCAACATTGTGAATTTTTGTTGTAGTACCTAGCACAGTATGATTACTCAGTTAAAGCCAGCCATCAAAGTCAGGAATCTCAGCTTTTACTATGGCACCTCCAAAGCGCTGGAAGGTGTGTCTATGGATGTCTACGAGAACCAAGTCACCGCAATTATTGGTCCTAGTGGTTGTGGTAAATCTACATTCATTAAATGCCTTAATCGCATTAGTGAACTAGAAGGACCAGTAAAGGTAGATGGTAGCGTAGAATTTTATGGTCAGAACATTTACAACTCTCGTGTTAACCTAAATCGACTACGCCGCCAAATAGGTATGGTGTTCCAAAAGCCGAACCTTTTTCCCATGAGCATTTACGATAATACCGTTTACGGTGTCAGAATTGCTGGATGGCGTCCCAGAGGAGAATTAGATGAGATTGTCGAATCTGCTCTGCGAGGTGCTGCTATTTGGGATGAGGTAAAAGATAAACTGCAGAAATCAGCATTAGGGCTTTCTGGTGGTCAACAACAGCGTCTATGCATTGCCCGTGCTTTAGCAGTTAAACCGAAACTTCTATTAATGGATGAGCCTTGTTCGGCTCTTGATCCCATTGCAACAATGAAAATTGAGGAGCTAATCTACAGTTTACGCAATGAACTGACAATTGCAATTGTGACACATAATATGCAACAAGCAGCTCGCGTTTCTGATTTCACCGCTTTCTTTAGCACTGATGAAAGTCGGATTGGTCAAATGGTTGAATTTGGAGAAACAACTCAAATCTTCAGCAACGCCTTCGATCCTCGTACCCGCGATTATACTTCTGGGCGTTTTGGATAAGGAGTTCAACCATATAAAAAAAATCACTAGTTTGTGTAAAAAACTCTAGAAAAAGCGGTGGTCTAACCTGATTTAGGTGATGACATTTTTTTATTAAGTTACTTTCAATAAAAGTTAATAAGCTTATCACTAAAATATAATTTGTGTTCTCATTTGATAAGCTAGCTCCTATTCAGAACCCCGACTTCTTAAAGAAGTCGGGGTTCTTGTTTTTTCAGATTATTGATAGCTTCGCAACTTGAAGTCAAGTTTCAAGGTTAAACTGTAAAATTCCTCCAGTCTGTATAAATTTTGCATAATTCAGGTTTTGACAGAGGAATTTTATAATCCCCAGTTTTCTCTGTGGCAATTTAATAGCTAACTTTTAATCGAAGCATTTCTTATTCTTAACCTACATATGAGATTTTCAATGCCATACGGTTCAGTTAACGTCAACTTAAAGCAGATAGTATACCCACACTTCAGAAATTAGGTTACAACAAACTAGGAAAAAACTATGGCAAACGTAACACTCAAGGGATTTGCTTTCCTACCAGCAGATACATTTGCTGAGGGTCCTTCCTCTGGAAACTTTATCACAGCCAATACTAATGGAAGGACGGTACCCTTTCCAGGACAACCTGTTCAAGGCTTTAGTGGCGTACAGTTTGCTGACCAAAACACTTTCTGGTTTCTTTCTGACAATGGTTTTGGAGCAAAGAACAACAGCGCTGATTTCCTATTGCGAATCCAGCAGCTTGACCCCAGTTTTCGAGGTACACAAGGGGGTGATGGTCGTGTTGAGTTTCTCAACTTTATTCAACTTTCTGACCCCAATCACAAAATTCCATTCAAAATCACTAATGAAAATAGTACAGAGCGTTTGCTAACAGGTGCAGATTTTGACATAGAATCTTTCGTCTTAGCTGCTGATGGGACTATCTGGATTGGGGATGAATTTGGACCTTATCTGTTGCATTTTGATGAGACAGGTCAATTATTAGAAGCTCCCATTTCTACCCCTAACTTCTACAAACTGAACACCCTAAATGGTCAACCTCCCATTGTGATTGGTCACCGAGGTGCTAGTGGTGAGCGTCCAGAGCATACCCTAGAATCATATAAATTAGCAATAGCGCGAGGTGCTGACTTTATTGAGCCAGACTTGGTTTCCACTAAGGATGGAGTGTTAATTGCTCGCCATGAAGTCAATATCAAAGATACCACCAACGTTGCAGATCACCCAGAGTTTGCTGACCGTTATACAACCAAGATTATTGACGGTGTTCCAGAAAGTGGGTGGTTTGCTGATGACTTCACCCTAGCTGAAATCAAAACTTTGCGAGCAAAGGAGCGTCTTTCCTTCCGAGACCAATCCTATAACGGTCTATATGAAATTCCGACTCTTGAGGAAATTATTGACCTGGTTAAGCAGGTTGAAGCCGAAACGGGTCGAAAAATCGGTATCTATCCCGAAACCAAGCACCCCACTTATCATGACTCTGTTGGCTTGTCCTTGGAAGAACCATTAGTTGAGACTCTGGAGAAAACAGGGTTTACCGACCCAAATCGGGTGTTTATCCAGTCTTTTGAAGTTGGAAACCTCAAAGAACTCAACCAGAAGATAGATGTACCGCTAATCCAATTGCTTGATGCAACTGATGTTGCTTTGGACGGTACGCTCATCGAGAAGCAACCCTATGATTTTGTCGTCAGTGGTGATCCCCGCACTTATGGTGATCTGCGGACTCCGGAAGGTTTGAAGGAAGTTGCGACATACGCGGATGGGATTGGTCCCTGGAAGCGGATGATTGTCTCGGTTAAGGGTGTTGATGCTGATGGTGATGGGAAAGCAGATGATGTCAATGGAGATGGCGAAGTCAACGACGCAGACAAAACCACATTACCTCCAACAACGCTGATACAAGATGCCCATACCGCAGGTTTACTGGTGCATCCTTACACCTTCCGTAATGAAGGTCAGTATCTGGCTGGAGATTATAACACAAACCCAGAACTGGAGTTCCAACAGTTTATCAAATTAGGAGTGGATGGCTACTTCACAGATTTCCCTGGTACCGGAGACAAAGTCCGCGACCAAATTACTGGTGAGTTTGTGCGAGCGCCTGACAACCCTGATGTCATTGCAGGTCTTAGCTTCCCCAACCTTGGCAGTTCCAAGGGATTTGAAGGCTTGGCAATTAATCCAGATAAAACCAAACTGTATCCTCTGCTAGAGGGATCAGTGCTTGGCGATCCCAACAATGCCTTACGAATTTATGAGTTTGATGTTACCAGCAAACAGTATGAAGGTCTAGTTGGGTACTACCATCTTGAAAACCCCAGCTATGCGATCGGTGACTTTACCGTTGTTAACGATAACGAATACTTAGTGATTGAGCGCGACAACGGACAGGCAGATACTGCCAAATTCAAAAAAATCTTCAAGGTAGATTTTTCAGAACAAGATGCCAATGGATATGTGGCAAAAGAAGAAGTCGCAGATCTGCTCAATATTCAAGATCCAAATGACTTAAATCATGATGGTAGCACACAATTCACTTTCCCCTTCCAAACCATCGAAGATGTGCTGGTAATTGATGAAAAAACCATCCTAGTTGCCAATGACAACAACTATCCATTCTCTGTAGGTCGTCCTCCTGCGATCGACAATAACGAAATCATCGTTCTAGGCTTAGAAAAACCTCTTAGCCTTGACCCACGTGTAGGTCTTGCCGGACTTGACTACAATACGTTAATTTGCGAAGGTTATGACTTATCAGGAACTCAGAATTGGGCACAGCTTAGTAATGCGACTATAGTTTAGGGATTTCCAAGAAATATAGCGATTCCCATATTCGTGAGGTACAAAAATAAAGAATTAACCGCAGATGAACGCAGATAAATTTGTACCTCAGCAGACAAGGAAACGCTATATAGCGATTCTCACTTGCATAAAATACACGCAGGCATACGGTAGGGGCAAAGGCTACCCGTGCCCCTACAAACAACCTGTATTGTACCCAATTGAGAACTGCACATCATACCCGTCTTTTTTGCAAAATCAGGATGCTCCCTAAGTGCTCTATCTCTGTGCAGCACAGCTATTAGCAGGTGTTGGCTGCTCACGTTGTATACCCGTCTTGGTGGGGTCATAAGCTACTAGCACCACCTGACCTTTTTCATTGAATATCCATCCTCGAGCCGGTACTATCTCTTCGACTTTTGCACTGGTAGATGGCTGCTTTTTAGTTGCACTTGTGGAATTCTTCTTACTAGTAACAGGCTTGACTAAATCAACACGTACATTGTCACTACCCAGGATTTGACTAGGATTAGTTGGAAATCCGCCACGTCCAGTGATGGTAAATTCGCCACCACCTCGTAGACAAGGATTTTGAGCAATCTGCTGTGCGGGGTCGATAACAGTTTCTGGTAATTCAATTAATCCACTGGTGGGATCAATCTCTGGTGGGTTAATATTGACAGTGCCACTCAAGTTTGGATTGTTTTGGGAAATAGCAGTGATGTCATTGCTAGGTAAGTTTCTTGGGTCTAGTAGATTAAAATCTGTGGTGTTCAAACGTTGTGCAAGTTCTTGTCGGCTCAGTGGGGTGATTCCAAACAGACCCTGAGTTCTAATTGTGACTTTCCCTCCGCTACCGCTGAAAGCATTGGCAATGATGTCATTATTGTTTCCAGGGAAAGCGACAATTAAGCCATCAGGAGCATTAATAGTGATATTACCACCATTGGCATTGTTGCTAGCTTTGGCAGAGATTAAGTTATTGCGACCCCTGAAAATTAAATCCCGCACCTGCAAACGAATATTACCGCCTTGAGATTGGCTCAAAGTTTCTGTTTCTGCCTGTAATCTTGCCCCATCGGATATACGTAAAGTACCAGTCGTAATATTGATATCACCACCTACTCCCTGAGCGTTTTTCTCAATGGTTGTCCGCAAGGTAGTTTCTGTGATGTTATTTCGACGACGGTTACGCTGAGAAAATTCATTTTTCCCTGAAATTTCCACAAAATTTGGAGCAATAATCACAATATTACCAGGGTTGCCACCATTATTTGATTTTGTTGTCACAAACGACTTGTCAGTTATTGAAACAGACCGCCCAGTTATCTGAATATCACCAGCATCACCTATTCCAAGGTTTGGGGGGTTGTTGGACAATCCGACTTCAGTGGAAAGAAAGCTCTTTTGCAAAGACACAGGACCGTCAGATTTTAGGGTAATATTTCCAGAGTTGCCACGGTAAAAGCTGACAGCATTAATTTCGCTATTGTCTGCTAAGGAGACAAACTTATTGCCTATAAGTGAAACGTTACCTGCTCCTCTATCTTGACTAAAGCTGCTGCTGACAATGTAAGCATTGGATAAAGATATCGCATTGGCTTGCAGTGATATATCCCCTCCGCCTTTTCCGCCACCGGCGTTGTAGGTGGAAATCACCTTATTGTCCTGCTTAGGGTCTATACCTAGCCCAATTAAAGAAATTGAGCCACTAGCAGTCAGTGAGATATTTCCGCTGCGTCCTCTGCCAACACCAACTCCGTCTCTTTGATAATTACTAGCATCCAGTGCAGGTTTATCTTCTTCAGTAGTTAGTGGCTGGTTCTTCTCATCTTTCACTTTATAAGCTGGATTATTTATAAAAATATCACCAGCTTGAATGTTGATGTCACCTCCATCGCCATTCCCCAAGGTGCGGGTGCGAAGGATTCCGCCATTGATATCCACTGTTGTCGCTTTGACATTAATGTCACCAGCGTTACCTGTTGCCCTTCTATTAACGACATTGTTAATCCGGCTGTCCTGAGTAATTTTGAGCACTCCTGTGAGATTGAGGTTCACATCACCTGGCTGTTGAGTATTTGCCGTTAACCCTTGCCCGATGCCAGCAGAAATGCTACTTTGTCCAGAAAGATTTAAATTACGGGCGGTGACTGCTATACTGCCTGCACCTCTATCAGTCACATCCACCTTAGCTGCATTGCCCAGCGATACATCTGCTCTCTGTAGATTATCAGGATAAGTTAAGTTAAAATTATTACTATTAGCCAAAAGTCCCACAGTTCCTGTTCCTGCGATTCCTGCCAACTCGATACGACCATTGGGAGCCTGCAAAGAACCCCCATTTAAGCTCACATCACCGCCAACCAGCGCTAAGCTTCTCCCTGGCTGGACTTGAAGAACAGCAGATTGATTAGTAATTTTCCCAGGATTATCCCGATATCTCATTCCAATGGGAATATTTGGAATATTGATAGTTAACAATGGCGGTGCTTGCGGGTCAGTGGCGCTAAACTCCAACCCATTTTCAAATACAAAACTGTTCGCTGTAGTTGCAAAAAATGAACCACCAATATTCAAGCTGGCATTCGGTCCAAAAACAATCCCTGCTGGATTGAGTAAAAATAAGTTAGCTATGCCATTGGCTTTAATCAAACCATTAATACTAGAAATCGAACCACCCGTCACCCGGCTGATAATATTTTGCACGTCAGTGGGATTGTTGAACACAGCCGAACCACCTGTAGGAACAGAAAAATCTTTGAAGCTGTGAAAAAGGTTTCCTCCCCTTCTGGTTCCGTCATTGATATTGAAATTTTTGCCATCAGGAGTGGTAACGGTTGTAGATACAGTTCCATCCGCAGAAACTTGGGCTTTGGCTGTGGTGATAGGCGCTAAAGCGCTTATGGTGCATAGGGGTAAGGCGAATAAGAAAAGGGAACACTTAACCTGTTTCATAATTTCTACCTTTTTGAAGAAATCTGAATGAGCGCTTGCTATAAAGAATTTGTAGGGTTTCAGCTTAAGGTAAATTGCATATTAACTCATGAGGGTTATCTTTCGTCATTAGTCCTTCGTCATTTGTAATAACAAAAGATACAGCATACTGTGCCTCTATCTTGTAGTGTATGCAACACTAGAACCGCTATATTTCTCTGCCTAATAGTTCCTATCTCTGTGCTGCACAACTACTAGCAGGTGTTGGCTGCTCACGTTGTACACCAGTCTTGGTGGGGTCATAAGATACCAGCACCACCTGACCTTTTTCATTGAATATCCATCCTCGAGCTGGTACTATCTCTTCGACTTTTGCTCTGGTAGATGTCTGCTTTTGTGTTGCACTTGTGGAATTCCTCGTACTGGCGACAGGTTTGACTAAATCCACGCGCACATTGTCACTACTGAGAATTTGACTAGGATTAGTTGGAAATCCGCCACGCCCAGTGATGATAAATTCGCCACCTCCACGGAGACAAGGGTTTTGGGCAATTTGCTGTGCGGGGTCTGTGACAGTTTCTGGTAAATCAAATAACCCGCTACTGGGGTCAATATCGGGTGTGTTGATTTGCACAGTGCCACTGAACTGTGGACCAAGGGCAGAACTCGCAGTGATATCACTCAATGGTGTGTCTTGCTGCCGAAACTGAATACCAAAGATACCACCTTTAGTATTGATGCTTATCCGACCGCCAAAGCTCTCATCTGATTTGGCTGTGATGTCACTATCTTCCTTTGGAAAAGCGACGAGATTGCCAGTATTAATGGTAATATTGCCGCCAGTCGCTTTGCCAGTGGCGTTGGTGGTGATGCTACTGTTACGACGCAAGATTAAGTCGCGAGAGTTGAGGGTAATGTTACCTTCTCCTCCATTTGTGTTGGCATCAATAGATGCTTGGTTGTCCAGCCGGATGTCTTTGGTGGTCGTAATTTTTATATTGCCTGCAGCACCATTACTGAAATTACTGCTAGAGATTCTACCGTTATTGGTAACAGAGAGCGATCGCGCATTAATATCAATGCTACCTGCGTTGCCCACAGCAGAGCTTTGCACATTACTGAAGATACCACTGCGGGCACCATTGTTACTCACTCCCGTAATTGTGACGCCGTTGCGAATATCAAGCTTTACGTTTCCGGCATTGCCATTCCCACCAGCAGTTGTTATCGAGGCTTCACGAACAAAGGTATTGAGTTGACCTCCATTGGTCAATTCGAGTGATCCTGCAGTAATATTGATTTCACCACCGTTGCCCACACCTCCCGATTCTACGGTACTGAAGGCAGCACTAGGGAATCCGTTGTTATCTGTCCCAGAAAAAGAGATTGTATCGGTAGCATTAATCCTCACACTACCTGCATCTCCTTTGCCAGATGTACTAGCACTCAGTTGCGCACCATTAGTTACTGAGACCGACCCGGCTCGTAGTTCGATGTTGCCTCCATTACCCTCTGCTCCTGTGGTCACATCGCTGAAGATACCACTTATAGAGCCTTCGCTCCCTTTCCCATCAAAGGAGATTTTTCCACCAGCAGAAATAGCTACATTACCTGCATTCCCCTGTCCCGAAGTTGAAGAGCTAAGATCAGAAGCTCCTTTGAAAGAAACATCCTCAGAGACGTTAATTTGAATATTTCCAGCATTGGCTAATCTACCAGCCTCTGCTCGTCCAAAGGTATCGGTGAACAATGAAGCACCATTGGTTACAGAGAGATTGTGCGCTTTAACTGTAATATCACCACCTTTGCCAGTACTGGCTTCGCCTACAGCAGTACTTGCTAAAGTGTTTGCTCCATCAAAGGAAACAGCAGCATTAAGAGCGTCAATAATTATATTACCTGCATTTCCTCTACCAGAGGTAGCAGCTTGCAACTGGGAGCGACTTCCTACAGAAATATACTCAGAAGCCTTGAGTTCGATATTCCCCGCATTCCCTTGTCCTAAACTGGAAGCAAGGATACCGGTGTTAGATAAAGAAAGGGAGGGCGTGTTGATAATAATGTCAGCACCATTACCTGTACCTGACTCGCCTACAAAACTAGATAAAAAGGCGAAGCCGGTGAAGTTATTGGCAGAGTCGTCTCCTGTTAAGGAGACTTTATCCTCAGCTGTGATGATGACCCTTCCTGCATTTCCTTCTCCGTTGGTGCTAGAACTTATCAAAATATTGCCGATTCCTTCCAGGGTTCCTGTGTTGATGATTATATTTCCTGCGTTTCCTGGTTCTGTGATATTGGAAATGTCCGATGAAAAGTTGCCTGTTATGTTAAAGATTCCACTAGGAGAGCCAGTTCTTCCTTCGATTTTCACCCTTTCTGTAGCATCAATTTTAATATCGCCTGCTTGAGCGCCTGGTGTTCCTAGGCCTGACTGTATCCCAGCACCAAGAATACTTCCTCCGGAAAGCTCTAAATTTCGAGCATTAACTGCGATATTGCCTCCCCCACCAGCAAAGACATTAACTTGAGCGCGATTAGTGAGCGATACATCGCCTCGTTGCACTCCCACAGGAAAACTCAAGCTCCCATCGCTATTCAATCCCACCGTTCCGGGAGCAGATAATCCTCCTAATTCAACTCGTCCTCCTGGAGCGTACAGTATCCCGCCACTCAAGTTAACGTTACCCCCTACCAGCGCTAAAGAGTTTCCTTGAGGAACCGCAAGACTAGTAGATTGAGTCGTGATGTTTCCAGGATTATCCCGATATCTCATTCCAATGGGAATATTTGGAATATTGATAGTTAACAATGGCGGTGCTTGCGGGTCAGTGGCGCTAAACTCCAACCCATTTTCAAATACAAAACTGTTCGCTGTAGTTGCAAAAAATGAACCACCAATATTCAAGCTGGCATTTGGTCCAAAGATAATACCCGCTGGATTGAGTAAAAATAAGTTCGCGTTACCTAGTGCTTTAATCGAACCATCAATACTAGAAACAGAACCACCTGTCACTCGACTGATGATGTTTCGCACATCAACTGCATTGTTAAAGTTAGCCGAACCACTTGTGGGAACAGAAAATTCTTTAAAGCTGTGAAACAGGTTTCCTCCCCTTCTAGTCCCGTCATTGATGTTGAAATTTTTGCCGTCGGGAGTGGTAACTGTGGTAGATACAGTTCCATCAGAAGTTACTTGTTGCGCTTTGACTGTATGTAGAAAAGTCAAACTCCCTATGATGCTTAGGGGTAAGGTTAATAAGAGCGATCGCCAACCCTGTTTCATATCAACTCCAATATAAAATTCAGTGCAATACATCCTCAAATTAAGTAAGGTGGGCATTGGCAATGCTCACCCTACACCTGCCTTTCTAAAAAGGACTGTAATTGACCGAGAAATAAAAACCTTGCTCTTGCAACGTCCTATCCCTTGAATTCACATCAGTTAGCGGAATACCGTAGTCAATGCGAGCAGTCAATGTATCGTCCATCTGCCATTGCAAGCCCAAACCCACACCAATCAAAGTATTGGGATCAAGATCTGGATTAGTGCGTCCTTTGGTGGAATTATTCCAGCCAACACCAAAATCGACAAATGGTACAACGTGTAAAACTCCTTTGATATCTTCTACTCGTAGAATGGGGAATCTCACCTCCGCTGAAGCAAACAAGCCGTTATCTACTAAAAACTCATCTTGTCTATAACCCCGGACGCTTTGTATACCTCCGACGCTAATTTGCTCTAAGGGTACTAAGGCTCTTGTTGCCAGTTGTATATCAGAACGTAAGACGAGCAAAGTGTCTTTTGCCAAAAGTCGCACGTATTGTCCTTGTCCTCGCCAGGAGAAAAACCGACTATCGGGAGCTTGGCTGTTGACAGTTGCATCCAACCACCCTACACCAAGACTAAATTGAGAGCGAAAGCCAAAGACTTGTTGTGCACTACGCTGTGTATATTCCTGAAAGAACCGCACTGCGGATATGCGGGTTTCCCCGTTATCGTTGGCTCCTGGAGAAAGTGGAAAGTCCTCATCATCTAGTTTCGTCTTACTTTGCTGTCGAGAAAAGGTTAAACCCAGCGCTAACTCTCGCGTCGGAGACTGGATGATTGGCTGGCGGAAACCCACATCTACGTAGAATGAGTCACCTGTAATATCAATGCGGTCAAAAGGTGGTTCAATCACCGTTGTGTCTGTAAATCCGCCTGCTACGTTGACAGTCCCATTGCGGGGATTCACTGGTAGAGCATAGCTGAGGTCGAGGGCATTACTTCCATCGGTATTTGTGTATGTTGCACCAAAGCTATCGCCTAAGCCAAAGACATTCCCTTCGCTGATGCGGATACCCCGTCGGAAACTACCGACACTGGGAGCGCGACCATTATCCACAAACAATTCTGTTCTAAAGGAGTCTGCTTCTTGGATGTTGACTTCTAGTAAGCTCTGTTCTGGACGTGAACCCGTAGACAATTGAGCAGAAAGATTTTGAATCAAGGGGTTCAGTTGCAACAGTTGCAATGTCTCTAATAGGCGAAATCGGTTTAAAGGTCTAGAGGTGCCAAGTTTTATACGACTACGCACGTAGTCTGAGTTCAAGCGTCGGGTACCTGTGACCTTAATCTCTTCTATTTCACCCTCAAGAATCCGAACTTTGACGACTGCTCCCTCTGGAGGAAAAGCTTGATCAGCAGGAATCAAAGCACCAGAATTGACATACCCAGCTTTTGCGTAAAGCTCTGTGATTTTAGTCTCTATTTCCAGCAGTTCAGCAAAGGTGATTGGTCTATTGGTAAATGGATCAGTTACCTCTCTTAACTTTTTGTTACTAAATACCTTTTTTGTGTTACCTACAAACTCAAACTTTTTAACGATAATAGTTCCAGGAATAGTAGGACGCGATTCTGGCGAGGGAGGTGTTGATGGAGTGACATCAAGCGGAGTTTCTGGTAGTGGTTGTGGAGTCGGGATTGGTTGCGGTGGTGGTACTGGTGGAGTAATGGGATTGGGACTCGGAACCTGAGATAGAATAGCAGTTGATGGTGTATTTTTGGAAGTAGGAGTCAAAATCTGAAATTTAGGAGGAGGTAAAATTTCAGTGTTGGAACCCTCATTAAGCAAGCTCTGGGCGGAGGCTTTACAATAAGGGAAAAAGATAATTGTATTCATTATCAACGCAACAGCTAACTTGAGATTCCCAAACCTAAGCTGTCCGCCTCGATTCATATTATTCGCTCCTCACACGAAGTCTTCATTGCTAAGGTGTTGCTATGTATCACTGGAATTTAAGAGATAAGCATTGATTATTTAAATTTTATTTACCACATACCTTGTTCTTTTCTATTAGAGTCATAATAAAATTTTACTAAGTGCGTAACGAGAGGTCTTGTGTAACCTGTAAGTGATGAAGAAGTGATGAAGTCAAAATTTGAAAGTTTCTTTTCTTAAAGAAACTCATCAGATAGACGTTGATTAATCTGATTAGATTTAGTAAAGGAGTTGAAGTAGAGAGTTAAAGCATTGCTATGTATGTACTGGAGGTATAGAAAAATCAATCAAAATGCAAAATTGTATACGTAGGGATTTATTCAGCAGCACATATTTTTAATTCTGTCTACCTGGTTTGGTTACAGAACAATACTCTAAAATTCAAGACTCAATAATATGAAGACAACAAGGGGAAAAAAATTACTGAGTGGACGCTACAAAATTGTCAAAGAATTAGCTCGAGGAGGTTTTGGTATAACCTATCTTGCTGAAGATACTCAGACATCCAATTCTCCCTGTGTCATTAAAAAACTCGATCCTCAGAGTGCTGATATTGAAACAGCAAAAATATTATTTAAAAGAGAGGCAAGTGCTCTTCTTCATTTGCAACAGAACCAACAGATACCAAAATATTTTGATTACTTTGAAGAAGAGCAAAATTATTATTTAGTTCAAGAATACATAGAAGGAAAACCATTGCAGAATCTGCTTAACAAGAGATGGTCAAAGCACGGAGTTATTCTTTTCTTGCGAGAAATACTAACAATTCTGCGATATCTTCATCAAATAAATATTATCCATCGTGATGTCAAACCTTCCAACATAATGGTGAGGAGAGAGGATAAAAAATTTGTCTTGATTGATTTTGGTGCAGTCAAACAATTAGACCCTAGATATTCATCTCCCCAGCAACAGTTATATACTCAAACCATGATTGGCACTCCTGGGTATGCTCCACAAGAACAATTGGCAGGAAAGCCAGGTTATAACAGTGACATATATGGTTTAGGGATGACAGCAATTCAACTCTTGACTGGAATACACCCAAGAAATTTAAGACGTGATGAAAAAGACAAGATAATATTGACTGACGAGGTTGATGTTGATGATATATTAGCTCCCATTTTAACAAAAATGGTTTACTCAAACCCAGACCATCGCTATCAGTCTGTAGACGAGATTTTCAGAGAGCTAGACGAAATAACGATAATCGATGTTATCACGAATTTGAATGAATTTACAATAGAAACAGAAGTGAGTGGGCCGCAAATTACTCAGATGACGACAAGACCATCTGAACCCCAGACGTTGTCAAAGCTTTGGTACGTTGCAATTATTTTAGGAGCAGCAGGAGTTATTGTCGTTAGCATAGAATTTATTCACCCATTTCTCCGACCTTTCTATCACCTCTATCAAGGGAATTATTTCCTAAGTGTACGTGAATCAAGAAAAGCTTTTGATGAATTTCAAGACCTTATAGCAATCAAACCAAATTCCGCTGAAGCTTGGCAAGGACGAGGAGATGCTCTTTTGAGCTTAGGACGTCTTTGGGGAGCTTTAGACTCTTATAATAAAGCGCTGATGCTCAAACCAAATGATATCAAAACGTTAAATAATAAAGGGAAAACTTTATATAGATTAGACAGATCTAAGGAAGCCTTAGAAACTCATGAAAAGGTACTTAACCTCAACTCTAACGATGCTGATGCTTGGAGTGGTAAAGGAATAGCTTATCTTGGCTTGCGAAAGTATAAAGAAGCAAAAGAAGCCTTCGATAAAGTGAAGCAAATCAGACCAGATGTACCAAGTATTTGGTATGATATTGGTATTGCAACAGAACAGTTGCAAGGACCACAAGCAGCCAGGGAATACTTTGAAGAAGCGCTAGACTCTTATGACGATTTTCTCAAAAGACATCCAAAAGACCCAATTGCTTGGACTGATCGAGGAAATACCTTGCAAAAGTTAAATCGTCCTCAAGATGCACTCGCTTCTTATCAAAAAGCACTTGAAATCGATAAAAATTTCTATGAAGCTCTCGTTGGTAAAGGCAATGTACTTGATGTTATGGGAAACCCTCAAGAAGCTCTTCTAGCTTTTAATAGAGCCAGTGAAGTTCGTCCGGATGATTATTTTGTTTGGTATAGTCGTGGGACTTTACTAGGACAGCGTTTCCAAAAACATGAGGAAGCCTTACAATCACTTAACAAAGCAATTGAAAGAAGAAATGACTTCTATCCTGCCTGGATAAGCAAAGGATTAGCACTTTTAGATTTAAAACGCTACAACGAGGCATTAGCTGCATTCGACAAGGCAAAAGAACTTCGACCAAAAGACCCTTTTATTTGGGCTAACCGAGGGTCTACCTTAGATGAATTAGGAAGAAAAAAAGAAGCATGCGATTCATACAATAAAGCCATTGAACTTCAATTCCCCCGCGAACAGTTACGCGAACAATTACAAAAAAACCAATGCACAACTAATCCTATGTAGATGGAAATTCTTGACTTTGCCGAAATATTGTGTTATATCTGACCTTGTCAAGATATAGTATTATGGATAAAGACCGCGATCGCTAAGCGCTTGAGCAACACGACCGACACCCAGTGTGTAAGCTGCTAACCTCAGAGAAATTTGATGTATCTTAGATTGTTGAATGACTTGGCGGTATGCCTGCACCATTAAGTATTCCAATTCCTTATTGACGCGCTCTTCATCCCAAAATACATAGGAAAGACCCTGCACCCACTCCAAATAACTCACAACAACACCGCCAGCGTTCGCCAAAATATCTGGTAGTACAGTGATACCCTTTGCTTCTAGTATTTGGTTTGCCAGGAGAGTGACCGGACCATTAGCCGCCTCTGCTATAATCTTCGCTTGTACCTGGTTCACATTATCTTCAGTTATTTGGTTCTCCAAAGCTGCGGGAATGAGGACATCGCAAGGTAAAGTCAGTAAGTCTGCGTTGCTAATTGGTGTTGCTTGCAAAAACCCAACAACACTCTTGCGGTTCTGAGCAGCATAAGCTTTTAGGACTGGAATATCTAGACCATCTTCACAAAAGATTCCCCCAGAACCAGTAGAAACAGCTATCACTTTCGCTCCTGCTTGATGTAGCAATAAAGCCGCTGCACTCCCGACATTGCCGAAACCTTGGATGGCGATTCTAGCTCCTACCAGTGACTGAGCTGTGTCAGCCAGCGCCTCACGGACAATAAGCATGACACCGCGTCCAGTTGCCATTTCTCGTCCCCGCGAACCACCTATAGAAATGGGTTTACCAGTCACAATCCCAGGTACGGCGTGACCGACATTAACTGAGTAGGTATCCATCATCCATGCCATTTCACGGGCTGAGGTTCCCATATCTGGAGCTGGAATGTCTACTGCAGGACCGATATCTTTAATCAACTCACTGGTGTAGCGACGGGTGATTCTTTCTAGTTCACCAACACTGTAGCGTTTTGGATCTAGAGCAATTCCTCCTTTAGCACCTCCGTAGGGAATACCCAAGAGCGCACATTTCCAAGTCATAAGCATCGCCAGCGCTGAGACTTCTCGCAATGTCACGGCTGGATGGTAACGAATGCCGCCCTTATATGGACCTAAAATATCGCAGTGCTGCACCCGATGTCCAGCCAGGACTTGTACTTCTGAATTATCTCGTTTTACAGGAATGGAAACTGTGACAACCTTACGCGGATGACTGAGAACCTCCAAAATACCTTGGTCTAGCTTCAATTCTTTTGCCGCTTCTTCTAGGTAGCTACAAGCTTGTTCATATGGACAAATATATGCGGGAGTTGGAGGCTCCAACTGAAGTAGAGATGATGAAAGCATAAGATATTCTCCTCTTCGCGGTAGTCTTTTGCGAAGACTGTGAAGGCATAGAGTTGTTTTGATTCGCGATATCTTTGCGAGTTAGATGTGTATGTCTAGCGTAGCCTTATTTTCTAGAAAAAATAGAAATTTGTATATTTCGTTACAAAAAAGCGACGATTCATCCCATTCCTTCTAGGAATGGGATGAATCGTCGCTCGCCACCTTAGTCATTAGTACTAATGACTAAGGACTAATGACTCGATTTTTTCGATTGTCCCAAGGATATTTGGTAATGAGTCAGTTTTGTGTTCTCGTCACCGAAAGACGGCTTCGGTTGCCCCGTCTCTTCCAGAGCGGGGAGGAATTGCCGCCTTGCCGCCTTAGTCATCAGTCATTGGTCAACAGTCATTAGTATGATTAAACACGAAAAATCATGAAAAACTACTAATGACTAAGGACTAATGACTTCGATTTCCCCCCGGCTATCAAAACAAGCGTAGCGATGTTTTGATAGCCGGGGGATGAGTTAACTATCCATTACCATGCTGAGGTATTTGAGTGTAGTATCTTTGAAACAGGATTGCCCCTACATTTATTAACAAACAGGTGAGTGCTAGCCATAGCAAGATGTAGGTGGGAGCCATCACCACACCAATCAGGAACCAAGTATATACGTGCAATACCATCATTAACGCAAATATGCTGGCAATTCCGGCTGCTTGCCATACATCATGTGACGGGCGACGGAGTGCGGCAAAAATCATGGTCAATATCGTAGCAAGCAAGTTGGCTGGTACCAGAAATGCACAAATACTTACACAGTTGGCGCGGGAGAACTCAGCTAGGCTGGTAAAGTCAAGCATCAATTTTTGGGGATAATGTCAGCATTTTGTTAAAAAACTAACATATTTATAAAACAATGTAACATACCTTAGTACGTATATTTAATAAAAACACGACTTAATTAACATAAGTTTAGATAAGTAAAGTATTTTTATTCTTAAAAGCATCGGAAGCGCAGCGAAACCCAGAATTCATAAGCTTTTATGAGAAATATTCATCCAAGATTTTAATTTGAATATTGCTCTTAAAATTTTAAAAAAATGTGAATTAAGAAATCAAAGTGACTCAATTAATAACATGAACCAAAACCTGATCAGCTGTAAGATAATCGCAGAAAATAGCTTAATTGGCTCCATGTCTAATCGTACATACGCCATTCTAGGAACTGGTGCATTAGGCGGATTTTACGGTGCTAGACTCCAAAAAGCTGGGTTAAATGTCCACTTTTTGCTGCGTAGCGACTACGAACACGTCAGCCAACACGGTTTAATCATTGAGTCTGTTGACGGTGACTTCAGCCTACCAGAAGTCAATGCCTACTATGATGTGGAAAAGATGCCTCAATGTGATGTCGTAGTCATTGCACTGAAAACAACGCAAAACCATCTGCTGCCTAAAATGTTACCACCTGTCGTCAAGGATGATGGGGTAGTGTTGGTTTTGCAGAATGGACTTGGTGTGGAAGAGGAAGTTGCCCAAATTGTCGGTAGTGACAAAGTTATTGGTGGGTTGTGCTTTCTGTGTTCAAATAAAGTGGAACCAGGACATATCTGCCACTTGGACTATGGACAAATTACTTTAGGGGAGTATGCAGCTAACTATTATCCAGCTGGTATCACACAACGGATGCGGCAAATTGGCGAGGATTTTGAAAGTGCTGGTATCCTTATTGAATTAACTGAAGACTTGCTGCTAGGGCGTTGGAAAAAACTGGTGTGGAATATTCCATATAATGGGCTTTCTGTTATTCTCAACGCTACAACCAATGAATTAATGGCAAATGTTCACACCCGCAAGTTAGTGGAACAGCTGATGTATGAAGTAGTGGCAGGGGCAAAGGGTTGGGATCGCATTATCCCGGACAGCTTCATTCAAACAATGCTCGATTATACCGTGAAGATGAAGCCGTATCGTACCAGCATGAAAATAGATTATGACGAATGTCGCCCCTTAGAGGTAGAGGCAATTTTCGGCAACCCGTTACGAATGGCACAAGCTGCGGGTGTGAATTTACCGCAGATTTCTTGTTTATATCGACAACTCAAGTTTTTGGATGCCAAGCGTAGAGGGGGATGAGGGAGAATTATCCTGACTCCAAAATCTCACTCTTTAACGCAATGATTCTAAAATGACAGCTAATGCTAGCAAACACAATAGGAGAATTCCCACTCGCCAAAACCAACTGCCTACTAAGGGTAGTAGCATGGCGGCGAGATGCAATACACCAAAACTGATTGACATCATATAGGCGATCGCAAAGCCGAATATGACAATCAAGAAATATTTGAGGCACAGAAAAGTCCACTTGAGAAGGTGACTGCGCTCATCTGTAATGGTTTTCATGGATTTGAGAATAGGTAGATATGTGCTAATAGTTGGAACAATAAGACGCACTTCTTATTTCCAGCTTTGAACATCTGTTTGAGTCTCAGGTTGAAACTCAATGGTTTGACGGTGATTGCTCATCACGACTTTAATCACCTGCAGTAAGCAGACAACCAGCGCTACTATTACAAAAAAATTGCTAAAACCATTCCGGCGAAAAAAGTAGTCTTGTCCGCATTTGACACACACCTGTCTGTTGGGATTATAGGGATCGCTCATGAACGGACAATTATCGCGATCGCACTCATTATTGCAAATAGAGGATTTCATGCTACAAGCCTCCTAAATGGGAAGTAAAAACATCCACATTTTTAGAATGACTGAAGCAATCAGCCTTAAAGGCTCACTATGCGGCTCAATTTTTTGGCTCAGTTGGCTCGGTTATCACCTTAGTTGCCATCGAACACCGGACCAAATGTAACATAAGAAGAAATATGATGCTAATTTTTTGAAAAATGGCGGATTCTGTGAGAGCATCTACTCGAGGGTTGGAAATTATCGATGAAGCTAGACAAAGAAAGGGCTGGAATAAAACTGCTGATATATGGTGTCAAACGGCATTTACTTCAAAAGCCACTTTGAAACGGTTTTGGGCAAGAGAGCCAATTCAAAGACAGACATTTATCAAGATTTGTCAAGCTGTCGGGCTGACAAGCTGGAAAGATGTTATTGAGCGCTGTCAAATTCCTATGGCTGAGCCTGATCCTGATTTTGTTGGGCGTGAGGAAGCGATCGCTCAACTCAACAATATGGTTAGTCAAGGTGCAAAGATTATTGTTGTCCAAGGAGAGGGCGGCGTAGGTAAAACAAAACTAGCGCGCAAATATTTTGAAAGTCAGGGTTTCTTCGACTTTTTAGAACTGTCGATGGCGACGGAACCCCAGAACATTATCTCTGTAGAGAGCGTAGTTGAAGAATGGTTATGGCGAAACTTTGATGAAGAACCAGGGCGTAATCTAGGGATCAATTTGCAGAGACTGAAACGGAAACTTCGAGATGAAACCAGAAGAATAGGTATATTAATTGACAACCTTGAAACTGCTTTAGATATAAATGGAACATTCATCAAGCCTCATCGCCATTATGTAGAATTATTGAGAGTTTTGGCAGATCCAGCAATTCATTCAGTTACACTCATCACTAGCCGTGAACGTCTATGCGAAGCTAGCGTTGATGTAAACTTTTATATGCTCAGAGGTTTGGACGAGTCGGCGTGGAGACAGTTTTTTGCCCGTCACGATATTAATCCTAATCCTGATTCTGCAGCGCTGAGGGAAATATGCAGAGCCTATGGAGGTAATGCCAAAGCAATGCGAATCATCAGCGGTGTCATTCGCGCAGATTTTGAATGTGATATAGATGCTTATTGGCATGTCATTCAGGATGATTTGTTGATTGAACAAGAGTTAGAAAATTTAGTTGTCAGTCAGTTTAACCGCCTGCAAGAAATTGCTCCGGAAGCATATCGGCTCCTCTGTCGTTTGGGATGCTACCGCTATCAAGATGTGCCTTGTGTACCTATTGACGGGCTGCTTTGTTTACTGTGGGATGTAGCAGAATCGCAACGTCGGCGGGTGGTTAATAGTTTACGCGCTCGGTCTTTAGTAGAATGCGGTAAAGGAGAATACTGGCTGCATCCAGTCATTTTGGCAGAAGCGATCGCTCGGTTGCGACTGAGTGGAGAATGGGAGACAGCAAACCGCAAAGCTGCCGATTTTTGGACAAAGAGTGTGAACACAGTTCAAGGGACAACAGATGCATTGAGAGCTTTAGAAGCTTACTATCACTATGTAGTCATTGAAGACTTTGAACAAGCTGCAGATGTCATCATTAGACAGAGAAATAATAAATGGGGAACTCATGAATCTCTTGGACGCTCGTTTTATAAACGAGGTTTGTTAAAACCAATGACTGCTGCAATTAACGAGATATTAGATAAACTTACACCAGGATATCGTTGTGCCAAACTTTATCACACATTAGGTGCTATCTGCTGGCTAAAAGGTGATATTCACCAAGCTATTCATTATTGTGAGCAATCAAGGGAAATAGCACTCAATTCCTTGCAATCAATGCCATCAGGAAATGAGAATGAAACTGTCAAAAAACTGAAATTAATAGTCATAAACTCATTCTTAACGAGTGGTATTTGTCAAATTGGTTTTTGGGAACTTGAAGAAGCTGTAAATACTTTCAGACGAGTTGTCCAGCTTTGCCAGAAACTTGACTATGATAAATATGCTCCATCTGCTTTATTTTACCTAGCATTCTTAAACTCATGTTTAGGACGAGATGAGGAAGCAATTGAGATTGCTAATTACTTATATAATAGATTACCAAAAGAAGAACTTCCTTCATGGGTAACAGAGTATAGATTATTTTACTTATTACTCACGTATAAGAACTTAGGAGAAATAGAAAAATCATTTGAAATATACCAAAGAGATATTTATTATGCTGAAAATAGTCCTTATACTCAAGCGAAACCTAAAGCTTTAATTGGTTTAGCACAATTGCATCGAGAACAAGAAGAATTTGAAGAAGCTGTGGCTTGTCATGAAGAAGGAATCAGAGTTTTAGTTGAAATAGGCGCTAAATGGGATTTAGCTGAGGCTTACTATCAACTGGCATTAACTCATCAAATCATGGGAGAAGTTGCTGAAAGTCGAGAAAATTTTGATAAGGCGATCGCACTCTTCCAAGAAATGCAAGCACCCAGACAAGTTGAGAAAGTACAAACAGCAATGAGGCGTTTTTAGACATAACTAGTCATAATGTTAGTAAGTGTTGCCACTGGAGTTTAGATAATTATGGGAAATTCTACAGTTCTTTCAAATTTATCAAAAGATTTTTCCTTAGAAGACTGGATGCAAAATCCTCCCAATAACACAGAATGGGTAAATGGGGAATTATTGGAGAAAAACGGAGTGACACTCAAGCATAGCCGAATTCAAGCAAATTTAGCCTATTACTGGAGAAATTACAAAGAATCCAGTGGACAAGGAGGACAAGTTTATACAGAGGTACCGTGTCGCACCAATAAGCAGGGACGTGTTCCTGATGTTGCTTATCTCACACCAGAACTTATCAATCAATTTGGTGAACCTGCTGTATTACCCCAAAGTTTCCCACTCATTGCTGAGATTGTTTCCCCTAAAGATCTTGCTGAAGAGATCATTGCTAAATCTCAAGAATATTTGCAGTCTGGAGGAGAGGAAGTTTGGCTGGTGTTTCCCGAAAATCGTTGGATTATTGTGATAACACCAAATCAACGACTTGTGTTTATTTCTGGAGAGGTTGTCAGCACTCAAACTGTGCTAAAAGGTTTTAGTATAGCAGTCGATGAATTGTTCGCTTGAAAAGTAAGGAATTAATAAAAAAACTTCTCACTCCTAACTAACGATAACCCAAAATTTCTGAAATTGCCGCCACAATATCAAGATAAAAATTACCTTGCACGGCTCGAAATAACTCAAACTTAGAACCAGGCGCACCGAAAAATGGTCTGAGGAACCATCCCAATTGCATACCAACAAAGGCATAAAGAAACAACCAAGATCTTAAAATAGTGGTGCGGGTTCCTTTACCTACTTCATCTTGTTGAGAAAGCAATTGCATTCCGTCATAAAGAAATTTCACTCCAAAAGAACCTGTGATACCAAAAATTAAGACATTCAACAGTTTAAAAAATTGATAGGAGTCAGGTGCAGTTATGAGGAAGAAAAGGGCGACAGGTGCAAAACTAAATAGAAGAACACTAATCACTGATATAGCCGTAAGCAATACGACAAAGTGCTGGAGAAAACTGCTACGTGAACCAAACAAAATGTTGAAAAAGAACAAAGTCGGGAAACATATGATGAGCGTTAATAAATAAAAAGCAGGAAGCTTGATAGCACTAGATATTGCTTGCGCCCAACTGTGTGATGCTCCAATAATAGAGCCGTAGATAGCAAAAAATATCGAACTAGACACAAGAAGCGAACTGATTTTATTGTGTAATCTGACTTGCTGACGAATTTCTTCTAGAAAAGCTTGTCGATCGCGCAGTAAACTCAGCAGAACAGAAAAGTGCTGTATTCCTTGAACTTGCTTTTGCAGCATAATGATATTCTACATTTTGGAATTTTAAATTTATTGACTTCAAATCATGGATTGAAGTTTCTTCCTCTCCTCTGTTCTCTTCTCTATGTCCTTAACTGTAAAATTATCAATCAGAATAATCATTGCCAGAACCATACTTCCAGCCCTCAGTCCAGCGATTCCAATAGTATTTAGGTATACTAGGCAAATTTTCCTTCCACGGCTCTAACATTTGACTGAGCCAAAATAAAACAGAGTAAGTTCCTAAATTTCCGTAATGTACCATCCAATCTAGTAAATTTCCCAAACCGACTTGGGGAATCACTTTGGCAACTAATGCTGGATGTGTTAAGGCAGTTTTTATGAGTGTTTGTGTTAGTGCTGGAAACTGTACCACATCTTGCAAAAAAGGTTTTAGTACAGGTTCACCGAGTTGTTGCATTTGTTGAAACACCGCAGACAGCAGTTGATTAATTTGATTTGGATCACTTTTTTGATTAATATCAACACTCATTGTTCTTTGGAATAGCCAAGTCACAGCTAAACTAGGTTGGTATGGTTGCAGTAGTGCGTTAGCGGAGCTTACCGTAAGTCCTGCGGACAGGCTGCGCCAACGCGTAGCGTTCCGCAGGAAAGGTATCGCCTTTGCAGATAACTGATCTGTTTGCAATGCTTCGTGAATGCCTAATGTTAAACGCCGCAAATGACGCACCATCGCACCAAAACCACCAAAACTCAAGGGAGACTGACTCCCGCTGCTATCTCCAACAGCTAAAATGCGACTCCAGGGTGTCTTCAGAGGATGACGATAGGAGGGAAAAAAGCCGAATAGCGCTCGTTTAAATATGAGCTGGCTCAACTCCACGCTTTGATATTCGCCCATTAAGCGCAGATAATCCTCAAAAAGAGCTTCTAAACCCAAGTGTTGTGGATTGGCGTCCATGTAAGTAAATAAGTAAGTGGTTCTACCATCCCTTGCTGGGAAAGCTTCCCAAAAATACTGGCATTGATTCTGTATAGGTGTGAATGATAACAACAAGTCGCCTGTGTGGTTTTCCGGAAAACCTTGAGCACAAGTTCCAACAACCAAACAAAGTGCATCTGGTTTTTGTCCCTGACGTGCTTGCTGCATTATGGGAGAAAGATGTCCCATTGCATCAATTAACAACCTCGTTTTGAACTGATTATTTACCATCACTCCATCAGGATGAACGACTGCTTCTGTAAATGGAGTGTTTTCAAACAACTTTCCACCAGACGCAATAAATCGCTGCTTTAAAACTTCCAGCAAATAAACTGGATCTATACCGATGTTTAAAACATCTGTTACCCAAACCTCTGCACCGCCAAAAAAGCTCACTCTTGCGGGATTATATTCTGTAGCGATCGCCTGC
Source organism: Iphinoe sp. HA4291-MV1 (assembly GCA_019359415.1). Classification (GTDB taxonomy): domain Bacteria; phylum Cyanobacteriota; class Cyanobacteriia; order Cyanobacteriales; family Nostocaceae; genus Brasilonema. The sequence goes on along the minus strand of JAHHHH010000032.1, from coordinate 11,525 downwards.
TCCAATTCTGCATCTGTAAGTAAATTTAATTCCAAAAAAACTTGCAATTCTTTACGAGAAATATTCCATTCTTGCTCTCTACCACGCAAAATCGAGCGTTCAATCAACGCGACTCGCGCTCCCTTCAACACTAAGGCACAACCAATTAAAATGCCTAATGTACCGCCGCTAATGACAACATCCCAATCTACAACACCTAAAGGTTGCTGAGTTTTTTGTATGACCATTGGTGGTACAGCAGCGTTACCCTCTCTCAGTGATGCTAAGATGCGATCGGCTTGGCGTAACCCTCCCAAAACATCACCTGGTAATCGCGAAAGAACATCTTCAGTTAAGGACATGACAGTAAATTCCAACAGAGTAACTAGTTTTCATCGTACTGATGGAACTTAACTATCGGGAATAAATCCTAAATTTAAAAATATCTGCCTCAAGATGGATGTATTAAAAAATATTAGTTTTCCTCAAACAGGAAAGTCATTTGACGAAAAAAGAATTTAGCTTGTTTGCTAATATATTCAAAACTTGATACTGTCTGTCATTTAATTTTTGCATCAAACAAATCTTTAATTTCTTTTACTATTTAAAGATTATGTGAATAAATTCCATAATATCTTGGTACATAAAAAAAGATAACTATAATTGGGGAGCATCCCAAATATGTAAATTTATTTTATTTTGTAGTGCGGGTATCTTGCCCGCTTCAGTAATAAAGTAGGGAGCAAGATGCTCCCACTACCATCTTTATGTGCAAAATTGGGATGCTCTCTATAATTTTTTGTATAAAATTTAGAATCAAAGCACAAGTTAGGTTTGACAGCAGTATTTAAACATCTCTTATTCCGTAGTATTTTTTATGAGAATCGCCTTCATAGTAGGACCATTTCCTGTATTATCAGAGACGTTCATTCTGAACCAAATGACAGGGTTGCTTATACGTGGACATGAAGTTCATATTTATGGCTATAAACCTGATAATATTTCTAAGTTCCATCCTGACGTAGAGAAATATCAACTGCTAGACTGTACCTACTACTTACCCCAAATTCCTAACAATTACTTCTTACGCTTTTTCAAAGGGTTATCGTTAGTATTTACTAACTTTTACAAAGCCCCTTTAGTTTTGCTGCAATCTCTTAATATTTTCAAGTTTGGAAAACGAGCCGCTTCAATGAGGTTGCTTTACTCAGTCATACCTCTATTAGAGTCTCAATCATACGATATTATTCATTGCCAATTTGGAATGTATGGTATCGAAGGCATGATTTTACGAGATGTTGGTGCCATCAAAGGAAAATTGATAACTTCGTTTCGAGGTTATGATATCAGCTGGTATGTGAAAGCTTATGGAGAAGAGGTGTATGATGAACTATTTAGTAAAGGAGATTTTTTTCTAGCTAACTGTGAGTTTTTTAGACAGCGCGCTATTAAATTAGGTTGTGACGAAAAAAAAATTATCGTCCACGGCTCAGGAATAGATTGCAGTCGGTTTACCTACAAGCCACGTTATCATCGTCCTGATGGTAAGATTCTGATTGCAACAACAGGACGTCTTGTTGAAAAAAAAGGCATAGAATACGGCATTCGTGCCGTTGCCAAAGTAGCAGATCTTTACCAAAATATTGAGTACAATATCATAGGTGATGGACATTTAAAAGAACACTTGCAGCAGCTGATTGAGAAACTGAACGTTACTGAGAAAATCAAGCTACTTGGTTGGAAAAACCAGAAAGAAATTATTGAAATTTTAGATGAGACACATCTATTTATCGCTCCAAGTATAACCGCTGAAGACGGAAATCAAGATGCACCTGTCAACACATTAAAAGAAGCGATGGCTATGGGTTTGCCAGTTATAGGAACTCTACATGGTGGTATTCCCGAATTGGTAGAAGCTGGGATTTCTGGTTTTCTTGTTCCAGAACGTGATGCTGATGCAATAGCTGAAAAGTTGCATTATTTCATTGAGCATCCAGAAGTTTGGGAACAAATGGGCAAAGCAGGTCGTACTTACGTAGAAGAACACTACGATATGAATAAGCTTAACGATGAACTAGTAGAAATTTATCAGAAAGTCGTGATGAGTCATTCACAATCAAGTGGTAGCCAATTACCAAATGCACCAGTAAATTCTGAATACATAAGTTTATCTTAGTGCTTAGTGCTACGATAAATAAAGTGGGTGCTTTCTTAACTGCAATTTTAAACTTACATAATCGTTTCGGATGAGTAGAGGATTTGAAAAAAATGGATTTGCTAGAAATTGCAGAAGCGCAAGTTACGATTGTTGTTGTTCCACGAGAGCGCTTCAGTTTCACTCGTGAATCTCTTGAAAGCATCTATGAGCATACAAAGTATCCTTTTAAGTTAATTTATGTAGATGGTGGTTCACCATCTCATGTCAGAGATTATCTTGCGGCTAAAGCTACTGCAAAACAATTTCAACTGATTCGTACTGAGCATTACCTCTCCCCAAATAGAGCCAGAAACCTGGGTTTACAACAAGTTACAAGCAAATATGTTGTTTTCATAGATAACGATGTCGTCGTTACTCCAGGGTGGTTAAAGGCATTGGTAGAGTGTGCTGAGGAAACAGGAGCCTGTGTCGTAAGTCCTCTCATTTGTCAATACTTTCCACTACATACAGAAGTGCATTGTGCAGGTGGAGAATCTGGGGTGAGAGTAGAAACCAAAGGTGAGACAATAAGACGGCGAATAATTGAGAAAATTTATAAGCAAGGTCGGCAAGTAGCAGATGTGCATCCTCAACTACAACGCCAGCAAACCGGGTTAGCAGAGTTTCACTGCATGATGGTACGCACGGAGATTTTTAAGAAAATTGGTCTTTTGGATGAAGCACTGCTGAACACAAAAGAACACGTCGATTTGTGTATACTGGTGGCTGAAGCTGGTGGTGAAATCTATCTTGAACCAGAATCTCTGGTAACTTACGTACCAGGACCACCACTTGAGTGGACAGACCTACACTACTATATGTTACGTTGGAGCGATGCGTGGGAACAGGCTAGCTTGAAACGCTTACGAGACAAGTGGAACCTCACCGAAGACGAGTACTTTAAAAACAAATACAAACGTTTGGGATGGCGGCGAGATATGACAATTATCAGTCCCCTTGTTCGTAAAGCTGCTCCCTTTGGCAAAATTGGCTCTCGCATAGCAGGGAAAATACTGCATCGCATAGACAAGGCGCTGAACCAATATCTGACAACCCGCTATGCTAAAAGACATTTGCCAAATATGCAAAATTCCTCATCAACACAACCCAAGAAGTCTGCAATGACTGTAACTTTAGGGAGTTGAAAATTATGGTATTGCTGAATGTAAGAATGAATAGCCCTCATCCCCAACCCTTCTCCCAAAGGGAGAAGGGAGCCAAGATCCAGTTCCTCTCCCTTTGGGAGAGGGTAAGGGTGAGGGAAAAAGACTGGCAAATTGGTAAAAATCATTCCTCAATTCAGCAACGTCAAAATTATGGTGTTGCATACATGCATGATGATTGTTCTTTCAATGAATAAGCTGACTAATTGCACTGGGACGGCTACTCTAAATTAATGCATTATGGTTCTCGTGTGGGCAAGATGCTTTGAAATTCTGCAGCCCGCGCTTCCTTTTTTGGAGCTTGCGAAGAGCAGAGGTTTCCTCCGCAAGAGACTTCTGTGCGCTCCACAAAAACTGTATTTTGCAGGGTAAAACATTTTGAAGCACAATAAGGTACTAAAATCTCAACCGCCTGAGGTCATTTATACACCAGAAAGTCAGTTAAAGCGTCCTGCTGAATTGTTCCGACAAATGTGGCGAGACTTGCTGGCTTCTCGCGAACTTGCTTGGAGATTAATGATACGGGACATCAGCGCCCAGTACCGTCAATCATTCTTGGGAGTCGCTTGGGCTTTTTTACCACCAATTGTCATGGCTGCTGGATTTACCCTTGCTAATGATGCCAATGTCATTAATGTTGGGATAACAGATATCTCTTATCCAGCTTATGTTACATTTAGTACAGCGCTATGGCAGACGTTTGTAGAAGCGTTAAATGGTCCAGTGCAAGCAGTAACAGTAGCAAAACCGATGCTAGCTAGAGTCAACTTTCCCCGAGAAGCACTCATTTTGGCAAAGGTAGGAGAAGTCTTTTTTAACTTTGCCATTAAACTGATTTTAATAGTAGCATTGTATGTTTGGTTTCGCATCCCTGTCAGTTGGACAGTGATTTTAGTACCAGTGGCATTAGTTCACTTAGTTATGCTGGGAACGTTTTTTGGTATTTTATTAGCTCCTTTGGGAATCCTATATCAAGATGTCTCTAAAGGAATAACTTTAATGACAGGGTTTTGGCTGTTTCTCACTCCGGTTGTTTATCCAGTTCCTAGTCAAGGAACCTTTGGTTTTCTAGTCAAGATGAATCCCGTAACTCCTGTGTTAGTAACAGCGCGAGAGTTAGCAACAACAGGAGTCGTATCAAACTCTCTGGGATTTTGGGTGGTGAGTGGGCTGTCCTTTGTTGGTTTACTACTAACTTGGATTGGATTTCGTCTTGCTATGCCTTTCGTTATTGAAAGAGTGAGTTCTTAATAATGACTAATTTGATAAAAAAAGAAATTGATGTTAGTTTTGATGAGACTGAAATTGTCATTTCAGTCGAAAATGTTTCTAAAAAGTTTTGTAGAGATTTAAAACGTTCTTTATTATACGGAGTTCAGGATATCGCCACTGAGTTACTAGGAGGAAGTAGAAAGAGTGATGCTTTAAGAACAAAAGAGTTTTGGGCACTCAAAGATGTTAGTTTTCAGCTACGGCGAGGAGAAGCGCTAGGTTTAGTTGGTTCAAATGGCGCTGGAAAAAGTACACTGCTTCGTATCATTAGTGGTTTGATAAAGCCGGATACGGGTTCTGTAAAAGTTAGGGGTAGGGTAGCTCCATTAATTGCTCTAGGTGCAGGGTTTAATCCCATTCTAACTGGAAGAGAAAATATTTATGCAAATATGTCAGTGCTAGGGCTATCAACCAAAGAAATTGAAGAGAGATTTCAAGATGTCATAGATTTTGCTGGCATTGCTGATGCAATTGATGCTCCCGTACAAACTTATAGTTCTGGAATGGCTGCAAGATTAGGTTTTGCCTGTGCAGTTTATATAGAACCAGATATTTTACTCATTGATGAAGTACTTGCCGTGGGTGACATTTCTTTTAGAATGAAGTGTTATCAAAGACTAGCAAAGCTGCGGGAAAATGGAACAGCTTTTATCTTAGTTTCTCACAATTCTCATGTCGTATTAAATGTCTGTGAATCCTCTATTTATTTGCAAAAAGGGAAGTTGATTACTTCTGGACAGACAGAAGCAGTTATTCGCAAATATGAAGAAGACCTCAATTTAGGAGGAACAGATGTACCTCTAGGAGTTATGTACTTGCCAGAAAAACCAAAGAGTGAAAGTTTGGGTGTTGACATTGTTTCCCTGTATTTCAAAGATGAGCAAGGAGAGCTACTGGCGACTCCTCTTTGTGGTGAACCAGCTTATCTATGTATAGCTTGCAAAGCACATAAAACAATCGACAATACAAATATAGGTGTATTAGTTACAGCTTTATCCGGACAAAATGAGCGGATCTTATATATAACTTCCGGAAGTGATAACGAACTGCTCAAAATCCTTCCTGGAGAAGTTGAGATACAAATGCAGATGCCTTACTGCTGCTTGTTACCTGGTTTATACAGCGCCAAAATCTACATTAAAGAAGGTATATGCTCTTTTGATATTGTTGAATCTTTTAGATTTGCAGTGAAAGCAAGTAAGGTGATAAGCCAATCTCTGTTCTATCAGCCTCGGAAATGGAAAGTTATGAGTAAGTGAGTCTCAGGTAAAGGTAAAAAACTAACGCATATGAATATATAGAGTATTCGCTTCTAACTTAGCTAATTCTCCACATCTTTGAGAACTCAAAAAAAAGATATGTCACCACTTGTTTCAGTTATTATACCTTGTTTTAATGCAGATAGATGGATTGCAGAGGCGATTGATAGCTGTTTCAATCAAACCTATTCTAACATAGAAATCATTGTGATTGATGATGGATCAACTGACAATTCTTTAGAAATTATCAAAAAATATGAAAAAAAAATAATTTTAGAATCTTTACCACATAAAGGAGGAAATTACGCTAGAAATAGAGGTTTTGTTATATCTAAAGGAAAGTATATCCAGTTTTTGGATGCAGACGACTACATCTTACCAGAGAAAATAGAAAGGCAAGTGCATTTTTTAGAGGCAACGGGAGCAGATATTGTTTATGGTGATTGGAGACACAAACATCATTTGCCTGATGGCACAAGTTTTCTAGATAAAGTAGAGATTTCTGGAACACAAGTAGATGTTGTTGAATCTTTGCTTGCCAATTGGTGGACTGCTGTTGCTTCTTTACTATATAGAAGAACTGCGATTGAAAAGAGTGGTGATTGGGATGAGAAGTTGTGTGCTGCACAGGATAGAGATTTCTTTTTATCGGTAGCAATCACTGATGTCAAAGTTGTCTATCAGTCAGGCTGTTATTCCATCTACAGACGGTATGGTAATGTAACAGTTTCTAGTAGCTCTACGCCTATCTGGATAGAAAGCCACTATGCAGTATTAGAAAAGGCAGAAAAAAAACTGAAACAGATGAACAAACTGACAATAAAGTATCGGTATGCCTTAGCTAAATCTTACTTTGAACTGGCTAGAGGGTCTTTGTTGATTGATAACTACTCACAATACCTACGATTGTTAGAAAAAACTTTAATTGTGTTTCCAGATTTTAAAAGAAACACTACTAGACCGTTGTATCTTATTATCCAAAGCATTTGTGGCTTTCGCCATGCTGAAAGAATTGCCTGTCGTATAGTGTTGCTCAGAAAATCTTTCAACTCAATTATAGATAGCTTTCTTAGCACAAAAAAGAAATACGGAATAACACACTAGTACCGCTGCGTGTTCGTCAAAAGTCACTCATTCAAAAGTCAAAAGGCTTAGAGCATAAGCTTTTCGTTGATTTGGAATGGTAGCTTTATTTCCGCCGTAACGTACTAGTAAGTGCTGTGGCTATCTTAATATAGGCATAGTACTATATCCTACATGACAGGTGAGATTAATGAATCGTGGAAAAATAGTTGCAATTATTACAGGTGCTATTTCCATTATTTTAGCACTTGCCTACCTTCTTCTTGTGCAACTGCTGGATTTTAGGGGCGAAATGAAGCCCGCCCCTATCAGTCAGTTGTCGTACCACTCATCACTAGTTGCGTACGGCTACCAGATTCAGGAGCAAGCAGTCGTAGAACATTAGCAAGGCGCTGGGTTAATTGCTATTCCTTTTCGCCACAGCTTTCAAGAAGTTATTGGGTTAGATCCAGACTCGTTTTTGCAAGGGTTTTAGGACTTCCCGTGAAAAGTCAGTAAGAGATATAGCAATCCTAAATGATTCGTCGTGAAAAACTAGTTAATTGCCTTCCACTTGCGCGACTTCCTTAGGTACATCAGCACTCAACACTTCATAACCTGTCGGTGTCACTAAGACATCATCCTCAATCCGAATGCCGATACCAATCCAACGTGGATCTGTCTCTGGCTGGTCTTCTGCTAACTTGGTATCTGGTACAATATAAAGTCCTGGTTCTACGGTTAACACCTGACCTGGTTGTAAAATCTGCGGTTTCTCGTCACCATGCTGATAGACGCCTACATCATGAACATCTAAGCCTAGCCAATGACCAGTACGGTGCATATAATATGGCTTGTATTTTTCTTCTTCTATGAGCTTGTCAATTTCACCCTTAAGAATACCAAGTTCGACTAAGCCTTCTGTCAAAACGCGCACGGCAGTATCATGAATTTGTTTGTAAGGGTTACCTGGTTGCACTTGTGCGATCGCTTGCTTTTGTGCTTCCAAAACAATTTCATAGAGCGTCTTTTGTTCTGGCGTAAATTTACCACCTATCGGAAATGTACGCGTGATATCGGAGTTATAATAACCATAGGCACAACCGGCATCAATCAGCAGTAGCTCCTTGTCCTGCATTTGTCGATTGTTTTCAATGTAGTGCAAAATACAGGAATTGACTCCGGAAGCGACTATTGAGGGGTAAGCTGGTCCAAGCGCACCCCGTAGGCGAAAGATATATTCAATTTCTGCCTGAACTTCGTACTCGTAGCGCCCAGGTTGTGTGAATTCCATCGCGTGATTGTGCGCCTCAACGGCGATATCAGCAGCTTTCCGCATCAAATCCAATTCTGTTTGACTTTTAATCAGTCTCATGCTATGCAGAATGGGACCAGTATCTTCAATGGCAATTGGTCCTGTACCCCGCTTGGGATAAGTCCGCATGAAACGCTGCCAATGATTAAGAATTATTGCATTGAAAGTGCGATCGCGTCCTAGGTGGTAGTAAATGCGATCAACTTTTTCCAAATACTGTGGCAACTTTTCATCAAGTTCAGTAATAGGGTAAGCTTCGTCTGCGCCATACACTTCTTTTGCTGCTTCTATCCCACAGCGATAACCACCCCAGACTTCTTGCTCCCTATCCTTAGGTTGTACAAACAACACAAACCGATGTTCTGAGTGTGATGGTGCTAAAACTGCTACTGCTTGCGGTTCATTAAACCCAGTTAGATAGTAAAAATCGCTGTCTTGGCGAAAAGCATATTCAACATCGTTGTGCATCACAGCTGTTGGCGCGCTGCGAAAGATTGCAGTATCATTCCCAATTTTCGACATCAATTGCTCACGGCGCTGCCGATATTCTACCTGCATAATTCTGATCGTGTTTCTTGATAACCTATTTTCTCAAAAGTATCAATTTCTAAGTAAAACTTGTACTGATTAAAATAAAAACTCACTATAGTATTATACTTTTGATAGATTTCTTGTCATTAGACAAAAATTATGATATTGATTATTTTATCGATTTATTAAAATTGAATAATAATTTATACTATCAACTGGCAGGGTGCTTACCAACAGTGGTGTTGCTTACCACAGTATTATTTCTTAAAAAAATAGTATATACCTTGTACTAAGTAGTACAAAGTGATTTGAGTCAAGTGACTCACAAAGTGTTCCCTAGTCAGGCAATAGATGAGAATGGCTAAATTTCCCATAATTGAATACGAGCAGCTAAGTAATCCCAAGGTCAAAGCGATATATGAAGAAATTCAGGTTGAACTTGGATTTGGCATAGTACCTAATCTATTTAAATCAATGGCAATCAACCCTGAGGTGTTGGAAGCGAACTGGAAGAAATTTCGCTCCACTATCCTCAAAGGAGATGTTCCACGCACACTCAAGGAAATGCTGGGAATTGCTATTTCTCAAGCTAATAATAGTCCTTATGCACTGAATGTCCATTTGCATGGATTATCATCTTTAGGGATGAGTGAGGAAGTTTTAAGAACTCTAGTTTCAGATTTTGCTGCTTGTCCGCTTCCTGAGCGTGAAAAAGCAGTGATCAGTTTTGGCTTGAAAGCCGCGACTGAACCTCATAAACTGACGAGTAAAGATTATCAACACCTCTATAACTTAGGTTTAGACGACTCTGAAATATTTGAGATTGTTGCTACAGCAGACTTATTTACGAGTATAAATAGATATACTGATTCAATTTCACTCGAAATTGATACCTTATGACTTCTCTCCCTGCTTCTATTAGTAGTAGGCTGGAACAACAGGACTATCAACAACTGTTGCTTCTTTCCCGTCGCTTGCTTGCTGAAGCGCAAGCGCTTTCCAGTCGGATCGCAGCTGTTAATGAAATTGCGATCGCAATCAATCGTTCCCTGAAGCTAGATGAGATTTTACGGGTTGTCGGCAAACAAGCAAAATGGTTGTTAGACTTCGAGCATTGTAGTGTTTGCCTGTTCAACGCTAAGGATTCTTGGCATATTGTGACGCTGTTTGGTCCTACTATTGAAGTGGACTGGTCTGATATAGCCAACATAGGTGCCGTTGGCATGAGTCTGAGAACAGGTCAGGCTCAACTCATTCATGAAAATTCTACAAGCGGTTTTCTTGAGCACTACCAATCACAGATTATCATTCCTCTAGAATGCGGTAGTCGAGTGCTTGGTACTATTAACTTTGCCACCTCAGTACCAAAAACCTACACTCAAGAAGATTTACGCATTGGCTATTTACTTGCGGTGCAATTATCAGCAGCTATCCGTAATGCTGAACGCTTTGAAGAGTTAAATCAGCTATATCTTCAGTTAGAAGAAGAAAAACACAAGACTGACAAATTGCTTTTGAATATACTACCAACAGGTATTGCCTCTGAACTAAAGCAAACTGGTTCCGTTAAGCCTGTGTATTATGAATGTGCCTCTGTTTTGTTTACAGACTTCAAAAATTTTACCACGTTATCCGAAAAGCTGACTCCACAAAAACTAGTTGATGAACTCGATTACTGTTTTTCTTGTTTTGACCAGTTTATTGAAGCACATAGTTTGGAAAAATTGAAAACAATTGGTGACAGTTATATGTGCGCTGGAGGAATTCCAACTCCTAACAAAACCCATGCCATTGATGCTGTACTAGCGGCTATCAATATTCGTGCCTTTATGGAATGGCGTAAAAAAGAGAAGGCGCTTTTGAATCAACCATACTGGGATATTCGTATTGGTATCCACTCAGGACCATTATTAGCAGGTGTGATTGGACATAAGAAGTTTGCTTACGATGTCTGGGGCGACACTGTTAACACCGCATCTAGGATGGAATCATCTGGTGTTCCTGGAGGCATTAATATTTCCCAAGCAACTTTTGAGTTAATTAAAGATTTTTTTGCAGTTCAATATCGAGGGAAAATCACTGCTAAAAATAAGGGTAAAATCGATATGTATCTTGTTGAGGGTATTAAAAGTAGCCTTGCTTTAGATCCAACAGGTTTGTTCCCAAACAAGAAATTTAATCAACTGTATTTTGCTATCCAATCAGATACAAGTACGTTGTAAGCAAACGTACTTGATTACTAGAGAATGACCCTCGCGCTATTCGTAAGCTCCTTGCGGAGCGAGACACGCTCAAATTTGAAATTCAAAAATAATTAAGAAATTTTGAATGTAGGTATAAAAATGCTCAGCTTCATTATTCAAGCAAGCGGATTTATCCGTGGGGTTCTTAATTTTAAACTTTGAATTTTGAATTTTGAATTCCCCCGTCCCTTGCGCGTCTGGTGTTGGCGCAGCCTCTGGGATAGGAGAAGGAGAAGGGGGTTGACAACTGTTGCCCTTCGGGGTGCGACCAAAATGCTTAAACTGATTATCCACTCTTCGCCTGTTCTACTCAACACAAGAGAAAATTAAATTCTGGAATAAGTTGCTCCACGGAACTTTAGTATTGTTTTTGGTTGAGAATAGAACTTACGCATTGACAATCAAGACAAAAAGTGCGTAAGGAGAATTCAGAAAAAAACTAGCGATCGCTATTTACCAGAGGCGTGAAAAACAGATAATTTACTTGTTTGTGTTTAGGGTTCG
>JAHHHH010000031.1 GCA_019359415.1 Iphinoe sp. HA4291-MV1 | reverse complement strand
GAACCCTAAACACAAACAAGTAAATTATCTGTTTTTCACGCCTCTGGTAAATAGCGATCGCTAGTTTTTTTCTGAATTCTCCTTACGCACTTTTTGTCTTGATTGTCAATGCGTAAGTTCTAGTTAATTGACATCCTCCCCACCCCACCTGACGGCGATGGCGCAGAGCGATCGCGAAGCGATCGCTAATTTGTGAGTGTACAAGGATTTTTGCACTCTGAGGAGAAAAAGCGCAATCATAGCAGAAGTTCATCTACCATTCAGGAAATTCTCACCTGAAGAGCTTAATCTCTTTTACAGTAGCAAATACTTCAATTATGTGCCGATTACTTGCCTACCTCGGTTCACCTGTTCTTTTGGAACCTCTGTTGTATAAGCCTGAACACTCGCTTATAGTTCAAAGCTATCAACCCCGCGAAATGCTCTGTGGGGTAGTGAATGCTGATGGCTTTGGTGTTGGTTGGTATCATTCTCAAAAAGAAACCGAACCATTTACCTACAAAAGTACACTGCCAATTTGGAATGAAATTAACCTGCCAAACCTCAGCCGTTACGTTGAGTCAGGATGTGTAGTAGCTTATGTTCGCAGCGCTACACTAGGTCAAGCACTCGATTTAAGTAACTGTCAGCCCTATCAGTACCAGCGTCTGCTATTCATTCACAATGGTCGAATTGACAAGTTTCGGCAGACACTCTACAGACCAATACGCAACCAGTTAAGCGATGAAATTTACCAGTTGATAAAAGGAACTACAGATTCAGAACATATTTTTGCTTTGCTGCTGAACCAGTGGCAAGCTAACCCTGGTAAAAGTTTAGAGCAGGCTTTACAGATCACGTTGCTTCAGCTTCAAGAGTTAGCGCAAAGTTATCAAACATATGTTTCAGCTAACGTAATCATCAGTGACGGACATCGCCTCATTGCTTCTCGCTTTAGCACAAAATCACCTGCTCCCTCTCTGTACTGGATAACAAACCATTCCACTTTCCCCAAGTCCGTCATCATTGCGTCGGAACCACTTTTTGCGGAAAATTGGATTTCATGCTCTGAGAATAGCATCATCAGTGTTGGAGAAGACTGTGATATCACAATTGAGCAAATCTAGTTTAAAAGAAACAATTTTTCCTGCTTTCCAGCAGTGTCGCGCCAAGACTCTCGCCTTGTTTGAGGGTATTGACGAAGCTACGTTTTGCTATCAAGCTCATCCCGACTTTAGCCCTGTTGGATGGCACTTAGGGCATATTGCCTACACGGAGTCTTTGTGGCTGCTAGAGCGCAGTGCGAGCCTACCATGTTTGTTTCCGCAATACCGCAAGCTGTTTGCAGCGGATGGTTTGCCTAAGTCAGAGCGCGTTAAATTGCCAAATCTTGAGGAAAGCCGTTATTATTTAGCCGTAGTCAGAGAAAAAGTTTTGGATTACTTGGAAGTAGCAGATTTAGAGCAACAAGAGCGTCTTTGGCGCTTTATACTTCAACACGAAAGCCAACACAGCGAAATCATGACTTTCGTGTTGGAATTGGGTAAGCAGGAAAGAGGAAAAGGGGACAAGACAATTCAAAATTCAAAATCGCGGAGCGTCCTGAGCGTTCGCGCAGCGTCTCCCTTAGGAGAAGCGAAGGATCTAATTCAAAATTACCATCCCCCTATCCCCCCATCCCCTCATCCCCCTCATCACCTGAGTGAGATGATCCAAATCCCAGCAGGTGAATTTGAGATGGGCGATGAATCAGTTCATGCTTTGGATAACGAACAACCCACGCAGAAACTCTATTTAGAGACTTATTGGATTGACCGCTACCTTGTCACCTGCGCACAATATAGGGTATTCATGGAAGCAGGAGGTTATCAAAATCCTCTCTGGTGGTCTCAAGCTGGCTGGAAATGGTTGCAAACTGAACAGGTCATACAACCGCTCTACTGGTGTAAAAATTCCATATGGGATAATCATCCAGTTTGTGGTGTCAGTTGGTATGAAGCAGAAGCCTACTCACGGTTTGTAGGTAAGCGGTTACCTACAGAAGCCGAGTGGGAAAAAGCAGCGAGTTGGGATGCACAAGCTCATTGTCGCCGCATTTATCCTTGGGGAAATGAAGAACCAACGCTCAAGTATTGTAACTATGACAATCTCATGGAAGGAACAACGCCTGTAGATACCTTCTGGGTTGGGCAAAGCCCCTATGGTTTGTATGATGCTTTGGGAAATGTTTGGGAGTGGACGACTTCCTGGTTTGATGGCTACCCTGGTTTCCAAAGTTACCCTTATGTGGGGTACTCACAAGTTTATTTTGACCAACAGCACCGTGTTTTAAAAGGTGGTAGTTGGGCAACACGTCCTTGGGCACTGCGTTGTAGTTTTCGCAACTGGTATCATCCTGGCGTACGCCAAATTTTAGCAGGTTTTCGCTGTGTTGCTGATAAGGCTTTGCAGTAGTGCTTAAGTACTACTGCAAAGCCTTATCAATTTAATGAGAAAATCCCAAAAGATAGCACCAACGCCTAATTAATCTTGTTCAGGCGTAATGTTATTGGGTATTGCTGTGTGTTTTACCGGCTCAAGTTGGATGTTTGTACTGAAAAGCAACTTATCACACCAAGCAAACGGAGGTTCAATGACACTATTTCATGCTGCTAGCAACAAGGTTAGTTCTCAAAACACTGTTGAAACACGTTTAAAAATTCAGCGTTTGTTAGAACCTACCTTGGTTGTTTCTCTTAGTGCTGGAAGTGATGTCATTAAGGGATTAACTCAAACACCTAAGTTCTTACCCCCTCGTTACTTCTACGATGACTTTGGTTCGGAGCTATTTGAGCAAATTTGCGCGTTAAGCGAATATTACTTGACACGAACAGAGACGGCAATTTTGCAACAGTATGCTGGTGAAATAGCGCAGATAACAGGTTCTTGTGAACTGGTGGAACTTGGAAGTGGTAGTTCTACCAAAACACGCATTCTACTAGATGCATATTATCAGTTTGGCTACTCTCTGCGCTATGTACCCATTGATGTGAGTGCAGGTATGTTGGAAAGCAGTGCTAGACATCTCCTGACAGATTACCCTACATTACAAGTTCACGCTCTTGCAGGAACTTATGAAATGGCGCTGACACACCTCGAACCAACTCAATTTCCTACCAGGATGATTTGTTTTATCGGAAGTAGTTTGGGTAATTTGAATCCGCAAGAGTGTGATGTCTTTTTCTCTCAAATCACAAATACTCTTGAGGTGGGAGAGTATTTCTTGTTAGGGGTAGATTTGCAAAAACCAAAACATTTGTTGGAAGCTGCTTATAATGATAGCCAGGGAGTCACAGCGGCATTTAACATCAACATGTTGCAGCATTTAAATCGGCAATTTGAGGGCGATTTTGACACCACACAATTTGAACATTGGGCGTTTTATAATGAAACGGAAAACCAAATTGAGATGCATCTTAGGAGTTTGCGATCGCAAACCGTTCAATTACGCTCTCTGAACCTAAATGTTCATTTTGAAGCAGGCGAAACTATTCTTACTGAAATTTCCCGCAAATTTGAGATCAATTTTATCCAACAGGAGCTAAAAGCAAAGGGTTTAGTACCACAAACAGTATGGACTGATCCAAATCAATGGTTTGCTTTGTTACTGTGTCAACTGCAACCATAGACAGCAGTTTGACAGATAGCCGCAAGCAACGTAGTTTGTTTTCTCGTTTTCATGCTGAGCATGGGAACGAGGAAATGAATTCAAGAATGAGGAATTATTTTGCCCCTACTAAAGAAGGATGTTGCTCTTCCACTGTAGGATAGTCAGTGTAACCCTTTTCTCCACCACCATAGAAGGTTGTCGAATCTGCCTGAGTCAAGGGTGCATTGAGAGCTATACGCTGGGGCAAATCGGGATTTGAGATAAACAGTGTGCCAAAAGAAACTAGCTCCGCTTCTCCCTTTGCCAAAACTGCGTTGCCTTTTTCAGGAGTGTATTCCCCATTAACCATAAGTGTACCGTGATAGCGCTCTCGTATATGACTGGTTGGTACCACTGTCGCCCCATGTCGGATATCTGCTTCTATCGCCTCAAAGATATGCAGATATGCTAAATCAAACTGATTCAATGCTTCAGCTGCATAACCAAATGTTACCAGCGGATTGGAGTCTCCCATATCGTTAAACGTCCCACTAGGAGACAGGCGTACCCCAACCCGTTTGGCACCCCATACTCCAACAACTGCCTCAGTTACCTCAAGGAGAAGTTGGGCACGATTTTCCACAGAACCACCATATTTATCTGTACGTTGATTTGTACCATCCCGGAGGAATTGGTCAAGTAAATAACCATTAGCTCCGTGAATTTCCACCCCATCAAAACCAGCCGCCAGAGCATTTTCTGCCCCTTTACGATATTGTTCGATAATTTGGGGAATCTCCGATGTTTCTAGAGCACGAGGAGTCACATATGGTTTCATACCTTCATAGGTTAATACCTGACCCTTGGGTGCGATCGCAGAAGGTGCTAACGGTAACTCACCATTCGGTTGGAAATCAGGGTGTGATATGCGTCCTACGTGCCATAGTTGCAGGAAAATTCTCCCTCCGTGCTGATGCACTGCATCTGTGATTAACTTCCAACCCTCTACTTGTTCTGGCGAGTGAATTCCTGGTGTATAGAGATACCCTTGACCTTGTGGAGAAACCTGAGTGGCTTCAGTGATAATCAGCCCTGCAGAGGCGCGTTGGGTGTAGTAGGTAGCATTGAGTTGGTGTGGTACGTTACCCTCAGCAGCACGATTACGGGTTAAGGGAGCCATCACTACGCGGTTGGGCAATTCTAAATCACCTAATTTGTAGGGGGAGAGTAAGTTGATGTTAGTGTTCATTGATGGAATCTCCAAAGAAATAAGTTGATGAACTTTGAGATTATTGGTGAGATGACTGACATTGAGGAAATTAGTAGCGGTAGAGGTATCCGTGAGCTAGCACGCTTAAGAAAGCTATATGGAAAAGAAAAATGGCGAAAGTTGAAAGGTCAAGCGATGGTGTGTCTAGAGAGCGGTAGTGTTCGTTTGGCTGAGTTACACTGGTATGAAGTCCATGACATTGGAAGGAAAGAAATCAAACATAAGTGTTACTTGGACTAGAACCATGCAAAAACCAGAAGTCCTCACAACTCAATTTGCTGTTTGCATTAACAACGCTCATTATCCAGCATCATTGGAGCTACATAAGATTTACCAGGTGTTCCCAGATGATGATGCAGCTAGAGATGGAGACATCCGTATTATTGATGAAAGTGGAGAAGATTATTTGTATCCATTGCAATATTTTATCCCTATCGATTTGCCACAACAGGTAAAGCTTGCTCTATTGCAAACAGCATCATAGCTAGTCGGAGTGAGTCGGACGTGCTGTATGGGGTGTGGTGAGATTTTCCTACACCTTATATGCCCCAAATTAAACAACTGACTGCACAACACCGCCATCCACTCGCAAAGCTGCGCCGTTGGTCGCTGAGGCTACAGGGCTGGATAGATAAACGACCATTGCTGCAACCTCATCAGTTGTTGCAAAGCGTTTGATTAGGGAGGTTGGACGAGCATTTTTGAAAAAGTCAGCTTCAAATTCACCAGAAGTCATACTATGCTCTTTTGCCATTTTTGCTACAAAGTCGTCAATGCCTTCTGACCGAGTTGGTCCTGCAAGAACAGAGTTTACTGTGACTTGAGTTCCAACGGTCGATTCTGCTAAACCCCTTGCAATAGCAAGCTGAGCCGTTTTGGTCATACCGTAGTGAATCATCTCGACAGGAATTTGAATAGCAGACTCGCTGGAGATAAAAATAATACGTCCCCAGTTTTGCTCCAACATCTTTGGTAGGTAGTGGCGACTCAGGCGGACTCCGCTGAGAACATTAGCTTCAAAGATGTTGAACCAGTCCTCATCAGTAATATCAGAAAATGCTTTTGGCTCGAAAACACCAAGATTATTGACGAGAATATCAATCCCAGGAACTTGTTGAAAAACTTGCTCTGCTCCTTCTTTTTTTGCAAGGTCAGCAACCACACCAGAAACTTTTGCTTCTGGGTTGCTGTGCTGAATTTTAGCGATCGCCTGCTCCACTCTTCCAAGAGAACGTCCAGTAATAATAACTGATGCACCCTCTTGCGCAAGTCCTCGAGCAATTGCAAAACCAATACCTGCAGTTGAACCACTCACCAGCGCGGATTTACCATGCAATTTCAAGTCCATTGTGTTAGCTCCAGTAATTGATAGGATTTACGCACTATGCTTCTTGAGTTAAAACTAGGTCTGGGTTGTAGGGTATGGAAGGAGCATTTTCTTGTCCAACTCCAAACACCCTGTCCACTAGACCCGTTCACGTCGTCATTCGTCATTGAGTTATTGATTACGCATGACGAATTGAACTACAGATACTGTGCCAAAGTTTTACTCAAGGTCGTTTTTGGTACTGCACCCACTACTGTATCAACTTGCCGACCGCCTTTGAACACCATGAGCGTAGGAATGCTGCGAATTCCATAATGACTGGCGACAGTAGGATTTTGATCTGTGTTCAGCTTCACGACTTTTACCTGTCCTGTGTATTCAGCAGCAATCTCATCTACCACGGGAGCAACCATACGACAAGGTCCACACCATGGTGCCCAAAAGTCTACCAACACTGGTGTTTCACTTTCAAGGACTTCTTGCTTGAACGTAGCTTCTGTTACATTTGCAACGGATGACATACTTGCCCTCCATTAATTCGTTAATTCGATAATATCGAATAATGGAAATATCGTCAACTTGGTGAGATAATGCAAGTATGAGACTCTTATATCACCCAGATAAAAAACATATTTCTTTAGCAGGAGTGCTATATGCCTTGGGCGATCCGGTGCGTCTAGAAATTGTGCGGCGACTGGCGCTTGAGGGAGAGCAATGCTGTGCTGATTTTGATATTGCTATTGCCAAGTCCACCATGTCCAATCATTTCAAGATTTTACGGGAGTCAGGGGTTGTCTTGACTCGTAAAGAAGGAACACTGCACATTAATATGTTACGGAAAGACGATTTAGACGCGCTTTTTCCAGGGTTGCTGGACGCTGTATTACGGTCAGTTAAACCTTTATCTGTTTGCTCTTCCTCTCAAAAAACGGCATCACAGCAAGTTTTATAAAAGGCTTCAACATCAAGCTGTAATGTTATCATCGCCCTGTTGATTAATCGTTAATCGTACAACAGATAGCCCTAGAATAATTAGGAATAGCACTAACCCAATTGTACAAGCATAGCTAATTTCCAAATTATTAAATGCTTGTTCATACAAATAGTAAACAATTGTTTTCGAGCTATTGCGTGGTCCGCCTTGGGTCATAATGTAGACTTCTTCAAATACCTTGGTGGCAGAAATAGCCGAAATCACAGCAACTAGAGCTATATATGGTTTCATTAAGGGTACAGTAATATCCCAGTGTTTACGAACACCGTCTGAGCCATCAATTGCTGCAGCTTCGTAGATATCACTGGGGATAGATTGCAACCCAGCTAAATAAATGACCATATAGTAGCCCAATCCTTTCCACACGGTTACAGCCATCACGCTAAATAGCGCCAAGCGGGGACTAGTCAGCCAAGGAATTCCTTCTGGGAAAATACTCTTCAGCAACTGATTGAGTAAGCCATTTTCTGCATACAGCCACTTCCAAGCAATCCCCGCAACTACCATTGAAATAACTACTGGTGTATAGTATGCGGCTCTAAACCAGTGCATTCCGCGCAGTTTCTGATTTACTAAAATTGCCAGTGCTAGGGGGGCGATGACTAAGATTGGTACGACACCCACAAGGTACAGCAAGGTATTACCTAGGGTTTGCCAAAAAACAGGGTCATTCGACAGACGGCGGAAGTTAGCAAAACCCACCCATTGGGGTATCTGGGTTAAATCATATTCGTAGCGAGTAAAGCTGAGGTAAAACGCTTGCAGTGCAGGCCAAAAGACGGTTAATCCCAGGATAAACAGGGCAGGGAGTAAAAACAAGTAAGGAGTCAGTCGCTGTGTGATGAAAACCCAATCTTTGGCTGTCAATCTATTCATAGGATGTTTTTTTCGTGCTATTGAGGAATCAATTCCTACTTTGGATAAGTGCAAGCTGAAAGGGCAAATCAATATTACAACAGCCTTTAAGCCTAATTCATGATTGTTAATCTACATCAAAAGGGTTGGAAAGTTGTTTACCATCGCGCCTATGCTTTGCTTGCTGCTCAAACATAGCAAGACATGGGCATCCAGAAAAACATCCCCTGTGTTGGAACAATCGCAGCCATTTCCCATAACGACGATTTGAAAGTTGTAAAAATTAATATAATGCTCTTATGATGAGCACTTCCCAACCTCGAAAAAAATTTAACACAGGTTACCGTCGGCGTGAAAACGATTGGCGGTTATTTTTGCGTCTACTACCTTATGCTCGCCATCGTAGGCGATCGCTAGCGCTTGCTATATTACTGTTGGTGCCAATAGCGGTTGCTAACGCTGTGCAACCACTGCTTATTGGACAAGTTATTTCCCTGATTCGCCAAGAACCAAGCACCTATGAGTTTCTACGAAATCGCCCGTTGTTACAAGGGCTAAATATCATTGAAATATTATTGCTGATAACGGTTAGTATACGACTGATCTTTACAGGTTTTCAGGGTTATTTGGTACAGAAACTAGGTCAGCAAATCACTGCCGAAATTCGCCAAGACTTGTTTCATCATGTCACATCCTTGGCAGTGCGTTTTTTTGATAGAACACCCGTAGGTAAATTAATTACCAGGCTTACCAGTGATGTGGAAGTGTTAGGAGATGTATTTTCCACTGGGGCTATAGGCATTGTATCGGATTTGTTTTCCATACTGGTGATTCTCAGTTTTATGTTTTCTATCCAGTGGCAACTTGCTTTTTTGCTACTGATAGTTCTTGTTCCGGTAACGTGTATTATAATATACCTTCAAAAACAGTACCGCAAAGCAAACTACAAGACAAGAGAAGAACTTTCTGAACTCAATTCTCAACTACAAGAAAATATTATTGGCATCAATGTTGTGCAATTGTTCCGGCGGGAAAAATTTAATGCAGAGTTGTTTCGTGTTAGCAATCAACGTTACATCCGTGAGGTAGATGAGACCATCTTTTATGATTCAGCAGTTTCGGCAACACTGGAATGGATTGCTTTAATTGCGATCGCAGGTGTTTTGTGGTTAGGCGGTTATTTACTACTGCAAAAAGACTTGACTGTTGGTACATTATCTGCATTTATATTGTATGCTCAACGCTTATTCGACCCTTTACGAGAGTTTGCGGAAAAATTCACTGTGATTCAAGCTGGTTTCACCGCCATAGAACGCGTGAGTGAAGTTTTGGATGAACCGATAGAAATACGCGATCGCGGTAATCCCAGATTCTCAATTTTTGATTCTCGGTTGGGTTACATAGACGAAATAACTGATAATCCCGAGTTCCCAATCGAAGATTTACCTGAATTCGGAGAAATTCGGTTTGAACACGTCTGGTTTGCGTACAAAGATGATGACTATGTCATCAAAGATTTAGACTTTACCATTCATCCTGGTGAGAAAGTCGCGTTAATCGGTCCTACAGGTGCGGGCAAAAGTTCTATTATCCGTCTTTTGTGTCGCCTATACGAACCCAACAAAGGACGTATTTTGGTGGATGGTGTGGATATTCGAGAAATCCCCCAAGCGGAACTGCGGCGTTATATGGCAGTGATTTTGCAAGAAGGCTTTTTGTTTGCTGGTGATGTTAAAAGCAACATTACCTTAGGAGACAGCTACACTTTTGAGGAAATTCAACAAGCAGCAGAGAAAACCAACGTTGCTCAGTTTATTGAACAACTGCCTCTAGGTTACGATACCCAACTTAGAGAACGAGGTACAAATCTTTCCAGTGGTCAAAAGCAACTTTTAGCATTTGCTCGTGCTGCCATTCGCAACCCACAAATTTTGGTACTGGATGAAGCAACTGCTAGTCTGGATGTAGGAACAGAAGCTTTAATTCAAGAAGCTTTAAACAAACTGTTAGTAGGACGTACTGCCATCATTATTGCTCACCGCTTGTCCACCATTCGCGATGTGGATCGGATTTTTGTGCTGAAGCGAGGAGAGTTAATAGAACAGGGAAGTCATGAACAGTTGCTGCAACAAGGAGGAATGTACGCCACTTTGCACAATTTACAGATGTTAGGAACTTGAGAAAAAACTTGTTGACGAAGGAATGGGCAATGGGCAAGGGGCAATGGGCAATGGGCGATGGGCAATGGGCGATGGGCAATGGGCGATGGGCAATGGGCGATGGGCAATTTCCTCCTTGTCCCCCACTCTCCTACGGATAAATCTACAGATCAGAAATATCTATGCGGATAAAGATTTGCGGAATAACTCAACCACAACAGGGGAAAGCGATCGCTTCGCTTGGTGCTACAGCATTGGGATTTATGTGTGTTCCCACCTCGCCCCGATATATTCAAGTAGAGCAAATTCTGGCAGTCGTGGAACAACTGCCAGAAAAAATCGACAAAATCGGAGTTTTTGCTAACACTACTGCTCCTGAGATTACTCAGACGGTGGTTAGTTCTGGTTTAACAGGCGTTCAACTGCACGGAGATGAACCCCCGGAATTTTGCCAGCAGTTACGTCAATTGCTATCAAATGTAGAAATCATCAAAGCTCTAAGAATACGTAGTTTTAAGGATCTAGAAAAAGCAGCAACTTATACTCCAAATTTAGATACACTGTTACTTGATGCTTACCATCCACAGCAACTAGGTGGTACAGGCACAACTTTAGACTGGACAATGTTGCAGCAATTCAGCCCCAATTGCCCTTGGTTTTTGGCTGGAGGACTCACTCCAGATAATATTTTGGAAGCTTTGACTCAGGTTAACCCCAGTGGCATTGACATATCAAGTGGTGTAGAACGTGCCCCTGGAGATAAGGATTTAGACAAGGTAGCCAAGTTGTTTGAGAGGTTGCGTTCAAAGTGGAAATAGGGAACAGGGAATCTTTCTTTTTCTTCTCATACCGTTTCACTTTAAGGTTGATACAAATGAGAATTGGGAATTGAGCATTGCCCATTGCCCATTGCCCATTGCCCATTGCCCACTTAAAAGAACGCTGATTGATGACGAATTAAGTTGAAGAATTCTTCACGGGTTTTATGTTCTTCTTGAAACACACCTACCATTGCGCTAGTAACAGTCCAAGAACCAGGTTTTTGTACACCCCGCATGACCATACACATATGTGTAGCTTCCATCACAACAGCAACTCCCTGCGGTTCTAGAATTGTTTGAATTGCTTCAGCAATTTGGCGAGTGAGCCTTTCTTGCACTTGTAAACGGCGGGAATACATCTCGACAATACGGGCAAGCTTACTCAGTCCCACAACTTTTTGGTTGGGGATGTAGCCAACATGAGCTTTACCCATAAATGGCAACATATGGTGTTCGCACAAGCTAAAAACATTGATGTCCCGTACTAACACCATCTCATTATGACCTTCATCAAAGATGGCTTCGTTGACGATTTCTTCTAAAGATTGGTTATAGCCACTGGTGAGAAACCGCATTGCTTCTGCTACCCGCTTTGGTGTTTTGAGCAGTCCCTCACGTTCGGGATCTTCTCCAACACCCACCAATAAAGTCCGCACAGCGTCCATCATCTGCTCCATCTGCTCCTCTGTTTGTGGGTGCAAATCAGCTTGTCGTCCGTTATGAGTGTTGCGGTCTGGTCTTGGGGTGATGGCTTCTATTAAGTCTGGAATCAAAGGAGATTGTTGAGAGCGATTGATACCATTGGAACGAGCAGTAGTCATGATGTCGAGTCTTGGTTAGAGTTTCTGTAGTTGAGAGAGTTATTTGTGAAGTGCCGAGTTCTAAGTGGGAATGACTCAGCACTTCACAAAGCGCCAGCCCTAGGCATGATAGTCAATTCATCAATAACTGCCTGTTGTGGTAGCAAGGCAACGTGAAGAATTGACTGAGCAACAATTTCTGGAGTTAGCATTTTTGAGCGGTCAAAGTTGACATGAACAGTTTCTGTATCCCATATTTCTGTATTGACCGCACCGGAACAGATAGCAGTAACACGAATACCGTGAGCACGTTCTTCTTGGGCAAGAGTTTGAGAAAGAGTTATCAAACCAGCTTTGCTAACACTGTAAGCTCCCCAATTAGGAAAAGCTTGCTTTGCGGCTATTGAAGTAATGTTGATAATTGTGCCTGTGCTGCGCTCTCTCATTCTGGGCAAAATTCCCATGATGCACTGGAACACGCTAGTGAGATTTAAATCTATCACTCGCTGCCAATCAGATAAGGGAGTTTCACTCAAAGTAGCGGTATAACCCATGCCAGCATTGTTGACCAAAATATCTATGTCTCCAAAGTCAAGGGCTATTGCCTGCATCTTTTCTTGCACTTGAGTGAGGCAAGCTAAATCCATTTCATAAGCTTTCGCTTCTACCCCTGTATGTGATACAGCTTCACACACTGCCATCAGCTTATCCACTGAACGGCTTACTAGGGCAACATCTATTCCGGCTTTCGCAAACGCCAAAGCTGTTGCTTTGCCAATCCCACTACTTGCCCCAGTAATTAGGGCACGTCGTTTCTGCTCAAAACTCATGCTTTCTCCCACATTTTTTAACGGTTTGATAACCGTATCGCTACCCTGTTATATAAGTTTCGTAGTCTGGATAGATTAAACAAACCTAAAAATCTGATTAACTTTCTTTAACAACTGCTATACTGCATTACAAAAGAAGGTATGCTACCAATGTTGTGCATTCCATAGGGCAACTATATATTTATTTCGACATTTCGCCCAGTGAATCTTGTGCTACCCTGAATTTTTCTTGACTAGTCATAAGTACACAGAATAAAGCCTGAGCTTATTATCAAAATCTTTCCAAAATATTTCTGATTAATGGCTCAGTAACTAATAATTTATGACTTATGATTAAAAATACAAATACCTATGGCTTAAAAGATTGTTAAAAATCTTTAAGTTCCATAGGCAATTATAACACTGCTGCTACGCTAATCGAGTAGCCTAAGTTTCAGGAGTGGGAAAATTCAGTAAAAACACCGATTTTACGAAATTTATCGTAGCGCATTTGGCGTCGTTCACTAGAGGAAAAGCGGTTAAGTTCCTCCAAATTGTCCAAGAGGGCTTGCTTAAGAGTCGTAACTGCTTCTAGAGGATCAGAATGAGCACCACCAATCGGTTCAGGTAATATTTGGTCGATAATTCCCAAGTTTTTCAAATCTGGCGCAGTGATTTTCAAAGCAACTGTAGCTTGGGGAGCTTTGCTGGCGTCTCTCCACAGAATAGCAGCACAAGCTTCGGGTGGGGCAACAGAATAAACTGCATGTTCAAACATCAGGAGGCGATCGCCCACTCCAATCCCCAAAGCACCACCAGAACCACCCTCACCAATAACTGTGCTGATCATTGGGACATCAAAGCAGAACATCTCTCGTAAATTGTAAGCAATTGCTTCCCCTTGACCTTGACGTTCAGCTTCCACTCCAGGCCAAGCTGCAGGCGTATCGATAAAAGTTAAAATCGGCATCCCAAACCTGTTGGCATGTTCCATCAACCGTAGCGCTTTACGATAGCCACCAGGGGAAGCCATACCGAAATTACGGATGATATTATCTTTAGTATCACGACCTTTTTGATGACCCAGCATGACCACGGGTTTACCATCCAAGCGACCCACGCCACCAACTATAGCAGGGTCGTCAGAACTACAGCGATCGCCATGCAACTCCATCCATTCATCACTGATAGCTTGAATATAATCAAGGGTACTAGGGCGGCGGGGATGACGAGCGACTTGTAGCCGTTGAGACGGCGATAGACTACTAAAAATTTCTTCACGCAGTTGCATAGCGCGTGCTTCTAGTTGACGAATCTGACCAGAAACATCGACGCCATTTTCTTCTGCAAGTTGCCGAATTTGCTCAATTCTAGTTGCCAGTTCTGCTAGCGGCTTTTCAAAATCCAACAGTAGCGGTTTACGCTCGGTAATAGTCATTTTTTGATTGAAAAGTGAAGAGTGAAGATTGGGGATTGAGGTGTTGAGGTGTGGGCAATGGGAATTTTATAGTCATGAGTCACTAGCTAATGACTCATGAGTCATGACTAAACCAGCAGTGGTCTAAATCCGTGCTTTTTCGATACGTGACCGATTTGCTCCATTTTTTCTACAGTAATCCGATTGCGCCCCCAAGAGAAGTTAGTGTATAACTTCTCAAATTCCAGTAGCATTGATTCTGCAAAACAAGCAAATAATTGGCGTGCGGGAGTATCCATATTGACGGTATTCATAATTTTCCAATCAATATCTAGCGAATGTTCTACAATGCCACCATTTAGGACATGCACACCAGAATGCTGAATTTTGGTTGCTAGGTTTTTTGGATAGCCACCATCAATAAGCAAACAAGGCTGCTTTAAAACTTTGGGATCAATTTCCATCCCTTTGGGCATACTGGTAACCCAAACCACAATGTCAGCTTGGGGAAGTGCTTCTTCCAAAGATATGATTTTCCCACGCCCCAGTTCGTCTTGTAGTTGTTGTAGACGTTCTTGGTTACGAGCTATAAGCAAAAGTTCCTTGACATTTGTTTTGGCATCTAACCAGCGACAAACAGCGCTACCAATATCTCCTGTTGCCCCGCATACAGCAACAGTTGCTTTTGATAGTTCAATACCCACTTGTTTCGACGCTTTTTCTACCTGTTGACAAAGGATGTATGCTGTATGGGTGTTACCTGTGGTAAAGCGTTCAAACTCTAATTTAATGTTGCGGATTTGTTTGAATTGCTCTAAGTTAAAGTTTTCAAAAATTATCGAAGAAAATCCGCCTAAAGCTGTAATATTTATCCCATACTTCTGAGCATGAGCCATAGCATTGAGGATTTTGCGTGTTGCAGCTTTGATGTGACGGGTTGCCAACATTTCTGGCAAAAAGCATGACTCTACATATCGTCCTTCAATTTTTTGCCCGGTAACACTGGTAACTGTAATGTTATCGGCAATGAAGGGCGGAGCGCTACACCAAAAATCTAGCCCTTCATTGGCTAATTCTGGGAAGCCTAATTCTTTGGCTGCCGCTTGCGCGTGTTCTAAAGTAGTAAGATGTCCGATGAGACCAAACATGAATTGTTGTGTTAGGCGTGTCCTTCGTGAGAAGGGTGAAATAGACAAATTAGATACAACACTCGCTGCACTCAAATTCAAAATTCGCTCATTCAAAATTCGCTCGTTCAAAAAATCATTTAGAATTTTGGAATTTTGAATTAATAATTTTAAATTCTCAAGGCAGGCTTAGATTCCTAATCTCCACTCTCTGCTCAAACATTTAAAATTCGCTCATTCAATCTTCAAAGTTTGGCACCTATGTCCTTACGGACACGCTACGCGCTTCGTACCAAGCTACGCTATCAAAAATTATTTTGAATTTTAAATTTCCAAGACAGGGAGTGGAGACTGCGAGTTTTCCATTCTTCTATGCTGCTTTAAGTCCGTAAGCAGATAGACGCATGATGTCGCGAGTAGAAAAACCGATGTTACTGAGGGCTTCTCCGTACTGAATCATGAAATCTTCTATCAAAGCTTCCTTTTCCATAGCTAAGGTGCGGGCATCGTCCTCAACAGAATTGAGCATTTTCCAAACAATAGGTAGATTTTGGCGATTTGCTTCTTCTAATTCAGCTTTGGATTCCTCAAAGTGTTCTTTCAACCACACTTCTCCAAACTTGAGATGACTGTATTCATCTTTCACTACATTTTCAGTAATTTTACGAGCAAAGTCATCCGCGACTGGGATGTAAATGTTGTATGCGGCGATCGCAAAACATTCAATAATCAAAGACTGAATCAGCAAGCAAGTAACAACCTGACCAACAGCCGCAGCTTTTTGAAAATTTTGATGCAATTTGGCAAAAAACTCCTGAGCAAATTGCATATCCGGCGTTACCTGAAGATTGCGCCCACAAGCTTCAAATCCTTTCTTGTGGCGACTTTCCATCTTAGAAAGGCGAATGAGTTCATCTTGATGTTCGCTCAGCAGTTCAGCGAGTTTTATGTAATTTGCGTGAGCTTCTTGTTCTCCTTCTATCACAATCGCATTAATGCGGCTGTAGGCGTCTTTGTATGTTTCGCTCTTGAAGTCAATTTCTGATGGTTCTACAAGCTGCTGCATGGTACGCTCACTCCCGTGATGTGAATCATATGATACCAAAATTGAGTTAACCCCATGAATAAAGGGCAATGGTAACTATGTTTTAATTTAACTTAACAAGTCTCTATGTTATAGATTAGCTTTTGCTGACGGCATTAGCTCAAGCTAATTCATAGGAGAACCAGGAAAAAAGGGAGACAGGGGACAAATGAGAGATGATCAATTCAAAATCACCAAATGCAAAGTTCTGAGCATAAACTTCCTCCAGGGGGCATTCCGTTCGTCGCTCTTGCGTTCCGAACGTGAGTGCGTCTGGTGACAGGAGAAGGAAAGGGTAGCGCAGGATCTAAATTTAAAATTTCCTGGAGCTTAGGAGTACTACTGCTAGGTGCTGTTATCGTTTTGTCACCTTTAGTTGTCGTCTTCTTAACATCCTTTGCACCTCCTGGAGTAGTCAAGAGTGTTTTACTCAAAAATGGCTGGTTAGCGTGTCAATTCTCGCGGAGTCTGGGAGCGAGGTAAATTTTTACTTGCTTTTGCTAATTCTACCTTAGTAGCGATCGCTGTTACCGCCTTTGGAATTATCACTTCGGCACTTGCTCTTTACGCCTTAGCACGGTTGAAATTTCGAGGAAGGCAAATGCTACTGTTCCGCCGTGCTATAGCAATCCGAATTGAATCGTGAGAAAATACGGAGATGAAAAGTACGTATTTATAAGCTTTTCAGCTTTTTTCTCTCTCACAAATGATTTAGGATTGCTATAGCAACATTAGTGATTCCTTTCCAGTTGTTGGTGATCCCCGTCTTTTTGATATTAAAGTGGGGACACTTGATAAACACCTATTGGGCGCTAATTTTACCAACAGCAGCCAACGGTTTTGGTATCTTTTTGTTGCGGCAATATTTCTTAACAATTCCTGTTGAGGAAGAATTAAGAAATTTAGAGCAGCATCTGCTAACAGTTAATGACATCGCCAAATTTTTACTGCACCGTCATTACTGCTACTGATAATGCTCTTACCATCTGGACTAATAGTGACAGAATGAATGAAATCTAAATGTCCAGTAAGGGTATCAATGAGTTGCGCATTGCTCATATCCCACAACTTGATAGTTTTATCCCGACTTCCAGTGACTAAAAAATGACCCTGAGGACTAATAGCAACAGCAGTGATCCAGTCAGAATGACCAATCAGGGTACGAATCATTGTTCCATTGTTCAATTGCCACTGTTGAATTGTCTTATCACGACTGGCGCTCACTAACATCCGACCATCTGGACTGATAGCAACACCATAAACCCAGTCTGTATGTCCAGTAAAAGTGCTCAGCAACTTCCCATTGAGTAGGTTCCACACCTTAATCGTGTTATCTCGACTACCACTAACGAGAGTCTGACCATCTGTGCTGATGGCAACGGCACAAACCGAGTTAGAATGCCCAATAAGATTGCGAACTTGTTGCCCGGTGGGTAGATACCATACTTTGATTGTGTTGTCCCGACCACCGTGCCCTACTGTCTGCTATTCCAAAGACTCAAAGATAAAGGGAGGTGGGATTTTTCCTCATACCCATTCCCCATTTTCTAATTTGTCTCCTGAATTTGCAAACGAATCGTGTGCTCAATCGCACCGCTCAGTTGTAACTCCATAACCTCACCACCAAGTGGTTCCAAGCATTCTAGCAACTCTCGTAAGCGCGGCGTACTTGCACCCGTATCTACGTACAGACGGTCTGATAAATTACCAATTTTCTTCCAACTCATGTACAGTTTGGCAATCATTTGCTCTAGCTGGGATGCTTGATTCACTAAGTCCGCAGCTATGCTGAGACAACCAACTCTTTGAGCTTCTATGAGGGCTGTTTCAATGTCAACTTCTTGAGCGTTTAGCGCTTGGACTTGAGCCGCTGCTTTGAGATATTTTGCCAGGTTACGTGCTTCTGTTGTGACTTGCTTGATGGTATCTACATCAGGATTTTGAGCTATTTCTTTTTGGATCGCACTTTGGTGAGACTCTGGTAATTTTTCCATCTCCTTCACCAGTGGTGCGATGTAACGAGGAGAAAGGACATTTTCCGCTGCTTTTACCTTGACTGGTTCGGGTAGCAAGTCAGAAGACATCGCTGTCCATTCGTCGTTGATTTGACGAACTTCTCGCCTGGTGATGCGATCACCTTTTTGCGCTGCTTCACTCACCATCTGTTGGACTTCTGGAGCAGCTTTGGCAGTTTCTACAAACGCTCGTTTGCTAAAGTTATTGATGGCTGAGGGTTCTAGTCTTCCCTCTTCTAAGAGGGTATCAGCACTGTTCGCTAGTTGAATTAAAGCATAAGCCTGACTTTTGCTTATGTCCCGTTCTTTGAGCCATTTGAGAAAGCCAGCACCTCGTCCGTCACCCCCTTTTTTCTCTCTGTCGCGAACGGCGCGTAAAATTCGTCCTCGCCAAATGTCGGTTTGCAAATCAAAGCGATCGCAAACCTGCCAAGCTACATCTACCTGCTTTTGAAATTCTGGTTCGGGAATTTCCTCATCTTCCGGATCAGGCAATTGAAAATCAAAATCAGTTGGCTGCTGTAGAAGTGCAGCCAACTCATCAATAGATTCATTATATTGCACGACTTATAGTTTGTTAATGTATGCGCGGTTTATTATCACATATTCCGCGTAAGCTATATTGTATGCTTGGGTCATTTGTTCCTAGTTATGCTTATCCTGGCTTGAGTACAGCAAAGAGGTTATATCTTGTCACTAACACGCTCCGACCTCGAATCTAGTCGCTTGCAGCAGACCATTTTACAATCTGGACGTGGAGTAAATGTCCTGAGTGAAACCCAGTTGCAAGCCTCAATGCAGGAAACTCTTGGGCAACAAAAACCGGACTCTGATGTTTGGTTGTTTGCCTATGGTTCTCTCATTTGGAACCCCATCTTCAAATTTGCAGAACAGCGCATTGGTATAATTTACGGTTGGCATCGCCGCTTTTGCTTATGGGTTCCTCAGGGGCGTGGTACTCCAGATAATCCAGGGTTGGTACTCGGTTTGGATAGAGGCGGTAGTTGTCGCGGTATCGCCTATCGAATCGCTGCTACTGATGTACAGTCCGAACTACTGCTACTTTGGCGACGGGAAATGGTCGTTGGTTGTTACATTCCTCGTTGGGTGAAAGTATTTGACGGTACGCAAAAATTACAGGCGATTACTTTTGTCATCAATCAGCAACACCGAGCCTACGCTGGTAAGATTTCCCTTGAAACTACAATTAATAGCATTGCCACAGCTTGCGGTGAGCTTGGTTCTTGTGCTGACTACTTAATGCAAACCGTCAACTCCTTAATGACAGTTGGAATTAAAGATCAACAATTGCTTCGACTGCGCGAGCACGTGATAGCGCGACAGAATTAGGGAATTGGGCAATGGGCAAGCTCGCAATGGGAAGACGTAACCATTTTCACGTTAGCACAGCGGTATGAAGTGCAAACCCCCGTGCGATAACTCCCGGGGATGGGCTTACGGTTATGAATGTTAGATGCGATCAAGCGCGAGGTTAGTAATAACAGCTTTTAGGTTATTAATAGTTAAAAGTGAGACAAATTTTACATTTTTAAAAAGCCAGGAAAAGCAAAAAATGGCTCGCACGCCCACACTAACCTTTGATCGTGGCACATTAATTTTACATCCACCACCACGCGCTAAAGCTTGGATGGATTTTGCTACATGGGATGATAGAGTAGAAAAATTCCGTATTCCGGCTATTCAATACCGTGCTTTGGTGGAGGCAATGCAAGCGGAAGATACTAACTTTATCGATGAAGCTAAGGCGTTTTATCCGATAGAGTTGGTTCCTAGTCTGGAAATGGAACCTTACCCCCACCAGAGCGAGGCGTTAGCAGCTTGGAAACTCGCGGGAAGGCAGGGAGTTGTAGTGCTTCCCACTGCAGCAGGAAAGACGTATCTAGCGCAAATGGCGATGCAAGCAACGCCGCGCACGACACTCATTGTCGTGCCAACACTGGATTTAATGCATCAGTGGTATGCTCATTTAAAGGCAGCGTTTCCCGATGCTGAGGTTGGATTATTGGGAGGTGGTTCGCGTGATAGAACACCAGTACTTGTTGCCACCTATGACAGTGCAGCTATCCATGCAGAAAGCCTGGGGAATCTATATGCTTTATTAATTTTTGATGAATGTCATCATTTGCCAACAGATTTTAGTCGCGTAATTGCAGAATATGCGATCGCACCTTACCGTCTGGGACTGTCAGCTACACCAGAACGTACTGATGGTAAACACGCCGACTTGAATATTTTAATAGGTAGAGAAGTCTATCGCAAAAGAGCTGAAGATTTAGCAGGGAAGGCGTTAGCAGAACATGAAATTGTACAAATAAAAGTCAAATTATCACAACATGAACGGGAAAAATACAATCAACTTATTCAAGTTCGCAATGATTTTTTGAAGGAATCAAAGATATCTTTAGGGAGTATTCAAGGCTGGCAAAGATTTGTGCAAATGAGTGCGCGATCGCAAGCGGGACGTAGGGCAATGTTAGCGCACCGGGAAGCAAAAGAAATCGCTTTGGGTACTGATGGTAAAATAAGAGTTCTTGCTGATATATTAGCAGAACATTATCCAGAACGAGTTTTGATTTTTACTGCTGATAATGCGACTGTTTATCGCATTTCTCAAGATTTTCTTATTCCAGCAATTACTCATCAAACTCCTGTGAAGGAACGCCATGAAATATTAACAAAATTTCGTGAAGGAGAGTATAAAAGTCTGGTTGCTTCTCATGTGTTGAATGAGGGTGTGGATGTACCTGCAGCTTCTGTTGCCATTATTTTATCTGGCACTGGTTCAACACGGGAGTATATTCAAAGATTGGGAAGAGTTTTAAGAAAAGGCAAGGATAACAACAAGCAGGCAATTTTATACGAGGTGGTGGCGGAGGATACGAGTGAAGAGGGAACCTCAGCGAGGAGAAGAGGAGTGGAGAGGAAAAACGAACCGCTAAGACGCCAAGAGCGCCAAGGTAAAGAGGAGAAGAAAGGAAATTTGCGAATTGTTTATGGAAGTGGAAAGGAAAAGAGTCTTAAGGCTGCTGAACAGTTAGAGATAAATTATAAAGTTCAAAAGAAACCCCCAATAAACACAGATGAAACCTGATCATGTTTCAATAATTATCTGTATTCATCTGCGTCTATCCACGCGCCACATGCTTCAACGGGGGGAACCCCCGCAACGCAGTGGCTTGTCCATCTGCGGTTCAAAATTCCAATGCTACCAACAGATTTACTGACTCACAGACAAAATGGGGAAGAGATTATCCCAAAGAAGTTGAAAATTGATAATCATAATTTGACAACGGCGACTGAGTTAACGACTTGTTTTCAGAAAGCGGTAGGTGATACTCAGGGTGCGCTTGAGCGTCAGTTGTCGGAATTGGAGGGGGATACTCCAGATTATAGAGAGAAGCGGGGTTTAGCTTACATCCTCAAAAGCAGTTTTTGCACCTTTGAGGTGGTGAGTCCTTTGGAACCTCAAATGTTACGAGAAAAGGTTTTTGCTTTAGCGGCGAAGTCTCCTCCGAGTCGGGAGTTGACAGAAGTCACTTTGACTCATATTGCTAATGAATTGAGTCATGAACTTGAGCGCGAAGTTTTACCAAAACAAGTTCGTGAGGGATTGTATGCGGATTTGTCTGAGAACAAGATTTTAACTGCTTTTGATACACCAGCGCCGGAGGAATTATTGCATCGATACAATTTATCTCAGGTGCAGGGGGTGTTTTATAAGGCGAGTCAATTGGTGATTAATGCTCATCGCAATGTTCCAGGACAATATAAGCTTTTGTTTCGCTATCTCAAGCTATTTCAATTAATGTCTTATATTGAAGGTGATGCTGACCACGGATTTACAATTACGATTGATGGTCCGACGAGTTTGTTTACTCCAAGTACGCGGTATGGTTTGGCAATAGCGAAGCTTATCCCGGCTTTACTTCATGTCACAAAATGGAGTCTTTCCACGATATTGCAAATTCGTGATACGTACACAAATACATGGAAAACAGGACGTTTTACTCTGAATTCTGAATGCGGTTTGGTGTCTCATTATTCAACTGGTAAGCCATACGATAGTATGTTGGAAGAGTCTTTTGCTGATAAATGGGAGTCAATGAAAACGGATTGGGTGTTAGAGCGAGAAGTTGACCTAATTCCCATTCCTGGAAGTGTGATGATTCCCGATTTTAGATTAGTTCATCCTGATGGGCGTTCGTTTTTATTAGAAATAGTTGGTTATTGGCGACCAGAATATTTACAAAAGAAGTTTTACCAGGTGCGGCGTGCAGGACGTGATGATTTAATTTTAGCTATTTCTGAACGATTGAATTTGGATAAAGCAGGAGTGAAATTAAATGATGTACCTGCTAGGATTGTTTGGTTTAAAGATAAATTGTTGCCGAAAGCAGTGTTAGCAGTGATGGAATAAAAAGGAGGAATAATATGAAGACTATTGAAACAATTGCCAGCGTTACAGCAGATGACAAAATAATATTATTTGCTTTCTTAAAGTAAACAATGTGTGGAGAATCAATAACAATTCATCATACCACTGGAAGAAATGTAAATTATCCACAACCTGCAAACCAATCCCAACAAGCTAGAAGAGGATTGACGACAGGGCAAAAAGTGGCGATAACTTTGGTGGGAGCCGCTGCGCTTTACTACCTCTACAACCAGCGAAAGAATGCTCAAGGAACCGGACCGCAGGGATTTTTTTGTTGGGTCAAACGAGGATGACCGCGAAGTACGTCCAGCAACTGAAGACCCTTACGGAGACCCGGCTAATGAATACGGGCGATATGGTAACATCCGCCCAGCAACTGAAGACCCTTACGGCGACCCGGCAGAGCAGGATTATCGATAATTAACGCGACAAAAATAAATCTCTACTCAACACAGCAAAGCCCAGCACCAACTACGTCCCCTTCCTTGCTTTCAGGGAGAAATAGGGAAGGGGTCTTTTTGTTACGGGCTAGACGGACATAATATCACCGACTGACAGCAGCAAATATTTCCTGCGTTCGAGCAATACTCTTACGTACTGCTTGTGCGGAAGTATGTAAAGCATCCCTTTCTGCATCGGTAAGTTGTAATTCCACTACTTTCTCAATTCCGCCACATCCCAAACGACAGGGAACGCCGATAAAAATATCGTTTAAACCATATTCACCCTGAAGATACGCCGCCACTGGCAAAAGACGTGACTGATTCAGCAATATCGATTCCACCATCATACAGGTAGAAGAAGCGGGAGCATAAAAAGCACCACCTGTTTGCATTAGTTCCACAATTTCTGCGCCACCGTTACGGGTACGTTGCACCAATCGCTCAATTGTGACTACATCTAGCAATTCTGTAATCGGAATACCGTTGACAGTAGCATAACGCGGTAAGGGTACCATTAAATCTCCGTGGCTACCCAGTACCATTGCTTTAACATCAAGGGGACAAACCCCTAATTCCATCGCAATAAAAGTTTCAAAGCGTGCTGAATCTAACACGCCAGCCATACCCATAATACGACGTCTGGCGACAAGTCCTTCTGGATCTACGCGTGCTAGTCCGGTTGCTTGCCATGCCAAGTAAGTCATCACATCTAAGGGATTTGTGACAACTATATATATGGCATCGGGAGAATAAGTAATTGCTTTTTTTGTGGCTTCTACCACAATTTTTGCATTTGTCAAGAGCAAATCATCTCGAGTCATACCAGGTTTACGAGGAAAACCTGCTGTAATGACTACGATATCAGAACCATATGTATCAGCGTAGTCTGTTGTACCGATAATCCGACGATTGTGCAGTTCAATTCCCCTTGCCTCCATCAAATCCAGTGCCAGTCCTCGGGGCATACCCTCGACAATATCAAGCAACACGACATCGGCAAGATTTTTTTCAGCAATACGTTGGGCTAAGGTACTACCAACCTTACCAGCACCGACGACGGTGACACGGGGTGAATGACACATAATTGGGGAGGAAGGGGAATAGCTCATATGTCGCTAGTGGTTGAATGTTATTTAAATTCTTCAAGTTGATCCAGACGTAACCAAATATTTGGAGTTGGCACTTTGCCAAACTTCACAAGGGCATAATCACCTTTGATATCTACGACTTCACCCTTGGTTTCAAACAAATAGGAAGGAAAGCGAGAATCGCTAGCTTGTGCTTCTAGACTGTTCTCCAGCTTCTCGCGGATAGCACGAACCATATCTCCTCTTTTTGCAGCCATGAGTTTTCCTCTTAAATATGTAAGTTGTTTTACTCAGGATTTTAGCTCGCACAAAGTCCTTATGGAGTAGGAGTTGCCTCCTCCCTATTTGTGTTGGGATATGTCTTGTACATTCTAGATATCAGTTGGTTTTATGGCTGCTATAATTGGATTCCTCAAACTTTCTACTGATAGTAGCTCATTGAGAATCCAAAATTGCAACCGCAGATGCACGCAGATGTACGCAGATAATTTCTAGATAACTATCTGCTCTCATCCTTTGAATTTTGAATTTTGAATCAACGGTTCAAAATTCAGAATCTAAAATCAAAATTGTATCAAAACAATACATTACTTTTTATACATTAAGGTTTTCACTAGTTAGTTGCAACCTTTTTCATTTTTACTTTTGAATTACTTATCGTTGGCACTGAACACAATAGTGACTGGAACGCCCAGCTAACCGAGTTCGTTGAATTGCTGTACCACAAACTCGACAGGGTTCTCCAGCACGGTTGTAAACCCAGGCAACACCACCGTAGTTACCGTTGACTCCCCTCACATTTAGGAAATTACTGAACGTGGTACCACCAGCCTCAATACTGGCTTCTAACACTTGAATGATGCAGGAGCGTAAACGCTCTATTTGCTCTAGCTGCAAATCTGTACATAAGGTTTCTGGCAAAACTCCACTAAGAAACAGCGCTTCATCTGCATAGATATTACCTAAACCCGCCACTACTGATTGATCTAGAAGTGCAGTCTTTATAGGACGGCGGTTTCGCAGCTTGAGCGCCAAATACTCAACAGTAAATTCGGGTGAAAAAGGGTCTACTGCTAGTTTTCCCAAACCTGTCATAATACTTTCCGGTGCAACTGTTGGAGGCACCCACCACATTTGACCAAAGGTACGCTGGTCAACAAAGCGTAATTCGTGTTCATTTCTAAAAAATAATCTGACTCGTGTGTGCTTGTGTAACGGTTCGTCTTGATGCAGCCACAGGAGTTGACCCGTCATTCGCAGATGAATACCTAGTGTGGAGGATGAGGGAGAAAGGGAGAGTTCGGCTAGGAGATATTTGCCGCGACGATACCAAGTTGCGATCGCACTCCCTTTCATTCCAGTTAAAAACTCTTCTACAGAAAACGGGTAGGCGATTGTGCGATAAAGCAGCACATCTCCACCCGTAATTTCCTGGTTAAGGGTCAATTGATTCAGACCCCGCCGGATTGTTTCAACTTCAGGCAATTCAGGCATCTTTTTTGGAAGACAGGGATATGAGGGAGTAGGGGAAGTAGAGGAGATGGGAACCCCCGCACGGAAGTGTCCTCCCCCTTGTCTTCCTTGTCCCCTTGTCCTCTACCTTACTTCTTCACCTTTGCTTTTGGAGGTTCTACCTCTAGTAGTTCTTCCTGAGCAAAGTTGTTGGTGTTGATGCCATAGTAATTTACCTTGTCAAAACGGACAATGACTGGGTATTTAATACCGCTTTGGTCAATAGACGCCACGGTGCCTACATCTTGATACCAGTAGGATTCCCGGCGGAGAATACGTACTTTAGAACCACGTTGAGGTTGAGCCATGAGTTTCTTCCCTTTTAGTTATCAATCGCCAATATATAAGGCTAATTGATTTCACTCTACAACCAGGAGGTCTCACCAAGAGGCTTTGTTAAGTTATTTATCATGCCAAGGGTTGGCTAAGGCACTTAAGCGTAATAAAATATCCCGCCGTGTATTAAAGCCTCGGCTCCGCTCGGCTTTAACCCTGAGCGGAGCCGAAGGGTTAAGTTAACGGGTGGGTGTAGAGGATCTGGGTTTGACGGTGAACCACTCTCCAGCAGGAGGGTTTCCCGACAGAGGGAACTGGTGAACCCGTCCCTTGCGCGTCTCCGCTACATTTTTCCTAGACAAAACCGGACAACCTTGGCAAAAAAGGCGGGTTTTTCGGTCAATAAGCACGATTAATTGAGAATCACCGCCTTTTTTGCCCCCACCACAGATATCTGTGAGTGCTTCAAGAGTACTCGTGGGGGAAGGAAGTCCTGTTTTGTCATGGTTTCACCCAACCCTTAGGAGAAGGGCGGGATATTTTATTTTTTGGATCTCCCTAAGACATCATAGTGGTGACTTTGGCAGGAACTTGTATGATCAATTTTCGTCATCTGGGGTAAAAAGGGAATAAGTTGACAGGGTATGGGTTATCAGGTGCAAGGGATAGGTTACAGGGAATGGTTGCAGAGTATACCTGATAAAGGTGTTTGACTCTCACCTACTACTTGTTACCTATTCCCTATTCCATATTTTTTCAAAAAGGTGTGAAAACCTCCTTGACAAAGTTCTTGAGATCGCATAACTTCATTGGTCGCAAGCACTTTTTTAGGACGCTCTTATGCTTTTGTCAAAACAAACACACTCCCCTTGTTACCTCTACCAATACGCAAATTGTTATCTATATAAGTGATATCTAACCAACCTTGTGGTTTATCACTGTTTAAAGGAAAATCAATTGCGGTGAGTTTTTTACCAACTTCAATTTGTTGGATAAAACTTTCAGGTGAGTTGTATCCGATTAAGCGTTGCAAACC
This sequence comes from Iphinoe sp. HA4291-MV1, assembly GCA_019359415.1. Lineage (GTDB taxonomy): Bacteria > Cyanobacteriota > Cyanobacteriia > Cyanobacteriales > Nostocaceae > Brasilonema. Next base: position 42,753 of record JAHHHH010000031.1, on the reverse strand, counting down.
GATAATCAATCGCTCAAATTTGACGTTGATGCGCCGATCTGAAACTGGCTCAAATTTTGCAACAACGCTGACTATGCTTTCAAGAAAAGGTAAGCCATAAATCTCAGCTATATTGTAAACACTGTTATTTTCTAGGCGAATACACTGATAAATTTGACCTAATTTGTATAAGGTAGGCTATCAATATTTAATAGAGCTTTGCTGGTGGTATATATTAATCGCCAATTGCCATCAAGCAAGTTCGCTGCTTCAACTGGGCGTGGTGTCGGATTTACATCTTCCAAATTTGCAATTGCTACCGATATAGCCTGTTTTTCTTGCTCAGTTGCAAGTAGTCCACGATTTTTACCAGCAATTACTTCTAAAAGAGCCGCTTTCTCTAGCATCGTTTGTCACCTCAAAAAACATCACATTATCATTAGTGAAGAAAATATTGATTAACTATGTATAGTGTCATACAAATAACTATTAGGATTTCACTTTTTGCTTTCTCAATAATAAACAAAAAATTTTTTGTCGGATTTTTGAGCTAAGAGTTGAATTAACAAGTAAATAGTCCTGTATCAAGTGATAGACTCTTAGTGTCTAACTACTTTCCCTTTATATTGTCTTCGTAAATATGCTAAATTCTCCATTGCATGAAGTACCCCGAAATCAACGGGCAGCTGTCATTCCATTAAAGCAAGAGTCCTCGCTGCTGGACTGGTTGCAATCAAGTGGTCGTCTCATAGCACGTGATGTTCACGAACCTGATTTTGTAGAAGACGAAGAAGAGATCTCAGAGTTTTTGAGTACTGAAGATGGAATTGGCGAATATGACTTTGATGACGACGATGAGATCGCTCCGGATGAGGAGTAAATAATTCAGGCTGTGGGTATATTATTAGCACAACTAGTCCCTATCGTTTAGTTTTGCAAGTGTGGAGTGAGGGGAGTTTCCGTGGACGCAAAATTATCTCCTGACCAAGGGTTAAATATCGTTAATGGCATAGGTCTGGTATCTCTACTGGGTGTAGCTCTGGGTGTATCAGCACTAGCGTTGGATTGGGTGGCGAATAGGTCGCCTTGGCAAGGTATGTCGCTAACCTTGCCATTTTTGTTCTGTGCACTGGCTTCAGCCGCAATTGGTTTTTGGGTAGTACCACTACTGCAAGCACTGAAAACAGGGCAAATCATCCGTGAGGATGGTCCTCAGACTCATTTAAAAAAAGCAGGTACACCAACAATGGGGGGCATATTCTTTGTTCCCGTGGCAGTGATCGTTGCCTGTGTGTGGTCTAACTTTGCAACAGAGGTGCTGGCGGTTTCTGCTTTGACATTAAGCTATGGCTTGATTGGCTGGATGGATGACTGGCAAATCCTGCGCCGTAAATCTAATAAAGGTATATCTCCCAAAGCAAAACTAGTATTGCAAATCGGTTTTGCAGTGGCATTTTGTCTGTGGCTGATTTTTACTCAATCTTCTAACATTACAAATATCGCTTTGCCTCTAAGTTTTTCTCTACCTCTGGGATTGCTATTCTGGCCCTTAGCAGGCTTTGTACTGGTAGCAGAAAGTAACGCCATTAATCTCACTGATGGAATTGATGGCTTAGCAGCAGGAACGGTGGCGATCGCATTACTAGCATTAGGTGCTCTAAGCGCCCCCTCCTTGCCTGGATTGATGGTTTTCTGTGCTTGTATGAGTGGCAGTTGCTTAGGATTTTTGGCTCATAACCGTAACCCAGCCCGTGTTTTTATGGGAGACACTGGTTCCTTGGCTTTAGGAGGAGCTTTGGCAGCAGTGGGTTTGCTGACTAACAGCTTAGTAGCGCTGTTCATTCTCAGCGGAATCTTCTTTGTAGAAACCCTCTCCGTAATGGCGCAGGTTAGCTACTACAAAGCTACCAAAGGTTCTGATGGCAAAGGCAAGCGTTTGTTCAAAATGGCACCGTTACACCATCATCTAGAACTCTCCGGCTGGTCTGAATTACAAGTTGTTGCCTTTTTCTACATAGTTGGTGCAATGTTGGCCGTCATCAGTTTGATGATTGGTCGAGTGTAATGCTTTCAGGAATAACCTGAAGAAACCTGAATAAAACTTAATCACCTCCTCAAATTGAGGAGGTGATTTTTTGTAATTATAAGGATGTTTTTTTGTAAAGAGCAATGCCTTGTGTCCTCATAATATACAGCGCTTAACGTACTTCTTTGAGGCTCTCAACCTGCTTGGTAAACAACTCAGTAAATAAACTTATAACCGTCCGTTCTTCTCGCACTTTAATGTTAGCAGTAATAGACATACCCGATTGCAGGGAAATCTTTCTACCTTGAGCATTTAAAGATTGTTGTGTTAAACGGATTTTTGCAGGGAAACGATAATATTGATGTGTTTGGTCTGGTGGTAATGCGTCTGAAGCAACCCAAATGACTTCTCCTTTAATATCACCAAACTCGCTGTAAGGGAATGAGTCAACCCTAACATCAACTTTCATTCCTTTGCGCACGAAACCAATATCTTTGTTTGTGATCAAAGCTTCGGCAATAAAGTCATCATTTGGTACTATTGTCAAGAGTTTCTGACCGTTATTTGCCACAAAACCAGGGTTTTTAGCTTGCAAATCAAAAACAACCCCGGATACAGGAGCGCGAAGTTCTTGGTATTTTACGTTTGTTTGCGCTTGTAAGATTTTGCTATTCACTTCAGCCAATTGCTTCTCATTAGCAAGCAGAATCTTGGAAAGCTGGCTATCAATTTCGGCAATATGCTTTTTGTTATCAGCTATCTTTTCCTGTACAGTTTTACTAGAAACAGCTATTGTATTGTTAGTCTCTTGTTGTCCCTGTTCAATCTCATACTTCAAGCGTTGCTCTTCCTTAATGAATTGCGCTACTTGTGCTTGAATGTTTTGGACTTGTTTTTTTTGTTGAAGATATTGAAGCTGAGCGATCGCTCCTTCTTCTGCTAATATTTTCATTCTACTTAAAATCTGTTGCTCAATTGCTAAACTTGCTTTAGCGTCGTTCAGTTGAACTTCATTTTGAGCCAGTTTCTGTTTGCTCTGTTCGACTTTCAATTGCGCTGCAGCAGAGCGAGAATCTAATTCCTTCTTAGCTGTTTCTAGACGTTCTTGTTCCTCAGTATCCAAACCTGCAACAGCACCAGTGTTTTTCAATTCTTTACGTAACAACTCATTTTCTGCAGCTAACGCTGCTCGATTTTTCAACAGAAAAGCAGCTTCTCTTGACAGGTTACCTCGTAAAAATTCTACTTCAGCCGCAGCACCAGAACCAATTTCCACTAAACGGTGGTAAATTTGGTTTTCTTGTATTAATGAAGTACGAATCTTTTTCAGAGAATTTAATTCACCATGAGTAGTGACGGAATCAAAAGCGAGCAGTAAATCTCCAGGCTTGACTTTTTGCGCATCTTTAACATAAACTGCTTTCACCACTCCATTCAATGGAGCTTGAATGTCCTTAACTGTTCCTTCTGGTTTCAATTGACCTGTTGCAGGAACGACTTGCTCGATTTTGGCAAAATATGCCCAGGCAATTCCAAAACAAGCTAACACCATCAATGTCACCATGATAGTGCGTGACAAAAATGGAGATTGACGTAGTACAACGGATTGCTCTAATGGTTCAAAGTTGTACTGTTTTAAATCCATCTCAGATGCTCTAGGAGGCTTAGATTCAGCAGTAAGCACTCTTACATCTGAAGGTTTTACTCCATTTTGAGAGATTTTGTTATGGTTATTACCGTTAAGGTGGTTCTCATTCAGTTGAGTCATGGTGTTTACCTAGATATAAGGACAGAGAAAATGAAAATAATGAATTCTTAAATTTATAAATTATGAATTAGGATTATTTTTCAGTTTCATAATTCATGATTTTTCTTATAGCTTGACTTCCTGTTGATTATAGAGGTAGAAATAATGACCTCTCAAAGCCATCAAATCATCATGGTTTCCTTGTTCAATAACCTTACCACCATCCATTACCATAATCATGTCTACATTTTTTATAGTGTTGAGACGGTGGGTGATAAAGAATACTGTGTTTCCCTTAAATTCATCTGCTAAATTTAGACAAACTTGTCGCTCTGTAGGGTAATCTAAAGCGCTCGTTGCTTCGTCTAAAACTAATAATTTTGGTCTTTGTAAGACAGAACGAGCAATCGCTATTCTTTGTCTTTGTCCGCCGGAAAGTCCAGCACCCCTTTCGCCGACTCGCGTATTGTAACCGTTAGGCAAGCTCATAATAAACTCATGCGCTACTGCAACTTTTGCGGCTTCAATAATTTCCTCGGTTGTTGCTTCGGGATTTGTCAGAGCAATATTTTCCTGAACCGTTCCATCAAATAACAATGTCTCTTGAGGAACGACACCAACTTGTCGCCGCAGGGAATAGAGTTCTACCTTGGCAACATCGTAACCATCAATTAAAATTCTGCCAGCCTCTGGTTCGTAAAGCCTGAGTAGTAATTTCATCATCGTACTTTTACCCGAACCACTTTGCCCAACGATGCCAACAAATTTACCGACTGGAATATCAAGGTTGATATTGCAAAGTTGCAAGGGACCATTGCTTGCAAACCGAAAAGAAACATTTTCATATTTCACTGCTCCCACAATGGGAGGTAAGGTAATATTGTCGCGGTCTTTCTCGTCTTCTTGTGGTGTATCGACAATATCACTTAAACGCTCTAAAGATAAGGCTGTTTCTTGGAAGTTTTGCCAGAGTTGAGCTAATCGCAATATGGGACTAGTCACGTAACCTGAAATAATCCTAAAAGCGATTAATTCCCCTAAGGTTAATTCTCCTTGGAGTACCAAATATGCTCCCACCCATAAAACAAGTAAGCTGCTGAGTTTGTTGAGAAAATTACTAGTGGAATTAGCAAGGGTGGAGGTGACTACAGTTTTAAAGCCAGCCGTAACATAACGAGCATAACGTTCTTGCCAGGAAAAACGCGCTCTCAACTCAATATTTTGTGCTTTCACTGTTTGAATTCCTGACATCACCTCAACCAAATAAGATTGAGTTTCAGCGTTGCGTTCGGCTTTCCTTCGTAGTTGTCTGCTCACCGTGGGAGATGCAACCATAGTAATGACAACAAACACTGGAATCGTTATTAAACCAACCAAGGTTAATTGCCAACTATAAATCAGCATCACGATGATATAAACCACCGAGAAAAGTGCATCTAACCCGACTGTTAAAGCAGTACCTGTAAGAAAGGAGCGAATATTCTCTAATTCGTTGATGCGAGTGGAAAGTTCCCCTACTGGTCGGCGTTCAAAATAGCGTAGCGGTAAACGCAGCATGTGGTCGATAATTTCCGATCCCAAACCCATATCAATGCGGTTAGTGGTATCTACAAATAAGTAAGTCCGCAAAGTACCAAGCACTGCTTCAAACAGACCGACGACTAATAACAAAACACCCAAAACGTGCAGAGTACTGATACTATTTTGAGCGATAACTTTGTCGATAATCATCTGAATGACTAGCGGGTTTGCCAGCGCCGCTAATTGTACGAAAAAAGAAGCAACAAAGACTTCTATAAGAACTCGACGATAACGCGACAAATAAGGAAGAAACCACTGCACACCAAAGCGTTGGCGGGGTGTTGCTGCTGTGGAAGAGAGGAGCAATACTCTAAACTGAGGAGGATAACTGCTTTCTTCTACTTCCAACTGACTAATAAACTCGGCGGGTTTGAAGTGTAAAATTCCCTTCGATGGAATACCTACAACAATATTGCGCTCACTTGCTTCATAGAGAACAGCATAGCTGTCACCATAACGAACCAAGGCTGGTGTGGGTATGCGCCCTACAGCAGAGGTAGGGACATTTACCAACTGTGCTTTTAATCCTATTAACTCTGCCAAATAAGCACATAGCTGAAACGATATCACACCCTGACGGTTTATCTGGTCGTTAAAAATACGACGAATGACTTCCCGTCGAAACGGCATTTCCAAGTGTTTTGATAACATTTGAAAACAGGCGATCGCGCAATTGAGTTGTCCCTTACCCGCAAAAAAGGGATATTTTCTCGCTTTGTGTTTTTCTTGTGCTGTCTGGGGTTGTGGCGGTGGTATTTCTTCGTCAGGTGCGTATGGAATCTCTAACTCGGTTATCTCGGGTTTATTCTCGTCTACTTGATATCGTTGTCCCTGCATACTATCCAGCAGTAACATATCAGACGCGAGCATTCCCAACAACCGCGCTGGACTGTTTCCTTGTACCTCAACAGTGTCATGCAAATCGCTCAATTCCAACCGGGAGCCAACAGAGAAGCCCTTTACCGTTCCGCCGCTGACAAACCAAATATAATCACTCTCTATTTGGTTATAAGGAGTTTTTCCTGGTGGGAGGTTATGTACCTTTGCTCTAGTCCTAGCGTGTTGAGTTAGTTCTTTGAGGTTGGTACTGCCTAAAGCTTCCACTTCTTTTTGAACACTAAGGACATCAAAGACTTCCATCAAATGACACCGGTTTTTACGAGCCTCTGCAAAAGCTGGGTACATGACGAGTAAGCGTAAGTACTCCGCTGCACTGAACGTTATACAGATAACTTCGTTAGAAGCAATTGTTGTCTCGCAGGCGATTTCCCGTAATAGACTAATTTCGCCAAGAACTGCGCCTGGTTCGAGCAAGTTCAACGTCGTTGGCATTTTCGTACGTGGATCATACGCCAACAGACGGGCTTTTCCTTCATAAATAATTTTGACTCGGTCAGGAACTCGTTCTTTACCGATAATCTTCTGACCTATACGGTAGCGCAAAGGTTGAAGTTGTTGTGATAAAGAAGCAATGACCTCAGGTGGTAATTGGTCAAAACCCTCTAGGGTGGCGAGAAATTCCTGGAAAGCAGAGTTTTTAATATAGGTCATATTAGATAAAGTTAGGGGTTAAAAGTTCAGAGTAAAGAATAAAGCTACTTTCTAAAAATGCTTATCTCCTCAAAGAATGAAGCTTCTCGTACACACCCAGAGGACACCTTCCCATAAATTAGATTAGTATAAAACAAGGAGTAAAGATACCTTGTAAGTCGTATCAAGTTTTACTAACAAATTTGTCAGTAGTGGCAAAACTTCTGTAGCACTCAGCCTTTGATTGCCCAATTACAAAACTGGAGATATATCACTGTTTCTTTGCGTTACCACTTTGAGTTGCCACTATTATTGTCTCTGAAAGGAGAACCCTAAAAGGTTGAGACTATGTTATAGATAGGTTAAGGCTATATAAATGATTATTTCTTTGTTTTATTTGTATTTTTTTTATTTTTTGGAAGATTCTTATTGATGAAAAGCTTATTTAATGAGATTTAAAAACGGGAGCATCCCAATTTTGCAAAAAGAAAAGAACCAAATTTATTCGCGAGAAACACTCGCGAATAAATTTGACTTTTTCCGGTCTTCTTTCACGCATTGGGATGCTCCCCATATTGACCGTAAAATTCGCAAGCTACAACGCAAGTTAGCACGTCAACATAAAGGCTCAAATCGGAGGAATAAAACCCGCATCCGGATTGCTAAAAAGCATAATCAAATTACCGACACACGGGCGGATTTCCTGCACAAGCTATCGACCAAAGTAGTAAATGAGAACCAAACTATAGCTTTGGAAGATCTGAATGTGTCGGGTATGGTTAAAAACCGTAGGCTTGCTAGAGTAATTAGTCTGCAAGGTTGGCGAGAATTTCGGGTTTTGTGCGAAGCTAAATCAGAAAAACTTGGCAGAACGTTTCATGCAATTAATAGATGGGAACCCACAAGCCAAGTATGTTCTGACTGTGGGTTTAGATGGGGCAAAATCGACCTGTCTGTTCGTTCAATACTTTGCTTGAGTTGTAGTATTGAGCAAGATAGAGACGAGAACGCCGCTAAAAATATAGAAAAAGTCGGGATAGGGCATTGCCACGACTCTAAACGGACGCAGAGAGACAATAAGACTGTCTCGGCAGCGAGTTTCGATGAAGCGTCAAGAATCTCCGCCCTTTTAGGGCGGTGAGTATGTCAAAGTTTTGGTTTTACCTATCCCTGCTAGCTTCCAGTCTCCAAGTTGGGAATAAGCCTACGATTTCCGTTAGAGATTGGTAATATAAGTTACAAAATAATAATTGCGAAAAAATGTGCCAAGCCAAACTTCTATCCTCCATAAAAGCCAAGCACTCAGGTATAAGCAGTAAAGCAGACGGGCAAGCTATAATTTTTTTGCGGATTAACGTAACAAAAATTTATGAGTAACCCCCTTCTACAAGCCTTTTTCGTTGGTAGAGCAGCTGCTGAAATCCTCACCGAGAGGTTGGAGTTCACCATTACAGATGCTCTGTCGGAACTCGGCAAATGGGATGCTGAAACCAGAGAGCAAATGCGCCAATTTACAGAAGAAGTCATGGAGCGGGCAAATAAAGCAGCAGAAGCTGCTGACACTGCTCAAACGACAGGCTATGGAGAAACTGGTTCAGCGCCAGTTGACTTGCAAGCCACAATTGATGAACTGCGAGCAGAAATTGCCACATTGCGAACAGAATTACAACGCTATCGCAGTGGGAATTCTTTGTAGAGAGGTTGAACTGTTGCTTTTCTACTAAAAAATTATAAAGGAATAGTTCAGGATAAGAAGTGTCTTTTCTTCCTACTGACTCGGTCAAAAACCAGCGGTACGCAAAACATATGGAAAAAGGTTATTCAGATAAAGCATACCGTTGGAATCGCGAAAACTACTCTCGTAGACGGCGTTTTTTGGACATTTGGTCTTTTGTGTTGACATTATTGTTCAAGCTCTGGCTATATAACAAATCTTGGAGTTACCCAAAAGGAGTCACTGAAGCCAAACAAGTTGCTCGACGTAAGGCTCAAGCGGTATGGATTCGCAATACTCTGCTAGATTTAGGACCAACGTTTATCAAAGTTGGACAACTGTTCTCTACCCGTGCTGATATCTTCCCTAGCGAATATGTCGAAGAACTTGCCAAGCTACAAGATAAAGTCCCTGCATTTGGCTATGATCAAGTAGAAGCAATTATTGAACAAGAGCTAGGCAAGAAAATTCCCAAACTCTACCAAAGTTTTGAACCCATACCCCTAGCTGCTGCTAGCTTGGGACAAGTACACAAAGCTGTGCTGCACTCGGGAGAAGCTGTTGTTGTCAAAGTACAACGCCCTGGTCTTAAGAAGCTCTTTGAAATAGATTTACAAATTCTTAAGGGAATTACACGCTACTTTCAAAACCATCCAAAATGGGGACGGGGACGCGATTGGATGGGCATCTATGAGGAGTGTTGTCGCATTCTTTGGGAAGAAATTGATTATCTCAATGAAGGTCGCAACGCTGATACTTTTCGTCGTAATTTTCGTACCTACGACTGGGTAAAAGTGCCACGTGTCTACTGGCGTTACACTTCGTCGCGGGTATTGACTCTGGAATATCTTCCTGGGATAAAGATTAGCCAACACGAAGCCATAGAAGCAGCAGGTTTGGATCGGAAAATCATTGCCCGTCAAGGTGCTGAAGCTTACCTGCATCAGCTACTTGATGATGGATTTTTCCATGCTGACCCCCATCCAGGCAATATTGCCGTCAGTCCGAATGGTGCTTTAATATTCTATGATTTTGGTATGATGGGGCGCATCAAGACTAACGTACGTGAAGGACTGATGGAAACCCTGTTTGGCATTGCTTCAAAGGACGGCGATCGCGTTGTTCAGTCCCTCATTGATTTGGGAGCACTTGCACCAGTGGACGACATGGGACCAGTGCGACGTTCTGTCCAGTTTATGCTAGATAATTTTATGGATAAGCCCTTTGAAAATCAATCGGTAGCTGCTATCAGTGACGACTTGTACGAAATAGCGTATGATCAGCCGTTTAGATTTCCAGCGACCTTCACTTTTGTGATGCGAGCTTTCTCGACACTCGAAGGTGTAGGAAAAGGGTTAGATCCAGAGTTTAATTTTATGGAAGTTGCCAAACCATATGCTATGCAGCTTATGACTAATATGAATGGTTCCCAGAGCAATAGCTTTCTCAATGAATTGAGTCGTCAAGCAGCTCAAGTCAGCAATACTGCATTGGGATTACCACGCAGGCTGGAAGATACACTGGAAAAGCTAGAACGGGGAGATGTGCGTGTACGTGTCAGATCTCTTGAAACAGAGCGCCTGCTGCGACGGCAAAGCAATGTTCAGCTAGGGATGACTTATGCTGTTATTGTGAGTGGTTTTACACTTTCAGCTACGATTTTATTAGTAAAAGAATATATATGGTTGGCAATGCTTGTAGGTTTCATCGCAGTTGCAGTGTCAGGTTTGCTGATTCGACTGCTGATGCGCCTCGATCGCTACGACCGTATGTCATAAATTTTGTAGAAGGTATATGAAACTTAATTTCACCGGTGCTACTGATCCGGGACTTATTCGTTCTAATAATCAGGATGATTACTACATCGACCCAGAGGGGCGTTTCTTCATTGTCGCCGATGGTATGGGTGGTCATGCAGGGGGTGAACAAGCAAGCCATATTGCTACTCAACAAATTCAGGCGCATTTGAGTACTCATTGGAATTCCTCTAAGCCTTCTGAGCAGTTATTAGAGGAAGCTTTATTACAGGCGAATGAAGCGATTTTGCTTGACCAGCAAAATCATCCTGAACGCTCTGACATGGGAACAACGATTGTCGTAGTCATTTTTCGCTCCCAAGAGTCGCCTTTGTGCGCTCACGTTGGTGACTCAAGGCTGTACCGTTTTCGGGATTTGCAATTGGAGCAAATCACGGAAGACCATACTTGGGTAGCACGCGCTCTTAAAATCGGTGAAATTACGCCAGAAGAAGCCCGGATTCATCCGTTTCGTCATGTCTTGTCCCGCTGTTTGGGACGTGAAGATATCAAGCACATTGATGTGCAACAACTAGATGTAAAATCAGGCGATCGCCTATTGTTATGTAGTGATGGTTTAACAGAGGAACTCGCCAACCAAAAGATTGCTGACTATCTCCAACAACTCCCCGTGCCAAAAAAAGCTGCTTTCTCTCTTGTTGAAGCTGCGAAAGAGCATGGCGGACATGATAACATCACCATCGTCATTGTCGCGTTGGAGTAGGAAACAAGTTTTTAGAAACCCGCCTTTGCGGGTTTTATTTATTTGATATTGAGTTTATCGCTCTTACCACTGATTAATATTTTGTCTGCAAATTAAGGAAATCAGCTTGGCATATGGTAGGAATGACACAATAAGCTAAATTGACCAATCTTGGATAGTTAGTTCTGGAACTCTCTCGAAATCTCGCAAGTTTCTTGTCAAGAGGATACCACTGTAAGTGAGGGCGACTGACGCGATGCGTAAATCTTGAGTGCCGATGCGAATGCGTTGCATTTTCATTGATTTGAGACAAATATTAAGAACCAAAATATTTGTAGAGTGGGTAACGGGGGCTTTGACTCCCGTTACAGATGGAAGAAACTATTATTGAGAATTTTTGCAAATTCTAAGTCCCAAAGACCTGTGACCAAGTTGTGACTAGGAAAACGATAACTGCTGCGATCGCTAACAACCCTTGAATCAAATTACCAACCACTGTACCTACAACAATTCCAATACCAGCCTTAATAGCTAGTCCCAAGTCTCGCCGATAAAGATACTCACCGATAATTGCTCCAAGAAGCGGTCCTAGTAACATTCCGAGTAATGGACCACCAAAAGGTAATGTTGGCAATAACCCTAGAAAACCCACTACTAACCCAACAATTGCACCAATTTGCCCCCACTGACTTGCACCAGCTTTTCTTGCACCCAAATAGCTCGCTAAAAAATCAATTCCCACACTCAGAAGTAAAACGATAACTGTGACAATGAGCGGTATTTTTATAGCGGCAAAAGAACCACTAATAAATCCCCAAATGATAATTGCTATTAAAATTAAACTGGCTCCTGGAATAGCAGGAACTACAGCGCCAATAATACCAACAGCCATTAGAGCAACAAGTAACCAGTAAATAATTTGAATTTGCATAATATTTGTTAGATGTTAGTGGCTAACAGTTATCAGTTACCAGTTATCAGTTATCAACGGGCAATGGGCAATGGGCAATGGGCAATGGGCAATGGGCAATGGGCAATGCTAGATAACTCTTCCCTGTTCCCTGTTCCCTGTTCACTGTTCACTGATTTAAAGTGACAGCTAATTTATCTGCAATTCCCGCAATCCAGTTTTCATCTTGTTTAGTATAACTACGAGGAGCATTCGCTGCCAAAATCAGGACTCCATCTTCGCCAATGGGTTGACAAATGACACCTTGAGTGTTTTCTGGCAAATAATCAAATTCAACTCTTCCTGGATAGACTTTCAAATCTACGAGATAAACTGGCTTTTGTTTTTCCAGTACTCTTTTTAAGATTGCTCCTGGTACAACTTCCGACTTCGGACTTAAAATTCCTCGACGTAATAAAACTTTATCCTTATAGAAAACGACAAGCGATCGCGTCACCGTATTAGTTAATAACAAATGTGATGCCCAAGCTAGTTCTATTTTCAAAGCTTCCGGTAAATTGGGTGCAAGTACAAAACCTTCTTCGCCAATGAGTTGTACCGCTTCAGGTAAACGTGGTTGTACTTGCTGCCAAATTAACCCCACCAAAATCAACACAGCACTCAAAATCACACCCAGAACATCTGCACGCGCTTGAGAGTTTGTCAATTCTGGTGATAGCAAACGGTTAATTAGCAAAAGTACAGCGCCCAATCCACCTACTACAATTGGTAGACGCCGTAGAACCCTATTCGGATCAGATTTAGTCATTAGTCATTGGTCATTAGTCATTAGTCAAAAGTTATTCCCCATTGCCCATTGCCCATTGCCCGTTGCCCATTGCCCTTATTCCTCTCCTGGTTCAATAATGCGTTGAAATAAATAACCAGTCCCTCTTGCTGTGAGGATTAACTCTGGATTACTTGGATCATCTTCCAATTTTGCTCGTAAACGGGAGATGTGCACATCTACTACGCGGGTATCCACATGGCGTTCTGGTGTATATCCCCAGACTTCTTGCAAAATTTCTGAACGGGAGAAAGCTTCTCCAGAACGGCTGACTAACAACTCTAGTAAGCTAAATTCCATGCCCGTTAACCGAATACGCTCGTCGCCTTTATACACTTGGCGCTTATTCGTATCAATTTTTATAGTGCTAACATGGATCACTCCAGAACTGGGAATACCAGAGGCACCTGTTTTGTCTACTCGCCGTAGCACTGAGCGAATGCGGGCTTCTAATTCCTTAGGAGAAAAAGGTTTGACAACGTAGTCATCAGCACCCAACTCTAAACCTGTAATTCGGTCAGCCACGTCCCCCAAGGCTGTTAACATAATAATTGGGACATCTGATTCCTTACGTAATTCTTGACACACGCCGTAGCCATCTAGCTTCGGCATCATCACGTCTAAAACGACTAAGTCCGGTTCTGCTTTGCGAAAAGTGTCTAAAGCTTCCTCCCCGTCACCAGCTGTGACAACATCGTAGCCAATCATCGAAAGGCGCGTTTCTAAAATCCGGCGAATGCTGGCTTCGTCATCTACCACTAGAATTTTTTCTTTATGACTTTCCAAGTTTCTCAACGCTCCTTAACGAAAATTTTCATGATTAATTTTTAATACCATATTATTAAGATATCATTTCACAAATTGATTGGAAAAATCCCACATCTACTACGATTCTTGGATTTTAGTTTGCTCAAAAACTTAAATAAAAATTAAGAAGATTTAATAAGATTAAGAATGCCAAAGTCAAAAACTTATTACGTTTGTAACGAATGCGGAGTAGAATCCCCTCAATGGTTTGGTAAGTGTCCAGCTTGCGGAACCTACAACTCTTTAGAAGAGCAGATTAATATCCAGTCATCAACAGATGTACCAAGTCGCGGAGTCAGTGGATGGCACGCTACTGCAGGTAGCAAAACAGCTGCAACGAAACCAGCCAAACCACGAGCTTCTCTAACTTTTGATCAGATTAGCGATCGCCAAGTCACACGTTGGGCTTCTGGCTATGAGGAACTTGATCGGGTGCTTGGCGGTGGAGTTGTTCCCGGTTCAATGGTGCTGATAGGCGGTGATCCAGGAATTGGTAAATCTACACTGCTGTTGCAAGTATCGAATCAACTGGCGCAGAGATACCGCATCCTCTATGTTTCAGGCGAAGAATCAGGACAACAGGTAAAATTGAGAGCTTCCCGCTTGGGAGTGACAAAACCTTTAAGTTTAGTCAGTGATGAAAACGATGATGATAGCAAAGCAGCACAAGAAACTCCCGAAACAACTCCCCAAGAAACTGCCAAAGTAGACGACGCTGAGAGCCTAAATGCCGATTTGTATGTTTTGCCGGAAACAGACTTAGAAGAAATCCTGCGGGAAATGGATTCACTCAAACCGAATGTGACAATCATTGATAGTATTCAAACAGTGTTCTTCCCGGCTTTAACCTCTGCACCAGGTTCTGTCGCGCAGGTACGCGAATGTACAGCAGCTTTGATGAAAGTGGCAAAAAACGAAGACATCACAATGTTAATTGTGGGACATGTCACCAAAGAAGGAGCGATCGCTGGACCGAAGGTCTTGGAACACTTAGTTGATACGGTGTTGTATTTTGAAGGCGATCGCTTTGCTTCCCATCGTTTATTACGGACAGTGAAAAATCGTTTTGGAGCAACTCACGAAATCGGCATCTTTGAAATGGTTGACAACGGACTGCGAGAAGTCCCCAACCCCTCAGAGTTATTTTTAGGCAACCGCGATGATCCGGCTCCTGGTACTGCAATTGTCGTTGCTTGTGAAGGGACACGTCCGATTGTCGTCGAATTGCAAGCTCTGGTGAGTCCTACCAGCTACCCCTCACCGCGTCGTGCAGCCACAGGTATAGATTATAACAGATTAGTACAAATTTTGGCAGTGCTAGAAAAGCGGGTAGGGATTCCCATGTCAAAGCTGGATTCTTATGTGGCGTCTGCAGGCGGGTTGAATGTAGAAGAACCAGCAGTGGATTTAGGAATAGCGATCGCAATTGTTGCGAGTTTCCGCGATCGGATTGTTGATCCTGGTACCGTACTGATTGGGGAAGTTGGCTTAGGAGGACAAGTCCGCTCAGTCTCGCAAATGGAACTGCGGTTAAAAGAAGCAGCAAAATTGGGATTTAAGAGGGCTATCGTACCAAAAGGGCAAAAGTTTCCTAGTTTGAATATAGAAATATTACCAGTCTCCAAGGTCATAGATGCTATTATTGCAGCAATACCGCAGCAGGGATTAACAGAAGAAGATTTAGCACCGGATGAAGAGTAGAGCTTTGCTCATAATCCGACTCGTAGCCTGACAGCAGTTTTCATTTGTTGTTTAACCTAACGCCGTAATTCCCCATCCGCCATGCGGTGGGGTAGTTCATAGAACAAAAGAACGAAAGAATTTTAAATGGCGATCGCCTACGGCGGGCGCTCTGCGCCATCGCTTGTTCGCTCCAAGTCCACATTATAGTTAATGGTATGGAATTGCTGTTAGCTCAAATCTTCCTCGGTAAGTTCCGCATCCTTCATGATGCTTTTCAAAGTTCCTTTAGGCAGATCCTGATTACTATGAACTGGGATAGAAAGAATCGCATCAACGCCTTCCTTGACATAAATGTGGTGGCTACCAGTAATTCGCTTGAGTTCCCAACCATTTCGCTCCACAATCTTGCAAAGCATTTTCCCAGAAATTGCTCTCACAGGGATAGCTCAACCAATCGTTTCTCTGGTTCAAGTTCTCCTCGCTCACTAGCAACTTCCAACCAGCCCTGAATTGCATCTTGCAACATCTCCAACAGGTGTTCGTAGCTATCTCCCCAAGTGTGACATCCTGGGAGAGCAGGTACAGAACCACACCAGACCCCATCCTCCTGCCAAATAATAGCTTTAATTTTCATGCTCCATGCTCGAAATGTTGTGCTATCTACATTTTAGTTTAGTGAGCCAGAGTATCAGGTATCTCAACAGTGATTTGCATATTCTGCCCTCCCAAAAATCATGAAGAAGGTTAGCTTGAGTCTAGCGTACAAGCTGCTAAAATTTGTAGACTCTACTCATAATCCCTCCTCACTTGTAGGGAGGTGCTCTACACCAAAGACGTGAAGAAATCAAACAGCACCTGAACACCCAAAGGAACACCCGTCATGATAGCCACTGCTACCCACGACTACCAGATAACTTGGGAAAAGTTACCCGATGATTACGTACTGCCAGATGAACCAGTGGATAATATTAACCAGCCTCCCCTTGCTGCAGCTTTAACCGAAAGTTTAGAAATTGCTGGTAGATTACCTGAACACGCCCTAAATTCAACGAATTACGGCATTTGCGCCACTGTGAATGGCAAAATTGTAATTAAAGCTCCCGATTGGGCATACGTGCCTAGTATCCGTGTTGCACGCGAAGAGGTAAAACGCAGTTACACGCCGCAGCTACAGGGAGATATGCCAGTCATTGTGATGGAATTTATTTCAGATACAGATGGTACGGAATATTCCATCAAACCAACCTATCCTCCTGGAAAATGGTTTTTCTATGAGCGTATCTTAAAAGTACCGAACTATATCATCTTTGAACCGGATAGCGGCAGTTTAGAAGTTTATCGATTGGATAACGCAGGACAGTATTCATTGCAAGCACCTGACACAAATAACCGCTACCAGATAGCAGAAATGAACCTCTATCTGGGCTTGTGGCAAGGAACTCGTGAAAATCTTGCAGGATACTGGTTACGGTGGTGGGACGAACAAGAACAGCTGCTTTTGTGGGGTTCTGAATTAGCTCAACAAGAACGACAGCGTGCTGAACAAGAAAGGCAACGCGCTGAAAGATTGACAGCACAATTACGAGCAGCAGGGATAGAACCAGAAGTTTAATAGCTTAGTATTATTTGTTAAGTTGTCCAAACTCATACTAGTAGATTATGGAAGACTTAAAGCAAACAATCATCAGCTACTCTAGCAGATCTTTGGAACAGCGCAAAAATTGGTATTCTCCCGCAGCAGAGGCTTACAATAAGGCAAGACCTCGCTATCCTAAGAATTTGATTCACCAAGTTGTGGAGATTGCTCAACTCTCCACTAACTCAAAAATTCTTGAAGTAGGATGTGGTCCTGCAACTGCAACGGTAGCGTTTGCTCAATTGGGTTGCTCAATGTTCTGCTTAGAACCCAACCCAGATTTTTTCCAGTTAGCTCAACAGAATTGTCAACCATATCCCAATGTAGAGATTCAGAACATATCTTTTGAAGAGTGGACAACAGAGGCTCTTGGATTTGATGCTGTTTTAGCAGCGAGTTCTTTTCATTGGATATCACCGGAAGTGGGATATCCAAAAGCAGCAAATGCCTTACAAGAGAGTGGCTACCTGATTTTATTGTGGAACAAGGAACTTCAGCCCTGCTACCAAGTGTACCAACGTTTATCAGAAGTCTATCAAGTATATGCTCCATCTCTTGACCGATATGAAGACAGAGAAACTCAAGAAGATATCTTGAGAGGATTAGGAAAGATAGTCATCGATTCAGGGCAATTCAAAGACTTAATATCTGGACAAGTTACATCTGAAGTGACCTACACTGTTGATGAATATTTAACAGTTTTGAACACTTACTCGCCGTACCTAAAGTTAGATCCACAAACCAAAAATGCCTTATTTGCGGGATTGAAGCACCGGATAGAACATGAATTTGGTGGTAGTCTTCAGCTTTCATATATCTCCGCTTTTCACATTGCCCAAAAATCTTAGGTGACTCTTTGCAAAACTTAGAGACTTCCTTTGAATAAATTATCCAAAAAACTCTTAAGCTTCATAAGTTTCAAGCGCCAACGGTTGAATACTAACGATTTTGCCACCCAGTCGATTAATCCGCTGGAGTTCTTCATTCAAGCGGCTAAACGGTACCGTAATAAACACACTGGCACTGGAGCGAATGGCATAATCGTTCTTATCTGTAACTTCATTTTGATGGAGACCTATCACTTCAAACCGGAAACTCCGATTCGCTGCAATGGAGTTGTTGCTTCTGCCGCTAACAATTTGATAAACCATGATGATATCCCGGAAATCAAAGGAAATTTAAATTCCCCCGAAAAGGGGGTTGACAAATTTTATAAACTATGAACTAAAGTGGCGTAATACTGGCAATCTTACCGCCTTGGCGCTGAACCCTTTGAAAGTAATCTGATAGTTGTTCGTAAGGAATAACGACTGCCTGATTGACGCGGCGAACCTGGGGATATCCTCGTTTAGAAATACTTGCCACTTCCACTCGATAGAGTCGTCCTGTGCCAAATGCTTGCGACCCTCCAAATGTGCTGTTGGGGGTTTCCCCTCTTAGTGGAGGACGATAAGCAAAGCCATTATTGCTAAGCGCAGGAGCAACTACTGTTGATGCACTATTTCTCCCCAGTTCACTTGCTAGACGAGGGGAATTTCCTGGAATTTGGGAGCGATCGCTCGTCGCATAACCACGATAGAGTTGAAAAATCCGGGTAAAGCCCACGGTTTTTTGTCCTGGTTGAGTTGTAAATCCCCGATAGTAGGGCACAATATTTTCCCCGAAGTTGTCTTGGTACTCCGCTGAGTCAATATAAGAATCAATGTCAGCGTCGTATCCTTTGGTTTGGTACAAGTCCAGGTGATCGGCTATTTCCGATTCATCATAGGGAGCACGACCTAAGAAATGTTTGTAGTTCAACTCAGTGAAACGGGTGTGGAAACTGTTGGAGAAAAACTTAGCTTTATACAATTGGGATTTCGCCACCTGACGGACAAACTCCCGTACGGGAATCGAGCCATTCAACAGCAGAGATTCTGCGCCAGTCAGACGTTCGGATTTTAGTAAATAATCATTGCCTAAGACCTGACGATAAACAGCCGCGATCACAGCAAAAATATCTGTCTGGCTGGCATTAGACCATAATTCTATGGGAGCTGCGTTACTAAAAGCAGAAGTTCCGAGTCGAGATGCGGCTGTTGTAATAGCCATCTAAAAGTCTCCTTGGTTAAAAACTTTTATGAAAGAGTAATATTAATGACCTTGCGTCCTTGGCGATTGAGTTGTTGCAACCGATCCGACAACTGCTCGAAAGGGACAATCACTTCGGTAATGCTTTGCCGGATAACTGTGGAGTTAGGGGAAGCCGCCTGCGTTAAGCGAATCCGATAGGTGTTACCACCGCGACGACCCGTTGAAGCGCCAGTTAAGGTGCCAGCAGAAGCAGGATAGATGGGGGATACCAAGTTTTTTGCCAGATCCCAAGTTAATTGTCCTTTGGGCTTGCTTTGAGCGCGATCGCTATTGGCATAGCCTCGGTACAATTGGAAGAAATGAGGAAACCCGACTGTTTTTTGTCCTACCACGGTTTGGAAGCCCCGATAGTAAGGCACAATAGCATCCCCAAAGCTTTGTTGATACTCGACAGAATCAATGTAGGAATTAATATCAGCCTCGTAACCTTGGGAATTGTAGAGATCGACGTGGTAGGCAACTTCTGACTCGTCGTAGGGAGCACGACCCAAAAGATGCTTATAATTCAGTTCGATGAGGCGAACTTGGGAGTTGGAATAGAAGAACTTCTGCCGATACAATTCTGATTGAGCGATCGCACGCACAAAATCCCGTACTGTAATCTGTCCCTGACGCAAGAGTGATTCTGCGCTCTCAAGACGCTCACTCTGCATCAAATGTTCATTGCCCAAAACTTGTTTATAGGTCGCCCAAATGACCGCCTGGACATCCGCTTCTGTCCTCACAGGGCGCAGTTCAACTTTTTCAGTATCTGCAAACGGGCGAATCCCCAATCGGCTGGCTTCTCCCAACGCTGTCATAATCCCACCTCTTAACAATTCAAAATTCAAAATTCAAAGTTCAAAAAAAAGAATCCTCTTGACACTTGAGTACTAACTAATGACTAATGACCAATGACTAATGACTGATAACTGATAACTGTTAAAAAAACCTTTGCGTAGTAATTGAAAAGCTATAAAACACCAACAGTATAAGTATTTCAGTCATTTTGAATTGACAGTTAACACGTAATGATGCCGGTATTTGAAGCCTTTGCTGCTTACTACGCAAAAGCTCGACGCATTTGCAAACTTTACGTTCAGTTTTGTGGAACTATGGTACGAAGTTTCAGAAAATAGTTTGGTAACAATATGAGTTTGGATTGCACAATGACCAAATTATTTTCCTGCCGCATCACACAAAACTGAAAGACTCCCGCTAGGTCAGAGAATTGATCACATAATCAATGTAGGAGTTCGCTTCAACAGCAGGGTCGCCCGATAAACCATGATTCGCCTTGATGTGTTTGAGAGCTTCGATGTACCAGCTAGGAGATAACTCAAAGGTACGGTTGATTTCAGCTAAGCCACCAATCAAATAATCGTCGATCGGACCCGTTCCACCTACAACCAAAGCGTAGGTGATAATCCGCAGGTAGTAGCCTATATCGCGCACACATTTTGCCTTACCGGTGGCACTAGAAGCGTAGTTTGGCCCATCCAACTGAGTTGTATAAGGGAACTTCTGATACACAGCGTTTGCAGCGGCGTCAGCCAGACTGGGCGCTTTTTTAGATAACGTCTTTGCCGCTTCTAAGCTGACGGCTGCCTGCCGGAAACGACCGAATGCAACCTGGATTTCAGTGCTACCCAAAAAGCGACCTTGGGAATCCGCAGCAACAATCGCTTCCGTTAAAGGCGTCTTACTCATTGACTTAATATCTCCAAGTTTGTTCTATAAAGGGTTGATTGAATGGTAGTTATGATGATTTAGGCAACAGCCGCCGCTGCACGATCAAAATAGGTTGCAACTTCTGCAATCAGCGCACTGCAATCACCACGGGTAATACCGTTGGGGTCATTGGCAAGAGCGATCGAGGCATCCTTCAGCTTCTGAATACCAACAGCAACTGAAGCTCCAGGAGTGCCCAATGCCAGATAGGTTTCCCGCAAACCATTGAGGGCACGGTCATCCAGCACACTGGCATCTCCTGCAAAAATCGCATAAGTCACATAGCGTAGGATGATTTCCAAATCCCGTATACAAGCAGCAGCACGACGGCTCGTGTAAGCATTCCCACCAGGCGCAATCAACTGAGGTTGCTCAGCAAACAACGAACGGACTGCATTGGCAACAAGGGTAGACGAATTGCTAGAAATCCGGTTGACGACATCAACACGCTTGTTACCATCTTTGACTAAACCGACTAGAGCATCTAGCTGAGAATCGCTGAGGTATTCTCCTCGTGAGTCAGCCTGGGCAACAACTTTAGAAAAGGCATCTTGCACCATTGTTTCAATCTCCTAAGTTTTGATTAGTTGAAAATTAATGATGGTTTCCAACCAGAAAGTGAAGGATTAAGCTTTGCACTTCTTCTCAGACGGATAATCGCACAGGGAAAACCCAACAAGCCAATGTGAGAAAATTCCAACCATCAGCTTTTTTTCGATCCAAAATATCCTCTTCAAAAAGACTAGACTGCTTTTCAGTATCTGAGAAAGATTCACAATCGTTAGTAAGAGTAATGAAACTCTAGAAAACAGAGGTTTCATTAACTCTATTTTGCCTGTAACCCTCGCAATTTATTTTATACAATAATTAGCATCATTATTTTTATTAAGAAATATTTAGGAATATTTTAAACGTAGATAATCAATTATTTACTCCGTTAATTGCAGTCAATTATTGATATAAACTCATGTAATTTTACCAAGTAAATACTATAGCTATTAAAATTGAAGCCCTTTTGCTTAGTGCTTCACAGGAATAATTATGATGCCTTAAATGGTACTTTTTAAGCTCTCGTTATCTCTATTGTTGAAGTGTATATTTCAGGTAGCTGTCTCATACTTTTCATAATCAACGTCAATTTATAATCCAGAAAATAGTGGTTAAAATTACCAAAATTTTGTATCTCAAATGACAATTGTTAACAAATTGTAATAATAGTAACATTGACTACAAAAATTTTGTAGTCAATGTTACTATTACATGGAGAATATATAGCTGTCCTAAATCATTCGTGAAAAACAAGATCCCTGACTTCTTTAAGAAGTCAGGGATCTTGTTTTTCAATTTTCGCAATTCATCTAGGATTGCTATATTCAGTGATAACTGATAACTGGTTGAAAAAGTCCAAGGTTTTAATAGATATGAATTTATGCGTATACGATTATTGCCTTGCATAGCACTTCTTTCCCTTGCGATCGCGGTTTTGGTCAATGGATAAAGTCGAGCTAAAACACGGGTTGTGCATTCGTACAAAGCTCTATACCCAAAGAAAAACAGCTTCAAGCACAGCGCAATAGACATCTCCAGAAATTAATTGTGCGTTGTCTACAACCTTTGTAGAGATGTTGCATGCAACATCTCTACATCGTTTTTCCCAGATGTCTAATATTGTTACTTGTGCAAGCAAACACTTATATTAGCCGCGCCTATACAGCTTTAAACTCCAACGCTAAGATAGACCTGTGGCTAAGACTGGCACAAGCAATATTGGAGAAACCAGATTTCTTGCTTAGGCTGAACTACTGATGGTTTTATAAAAATTTTAAAAACTTATGACTTCTTTACAAAAAGCTCAACTTAAATCTGAAATAACAGCAATGCCGACTTGGTTACGTCGTCCAATTGGCAAAGCCAGCGAACTTTCTACAGTACAACGTATTATTAAGCAACGCCAAATTCACACGATTTGCGAAGAAGGACGCTGTCCTAACAGAGGGGAGTGCTACTCCCAAAAAACTGCAACTTTCTTACTTATGGGTGCTACCTGCACCAGGTCTTGTGCTTTTTGTCAAGTAGATAAAGGTCATGCGCCCATGCCTCTTGACCTTGAAGAACCGCAAAAGGTGGCACAAGCAGTGCAGCTTTTGGGATTGCGTTATGTTGTGCTGACTTCAGTAGCACGAGATGACTTACCAGATCAGGGAGCAGGTCATTTTGTCAAGACAATGGAAACTATCCGCCAGCTAAACCCAGAAACTCAAATTGAGGTGTTGACACCAGATTTTTGGGGTGGTGCAGGGGCTGGACAGCAAGGTCAACGTGAGCGTATATATAAGGTTGTGAAGGCGAAACCAGCCTGTTTTAATCACAATATTGAGACAGTGCGAGGTTTACAAGGACCAGTGCGCCGAGGAGCGAAGTATGATCGCTCGCTTTTTGTCCTGCAAGTCGTCAAAGAAATCGACTCTTCTATTCCCACGAAGTCAGGTTTGATGCTGGGACATGGGGAAACAGTCGAGGAAATTATAGAGGCAATGGCGGATCTGCGAAAGGTGGAGTGCGATCGCATCACAATTGGTCAGTATATGCGTCCTTCCTTGGAACATCTGCCCGTCCAAAAATATTGGACACCAGAAGAATTCGATGAATTAGGCAAGATAGCACGGGAAATGGGATTTAGCCATGTTCGTTCTGGTCCTCTCGTTCGCAGTTCTTATCACGCCGGAGTTGAGGAGTGAGGGGGATGAGGGAGATGAGGGAGATGAGGGAGCAAGGAGCAGAAAGAGTTAATGGACAATTATTTCTTTCCCCATTGCCCCTTGCCCCTTGCCCTCTTCGTTGACGTAGTGCTACATTTTGTTTATTTTTGCTGATTTGTGCTGCAAAATCTACAAAAATATTCTTGAAGAATTTCGCAATACATGACAACTCTTTGGTATTTGTTAAGAAGTCTTTAAATAGGAGAGAACACAATGAGTAATGCTGCTGAAGCTAAAACAGCTCCTGCTGCCGCATCTGCTGCAAAAGTAGGCGAAGACGTTGCTAAAAGTGGAGCTAAGCCTCCTTATAGCTTTCGTTTGGGTTGGGCACTGTTCCTATTAGCTCTCAACTTCCTCATGGCTGCTTATTATTTCCATATCATCATATAAGGAATACATAGGTAGAGTAGAGGAAACTTTTCGGTAGAGGGACTGCTGTAATGGGACTGTGGATGCTTCCCAATCTCACTTTACCCAGTCCCTATGTTGTGGTGTTGCTCAAATCGTACCTTTGAATAAACCTTTGGGACGAACGAGCAACACTAAAATCATAATGAACAGCGCTACTCCTTGTTTGTACTGAGCACCCAGTACAAGAGTACTGGTTTCTTGTGCAATACCAATGATAAAAGCTGCTGCGATCGCACCGTAAGGGTTGCCAATTCCTCCCAAAATCACTGAGGCGAATAAAGGTAAAATCAAGAACCAGCCCATATTTGGTCGCACGGCTCCAATCAAGCCGTACATACTTCCACCTAAAGATGTCAAACTACCAGCAATCACCCAAGTCCAGAAGATAACTTGGTCTACATTGATACCAGAAACCCTAGCTAAGTCTAAATCGTCAGCAACAGCTCGCATTGCCTTGCCAATTTTAGTGTTTTGTAAAATGTAGTGTAGTACTACAATTGCTGCTACAGCTAAGAACAGAACCAACAATTGATTTTGCGGTACTTTGACGCCCAGAATATCCATAGCGATGGGCACGGGTAAATCGTAAGTTTTGTTACTCCCGCCCCAGATAAGGATAATGCCATTACGAAGGAATAGGGCAAGCCCAATAGAGATAATAATGAGAGTGGTGGAAGTAGCACGGATAGATCGCATGTGGGACCATAGCAACTTTTCCGACAACAGCATTGTTGCTACCGTCCCAATCGCAGCGATCGCCATAGACAGCCAAATATTGACACCAAGAGTATTAACAAGCAGCGTTAGATAAGCTCCCAATGTCAAAAAGTCACCGTGAGCAAAGTTAGACAACCGTAAAATCCCGTAGGTGAGAGTAAGTCCAACTGCTGCTAAAGCAATAATACTCCCCAAAGCAATACCATAAACAATGAATTGAACGAGTTGTGCATTCATAAGTCTTTACATCTGAAACTCATAACCTGTATCTTTTCCCTCATTCCTTTATTGCCCACCTAAAATGGAATTGATGGGGTGCGATACCATTTGGACAAGATTGGAAATGATGCTAACAAAAAAACTTGAGCAATTAAAAGCATTATTTTTAGAAATGGAGCAAGCTCTGATAGCTTACTCTGGTGGAGTGGATAGCACTTTGGTAGCCAAGGTGGCTTATGACGTCTTAGGCGATCGCGCTTTAGCTGTCACAGCTATGTCTCCTTCGCTGTTACCAGAAGAATTAGAAGACGCTTCCCTTCAAGCAGCAACGATTGGGATTCCTCATCAAATCATTCAAACACACGAGATGGAAAATCCCAATTACACCTCCAACCCTGTGAACCGCTGTTATTTTTGCAAAAGTGAACTGCACGACACTCTCAAACCCTTAGCTGTGCAATTGGGTTATCCATACGTAGTGGATGGAGTCAACGCCGATGACTTACATGATTATCGCCCAGGAATTCAAGCAGCAAAAGAAAGAGGTGCGCGATCGCCCTTAGCAGAAGTCGGTATTACTAAAGCAGAAGTCCGGCAAATTTCCAAAGAACTTGGTTTACCTTGGTGGGAAAAACCCGCGCAACCTTGTCTGAGTTCACGCTTTCCCTACGGTGAAGAGATTACCGTAGCTAAGTTACAACGAGTCGGTAGGGCAGAAATTTATTTACGCAAGTTAGGTTATCAGAATTTGCGAGTACGTTCTGAGGGAGATACAGCACGAATTGAATTACCGCCAGAACAAATCAAAGAGTTTGTTTTAAAAACTGATTTGCAATCAATCGTTTCTGCTTTTCAGGAATTTGGTTTTATTTACGTCACATTAGATTTGGAAGGTTATCGTAGCGGGAAGTTAAATCAAGTTTTGAATCGAGAAAGTTTGAACGTTAAATCATAATTTGATAATCGGCGTTGCACAATTTAGGCATGACTCTTGTGAGGTGGAGATGTGACAAATAAGACCGTCCTTGTGCTAGGCTAGCTATAGTTGGAACTCCTAACTGAGCGTCGTTCGCGCAGCGTGTCGCAGACAAGGCAAGTTGAGGTACTTCACCTCACCAAATTAGACGGTAAAATTAAGAAGTCGAAAAGATAGGCAATCAAAATAGCGAGTTGCTAATGACTTCCCCGGAACTGCGCCAAAAAATCGAACAACAACTAGCCCAACTACCACCCGAACAACTCTCTTTAGTCAGCGACTTCCTAGATTCCCTTCAAAGCAAAAGTACTAAAAGTATAATCAGTCAACGTCCGCTTCGTCGGCTAGCTCCAATTAAACGAGGAACTAAAGCGGGTGAACTGCTAAAATTTGCTGGAAGCTGGCAAGGCAATGATTTAGAAGACTGTCTTCGCTTGGTAAAAGAAACCCGTTCTAAAGCCCAGTTTTGATTGCTGTCTCCATGTATCTCTTAGATACCAACCATTGCAGTTACTTTTCACCTCATCAACGCCTGAAAGCCTGCTTGAACGAAATGCTGATCAAAAGTCAAAGCTTCGCTTACTCCCGCTTGCTTCATGACTACGAAAGAAATGCAATCAACTAAGCCCCAAGCTTTATCTTTGTGGCTTTTATAAAGCGTAAACGCTTGCTCAAATAATTCAGGAGTGAGTTGCACAATTTCCACTTCATCTGAAGCAAAAAACTCCTCGATTATTTCAACTGCTTCGTCTTTGTAACCGCGTGCTAGAGCGTTACCAATCTCAAGCAATACTGCATCAGTTGTGAGTAACGGATAACCTTCTAATCTGTCAGCTAATTCAGCGGCTCGTTGATGATATTGGTCACGCTGGTTAATCAGTGCTACTACAAATAAAGTGTCAACGAATATCTTATTCGACAACTTTTTCTCCAATTACATATAAATCGATATTGGCAGCAAAATCCTCTGGTGCATCAATTTTTATCTGCTTCAACTTAGACATGAAGCTAGACTTTTTAGAGTGTTGTTTGGATTGTGTAAAATCTTTGATTAAGAGATATAGCTCATCTAGATATTCTTCGTTAAGGCTGTTAATTTCTGCTTGTATTTTTTCTTTTGTATTCATTTTTGCCTCTTCTGTTTTATCCTAATTGTAGGCAATTTTAGCGTAAGGGAAAAAAATATCCAACTTGTAGGGCGATGCGTTAGGCGAAGCGCCATAACGCACCCTACTATGGGATTTGCGGTGATTAGATCATTTGTGTGTACACCGTAGCCGCGAGTTCGGGGTGGGGTTAAATTAACGTGGAATAAAAGTTTAAATTGACACCAATAATCATTGCTGCGTCCCTACAAACAATGGTTGCATTCGTTACCACTCTACTCCTTTTCTGCCACTACAATTTCACCTTTCTTATTAATCTTCGCCGGGTTATTAGGAAAATCTTTATTATTCAAATAACGCAAGAGTCCCACTGTCCGAAAACGCTTGTCAAAATGAGGAATCCCTTGAGCATCAAGGTGAACAGGGATAATTTTCCCAAACACAAAATCTCCTTGTGAGTTCAGTTTCACTTCTAAAATCATTGAGTAGCCAGTTTCAGCGGCTGTGGATAAAGTTCGGTATCCTAAAAAATTTCCTAAAGAATAAGCGATGAGTTTCCCATTATAAATCTCAGTAGCTCTTGGAACGTGAGGACCATGTCCGAGGACTAAATCTGCACCTGCATCAATCATTGTTCGAGCAAACTGAAGAGAATTTCCTCGGTTTTCTCCATAGAAAAACTCAGTTTTATTTTGAACCTGCAGTGCGTTAGTTCCTTCCGAGCCTGCATGCATTGATACAATCACAACATTTGCTTGTGTCTTAGCTTTTTGTACGAGTGTTTTGG
Source organism: Iphinoe sp. HA4291-MV1 (assembly GCA_019359415.1). Taxonomy (GTDB): domain Bacteria; phylum Cyanobacteriota; class Cyanobacteriia; order Cyanobacteriales; family Nostocaceae; genus Brasilonema. The sequence goes on along the minus strand of JAHHHH010000031.1, from coordinate 14,997 downwards.
CTGTTTTTAAATCGTGAATAGAATTATAAAATTCGTAGGGAGCAAACCCAATCATAGCGACAGGAATATTCTTCACTTTTAACAAGAGAATTTGATTTTTATGACCTAATGTTTTAATCCCAGCAGCCTTAAGATTCTTAACTGTGTCTTGAAACCCCACTGATCCAAAATCTAAAGCATGATTATTTGCTATATTCATAACATCAAACCCAACATCAGCAAAAAGCTGAGCATAGGTCGGTGGGGAGCGAAAGGCAAAAATTTGTCCTTTACTGATATCCTTAGCACTATAAGGGTAGTTTGTGAGACTACTCTCAAAGTTACCAAACAAAATATCGGCTCTTTGCAAATGTACTCTCACTGAGTTTGGTAGAAGCAAATTGGGATTACGTGGAAGTCTGTGGTGAGGGTAGTTTGTGCCAGGAATAACATCTCCAACAGCTTGAATAGTAATGGTATCTGGAGATGTGTATTCTGGTATGGAGAACGGAATTGGTTCTGTGTCGGTAGATTTTGTAGAAGCATTTGTTCGCTGCAATTGTCCAAAGCGCATGAATAATCCTATACCAATACCTAAGCAAAAACAGAAACTTATAAAACCGAATGAGAGTAATTTCCCAAGCTTTTGATTTACCATACTCGCATTCCTTATAGTATGGTGAAAGTATATCTCAGAAGTCTGAATTATTGATGTATACTGAGCGATATTTAGAACCGAAACTTTCAAGAATTACTTTTTACAGCTTTGATCTTTGTGTTATAAATTGCGTCTACTGTTAGAATCAATAATTTGCTTGTGCATTAGCTTCTGTAATAAAGACACCTAATAGATTGATTTTATACACTTTTCTGCTAATTTCTACCTTGCTTGTTCCCTATGATAATAACCGTCGTTTTTAATTGAATACATTTGAATACATTACAGTTCTGGTTTTTGATGAAATGAGAGTTTCGTCCATCCTAAATTATGCTAGGTAAGAGGTTCACCCTATAAGAGCTATATTGAATACAAATGAGAACGGAAGCATGTCAACTGAAAGATAAAGTGTGAGGTAGCATCCCAATGCATGCAAAAAAGATGGTAGTGGGAGACGAGGATTGCTCCCTACTTTATTACCCAGCGGGCTGTCCGGCCCGCACTACAAAATAAAACCTCCGCAGGCTTTAAGAATCTCAGCCCTTGCCACAAACTTTATTTGTATGATTTTGTACTAAAAAATTACAGACTAATACGGTTGCTGATAAGATAATTTGCAAGAACCATAACCAACGCAAGAGACGTTGCATGTGAGTCCAGCGCTCTTGGGAGGGTTTCCCTCTCCGGAGAAGACACCCGAAGGGCAACGTCTCTACACGTGTGAAATCTCCGAAAATAATCCTTAACGTAGCAGTATTGGTCTATAGGTGTATTATTTGTTTACAGTAAGAAAAGATATAAATGTTGCATCAGCTTAAGACTTTACCCACAAACTCATACTTCATTAATAGGATAGGGAATGAGGGAAAAGTTGAACTTGTTGGGTAGCGAGTATGATTAGATAAATATATGCTTAGAGAGCAGCTTGAAGATATTGAAATTCAATTATTATTAGAAGGCATACATCGTTACTATGGATTTGATTTTAAAAATTATGCCTTTGCTTCACTCAAACGACGAATTTGGAACATCATTCGAGCCGAAGGTTTAACTAGTGTTTCTGGACTACAAGAAAAAGTTCTCCATAATCCCGAATGTATGGAGAGATTTTTGTACAGTCTCTCGGTTAACGTAACCACCATGTTTCGTGATCCCAGCTTTTTTCTAATATTTAGGAAAGAAATGGTGCCGATATTACGAACTTATCCTTTTATTCGCGTTTGGCATGCTGGATGTTCCACTGGTGAGGAAGTTTATTCTATGGCAATTTTACTGCACGAAGAGGGACTTTATCACCGTTGTCGATTGTATGCTACTGATATCAATGAGATGGTTTTAAAAAAAGCCAAAGCTGGAATTTATCCATTAGAATCGATGCAAGAATATACTCAAAACTATTTACAAGCTGGTGGTAAAAAAAATTTTTCAGAATATTATACAGCAGCTTACGATCACGTTATTTTTTCTTCGTTTCTTAAAGAAAATATGGTTTTTTCACAACATAATTTAGTGACAGATAATTCATTTAATGAATTCCATATTATTTTATGTCGGAATGTCTTAATTTATTTTAATCAAAATTTACAAACCCGAGTTCATAATCTTTTTTATGAAAGCCTTATTCAGTTTGGGATTTTAGGTTTGGGACGCCAAGAAACGCTTAAGTTTACTCTGCATGAGCAAGACTATGAGGAATTAGAAGGCGGGGAGAAGCTTTACCGCAAAATTCGATAATACAGCAGAATTCAGAAGTCAGATCGCGTAGCGTCTCCCCTTCGCCCTTCGCCCAAGGGGCGACGCCAGAGGCGAACGCGCAGCGTCTCCGCTATTGAGAAGGGGCGACGCCAGAGGCGTTGGCGCAAGCCTGTCGCAGAAAAGGGAGAAGTCATCAAGTAAAAAGGTCTTTCTGTCTAGCTTTTAGACCTTACTCTTTGTACCTCACGCACGAACAATGTGCTGTAGTTAATGATTGGTAGTTCATAGTTGTCATAAACTACTAGTTATCAACGACTAATGACTCACTACTGATGACAATTCAACTTATTGCTGTAGGTGCATCCTTAGGAGGGTTAAATGCCCTTGAAGTCTTACTGAGCGGGTTGCCAAAAAATTTTCCAGTACCTGTGGCGATTGTTCAACACCGTTACAAAGCTTCTGATCAGAAATTAAAAGTCGTATTGCAGCAGTACAGTGCTTTAGTTGTTATCGAGCCGCAAGATAAAGAAGAAATCGTCCCTGGTTATATATATTTAGCTCCAGCAGATTACCATTTGATGGTAGAAGCAAAAAGTGATATGGTTCCTTATTCAAGCTTTTCTTTATCTATTGATGCTCCTGTGACTTATGCGCGACCATCAATAGATGTGCTATTTGAAACAGCAGCAGAGACTTATGCCGAAAAATTGATTGGAGTTCTCTTGACAGGAGCAAATCATGATGGTAAGCAAGGAATGGCAAAAATCAAGGCAAGCGGCGGCAAAACTGTGGTACAGGAACCTTCAACAGCAGCTTGTCCGATAATGCCTAAAGCGGCAATAGCAGCTGGAGTCGCAGATAAGGTTCTACCTTTGGTAGGAATTGCACCTTACTTGATGAAAATTTGTAATGTTTAAGAAAGTTTTTGTCAAATTCTTCAACATATAGAAAAAGCTCTAAACTAAAATTATCAACAATAACTAAATTTATAACTTAAGATAGTGGGAATAAAATAAGCGCAAGCGTCACAGTCATATCATGTATTCCCTAAAGCGTACAAATAGAAATGTCATTTGAACCGAAAGTTAACGTTCTGCTGGTAGATGACCATCCAGAAAATTTGTTAGCCTTAGAAGCTATTTTAGAGAGCTTAGATCAAAATTTGGTGAAAGCTACATCCGGCGCGGAAGCACTGCGATGTTTGCTCAATCAGGACTTTGCAGTCATTCTGCTGGATGTGCAAATGCCAGACATGGACGGGTTCGAGACAGCAGCCCTCATTCGACAGCGAGAGCGATCGCGCCATACACCAATTATTTTTCTGACAGCATTTAGCACCAGTGATAACATGGTGTTTAAAGGATATTCCCTTGGTGCTGTTGACTACCTGTTCAAACCGATCAATTCAGAAATTTTGAAATCCAAGGTAGCGGCATTTGTTGATCTGTTCCAGAAAACTGTCGAGGTTGAGCGACAAGCGGCACAGTTGGCTCAGATGAATACTGAACTGAAAAAGCGGGAAGAGATGTTTCGCTCTTTAAGTGCTTGCTCACCTGTAGGTATTTTTCTAACAGATACATTAGGGAAATGCACGTATATTAACCCACGCTATCAAGCTATCTATGATATGACGCTGGAGGAGAGTTTAGGCGACGGTTGGACGCAAGCAATTCATCCAGAAGACAGAGAACGAGTTATCGCCGATTGGTATTCTGCATCTAGTGAGGGAGAGGAATACACAGGAGAGTTTCGCATCTTCTCCTCGACAGAAATTGAACGTTGGGTTCATATGTCTTCGTCGCCAATGCTTTCTGATCAAAGCGAAGTCATTGGATATGTCGGTACGATAGAAGAAATTACAGAACGAAAACAAGCAGAAGAAGAACACATCAAGTTAATTCGCGAACAAACAGCACGACAAGAAGCTGAAACAGCAAACCGCCTCAAAGATGAATTTTTAGCAACCCTTTCCCACGAGCTTCGTACACCCTTAACTTCAATACTAGGTTGGTCTAAACTGCTGCGCCAGCGAAATTTAGATGAAAAAGCCATGGCGCGTGCTCTAGAAACGATTGAACGTAACGCTAGTTTGCAGGCACAACTCATAGACGATATTTTAGATGTCTCGCGGATTATACGTGGCAAACTACAGCTCAATCTCTGTCCGGTTAACTTAGCCTCTGTCATTTCAACCGTTGTAGATAGCGTACGCTTAGAAGCTGAGACAAAAGATATCCAACTCCAGTACATTATTGAACACACTACTTCCTCATCCCCCTCATCCCCCTCATCTCCCTCATCTCCCTTTCTCGTTTTTGGTGATCCAAACCGCTTGCAGCAAATAGCTTGGAATTTACTGAATAATGCGCTCAAGTTCACATCCAAAGGCGGAAGGGTAGAGGTACGATTGTCAATCAGTACTGAGTCTAGCTTAGAAAGACCCAGTACTCAGCAACAACAATCGCCCCAACGGAGAGAACTTTCGCAAGCGAATAGCTCCTTAGCACTCATTCAAGTGAGCGATACAGGTAGTGGTATCAGTCCAGATTTTCTTCCCTATGTTTTTGACCGCTTTCGTCAAGCTGATGGCAGCACTACCAGAAACCAAGGTGGGCTGGGATTAGGACTGGCAATTGTGCGTTATCTTGTGGAAATGCACAGGGGAAGCGTTCATGCCGAAAGTCCGGGAGTAGAACAGGGAGCCACTTTCACCGTGAAGTTGCCACTTTTAGATACAGGGAGAGCACCAAAAGAAGAAGCACAGAAGGGAGAGGAGGGGACAAGTGAAGAACTCTTACGTATTAAGAGTTATCCGAACAGGAGTTTTTTCCAAGCAGAACGAAGCCCTCCTGTCGCACAGCCTCACCCTAGCGCTGGCTCCCCTGTTGAGGAGAGTGGCGTCAAAGTGTCTGTCAACAAACTGACTACACTACTAAGTCAGGAAATACCTCCTGTACTGCAGGATGAACTAAGCGATGATTTTCCACGTTCACACCTTTAGCTAATGCTTGATTATTCGCCAGTGCCTTTATCCCCGACGAATTTGCTAGCTGCAAGACATAGGGCAGAGTGCTGTTGTTCAGTGCTTGGGTTGACGTCCAAGGTACTGCCCCTGGCATATTAGGAACGCCATAATGTACCACACTCTCTTCAAGATAGACAGGATGAGTGTGAGATGTGGGGTGTAAAGTTTCCACACAACCGCCTTGGTCAACAGCAACATCGACTATGACAGAACCAGGACGCATTTGTTTGACTAAATTGCGAGATACAAGGATGGGTGCTCTGCGTCCTGGTACTAAAACAGCACCAATGAGCAAGTCAGCATCTTTAACTGCGGTTTCAATATGGGCAGAGTTGCTATAAAGCAGTTCTACTCTAGAACCAAACAAGGTTTCCAGATAAGCAAGACGCTCAACATTAACATCTATAATTTGGACAGCAGCGCCCATGCCCACAGCGATTTTAGCCGCTTCTGTACCTACAACACCGCCACCTAGAATCACGACTTTGCCTGGTTTGACTCCGGGAACTCCGCCTAACAAAACCCCTCTCCCACCTTGCTGGCGCTCTAGGAACCTTGCCCCAAATTGTACCGATAAGCGACCTGCAATAATGCTCATAGGAGTGAGCAAAGGTAGTTTATTGCTGCCTGGTTGTTCTACAGTTTCGTAGGCGATCGCTGTTACACCGCAATCAATGAGATGTTCGGTTAACTTGCGATCGGCTGCTAAATGCAGATATGTAAACAAAATTTGCCCCTTCTGCAAAAACTTGTACTCTGCAGCTAGTGGCTCTTTGACTTTAACAATCAGTTCGCGGTTCCAAGCCTCATCAGTAGTAGTGACTATTTTAGCACCAGTGTTTCTGTAATCATCATCTGTAAATCCTGCTCCCAGACCTGCTTGAGTCTCTACGAAAACTGTATGACCATTTTCTTGTAAGACTCGAACACTAGAAGGACTTAACCCAACTCGAAATTCTTGATCCTTTGTTTCTTTAGGAACACCTATTTCCATTTATTACCTCTTATGAATTTTTGTTTAGATTTAGATATAGTTTGTCAGTCTCATCCATAGTCTTTTGAATCAAAAACTACGAATTTGACAAGTTGTTCTGAATGGAAAGTCGTGAGTACAAACACAGCGCTTAGCGCTCTTGGACTCAACGCACAGCACTGTTATCTAAGGGCACAGGGCTGCTCCTCTAGCTCTGGCTCACCCTGGCACTGGCTTTTCATTGCTCAAAACTCAGAACTTTCTTTCAGACTCAGCACTTCAATACCCAGGACTACTAAAAGTTCTTCTGATACTACCAATGTACTTCAAATTTTTGCTATTGACGATTGCCAAAGTACTTCTACAATAAACTAAGAATCGTAAATAAATGTAAACAGTGGCAATCCTGCTAAATAGCTCAAGTGTGTTGTCACTTAGATATCCAATTAAAAGTTCATTTGCCAAAAAGAGGTTTTTAATGATGACACAGCCAAGCATTACTCCTAAGTTGGAGGAGCCGAAGTTCGGGTTTAATGAATACGCTGAGCGTTTGAATGGTCGAGCTGCAATGATAGGCTTCGTGATTATGGTGGTAATTGAATATGTTACCAATCAAGGGGTATTATCATGGCTCGGTCTGAAGTAAGATTTTTACCAAAATAGTGCTCAGGGGGAATGGGGAATTCTCTTACCCTACTCCCCACTCCCTAATTTTGAATTGTTACACGCCCTCAGACCCCTACACCCTCCTTTACTTAAGAACAGTATAATGATATTGAGGCTCTCATCAAAAGCGTCAATTGCGGGTGAGGTATTCTCAGTAAATATAAATATACATAAAAGGTGAACAGGAACAAAAAAGCTAGTGATGAATGCTGTATTTCCTCGTTTTTTAAAGTCAGCCTACCGTAAAGAACCACTTATCAGTGTATTGATTACGATGGGAGTGATAGATGCATTGATTGGTGGATTAGACGATAGCTGGTCGTTGTTCGCTTTTGGCTTGGGAACAACAGGGATAGCGCTAGCCTACAAATGGTGGCGTATTCAGCAACGCCCACCCTTACCTGAGGAGCCTATGGTGCAACATTACCTGCCTTCCCGTTCGTCAAGTGCTGCTTTACCCATGTTGAGTGTTTCTAAGAAAAAGCCACCATATCAGTAGATTTTAACTCTGAAATTAGAGTTTAGGCGGTTACGTGGTTGCCAGGAGACAATTTCAATGCAGTGCGCTTTGTTACCTCCAGCGTCAGTATCCTCATTTACGGGCGGGGCTTTCCCGCCCTAAAATTTGGTACAGGCTAGCTTGAAATATTTGAAATATATGAGTAATCACAATAAATTCCTCTACCAAATTCAAAACACGAAGCGTCCCAGGCATAGAGAAGGATCTCACTCTCAAATGACCAGTGCCAAAAATTTTGTGATGCTCATGAGCGTAGCAGGTACTGTTGCCATCACTCCCCTAATCCGAATACCATCTGCTATCCCTGCTGAGGTTCAAGTTGCACCAGTAGCTCAACCAACCACGAGCGTTGCTAATCCACAACTTATTTACACATTCATAGAGCATTCGGGAACCATTAAATCTCTCGCCTTCACTCCAGATAGCAGAACTCTTATCAGTGGCGGTTCTGACAACGAAGGTGTGATTCGTTTGTGGGACACAACAACTGGTAAAAGAGTTGGAATTATCCGCAGAGCGCATAAAACAGCGATAGAATCTATAGTTATTTCACCAGATGGTCAAACTCTTGCTAGTTGCAGTGATGACAACACGATTAACCTTTGGAACCTGAAAAATAACAAATTTACCCGCTCCTTTGTGGCACACACGAGTAATGTGTTATCTTTAGCAGTCACTCCAAATGGTAAAGTCCTTGTCAGCGGTGCGTTAGATGGTATTCGGATGTGGGATTTGCTACAGCAGCGTCCACTTGCTACTCTGACACGCTTTAATAACCTGATTAATACACTGGCAATTAGTCCTGATGGTCAGACGTTGGCAAGTGGTGACAACATTGGTGTCATTAAGCTGTGGGATTTGAGTACTGGAAAATTAATCCGTACAATTCCAGCAGCACATTCTAATACAGTCACTAAAATAGCCTTTACTCCAGATGGAAAGACTTTGGTCAGTGCAAGCCGCGATCGCACGATTAAACTCTGGAATCTCTCTACTGGAGAATCAGTTCGCACCCTAACAGGACACAACAACTGGATAAATGATATCGCTATCAATCCAAACGGACAAACCCTTGCCAGTGCTGCCAGAGATGGAATTAAGCTGTGGAATTTAACAACAGGCGAGTTAATAACGACACTTTATGGACATTCCGACTGGGTAAGCACCGTAGCCTTTAGCCCTGATGGAACAAAGCTTGCCAGTGGTGGATTTGATACAAGAGTTAATGTTTGGCTACTAGGTCTGTAAATCACATAAAGCAACGCTAAGATTTTTGCTGATATTTCTTGCCTATCTTGCTCTTTAGTAGTGCTGAGTCTTGGTACTGGACTTTGGACTAAAGAGCTAGAGAAAAGCAGTCAGTAATGGCACTGACTGCCGTAAAGTCAATGAATATTGTTTGTAAATCATTGACAGTGATGATCCTGACACAACTAGAAAAATTCCGCCAAGCTCTGTATGATTGTCTAGGCTTGGCCAAAGACGCAGTGTTTGAATTGATGGATGCAGTATTGACAAGTCCGAGCATCCCGTCGTTCGTGAGCTTGTCCCAAAGTCCAATATTTAGGCGGCAATGGTCAAGTATTTATGCGGCGCTGCATGATAGTCGTCTACCCAGAAGGAAACTGATGAAACTGGTGGTGAAGGAGGTAGCGACGGATGAACAGCCATTTCTAGCAGGAGATCATAGCTTTTGGGCACGACCAGAAGCGAAGACACTAAAAGAAAGAACTTTTCATGGGGATAGAGGGGGGAGCATAGGCATCGGACAAAGTTACAGTACGTTAGCTTGGATACCAGAGGCGGATGGGAGTTGGGCATTGCCGTTGAAACATGAACGGATAACCAGCTTTGAAACGCCAACAACTAAAGCAGCATTCCAACTAAAACTTGTAACCCGTGAGTTAGGAAAAAGACCGCTTGCCGCTTATGACCGAGGCTACGGCAACGCCAAATTTGTCCAAGCAACAGAGAAGATTGACGCAGACCTGTTGTTGCGTTTAGCTTCTAACCGATGCGTATGGGGTATACCCGGTGCTTATAAAGGACGAGGTGCACCGTGTAAGCATGGTCATAAGTTTAAGCTCAATGACCCAGAAACTTGGCCAGAGGTAACTGAAACTCTAGAAGTTGAAGACCCAAAAGTTGGTCGAGTTAAAGTCATGCGCTGGAGTGGGTTTCATTTCCTTCAATCCCCAAACCGGGCAATGGAAATCATTCGCGTCGAGGTGATCCAACCAGTTGGACGCAATCGTAAGTTCCAACCCATATGGCTAGCTTGGTTGGGTCAGACAATGCCTCCATTAGAGGATCTCTGGCAAAAATACCTACGCCGCTTCGCTCTAGAGCATTGGTATCGATTTGCGAAGCAGAGGTTATATTGGACACAGCCTCAGCTTGGTTCTACCCAGGCAGCAGAGCGATGGAGTGACCTGATGCCATTGTTAACTTGGCAACTATGGCTAGCTAGACTTGCCTGTATTGATTCCCCCTTGCCTTGGCAATCGACTCAGGATAAACTGTCTCCAGGACGTGTGGCACAAGCTTTTCCCCTAATTTTCGCCGCCATTGGCACTCCTGCTCAACCGCCGAAAACTCGTGGTAAATCACCGGGTCGTGCCCAAGGGCAGCAGCAGCCTCCACGTCAGCGCTATCCCACAGTGAAAAAACGCGTATCGAAGCGGTTGGGTGAAACCATGACAAAACCGGACAACCTTCCCCCACGAGTACTCTTGAAGCACTCACAGATATCTGTGGTGGGGGCAAAAAAGGCGGTGATTCTCAATTACTCGTGCTTATTGACCGAAAAACCCACCTTTTTTGCCAAGGTTGTCCGGTTTTGTCTAGGAAAAATGTAGCGGCATAAATCCGAGGAATCACCTAAAAACTCCCTGCCAACCGCCGTTTAGTTTCTGATCCTTTTTCAAGGATTGAACTTGACTCAGCCCCTAGAAGAAGCTGGGTAACTTTCTCCTGTCATCCTGCTGATCGCTACTGGAAGTCAATTAGTCCAAACTCAAGATTTCTTACAAAAATGGATTAAGGACTATTTGGAACCGCAGATGCACAAAAGATGCACGCAGATAATTTATCTGTGGTTTTACATTTAAAAAAATTGACTTTTGCATGAAGTCTATTCTCGAACTAACCACTGCACCGACATCTCAGTCTTGCAGTCATAATTGTTATTCTTCTGAATGAAATGTATTGAACTTTACTTGTTGAGAGTTCTTATCTGCATTGTTGAAGTTAAGTGATTCACACTTATGGGCTGATGAGAGAGTTTTTAACCCCAATTGTGCTGTTTGATAAAGCTGACTAAATTCTCGCTCATAGTGTGCGGCTACGGTAGGGTTCTGTATAAACACCAAAGTTTCATCATTTGAATAATTCCCGGAATTAGACCAGTTATGACTACCAGTGATAACCAACATCTCATCCAAGATAGCCATTTTACTATGGACTCCGCGATCGCCCATTAAACCTGTGGGAAAACCAACACTCGTTATTGGATGCTTCCAAGGTTTCACTGTAATTAAACTACGTTTCTTACCTATACGAGGACAAACCCCCATTGCATCGTATGCTTTTGAGTAAGTTTGTTTAAAGAAATCCGGGTCTATCAAGACTTTTATGTCTTCAACACCTTGGTCATGTACACTACCAAGAGTGTCGCTAATCTTTTGGTCTGAATAAACAAACACTGCAATATGTACACTCTTTTTGGCTTGCTGTAAATAAGAGGCAATGATTCCATTACTGGTTATTGTTATATCGTCTTTTTTGCTAGCTGGTGAGAAATTGATGGTGATAGTTCCTTGCCCAACTGGAATTGTGACAGGATATCTTTTTGGCTTATGAGATTTAAATAATCCCTGCCACATATAGTTAAATTCATGAGTAAAAGTTTTGGAAAATTGAGAGTTATCAGGAACGACAACCATATTGTTGGGATTACCACGACTTTCAAAATTTCCAAAATCTCCATGCATATCTGATGTCGTTAGATTACCGCTAGATACAATAGTTGTCTTTCCATCTATGACGACAAATTTATGGTGCATAAGTCCACTACCTTGGGTTGCACCACCAGATGTGTCGTCTTTTATCTCAATTCCATTTGAACGCAACATCGCTAAAGCATCAGCAGGATATTGCTTTAATTGTTCATATGCTTGCTTATCATGCCGATTCATCCGAGTCAGTTCTGCTTGTGTATATTTATCTAAGATTTTGTTGTAATTGTTATCTATTATCACTCTCACTTTTACTCCTCGCTTGTGAGCAACAGCGAGTGCTTCAGCAACTTTGGGAAGCCGAAACTCCATGACTGCTAAATCCACAGTTGAGTTTGCTTGGTTAATGGCGTCGATAATTTGCTGTTCTAAGTTGTCCCCCTTTCGGGTAAAATGACGATATGGGTCTTCGTAGGAAGACGCAGGATTTTGATTAAAATAGACTTTAACAGCAGGATCTTGAGGTAAAGGTTGGAGAAGTTTTGTTTTTGGTGAAGGTTTGAGGATGTTAACTAAAACAATCCCACCGATAATGAAGAGTGGCAATATAAAGATTGTTCTTCGAACAACTTTAAAATCTTGTTTGTCAAAAGTGATAAAATTTAATAGAGGTTTCATGAAACAATAAGGAAATATAATGCGTAAATTTTACCCAGTTTAAAAACTGGAGTTATATCTTTTATCAGTATTCTTTTAAAAAAATGCCACAACAATACGGGGATTACGGAAGTTAATTTGTTTTTATCACAATTTCTTTCAGTAATTGCACTATATCCAAATTATTAGTTTTCACAAAATGATGTATTGACCATCATTTAGAAGGCTAACAACTGTATACAAAGCTTGTCTTTGAACAAAGCGTAGATTGCTGTAGACGCAAAATTTCGCGTCTTTACAATGTCTCTGCTTAAGTTTTGAAGGAAAATCACCCGACTTAAGTAGAAAAAATGCTTTACAAGTAGGGCAAAATATCCATCTGCATATGTATAGATAGGTATCCAAAAAGTTATAAGTATTCAACAGATTAACTATATAGTCTAAAAATAGAGATAACCCGTTGCCTAACGTGTTCTTACCTCATAGGTTATGCAAATTTATTTAGATTACAGCGCAACTACTCCCATTCGTCCAGAAGCAATAGCTGCGATGCAAGCAGTCTTCACCCAACATTGGGGTAACCCCTCTAGCTTACATGAGTGGGGACAACGGGCAGCAACGGTTGTGGAACAAGCAAGAATGCAGGTAGCTGGTTTAATAAACGCACCTGATCCTGAATCTATTATCTTTACTTCTGGCGGCACTGAAGCAGACAATCTGGCAATTATGGGAGTTGCTCATTTGTATGCTAAACCCCAACACATTATCATTTCTAATGTTGAGCATTCTGCTGTTGCAGAACCAGCGCGGTTGTTGGAATTATGGGGTTGGCAAGTAACTCGCTTGCGAGTGGATACGAAAGGAAGAGTGAACCCCCTAGATTTAAAGGCGGCGTTACAAGATAATACCGTATTGGTGTCGGTTATTTACGGTCAAAGTGAAGTTGGGACATTACAACCGATTGAGGAACTGGGAAAGATAGCCCGTAGTGCAGGTGTTTTGTTCCATACAGATGCTGTACAAGTGGCAGGGCGTTTACCTTTAGATGTGAAAAAACTTCCCGTAGACTTACTGAGTATTTCCAGTCACAAAATTTATGGGCCACAAGGTGCTGGAGCGTTATATGTGCGTCCTGGTGTGGAGTTGGTTCCTTTACTAGGTGGTGGGGGACAAGAAAAGCGATTGCGTTCTGGGACGCAAGCAGTACCTGTTATTGCGGGGTTTGGGGTAGCAGCAGAGTTGGCGGCTCAAGAATTGCCAACAGAAACACCCCGATTGATTCAGTTACGCGATCGCTTGTTTACCCAGTTAAAAGATATTCCTGGTTTGCTCCCCACAGGCGAGCGCACGCACCGTCTACCTCATCATGTCAGTTTTTGCTTAGAACACGCTGATGGAGAAAAACTGAGTGGCAAAACTCTCGTGCGACAGATGAATCTAGCGGGCATTGGTATCAGTGCTGGTGCTGCCTGTCATAGTGGTAAACTCAGTCCTAGTCCCATATTATTAGCAATGGGTTATCCAGAAAACGCAGCATTGGGAGCAATCCGTATGACACTCGGACGTGACACAACAGAAGCGGATGTAGATTGGGTAGCGATGGTGTTGAGGCAGGTTTTGCAGCGACTATCACCTGTAGAATTGGTTGTTAGTTGTTGTTAGTTGAAGACGACAAACAATTATCTGCGTTGAGGGTGCGTCCATCTGCGGTTAAAATTCCAAATCAAAAACTATTTAACATGGCTAAACTTCCAAATACTCTAGAAGATGCAATTGCTCAAGCCCGCGAAGCGACTAAAGCGGCGCTCACAGATGGATATAAACGATTACAAGTTGAAATCCTTATTCCAGAACTCAAACCTATACTTGTGGCGGAGCAATTTCTACCAGTTTTTGAAGAATACGGTTCCCGCTTGAAGGTTTTCTTTCCAGATGCTGGTGGTGCTGCATTGGCTAGCCGTGACTGGACAGATGCACCGTTTAAAATTCTTGATATTGGTACGGGAAAATTATCTCTGGAGCACAAAATTGAACCAGAAGATGAAATTTTCTTTCTCATTGCCCCCACTGTGGTAGAAGTTATAGAAGTAGAAAAGATAGCTCAATTGGTGAGCGATCGCCCGCTCGTCATATTAAACCCTCGTTTGGAAGATTTAGGAGCAGTGGGTATTGGTTATGCAGCGCGTCAATTACGTGAGCGTTTCGTCAATACAATTGAATCTTCCTACTATCTCCGTCCTATAGATAATCAGACTGCGATCCTTCGCTATTATCCTAGAGCGTGGGAAGTTTGGTTAGAAAAAGGTGATGAGTATCAAAAGATTGCTGAATTCCCGCAAAAGCCATCTGGTGATGACTTGGATTTAATTTTAGCTAAGGCACAGTCTGCGTCAGCCACAGCAGGTTCAGCTGCGACAAAACCCAATTTGTTTAAGGGTTTGCAACGTTTTTTGAGGGCGTTGAGGAATTGACGATATTGTTTCTACCTTAAACAAGCTTATGTTCAGGTGCGATGGCGCAAAGAGCGATCGCATCACGGAATGAAAACCCTCCTTGAGCCTCTGTAGTCATCAATGTCAAACATAATCTTGATGAGACGATCAACGCAACGATTGCGATAATCAGGATCACTCAGGATTCGATCTGCGTGTCCATTTGATGCCAGAGTCATACTCTTAGCTCCTCGGAATCCAACTTTATCTTATGTTATCCAGGTTTGAGGAGATCAGTAATGAATACTCGAGTGCGATTCGTTGGATAAGGAATCTTGGTATCCAGTCCATAAATACTTATCCCAACTCATTAGAGTTGAACTCTCAGTTAGATGTAGGTGAAAGTCCTACCAGCAAAGTTCATGCTTGACTCTCT
>JAHHHH010000035.1 GCA_019359415.1 Iphinoe sp. HA4291-MV1 | reverse complement strand
TGGTTCGAGATTATGAATTACTACCTGAAACATCGGAGACTTTTATTTATATTGCCATGATCCGTATCATGGTGAGGCGTTTAGCATAATTTTTGACCTCTAAAAACTTTTCAAACAACCTCTAACACACTGGCTCCTGTGTTGCACCAATAGAGAATTGTTATATATTTTTTTTACTTTTTACTTGTTTTAATATTAAGAATCCTGCTTTCTTCTAAGCGGGAGTACGTCAATTAATTTCTTTAAACGATAACCGAGCTGTTGGTGCCTTTGGATCTTTACTAGCAAAGGCACAATATGCCTTTGGGTTAACTCTTCCATAATTTTTGAGGAAGTCAACGCAGCTGGAGCGCTCATCAAAGGTGGCTACATAAACGACAAATAAATGCTTGTTAACCAAATTTGGATAATCTGATATCCAAAACACACCTGTTTGAAGATAACCTGCTGCCTGTAGAGTTTCTGATTGCTTGACAGCATTTTGTACATTTGAAAAGGTAGAGTCCGCTACGAAATGAAATGAACCAGGCAAAGCAGTACTGTTTGTATTTCGTTGTTTATTGGTTTGCCCTATTTGAGAATTGGTAGTTACAGAAGGAGATAATGAAAAAGGAGTATCTGATACTTGTGGTCTTGTTAGTAATCCAGATGAAACTTCTTTGTTATACGCTGTAGGTTGGTAAGAGTTTGTTAACAAAAGACCAATAATTATGGATGTACCAAATAATGCACCTGTCATTAAAATACTGCCAAGAAATATACCGTTCTGTCTTCTGTTTAGTGCGGCAGATTTTAGAGTCGTAGGAAGAATCTGGGGAGCTGGTTGAGCAAAGTTAACCACTTTAGATGGAAGCGAACTTGCAATATTTTGTAGAGCATATAGCATTGCTCTTGCGCTGGGATAGCGTTCCCTAACATCATTCCGAATTGCTTTATCTAGTACTGCTGCTAAACTCGGACTTACCGTATCCCGTTGCCAGATGCTCTCCCCAGTGTAGGAGTCTGTTGTCATATGTTGCGGCAATTGTCCTGTTAGCAAATAAATAGCTGTTAGCCCTAAACTATATAAGTCACTGACAAAAACTGGACGCCCTGCTGCTTGTTCATTAGGCATAAACCCTAGTGTACCAACAATAATTGAACTACTGACAGTTCCTTCAGGATTTACCGCTGTCCCCATTGTTTCTCGCATCGCACCAAAATCAATCAAAACTGGTTTGCCATCTGATGAGCGCAGAATGATGTTATCTGGTTTAATATCGCGGTGGATGATACCTTTGTCATGGACATATTCCAGTACATCTAACAGACTGATCAGAATGGAAACAACCTTACTTTCGCTTAAACATCCATTTTGTTGGACTTTCTGGAAGAGGGTTTGCCCGTCGATCCATTCCTGTACTAAATAGAATTGTCCAAACTTTTGAAAGTAAGCGTACAGACTGGGAATTTGATGACTAGCTCCTCCCAGATCTTCTAAAATAGCAGCTTCTCGTTGAAATCGCTTTTGCACCAGTTCGTAAACCCGAGGATTATCGTTAACTGGTTTGAGTTGTTTAATCACACAACGGCGTCCTGAAGGCATTTGGGTATCTTCTGCTAAGAATGTGTCGCAAAATCCACCAGATCCAAGTATGCTGATAATGTGATAACGCTCGCTCAATAATGCTGGTATCGTTGTTTCTTCTTGACTCATATTCGTCTGTAAGTACTTTGTATGATTAACAAGATACAACCGCAATTTCTACAGTTTTGGCAGTATTATATGTATAATAAATGACTTTTTTAAAGTTCTAGTTAAGATAATTTTGTTTTCATTGAAGGTTGCCTATAGTAGAATATCACAATCAATTGCTGTTTTGATAGGACTGTCAAAGTACATATAAAGTAAAAGTCTTAAATATTAGAAGAATAGAATAAGTTTTTAAAGATTATTTATAATAATTAAAATAAAAAAGTGAGAAAAGTAGGAAAAGTAGGAAGAAAAAGGAAAAATCATCAAAAGTTATATATATAAAATACAAAAAAATAACATTTGATAAAATTATTTTGCTTGAGGTGAACCTGGTGTTTCAGGAAGATTTAGTTATCAGCAGTACCTATGACTCGCGTCTTGTAGCGCTTTCGATTGTAATTGCAGTTCTGACCTCATACACTGCTCTTGATTTAGCTGGACGGGTCACGGCAGCCAAGGCATCCGCTAGAATGGCTTGGTTAATTGGTGGCTCAATTGTCATGGGAATCGGTATCTGGTCGATGCACTTTGTTGCCATGCTTGCTTTCAGTTTGCCGATACCGATGTCTTACGATATGCGGACTGTACTGGCGTCAATGGTGCCTGCCATAATCGCCTCGCTTGGCGCACTTTTTCTCGCGAGTCGCCGAATGTTGCGTATCGCTCAATTACTCATTGGCGGTACTTTAATGGGTATTGGTATCGCGTCCATGCACTACATTGGAATGTACGCGATGCGGATGGAAGCAGTTACCTGGTATAACCCATTGCTGTTTGCGCTTTCTGTGGCGATCGCGATCAGTGCGTCAATTGTAGCACTATGGATTGCGTTCCAATTACGCACGCAGACCAGCACAGCTGTGGGATGGACAAAGCTTGGCAGTGCAGTCATCATGGGAGCAGCAATTGCTGGGATGCACTACACAGGGATGGCGGCGGCTAACTTCAAGGTGACTAACCCACAAGCAGTTACGACCTCTCAGGGAACGACTAGTTCTTTAACCTGGCTGGCTATTGGCATCGGTATCGCCACTATTATTATCCTGGGTTTTGCGTTGTTGACTTCGTTTGTTGATCAGCGTTTGACAGTTTCTGCGAAGCTTTTGGAACAGCAAGAAGTTGAAGCCGTACGTTCTCAGGTATTTACAGAAATTACCCTAAGCATTCGGCGATCGCTCAAGTTAGATGATGTTCTTAATACAACAGTCAACGAAGTTCGTCAAGCATTGACAACAGACCGTGTCGTCATCTATCGCTTCAATTCTGACTGGAGTGGCACCATTATTGCTGAGTCAGCGGTAGAGAGTTTGGTGAAAACCTTAGGACAAACAGTTAATGACCCCTTTCGGGAAGATTACATTGAAATGTACAAAAATGGTAGAGTCCGAGCCACCAACAACGTTTCTAAAGCGGGCTTTACAGATTGTCACAGAAAGATTCTAGAAGATTTTCAAATCAAGGCAAATTTAGTTGCACCTATTTTAAAGAATCATCAGCTTGTGGGCTTATTATGTGCCCATCAATGCTATAGACCTCGGAATTGGCAAAAGTCTGAAATTGATTTATTTAAACAATTAGCAATTCAAGTTGGAATTGCCTTAGAACAAGCGAGTCTTTTGGATGAACTTCAACAGGCACAAAGAGTGATGCGGCTTCGTGATCGCGCGATCGCAGCAGCTAGTAATGCCATCTTCATTACCGATCCGCATCAACCAGACAATCCTATCATCTTTTGTAATCCTGCTTTTGAAACAATCACAGGCTACTCACTAGAAGATGTACTTGGGTACAACTACCGCTTCCTACTAGGAGCCGACGCAGATCAAACGACAATTGAACAAATACGTGACGCTATGCGTGACTCGAGTGAATGCCAAGTTGTTGTCAGGAGTTACCGCAAAGATGGTACCCCGTTTTGGTGTCAATTAACAGTTTCTCCAGTGCCAGACGCATTTGGACAAGTCACAAATTTTATTGGGGTGCTATCTGACATTACTTTACGCAAGCAGGTGGAAGAAGGATTGAGGCATGGCAAAGAAGCCCTCCAAAGCCAGCTTATGGAACTTATTGGTGACGTTGAACAAGCAACTCATGGCGATTTAACAGTTCGAGCTAAAATTTCAGCTGGTGAAATTGGTATAGCGGCTGATTTTTTAAATACCATTATTAACAGCTTCCGGCAGGTTGTCACTCAAGTCAAAACAGCTGCTGACCAGGCGAGTATTTCTGTTGAAGAAAACTCTGGTGTTATGCAACAATTGGCAAATGAAGCACTCACACAGGTTAGTGAGATAACTCATACCCTTGAGGAAATGGATAATATGACTCTCTCGATCCACACAGTGGCAGAGAGTGCTTACCAAGCAGCAGACGTAGTTCACACAACCTCTGACAAAGCAGAGGTGGCTGGAAGAGCAATGGATTGTACTATCAATACCATTTGGAATTTACAACAAATTGTTACGGAAACAGCCAACAGAGTGAAGTGTGTAGGCGAAACTTCTCGAAAAATTTCCTCTCTTGCATCCTTGATGAAGCAAGTCGATATACAAGCCAACTTGTTAGCTGTCAATGCTAGTGTTGAGGCTGCGTGGATGGGTCATGCAGGTCGAAGCTTTGTTATAGTAGCGGAAGAAATTGCTCAATTGGTTGCGAAATCTGCTGAAATGACCAAAGAGATTGAACAAATCTTCGAGAACATCAAATTGGAAACAAGCGAAGTGGTCAAAGCCATAGAACACGCAACAACTCAGATGGTAGAAGGAGCAAATGTTGTCGAAGATGCCAAGCTTAACCTCAAGCAGATTTTAGAGGTGGCTCGCCAGATCGACTCTTTAGTACAGTTGATTTTTACAACAACAGTCTCTCAGACGCAAACATCTCAAGCGGTTATGTCGTCAATGAAAGAGGTTGCTAAAGCTTCTGAACGCACTGCTGAAGAATCTCGCATAGTGTCTCACTCTTTACAACAAACACGAGAAGTGGTGCTGCAATTGCAAGAACTGGCTAGTGTCTTCAAAACAGGAGCAGCACCAAGCGAATGGTAATCACTGAGTTCTATTGACTTGAAAATGGGCAATGGGCAATGGGGAGGAGATATTTTCATAGCAAGGTTTGTGAGATTTTCTCGTGATTGAATGACTTAGAAAATAAGACATCCAACGCTAGAACACCGATTCATTAATGGCAAAAACCCGGTTTCTGTTGCCGGGAAGACTGATTTTTCGTTGGCTCAACTAGAAGAAACCGGGTTTTTTAGTCACAGTTATGAATACTGAATCGGTGTTCTAGGCACGTTCAGCACCTGGTTGCCCGTTTCGAACGACAAACGAAGCTAAAGTGCTGATACTTGCATTCGGTTCGCGGATGGTGGAAACAGTGCGGTAGTCACTTTGCCAAGTATTGTGTGTGAGATGACAATGCACGTAGCCCCGGTTTTTGCCATCGAAGAATTTAGTATGAGGATTGGCACTTAGGGCTGCGACAGTCGGGGGAATAAAAGTTTCAGGGAAGTCGGAGGAAATTGAGGTACCTACGAACTCTGTAGCGACGGTGGGCGAGTTTGGGTTGTTGAAGTCAGTTTTCAGATCGTGTACCCAGCTCGAATGAATATCACCACTTATAACAACTGGATTGCTGGGTTGCTGTTGTTGTAGAAATTTCAATAGGCGATCGCGTGCAGTTACATAACCGTCCCACTGATCCAAATTAAAAACTTCTTGGTCAGGAGTGGCATCAAAGTCGTATTGTGCCATCATAGTTTGCTGAGCAATGACATTCCAACGAGTTTGGGACTTACTTAAACCTTGGAATAACCATTGTTCTTGCTTTGTACCAGTCATAGTCGCATTTGGATCAAAAGCTTCAGAACAACGGGGTTTTAAGCCGTCATCGCAAGGTTGATCGGTGCGGTACTGACGAGTATCTAGCACATTAAACTCAGCAATGTCCCCGAAGGTGAAACGCCGATAGAGATGTAGATAGGGACCACGAGGTAGCGATAACCGACGTAAGGGCATATGCTCGTAGTAAGCCTGGTAAGCGTTAGCTCTACGAGTGACAAACTCCTCTTGACTTTGATTTTCTTCCGGAATGAAGGTGGCGTAGTTATTTTCGACTTCATGGTCATCCCAAGTGACTATCCAGGGAAAATTAGCATGAGCCGCTTGCAAGTTGGAGTCAGTTTTGTAAAGAGCGTGGCGGTTGCGGTAGTCAGCAAGAGTGACGATTTCAGGACTATTATGTTGACGTGGACCTCCAGGTTGCGGTCCGTACTCATAAATGTAGTCACCCAAGTGAACAACTAAATCTAGCTCCTCTTGAGCCAAGTTCTGGTAAGCTGTATAGTAACCGTTTTGCCAATCCTGACAGTTGACGAAGGCAAAGCGAAATTTATCAACACGAGCATCACGCGCTGGAGCTGTACGGGTGCGTCCTAGAGCGCTTACTTCATTACCTGCCTTAAACTGATACCAATACCAATGCTCAGGCTGCAACCCACCCACTTCCACATGGACAGAGTGTGCAAATTCGGGAGTTGCGATCGCTGTCCCCCGTCGCACAACGTTTCTCATGTTTTCATCCGAAGCAACTTGCCATTGCACTTGTACGTTGACATCTGACATCCCACCACCATTTAATGGTTCTGGAGCCAACCGCGTCCATAGTACTACACTATTTGGTAAAGGATCACCAGAAGCAACACCGATACTGAAGGGATAAGCAGAAAAACTAGGCTGTGCAAGAACTCTGTGAGTCAATTGACTGGCAATGACACCTGCAGTTACAGTTCCTGCTCCAATGAGAAACTGACGCCGCTTGTGTTTAGTAGAGAGTAAGCGATCCATACGCATCCTTTTTGGAAATTCTTAAAATAGAGAGGAAACTAAAAGCCAAATAATGGTAGATTCATAGCTCACATAATTGGGTACCAAATCTTGTTTCTAAACTCCCGTTTTTTAGGTTATGGATGCAGATTTGGTATGAAATCTAATTTAATGTGGCAAGAATAACATATCAACTGAGTATTAATTAGGTATTAAGAACTTGTTAATGTTGAGAATTATAGATGTAGAATCTCAAGATAGAAACCAGAAAAATTGCTGCATGAAACCACTAAAGCGAATTACATTCAACCCAGAAGTTATGGGTGGCAAACCTTGTATACGGGGTATGCGTGTTACTGTAGGTACAATTGTAGGTCTCATGGCAGCAGGACATACCCCAGAAGATATTCTCAAAGCCTACCCATACCTAGAAAATGAAGATATTTATGAAGCTCTTGCCTATGCTGCATGGCGAGTAGAAGAAATTGAAGTACCGCTTGCTTCTGCATGAAGATTTTAATTGATATGAATCTTTCTCCTGATTGGGTTCCAGTCTTTAAGAGCGCAGGTTTTGAGGCTGTCCACTGGTCAAAAGTTGGTGATCCTGGCGCTACAGACAAGACGATCATGGCATGGGCGGTTACACATGAGTGCATTGTTTTCACCCATGACTTAGATTTTGGTACACTGCTAGCAATAACTCAGGCTGATGCACCTAGTGTCATTCAGGTGCGATCGCAAAATATCCTACCAACCAATTTAGGTAATTTGGTTATCGGTGTCTTGCGTCAATTTCAACAGGAACTAGAAGTAGGCGCTTTAGTCACAGTCGAGCAAGCAAAGGCTAAGGTAAGGATTTTGCCAATTTAATTTGCATTTTGGAGATATTATTGAACGGAGAGAGAGGGATTCGAACCCTCGTTGAGGTTGCCCCCAAACAGCATTTCCAGTGCTGCGCCTTCAACCACTCGGCCATCTCTCCAGGCGTCACGAATTCCCATTTTACAATAAAGTAAATTAAACTGCAACTAAATTCCGTCTAAAGTTCCAAATTGAAATCAAAAATTCAGATGTCCGAGACATATACTGTTAAAGTTCGCGATCGCGCTAAAGGTGTCATACACACTTTGCAAGTCCCTGATGACCGCTACATCTTGCATATGGGTGAGAAACAAGGGGTAGAATTGCCGTTTTCATGTCGGAATGGAGCTTGCACGACTTGTGCTGTGCGGGTGTTATCAGGAGAAATTTACCAACCGGAAGCTGTTGGACTGTCGCCAGAGTTACAGAAAAAAGGTTATGCTCTGTTGTGCGTCAGTTATGCTCGTTCTGATTTGGAGGTGGAGACGCAAGACGAGGATGAGGTTTATGAACTCCAGTTTGGGCGCTTTTTTGGTAGGGGGAAAGTTCGCAAGGGTCTTCCTTTAGATGAGGATTAGTTGGGACAATGGGCAATGACTAAATTGGTAATTTTACTTTGTCTGTTACTAGTTGTAGCTTGTCAACCTCAAAGGAAGCCGCCGGAAGAAACGCGGGTGCAAGTTAAAGTTGCACAGGTGGTGAGTGGACAAACTTTAGAGGTGGTGGGTTTGGGTGATCAACCAAGTTTGATTTCTCAAGTCAGGTTGCTGAGTATTGATGCACCGGATTTGCAGCAGCGTCCTTGGGGAGATGCTGCAAAGGAATATCTAGAAGGATTGGTGGTTAGGGAACAACCTGTGATGCTGGAGTTTGATGTGCAAACTAAGGATAAATTTGGGCGGATTCTGGCTTATGCATGGAAGGATGGGGTTTTATTGAATGAACTTTTGGTGAAACAAGGGTATGCTTTGTTTGTGGCGCGATCGCCTAACTACAAATATGACCTACGTTTAGAACGTGCCCAGCAATGGGCTAGACTTATGGGGCAAGGTATTTGGAACCCAGAAAAACCCATGCGTTTGACACCTGCTGAATTTCGTCGTCAGTATCGTTAACAGTTATCCAGTTATCAGTTATCAGCGCATCACTTTGCTAGGAAACGGCGGGAGTAGTTTATTTATCCGACTGTAAGGCGTGTTGCCTGTGTTTTGCTAGAAAGTCGAGTACCGTTTCAGCTACAGCACCTGCTGACTCAACTACAAAAGCATGACCACCATTGAGGACAACTAGTTCAGCATTTGGGATACCAGTTGCAAGTTGTTCAGAAAATTTAACCGGAGTAAGAAGGTCATCTTTCCCAACCACAACTAATGTAGGCTTACAAATGTTTGTTAGACGGTCGCTAGTATTGCTCTTTAAAATGGCTTGGCTTTGGTGATAAAGTCCGTGGGGTAATGGTGGAAAAGGATTGTTTTCGATGAGATAATTAACTTGCTCAATAACCCCTTCTGTTGAGTAAAACGCATCGGTAAACATCCAAGGTAATAAAATCTTTTGGTGATAAATGATGGAGTCTAATTTTGATGCCAAGTCGCCAAACATCTCAATGAGGGCGTGAAACTTCCTGTCTCCTTTTGTCCAAGATGACAGCAATATCAAGCTTTGGACTTTTTCAGGATGCGCTAAAGTCAATTCTTGAGCAATTTGTCCACCCATCGAATGACCTGCTACATGAACAAAGTTGATACTCAATTCATCGAGTAGTGCTGCTGCATCTGCTGCCATTTGCTTAATGCTGTAGGGACTATCCGGTGCAAAACTTTGCCCAATACCTCGGTTGTCAAATCTGATAACTTGATATTGCTCAACAAGTAACGGCATTATTGCAAACCAAGTCGAGATATCACTATCAAATCCAGCGATTAAAAGTAATGGTTCTTTTTCACTATTACCTTGGATGTCGTAGAATAAATCAATTCCGTTAATCAGAACTTTAGGCATAGTTAATACCTCCGTAAGCCTTACAGGGATTTAGTGAGATGCGTACAAGAATGTGAGAAAATTCTATCATTTATGCAAATCATTTTCTCATATCAAAAGATTGTTTGAACTCAACTGTATTTACTGATCTACGATATTGATCAGGAGGTGATTAAGCGATGGTATCCATAGAAGAATATCGTCAGCACATTCAAAGATTGCTGAGTGAACACGCTCAGTTAGTTTGGGATAGCCGCATTCGAGCAGAACTCATTTTTGATCAACAGCGCGTTGGCTCACCTGTTCCGATAGGAGAAGGAGACTCGCTACCAATTAGTGTATATCGGCTGGCGTGATTCACAGCGTGTCTATGGAGTTGTGCTTCATCTCGACATTATTATTATTGATGGAAAAATCTGGGTACAGCAGGATGGAACTGAAGTTGGTATTGCCAATAAGCTAGTTGAAGTAGGAGTGCCAAAACACGATATCGTGTTGGGTATTGACCCACCAAAGATGCGTCAATATACAGAATTTGCTGTCGGTTGAGTCAATAATCAGTTATCAGCTATCAGTTATCAGTTATCAATTGGAAGAAGAAGTCAGAATACAGTATTCAGTATTCACCAAGGAAGAAATAAAGAATTTAATTTTCTGACTCCTGACTCCTGACTCCTTCACTGTTCACTGTTCACTGATTTGTTGAGACTGCTTAAGATACTAAGTTCTATGACTTCAGGTACAGGCAAGTATTTGTAGAAATTTGGAACAATGAATGAGTATAGTTAGTCTTTTTTTTGAAGAGATCCAACATTTAGTATGTTTAATATGATCGTTCGTTTTCCAACAATCGCCGCTACCTTGATGGCTACCACCGTTAGTCTAGGTACGCTCTTCAACTTTGCACAGCCAGCTTCTGCTCGAGAGATAATAACTTGTGAAAGCCGTGGGAATGAAAGGAATACTTGTTCCATAGATGGAAGAGGCAGAGTAAGATTTGTCAGGCAATTGTCTGATGCTAGTTGTAGAGGAAATTGGGGCTATAACAGAAACCGTATTTGGGTAAGGGATGGCTGTCGAGCAGAGTTCGCAGTTAGCGATCGCACAGACGACAGATATGACAGAAGATACGACAGAAGATCTGACGAATATGACAGAGACGATAGAATATACGACAGAAGATCTGACGAATATGACAGAAACGATAGAATATACGTTGACTTTTGAGGGTCAACTGAAACATCACATTACCGAACTCCCCGTGTCATCTCTACACGGAATTTGCTGTATGCGCGAGTATCAGAAACTCGTTCACGAGTATCAAACACTCATCTGCGAGTATTAAACACTTGTCCGCGAGTATCAGAACCTCGTTCACGAGTATCAGAACTTTGTCCACGAGTATTAAACACTCATCCGCGAATATCAGAACCTCGTTCACGAGTATCAAACACTCACCCGCGAGTATCAGAACTTCGTTCACGAGTATCAAACACTCATCCGTGAGTATTAGAACCTGGTTCACGAGTATTTAAGACTCGTCCGCAAGTATCAAAAACTCGTATCTGTCATTGCGAATATAGCGATCGCACAGTGTTCGCGCAGCGTCTCGTAGAGAAGCAATCGCTGAGTTTTGAGATTGCTGAGTCCTTCTCCTATCGGAACAGGTGAGCCAACGGACACGCTTCGCGTTGGCGGCAGCCCCCGCTTTGCGCTTACGCTTCACTTCGTTCCGTATGTCCTTCGGACACGCTACGCGAACGCAATGACAAATAACAATTATTCCTAAAACACCGATTCATTAATGGCAAAAACCCGGTTTCTGTTGCCGGGAGGACTGATTTTTCGTTGGCTCAACTAGAAGAAACCGGGTTTTTTAGTCACAGTTATGAATACTGAATCGGTGTTCTAGCAGGAATGACGATGAAAGGCAATCAGAAAAAGTCGCCAGGACAAATGAGTTTACCTTGGGATAAGCAAAGAGTTACCGAATGTACACCAGGTGCATGAAGTAGCAGAGAAATTTATCCACGCAAACGGATATTTCCCGGCAGTGCCAGGTATTGAAATCCTGAAATGTTGATTCTAGCGTGCGAAAGGAAGCTGCAATAAATATTCACAAAATTCTGAAACGCCTAAATGCTACAGTTTACAAGTCTCGACGCGAGAGAAGAGAATCCATCTCGACTCCAAACCCCCCCACAAAATTATGCGCCTCGTACCCTCTCGTCGCCCCTCCCCCCCCGGGAGGTGTCCTTGGGGTGCTCTTAGATCAAAAGTAATTTCTTTGTAGTAGTACAACCACTCTCCTCCTTTCCTCCAACCGACTGCGTCGCCGAAAGCTTCCCAAATTTTATTGTCGTACTCTCGCCTTCCACCCAGACTTTGATAAATGCGCTTTTGCACAGAGAAGCCAAAGCGCCCATTGCTGTATTTTACCCAAAGTTGGTCTATTGTGCGGAGGTCAGTGCAGGGAATGTTTAAGAGTTCTTCTTCTCTAATCCAGTAATCTTCCTTGCGCCCGACAACCTGAAACATCACTAGATAAGTTTCATAGTCAGCTTCTTTCCATTTTCCTGCTGCTAGCAAGTCTCGCAGTTTCGTGTAGTTTACGCCTTTTTCAGAACTGAGGTCATCACTTAAATAATCTCTTTGATTTGGCGGAGTGTTTGGAATTTGACTTTGTGGGATCACCTTCACTATCGTCTCTGGCTTTTTCCCAGTAATTCCCCAGATCAGCTTATCCATTGGAGGAGTATAAACACGTGTCTGTTCCCGAAAATCAACCCATGTTATACCTTGAAGAAAAAGCGGAAGATTAGGTATCTGTGGAGCATCAGGAAGTAGCACAGGAATAACAGGACACTTTCGTTGCTTAAATTGACGCAAAAAAGCATTTATTTCATCTTCTTGCCAAGGACCAATACCACTTTTACCAACAAAAACTGCTGCTGATTTTATTTGAGCAATCTGCTTTTCTAGTTCTGGTTGCCAAGGTAAACCAGGTCGTAGCTCCCAATCATCTAGCCACGGTTCTATCTTATATTCATCCTTTAATTGATAGGCAATTTCTATAACTGCTTCCTTATCTTCACTATTGTGGCAAAGAAAAACATCGAACTGAGATTGAGCGTCAGTTTCCATCTGGTTTGGCTAGTTTCTGTATTTTCTGCACTGCAGCTTCTAACTCTTGGCGACTACTAGCTTTTATCTTAACTATTATGTAGCAGCTAAATTCACACCTATATTCAGCAACGCCGGCACTACCTACCCTACCCTTAATTCGTAATTCGTAATAGGCTAATATTACGAATTATTAACGAGTCATGACTAATCTGCAAATCTTTTTGGATATTGCGACAGAAGCAGCCCTTGCTGCTGGCGCGGTGTTGCAAGGTTATTTGGGTAAGGTAGAAGATGCAGTTATTGAAAAAGGACGCCCTGGTGATTTGGTAACTGCTGCTGATAAAGCTTCGGAAGCAGTGATTTTAGATGTTTTGCGTCGTCACTTTCCTGACCATTCTATCCTGGCTGAAGAATCAGGAAAACAAGGAAATCAAGACCATGAGTATCTCTGGGCGATTGATCCTTTGGATGGAACAACGAACTTCGCTCATCAATATCCTTTTTTTGCTGTTTCTATTGGGCTTTTGATTCAGGGTGTCCCGCAAGTCGGTGTTATTTATGACCCTTCCCATGATGAGCTATTTCGTGCAGCACAAGGTTTAGGTTCTACGCGGAATCGTCGCCCTATCAAAGTTTCAGACACTTCTGAATTGAGTAAAAGTTTGTTGATTACGGGATTTGCTTATGACCGTCGTGAAACATATGACACCAATTATCCAGAATTTTGTCACCTCACCCATCTGACTCAAGGAGTTCGGCGCAGTGGTTCAGCATCCCTAGATTTAGCTCATGTCGCTTGTGGTCGTCTTGATGGTTACTGGGAAAGAGGTCTTTCTCCTTGGGATATTACCGCTGGTGTCATTATATTACGAGAAGCAGGGGGAAAAGTTACTGCATATGATGGTAGTCCTTTAGACATCAACTCTGGTAGAATACTTGCCACCAATGGTAAGATTCACGATAGTTTGAGCCAGGAACTACAAGAAGTTCCACCGCTGTCTGCGTGGTAAAAAATCATGTTAAATTTAGCACTATGTATCATAAGCACAGTAAACTAGAAAAATCGAGGGATTCCATAGTATAACTCCGTTATATGTCTTTTAAGTTCAATCGCGGTTTGTTTAAATGTGACTTTATAGACCATCACGCAGTTCTGTGTGTGCCA
This sequence comes from Iphinoe sp. HA4291-MV1, assembly GCA_019359415.1. GTDB lineage: Bacteria > Cyanobacteriota > Cyanobacteriia > Cyanobacteriales > Nostocaceae > Brasilonema. The sequence continues at coordinate 54,216 of JAHHHH010000035.1, read as the reverse complement.
GTTGATGCAGATGTTAAAGAGATTCGCAAAAGTTATCTCAAAATTGCCCGCCGCCTTCATCCTGATAGCAGTGCGGCGCAAGGCGATGCTGAGAAACAACTAGCGAATGAATTGTTGTCTAAGCTAGTCAATCCGGCTTATGAAACACTTTCTCATGAGAAAAATAGAACCGAACATATTTTCGTTTTGTCGCAAATGGGTAAGCGCTTGGTGCAAGAATCGGTTTCAGTGGAACTTCCTACCGATGTAGCGAAACAGCTAGCCGATGCGCCTAATTACGAGCATGTCTATAAGAATGCGATCGCTAAAATCGCTGAAACTCAATATGACTCTTTACAAGAAGTACAACACACCACAGCCTTAGTCAGTGAGTTGAATTTGGTATATATAATGCGGAGTGCTGGTAAAATATTTGCAGCAGCGTCATCGCCAGAACTTCTACCAGAAATTCCAACGAATGCACCAGTCGTCAACGCAGCTACTGTAGCTCCACCGCCGCTCACACAAAGGAAAGACTCAGTTGTCCTTCAATACATCCGTCGCGCTCAAGAGTTGATAGCAAAAAATCAATTAGCACAAGCAAGGGTAGAATTACAAGATGCTCTGAAGTTAGAGCCAAATAATAGTCGTTGTCATAGCTTGATCGGGGTGGTCTATTTGAAGCAAAATCTAACCACGACTGCAAAAGTTCACTTTAACCGCGCCTTGCAATTAGACCCTAAAGACCACATAGCGTTGGCGGGGAGACATAAAATTGAACAGATGACGGGGCAAAACAAGAGTGCTGCGAAGCACACAGCAACGTCTCACACTGGAGGTGGCGGTTTGTTTGGTGGTTTGTTTGGTGGGAAGAAAAAGTGATGGTGTATCAATCTCCAGTGGGAGCTAGGGATTTATTACCCTTAGATGTGGCTCAAAAACGCTGGATAGAAGATAGGCTACAGCAAGTGTTTCACCGTTGGGGATATCACAGAATTATCACCTCAACGCTAGAGCGTATGGATACGCTGATGGCGGGGGGAGCAATTCAGCGCTCTACGGTTATTCAATTGCAAAATGGTGATGATGAAGATTTGGGACTACGTCCAGAACTGACAGCTTCTATTGCTCGCACGGCTGTAACGCGCATGGCGGGTGTGACTTATCCACAACGCCTCTACTACAATGCTAATATTTTTCAACGGACAAGTGAGTTAAGGCATAACCGTCAGCAAGAATTTTATCAAGCTGGGGTGGAGTTGTTGGGCAGTGGCGGTAGTTTGGCAGATGCAGAAATTCTGCTTTTAGTAGCAGATTGTTTGCAAGCATTAGGTTTGAGCCATTGGTATTTAATTTTAGGTGAAGCGGAAATAACGCGATCGCTTCTCAAAGCTTTTCCCTCTGATTTACAAGCAAAAGTCCGGAATGCGATCGCTCATCTTGACTGTGTGACCATAGACACTTTACCGTTAAGCGATGAACTACGGGAACGCGCCAGAATCATGCTTGATTTGCGTGGAAACCCAGGTAATGTTTTGCAAAAAGTTACCAGTCTCGGTTTAGATCAGCCCTTACAAGCGGTCGTAGATAACCTCAAATCTCTGGTAGAGTTACTTGAGCGCTCTGTAAATTCGAGCACAACACCAAGAGAAGCAACAGGGATGGAAATCATCCTCGACCTGAGCTTATTGCAAACTTTTGACTACTATACAGGTATTGTCTTTGAGGTCGTCAGTCAGACTAATGGACAGACGCGGGTTGTCGGGCGCGGTGGTCGCTATGACCAGCTTTTAGGGCTTTATCATCCTAAAGGAGAAAGTATACCAGGAATAGGTTTTGCACTATTCTTGGAAGATTTACAACAAATTCTCTTGTCCGCTCAGCGATTACCACAAACGACGCCTGCTAGCAATTGGTTGATTGTACCAGAAACACCAGATGCATACACAGCCGCCTTTGCCTACGCCACAAAACTGCGGGACTCTACTCACTTAGTACGCACAGAAATGGATTTGGGGGGACGAGATGCAGATGAGATTCGCCAATATGCACGCGATCGCAGTATCGCTCAAATTGCTTGGATTAAAGCTGATGGTGTAACGACAATTGAGTCTATTAGGCATTAGTCATAGAGCAAGGACAAATGACTGTTGGACTAGCGATTCAGTGTTATTGCTAGGCTATATACAGCAATTTTGATCCAAAGAGGGGGAACTATGCCGCATACAATTGTTACTGATGTCTGTGAAGGCGTCGCTGATTGCGTAGACGCTTGTCCAGTAGCTTGCATTCATCCTGGTCCTGGCAAAAACGTCAAGGGAATCGATTGGTACTGGATTGACTTTGCCACCTGCATTGACTGTGGCATATGTATCCAAGTTTGTCCAGTAGAAGGGGCGATTGTCCCAGAAGAACGACCTGATTTACAAAAAACACCATAGGTAAACATCAACAGTTATCAGTGAACAGTGAACAGTGAACAGTGAACAGGGAATTGGGAACTGGGAATTGGGAATTGGGAATTGGGAATTGGGAATTGCCCATTGCCCATTGCCCATTGCCCATTGCCCATTGCCCATTGCCCATTGCCCATTGATAACTGAATCACTGATTACTGTGTTAATCTCCCAAATAAATACCCAAACCACGAGCAGTTTTCACTAAAGTATCCTCTGGGTTAACAGCTCTATACTGAGCGATCGCTTCAGCAATTGGCACACTGCTCACTTGACGATTTTGCCACGTTACCATGTAGTCATATTTACCTTTGTCAATGAGATTTACTGCTGCGACACCAAAGGCAGCTGCTACGAGTCGATCTAGTGGTGAAGCGGTTCCACCGCGTTGGATGTGTCCTAAGACTGTGACTCGCGTTTCTGCACCAATGCGATCGCTAATTTGATCAGCTAAGTATTCACCAATGCCACCATATCGAGATTGCCCCAAACGATTTGTCATTGTGAGAGTTTCACCCTCTTGAGTACGAACTGCCTCGGAAACAATAATTAGACAATAGTTTTTGCCTTTGTCTTGGCGTTGTTTAATTTTGTAGCAAATGTGGTCAATCGTGTAGAGAATTTCTGGAATTAAAATGACATCTGCTCCCCCAGCAATTCCCGCAGCAATGGCAATGTGTCCTGCATCACGACCCATGACTTCTAAAATCATGACTCGACTGTGAGAAGCAGCAGTAAAATGTAACCTGTCGAGTGCTTCCGTGGCAATATTAACTGCCGTATCAAAACCGATTGCATGTTCGGTAATTCCAATATCATTATCAATCGTTTTGGGAATACCCACTAAATTAATACCGCCTTGTTGTGCCAAGCGACGGAGAATAGCCAAGCTACCATCGCCACCAATCCCAATCAAAGCATCTAAACCTAGTTGATGGTAGCCTGCAATAATTTCTTGGGAGCGATCGCATACACTGCCATCAGGCATAGGAAAAGCAAAAGGATCACCTTTGTTGGTGGTTCCTAACATTGTCCCACCAGAAGTTAACAGCGGATCAACTTGGTCGATTTCCAGTTTTGTGAATTGCGGTGGACGCGCCATTAATCCTACAGTTGCTTGACGAATTCCCAGCACTTCCCAACCTTTTCCACAAGCACAATGGACAACAGCTCTGATCACCGCATTCAAACCAGAGCAATCTCCTCCACTCGTAAGAATGCCAATACGCTTGCATTTTCCCATATGTTTTTTAACAATTCAAACGTGAAATATGTTTAGCTGCTGAGGGGTTCACGGAGCTATAAGCCCCGCGTTCTACCCGACAGGGTCAGCGTCAAGAGGATATCATTATGTAGATTAAACGATTTCTGGGTTGTTTCATCATGCATGTATGACTTGGGGCGACGTTTACAGACTCTGGGCTCACTCCCCAGCGGGCGTTCGCCCTTTGGGCGGCTCCTTTCCTGCGGAACGCTACGCGAACAGGAGCATCGTGCAAAGCAAGAGACACGCTTTATAGCTTATGAACGATAATTTTTACAAGGTTTTCAGCTTAAATTAACACGTATGACTCATTCGTCTTCCCTACTAGAAGTGAAAAATGTCCACGCTGGATACATCAAAGATGTGGACATCCTACAAGGTGTAAATTTTCGAGTGGAACAGGGAGAATTGGTAACAGTGATTGGTCCCAATGGTGCAGGGAAATCTACCTTAGCAAAAACCATTTTTGGACTTTTGACTCCTCACACAGGCTCAATTACCTTCAATGGTGAGAATATCGCTGGACTCAAGTCCAATCAAATCGTTCAGAGGGGAATGTGCTATGTACCGCAAATTGCCAATGTCTTCCCCTCCCTGAGCGTAGAAGAAAATTTAGAAATGGGCGCTTTTGTCCGCAATGTTCCTCTCAAACCGCTCAAAGATAAAATATTTCATATGTTCCCTAGGCTTAGCGATCGCCGTCAACAACGCGCTGGTACTCTTTCCGGTGGCGAACGTCAAATGCTAGCAATGGGCAAAGGTTTGATGTTAGAACCCAACTTACTGCTTTTAGATGAACCTTCAGCAGCTTTGTCTCCCCTCTTGGTGACGCAGGTTTTTGAGCAGATCAAACAAATTAACCAGAGTGGTACGGCGATCGTACTAGTAGAGCAAAACGCCCGTAAAGCTTTGGAAATGGCTCATCGGGGTTACGTACTGGAGTCCGGACGCGATGCAATTTCTGGTCCTGGTTTGGAATTGTTGAATGATCCCAAGGTGGGCGAACTATATCTGGGAGCAGGGAAGGCGCATTGAGAAGATGAGGGAGCTCTTGAGCAGAATAATTTTTGCCCATTGCCCCGCAGCGAGCTTGCCCATTGCCCAATGACTAATGACTAATGACTAATGACTAATGACTAATGACTAATGACTAATGACTAATGACTAATGACTAATGACTAATGACTAATGACTAATGACTAAAATTAAATGACTCTTAAACCGTTGTTTGCTAACTCTTGAGTCTTTGCAGAGTTTGGTATGTTCCAGCCATCAACTAAAAGGTTGTCAGCTGGATTCAGATACTGAGATAGACTGATGAGTCGAATAAACGGATTTGTAGGACGTCGTGATTTTTTGAGATGGTGCGTTCCGGGGGGAAGCCTTGTTGTTGCAACTGCCATAAAGTTTGCAGGTGTGGGAGGCTTTGCAATTGGCAGTGGTATACTCTGGGAGACACAGCAAGCTGTTGCTGATGCAAGTTCAGCAAATCCCAATCCAGTCAATCCAGATAAAGCTTTAAAACGATTACTGGATGGGAATAAACGATTTGTAAACCAGAAGCGACAATATCCCGATCAATCGTTAGAACACCTGCGATTGGTTGCCAAAGGTCAATATCCTTTTGCGTCTATACTTGGCTGTGCAGATTCCAGAGTCCCTACAGAAATTGTCTTCGACCAAGGATTGGGGGATTTGTTTGTCGTGCGGGTTGCTGGTAATGTCGTTAGTGACATGGCTATAGGCAGCTTAGAATATTCTACAGCAATATTGGGTTGCCAACTGATTGTCGTTTTGGGTCATAAAAGATGTGGTGCAGTTCTGGAGGCGCTTGAGGAACAGCCTACTCCTGGTAGAATTAGCTTGATTGTTGAGGGTATCAAGCCAGCTATAGAAAAAGTCAAGTTAAGAACGGGCGACATCCAAGAGAATGCAGTTGTTGCCAATATTCAATATCAGGCAGAAAAATTACAGGAAAGTTCTACAATTTTGGCTAAACTTATCCGCCAAGGTAAACTCAAAATCATTGGTGCTTTTTACGATATCGATACTGGTAAAGTATCTATTGTTGCTTGATATTGCCAGAGATGAGCGAATTTTGAATTGTTAATTCAAAATTCGCTCATTCAAAATTGTTCGCGCAGTGTCACGTTCAAAGTAGCGTCTCCGACAGGAGAAGTGAAGACAGTTACATAAGGGGATTTCAACCCCGACTGAAACTGGGACTTCGTATACTGATATCTTGCACCATTCTCAACAAGACCCAAAAAACCGGGTTTCTGAACCAGAAATTAAGGTTTCTACGAGCAAGCATTCTCAAGAAACCCGGTTTTTAACTCAGGTGCAAGATCTGAGTATAGACGCTCGTGGTCTCAAACCCTTTAATTTACGATGACAATAAGTAGTCGTGCAAAATAAATTATCTAGTTGGAAGAGGGAACAGGGAACGGGAAACAGGGAACAGCTGTATTCCACAGATGTTCCAGCCGTTTTGGGAAATGTCTAAATATTTATGCATGGGTACTTATCGTGGAGCTAGCCGGGGGAAGCTTCCCCCAGCAGACTCGGTCGTTTCAGGCTTTTCTCAATTACCACTCGACAAATAGCGATTGCCCAAGGGGTAGTGCGCTCTGCGCAATCGCCTAAAAATGTTGAAAAATTAAGCTGAAATGCCAGAAGTTAGCAGTACATATTTTGTACTTTCTGTCAATTCGTAAGTTCTAAAAGTATTATACAGCGGAATTCAGGAGTCAGAAGTAAAATTAGCTCTATATCTGGCTCTTGAATTGAAAAGGTGTACCTCATTAACTTGCAATTTCCCACCTTTCCTACATTTTCTAGTTATCAAGTGAGAATATTTTCTGGAAAAATTACCTACTTTTATTATAAAATTATCACTTGACATTTAAATGAATAAAAGTTAATCGTGTTATGATGCTTTTATCTAAATAGATTTACTTAGAATCTCGAAACAATCAAGACTGCCAAAAAATAAAGAGAGCAGCTTTTATAGATTGATAGTCTCAAAGTTAGCCTACAAATTATTTTCCTTATAGATAGTTATACCAGGCTAGTTGCGAACAATGTTGTCTTAGTTCCAGGGAGTACTAGCTGTCTATTTCTAGTGCCATCTCAAAAAATCAGTACAATTTTCTGCAAAAAGGAGATAAAAATGTCATCACAGCAACGAAGAAATTCTTTTGTGAGTGCATCAGTCACAGCGGTTGTGTCTGCTGCCCTTACTTTAGGAGTTGTGAGCTTGGGAACCTCTGCTAAAACGCAGGAAGCATATGGTAAGAAAAATTATACTTGCTCTAATGCAACCTTGAAGGGCAACTATGGAGTGCAGGCTACAGGCTTTTTCGGTACTCAAGCACCCTTCACTCCTATTTCTGCAACGAGAATAGCCGTTTTTGATGGTCAAGGTAATTTCGATGGAAGTGGCTATGTATCTGCCGGTGGAAATATCTTTCCGTTCGGTTTTTCTGGTACCTATGAAGTTAATAGTGATTGTACTGTCACACTTGCAGGCAATGTCACTGGCGATTTAGCAGAACAAAACAATCAGTTTGGCGTAGTTGTTGATGGGGGCAAGGAAATATACACCACACGAACAGACGCTGGTTCAAGTGTAAATTTTATTGCTAAGAGAGTGAAGTAAGAAGGAGGTACAAACAAATTCACTGCCAACTCTAGTGGATTCTGGTCTGTTAAAATCAGCCTTGAGATCTATTTTGCCCAGTTAAAATGCACATCGTCTGTTAAGACAACTGGATTAATGGGACTTAAACATTTTTGAGGGAGAAACAAGCCTCAAACCCATGCAGGGTAAGGGAAATACATCAAATGCTCAAAAATGATCCAAACCTAGACATATCAAAAAATCAAGCAAAACGATGTCAAAATTTCTCTGTATGATAGATTTGAGGCTTTTTTCTGAGTGTTTTTTGTCTAAGTGCCATTAGACGGTTTGCGTTGTCCCATGAAATGTAGTAAGCGATCGTATTAGTAGTGCTTGTCCCTATCAGCATATTTTTGCAACCGCTCACAGGCGTTTACAATTCATCTGCGGTTAAAAATTCTTTGTGGTTCTCAAACTCTTTCCAGAACACTTACAAACCATCAGCACTCACGCTGAAACGACCTACCCTGAAGAATGTTGTGGTATAGTACTAGGCTATCTAACAAGTGAGGGCAAAACTGTAGTAGAAGTCATGCCAACAAAAAATGCCTGGAATGCAGAAACAGCGGCAGATTTCCCAGGAGAAGACACATCTTTTAGCAAAAGGCGAAGGTATGCGATCGCACCTCAAGTTATGTTGCAAGCACAAAGGGAAGCGCGTGAGCGAAACCTAAATATCGTAGGTATCTATCACTCCCATACTGACCATCCAGCAACCCCTTCAGAATTTGACCGTCAGTGTGCTTGGCAAGAATACTCTTACATTATTGTTTCCGTACAAAGTGGCAAAGCGAGTGACATAAAAAGTTGGACTTTGGATGACAGTCACCAGTTTCAGCAGGAAGCAATTGAAAACAAAATTTAACAATTTATTGAACACACCTATTAAAGATACCTCGTTTTTGGATAGGATCAATAAACTGTCTTGCATATAGAAAGACATACATTAAACAGCCAAATGCGTGCCACAATTAGCACGAAACGATTTTTGTTCGCGTAGCGTGCCCAAAGGGCATACTTTGAATTTTGAATTGTTCAGTTCGCTCTTGCTCATCAAAGTGCTATGCTCAATCCTAATCTGGATGAAATCCAACTTACAAAAGATGATTACGAACGTTACTCCCGCCACTTAATTTTGCCAGAAGTGGGGTTGGAGGGACAAAAACGCTTGAAAGTTGCTAGTGTGCTGTGTATCGGTACGGGTGGATTGGGTTCCCCTCTGCTTTTGTATTTGGCGGCGGCGGGTATCGGACGTATTGGTATTGTTGATTTCGATGTTGTCGATACTTCCAACTTGCAACGCCAAGTCATTCATGGGACATCTTGGGTAGGTAAACCCAAAATTGAATCTGCAAAGAATCGTATTCTAGAGATTAATCCGTATTGTCAAGTTGACTTATACGAAACTCGCTTGACTTCAGAAAACGCCCTCGATATCATTAGACCTTACGATGTCATAGTGGATGGTACCGATAACTTCCCCACTCGTTATCTCGTCAACGATGCTTGTGTGTTACTGAACAAGCCCAACGTCTACGGTTCAATTTTCCGTTTTGAAGGGCAAGCGACAGTATTTAATTACGAGGGTGGACCCAATTATCGTGACCTTTATCCTGAACCACCACCACCAGGAATGGTTCCTTCTTGTGCAGAAGGTGGTGTTCTAGGAATTTTACCAGGAATTATTGGTGTTATCCAAGCGACGGAAACTGTCAAAATTATCATTGGCAAGGGAACAACTTTAAGTGGACGCTTGCTACTTTACGATGCCTTAAATATGAAGTTCCGAGAGTTAAAGCTGCGTCCTAACCCAGTTCGTCCAGTGATTGAAAAGTTGATAGACTACGAACAATTCTGCGGTATTCCACAAGCCAAAGCACAAGAGGAGAAACAGCAGATGGAAATGTCAGAAATGACTGTACAGGAGTTGAAGGAATTACTAGATAATGGTACAAATGATTTTGTGCTGCTAGATGTCCGCAACCCGCACGAGTACGAAATTGCCAAAATTCCTGGTTCTGTTTTGATACCTTTGTCGGAAATTGAAAGTGGCGAAGGTGTTACTAAGGTGAAGGAGTTGCTCAACGGTCATCGCCTGATTGCTCATTGTAAATCGGGTATGCGTTCTGCAAAAGCCCTCGGCATTCTCAATGAAGCGGGAGTTGATGGTACGAATGTGAAAGGTGGAATTCTTGCTTGGAGTAAAGAGATTGACCCGTCGGTGCCAACTTATTAGAGAATAAACTACAAATGAATTTCATTTGTGAGTAACGCAAGATATCTTTGTTAAGCCTGATTAAGCAGATTTTCCTTCAGTAGAGAGTTGTTCTATTTCTCTTTTTGAGGGATTTTCTGTTTTGTTAGGTTTTTGGTTAGTAAATTTTCGAGCAGAAAGATGTTAGTGGATTGCGAAGTTGATAACTTCAGAGGAAAAAAGACTAAGCTTTGAGAATCTTGCTCTCATTAACAAGTAAAATTCAAATATGCCCGCTAGGCTGCTAGTTTCCAGCTAGCTCCCAGCAGGACTTCCTCCTAATAGAGAAAACAACTAAGGAGGCTAATAATAGCGTGGCAGATCCTTCCGAAAATCGTCATCCTGACGATGATGTAAAAAAATCTCAGACCTTAGATGGTTTACGAATAGTTGTAGTAGATGATGATACTGACAGCCTTGTTTTAACTACCTTTATTCTTGAAAGCTACGGTGTTCAAATAATGACGGCAACATCTGCGTTAGAAGCTCTTGAAGTCATCAAACAATTTACACCGGATATTTTAATTATCGACATTGCCATGCCAGAAGTAGATGGATATTCGTTAATTCGTAGAGTCAGAACACTCAATCCTCCACAAAATGAGATTCCGGCTATTGCAATAACAGCGATGGATTCAGAAGAAGGTCGCGACCTTGCTCTCACATCTGGATTTCAATCTTACTTGATTAAACCTATTGACCCTAATGAGTTAGTAACAGAAATCGCAAATCTTCTAATTAAGAATCATAGAGTTTAAAGAGTTTAAGCGTTGACAAAATAAAAGCTTAAATATTGATCGCAACAATCGGGTAGAACGTAGCTTGTGCATACACCTAATCTAGTATTGATTAAAGCTCTTGACAATGAACGATATATCTGAACGAGATATCAATGGAATTACAACAGACTCATATCACAGAAGAAACTTTTTGGCAAGCAATTCTGAATAGAGACACCAGTTTCGATGGAAAGCTATTCTACTGTGTCCGCTCTACACGCATCTACTGCCGACCGACATGTCCTAGTAGAAGACCAAATAGAAAGCAAGTTTGTTTTTTTCAGTCACCACAAGAAGCTGAAATCGCAGGTTTTCGACCTTGTAAGCGGTGTCAGCCGCAATATGAAATAGTTCCGAATTTGACCAAAGCTAAAATTTTGGCAGTGTGTCGATACATTGAAGAACAAGTTGATCGCATCCCTACTCTATCAGAACTCAGTTCTCACTTTGAGATAAGTCCTAGCTATTTGCAACGAATCTTCAAACAAATAATGGGCGTATCCCCTTTTGAATATGCAGATGCAATTCGGAGCGATCGCTTTAAGCAACGTCTTCAACAAGGAGAGGAAATTGCTCATGCACTTTACGACACGGGATATGGATCGAGCAGCCGATTGTATGAAAAAGCATCCAAGCAACTTGGAATGACACCAAAGACTTATCAGTGTAGTGGCAAGGGAATGCACATTGCTTATACTGTTGTTCCATGTTCTCTAGGATATCTGCTTGTGGCAACAACTGAAAAAGGAATCTGCGCTGTGAAATTAGGTGATGAAGCAGATGATCTAGAACGTCTTCTTGTCAGTGAATTCCATCAAGCGCAAATTGCACGTGATGACGATATACACCGAGAATGGGTACAGACAATCCTCAACTTCATCATAGGAGATGAGCAACATCTCGATTTGCCGCTTGATGTACTCGGGACAGCATTTCAAAAACAAGTCTGGCAAGCATTGCAGAAAATTCCGTATGGCGAAACGCGCACCTATGCTGATATCGCCCGTGAAATTGGTAAACCCCACGCAGTTCGTGCTGTAGGTAGTGCTTGTGGTGCTAATCCAACAGCTTTAATCGTACCATGTCACCGTGTCCTGCGAACTGATGGCAACCTTGGCGGCTATCACTGGGGGATTGAGCGCAAACAAAAACTCTTAGCACAAGAAGCGAATAAAAGCCATGATGTCTAATTGCTTACTCAGGTTTGACTGCTTCAACTATGCTGGATGGACATCCTGTCGGGAGGATTTGAGTCAGTTGGAAGCCCGCAGCGATGAGAATTTTCTCAAATTCTACAGCAGTTCGCTCACGCCCCCCGGAAGTCACGAGCAACATTTCCAAATCGGTAAACTTCCCTAAAGCGGGTTCATTTCCTGGCACAATTACATTTTGCACCAAAAGTAGTTTTCCGCCCTTTGGCATGACGCGGTAGCAATTTTTCAGGATTTGGATGGCGTGTTCATCATCCCAATTCGTCATAACATTTTTCATAATGTAGGCATCGCCTCCATCCGGAACAGACTCCAGAAAGCTTCCCCCAACTGCTTGACATCTCTGCTGCAAACCCAGTTGCTCTAAATATGGTTTTGCTCCTGCAACAACTACAGGTAAGTCATAAACGATGCCATTTAAATGCGGATTAGCTTGCAAAATCGCAGCTAAAAAAGCACCTTGCCCACCTCCAATATCAACCAACATGGTGATGGATGAAAAGTCATAAGCAGAAATGATAGCAGGATTATACATCGCACTGGCACTTGTCATTGCCTGATTGAACACAGCTGCCGCTTCTGGATTCTGATCAAAGTAATCGAAAATGGGCATTCGATTCACTTGCTCAAATGCAGGCTTGCCAGTTTTTACACTGTAGAGCAAGTTGCCCCACGTCTGCCAGTGTGAAGGTTCAATTCCTGTCCAGATAGCTAAAGCACGAATGGAATGTGGGACATCACTACGAAGATATTCAGCCAATGGTGTCAATTGGAAATGTTGATGCTCTCCTTCTGCAAAGATGCCAACACTCGCTAGTGCCCGTAGCAGTCGATACAATGCTTGTGAATTAACATTCAAGGATTGGGCTAAAGTTTCAACGCTTTTGGCACCCTCAATAAGGTGATCTGCTACCCCAAGTTTTGCTGCTACGCCAATACTTTGTGTCAGCCACATCCCATTCATCATTTGTAGTAACTGAGCTAAGGATTCGGGTGGCGACGCTGGATTTGCTTGAGAATGAGGAGTCATTATCGACATTTTTCTGTTTCTCCAACAATGAATTTGATAAAGTTATATTGGACCGAACAACAAGCAAGTTCAACTGTTAGTAACAGGCGCTTGACTCTGCACCTTGAGTTTTCGCCTTCCCCAAGGCTTGAGAACAGAAATGCCAATAATTGCTAAAACGCATGAGGTCTGAATAATAGCACCCACAAGCACTGCCTTTTGGTCAAATACATACAACGGATTTTGCAGTGCTTGTAACCTTTCTGCATCAGAAATAGCAGTCATCGCATTTATCCAAGGACCAAGCCAAATTGTACCAGTGACAATGAGTGTTACAGTTGCTATCCATTTGACGATCACCCAGTAGTGTTTGAAAAATCCCCAAATGGTAAGCCAGCAAAGTAATCCACCTGTCATCAACGATAAGATGGCAGAAGGAATAATCACAAAATCATCCAGCAACTTCATAACTGCGTTGATCGCATACAATTCATCACCATTGAGAGTGTTTCGGTTGCTCAAAGCAACAGCGATCATGCATAAAGCTGTACCAAACCAAATTCCTCCAAAGGCGACATGAAACGTTAGCAACCAGTTTTTTTGCTTGACGCTTAGCTTGTTCATATGAGTTTTTTCTAAATTTGATTAGGTAACTTATAGTTAGCCCCCTAATCAATACCTTACACTAAGTAACAATGAACGACAAGCATTTCTTTTAGGGGTCAAGCATTGCTGAGGTTCCAGCGCGTACTTTATTTAAAAGTTTGATGAGTGTCTTTTTTTCGCTGTCAGTGAGATTAGCCATCAAGCCGGTGGTGCGGCAAAAATGATCTGGAAGCATTTGAGAAAGCAAGTCCCGTCCCTGATCTGTGAGTTGCAAACGAAGCATCCGCCTGTCTTGTGAGTCAGGGAAGCGTCTTACCAATCCATCTCGTTCAAGTCCGTCAAGGAGTCCTGTGATTGTTGCTTTAGTAACACCTGCTCGTTCAGCACATTCAGAAGGTGTTAACCCTTTCTCGTGAGCTTGATACAATTGCATCAACAGAGTAAATTTTCCTTTTGAAAGACCATAGCGAGCAAAATGAACATCTATAGCTTGATAAACATCGGCTGTAGCATACAGAAAAGCCAAACAAGTTTCCACTGAAGCAACGTCTAACTCAGGATAATGCTTGGCAAGTTCTAGGATAGTTTGTTTGTTAACTAGGGGACGCAGTATAGTCACAGTCAAAAAGAAGTTTCATTAGCCAGCTAATTATAAAGTAGCTAAAAGCAAAGTGAGTCGGTCATTGCCTCTTCTAATTCTTATATTGCTCATCTACTGGAACCCGGTAACCGTTGGCGAGGCGATTGGTTGTATTTGCTGTGGCAATAATTGCCATCACTTCGCCAAACATATCATCGCTCATTCCCTTGGCACGCGCTGCTGCTGTATGCGAGGCTATGCAATACTCACAACCATTTGTCACGCTGACAGCTATGTAAATCAACTCGCGCATCAGCGGATCAAGTTCGCCAGGAGCAGTCATGACTTCTTTTACTGCTTGCCACGTTCGCTGTAAGGTAGGGGGATGGTTGGCTATAGCTTTCCAGAAGTTGTTGATGTAGTCAGTCTTGCGCGTGGCGCGGATGTCATCATATACCTTGCGTACTTCGTCGCTGGCTTCTTCGTATTCAATTAGCTTAGTCATGTTGATTTCAGATATTTATGTTGACCAACTTACAATCACTCACACAAGAAAGTTTTGCTCATGCTCTGATGGAGCTTACCAGTCGTGACAGCGATTTTGCTCGCGTTTTAGAAACTTTTGGATCTCCACCAATGTGGGAAAGAAAAGCAGGTTTCCCAACGCTTCTGGGTATTATTTTAGGACAACAAGTTTCCTTAGCTTCTGCAAAGGCTGTTTGTGACCGCTTGTGTGCTGTTGTGGTACCGCTGACGCCAGCAAATTTTATCACACTTGATGATGTTCAATTAAAGGCAATTGGGTTTAGTCGGCAAAAGATTATGTACAGTCGTGCATTGGCGGATGCCATCACAAGTGGTCAGCTTGACCTTGTTAAGCTAGAGACAATGGACGAAACAATTATTCGGACTGAACTAAAGCGCATCAAAGGTATTGGAGATTGGACAGTAGATATTTACTTGTTGATGGCGCTGCAACGTCCCGATGTTTTTCCTAAAGGTGATTTAGCACTGGCGATCGCTCTACAAAAACTTAAGGGATTGGCAGTACGTCCAACACCTGAAGAGCTCGAAGCAATTGCAGAAAGTTGGCGTCCTTGGCGTGCGATCGCTGCAAGAATTTTATGGCACTACTATCTGAACAATCTTAAGCGTAAAGGTTTTGAAAACAGTTCCTCATTGCCGATGTAACTCTCCCTAGAAAGAGTTAACGAAAACACTAGGTAGATTGAGAGGAAAAAATTGGAATACAAACTTAAATGAGGTGCGATCACTAAATATTGCACTCTCTCAAGCTAGCTGTTGTGAGTTCATCGGGAGCTTTTCGCTTCATTAATGGTATCTGATGAGAACACCCAAGAGTTCAGATCAGCAGGAAAAATAAAAAATTCCACTCCATGCAGGAGTCCTTTATGGTGAAGTGAGATAGCCTCTACCAGGCTTAAAAACATGATTGGAATCCATAAGCACAATCTGCTGCTGTAAAAGTAGACAACGACTCGGATCGTTGTGTACTCATACTGCGGGAGTGGAATTTCTAGAGGCGAAGCCATACTCAATAACGCTTATCTGTCAAAAGTTAGAAAAAGCCATATCTATCATTTGACTTATTTTGTAAATGATAACAACTATCCTCAGCTAGTTGTTTCGTATGTTTTTTTGCCCTTCTTCTATTCACTGTATAAGCTATTTCAACTCAAGCGTATACTCTCCGTAAACAGCAATTTTTTCAAATCCCAATTTTTCATAACAGGATATTGCTCCTGTATTATCAGCTTTGACATTCAAACCAATGTAATCCACGCTGTTTAATAATGACTGGCATAACTTGGCACAAACCTTTGTCGCCAAACCTTGTTTGCGAAAATTTGGGTGTGTTGTGACATTACCAAGTGCAGCAACTCTGTATTGAGGTGAGTATATATGGACACCAGCCACACTCACCAATGCAGAACCTTGACGAACACCATAATAATGTCCTGTTTCCATCATTCCTGAGTTAAACCAGTTCCCTGGATAGCTTATTTGGTACAGTGTCTCTAACTCCTGCAAATCTGACTGAGACATCTGTTCTACAAATGATGTATCCACTTTATTTAAAGATGAAAGATTGGTTAAACCCATTTTGTTATAAATTCCATGAGATTGAATTTGGTAGTCTTTGGCAAAAGTTTCTACTATAGAATTACTTAAATGGGCGTAAAACCGCTTTGGCAGAAGATGCAGGATGGATTGCAGCAGTTCACTCATTTCTTCTCCAGAACCTTCTGTTAAACCTAGTAACACAGGAAGTTCTGCACCAATATATAACAGTACGATTTGGCGAATACTGTTACTATCTTGAAGAGCGTACCAGATAGTGTATGACCAAAAAAAGTCATCTAAATCTCCCATCTCATACAAATGCAGAAAAGGATGATGGCGTAGAAACGCCTCTATTTCATCCTTTTTGTGGAGACAAACTGATTTCATGGATTGTATATTGTTGTAGTTACTTTAGCGTACTTTAGGTAGACTAATATGACACAGCTTACTTTAGTTATTGGTAACAAAAACTACTCTTCATGGTCACTACGTCCTTGGTTGGCAATGAAGCAACTCGGGTTAAACTTCAAAGAAATTCGCATTGCTCTTTACACATCAGAATCCTCTTCACAAATTAGGCAATACTCGCCATCCGGGAAAGTACCTGTACTTTTGCATGGTCATCTAACCGTATGGGATTCTCTTGCTATTTGCGAGTATCTAGCTGAAGAATTTCCCAATTTGCACTGGTTACCTGAAGAGAAAGCTGCGCGAACTGTAGCCCGTTCTATTAGTGCTGAAATGCATTCAAGCTTTGCGAGTCTGCGGCAAAATATGCCCATGAACTGCCGTGCTAGATTTCCAGGTAAGGGAATGACTCCCGAAGTGCAAAAAGATATTGATCGAATTACGACAATCTGGAGAGAATGCCGTCAAAACTTCGGAATTGGTGGCGATATGTTGTTTGGCAAATTTACGATCGCAGATGCCATGTATGCACCTGTCGTTTCACGGTTTGTAACATATGGTGTTCAATTAGATACAGTTTGCAATGCGTATGCTGAAGCTGTCTTTGCACTACCAGCAATGCAAGAATGGCTAAAGGCAGCTTCAGATGAGCAGGAAATCATTGCTAACTAGTCATTTAAAAATCGGCGATCGCCATCCTTTAGGGTGACGGCTCACCGTTAACCGAACCGTATTGATCTCATGTCTGTTTAGTGAATTCACAATTAGACGTAAATTATAAAAATTCCAAAATTATATATAGCACTTACACACTGTACAAATTTACCGTCATGTGTCTAAACGAAATTGCGCTGTTTCAAGCTTTTGAGGATGAAGTTCAGATAAATAGCGATTGCCCAAGGGGCTGTGCGCGGAGCGCAATCGCTCAAAAATCATCGATAAATCACGTTTAAATGCCTGAAACCCATACTTCATATTTGGTATCTTCTGTCAATGCGTAGGTCCTAATATATACAAATCTATATTGATTACTAATCAATATAGCTACTCCGTAGATCTATCTAAAGATAGATACTTTGAGAAATGAGAAAAAGGTAGAAGAGTAAAGGAGATAACAAAGAATATAGTACAGTAATGTCAAAAAACACATTACCAAGCAAGCAAAAAAAACAAGTAGTAGTCAAAGCTGCTCATGAAGAAGTGGAGGAATAATGTGTATGAGAGAAACTGGATAATACAGATTTAATGGCTGTAAGCCTGCAATCAACAGATTTTTGAATGTGAAGAATGTGAGTTTGCACTGAAATATGAGAGAGAAAAGATTCGGCATTCTCAGATTCCAATGGTGGAATGAGATTGAAAGATAGTCAGGTGTGTTCGTAAAACAGTGTGTTCGCAAACTGTAACCAAAGTCATAAAAGTAGCTGCTGCAATCACAAGCATTTCTGAGTGGCTCTCCAGGTGCTTGCTTTTGGTGGCTATAGTAGCCACGCAGCAAAGCTGAGACAGCTAATAATATCTTCATAATATATGTTTGCATTATGAAGTGTAAAAAGGCTCAAAACAAATAAAGCCTATTTCCGAATCTACCTGATTAATAGTATACTAGATTTTATACTTTGACGGCATCTACCTTGTTAGCCATATACTTAAGTATAATAGTCGTATCTCTACGTACGTTATTTTAGGATTAACCTACTTAATAAAGGCTGTATTCTTTATTACTATCTGACATTTACATATAGAAGCAAGCGGTGGGATTTGATTTGACCAATAACCATATCGCTTTAGTAAGCCTGCGCACAATGCACTTGTACATTCGCAAGATACAGTTTAGTCGTTGTTTAGTTGAATGTAGATGTATTCATTCGAACGCTCGAATTCAAGATTTTGAGAAGGTCAAAATACGAACAAGCTTAGCGAGCTTTTGTTGATTTAAATCTTGCAAACGATGATTATAAAAAGAGACGGCTTAATATTGTGAATTTCTTATGAACATACTTCTACGAGTATACATCTCAAGATATACTCTGAGTGAGATAGTCATAAAGGTATAAAATAGACAACTTTGTTATCGGAACCAGCTTGTGAATAATTTGGAGTACCATAAAAAATGTTACAGAA
Source organism: Iphinoe sp. HA4291-MV1 (assembly GCA_019359415.1). GTDB lineage: Bacteria > Cyanobacteriota > Cyanobacteriia > Cyanobacteriales > Nostocaceae > Brasilonema. Next base: position 35,779 of record JAHHHH010000035.1, on the reverse strand, counting down.
ATTTTCTACTTTGGTAGATGTGTTGAGGGAAAGAGCGCAGCAGCAGCAAGACTGTCAAGCTTATACCTTTATAACTAAGATAGATGAGGATCAAGACACAAAACTAAGTAGTTTAAACACAAAACTAAGTAGTTTAACTTATGGAGAATTGGATCGACTCGCACGAGCGATCGCAGTTCAACTCCAAAGCATAGGGGCTACTGGACAACGAGCTTTACTACTATATCCGTCGTCGGGTCTGGAATTTATTGCAGCCTTTTTTGGGTGTCTGTATGCCTCTGTTGTGGCTGTTCCCGCTTATCCACCCAAACGTAATCAAAAGATGTCTCGACTAGAGGCAATTGTCGCAGATGCTCAACCTCAAGTGCTACTGACCACTGAAGCTCTATTGACTAACATAAAGAGTCAGTTTGCTGAGGATCCAGTAGCTAGATTGCGCTGTTTGGCTACCGATAACATTGACGAAGCCCAAGCAGAGTCATGGCAGAAAACAACTTTGGAAAACAGTACCCTTGCTTTCCTCCAGTACACTTCGGGTTCTACGGGAACTCCAAAAGGTGTGATGATGAGTCATGGAAATTTGATGCACAATCAAAAAATTATCCAGCAAGCGATGCAGCACACCGAGAAAACTATCTTCGTGGGTTGGCTTCCTCTTTTCCATGACATGGGTCTAATAGGGAATATGCTTCAGCCGATGTACTTAGGTATTCCTTGTATTCTTATGTCTCCAGAGACGTTTTTGCAACGTCCCTTGCGTTGGCTGCAAGCAATTTCCCAATATAAAGCTACTACAAGTGGCGGACCCAATTTTGCATACGAGCTATGCGTGAACAAGATTACTCCCGAACAGCAGGCGACTCTCGACCTCAGTAGTTGGCAGGTGGCTTTCAACGGAGCTGAACCAGTCCGTGCTGAGACTATGGAACGGTTTGCAGCAGCTTTTGCATCTTGTGGCTTTCGCCGCGAGGCGTTTTACCCGTGCTACGGTATGGCAGAAACAACTTTAATTGTTTCTGGTAGTCAAGCAAGTGGTCTGCCAGTCCTGCAAACCATCCAAAAAGCAGCGCTAGAGCAAAATCGGGTAGTTCCAGCCAAGAGTACAAAGGATACTCTCACTCAAACAGTGGTTGGTTGCGGTCAACCTTTAGAGGATCTCCAGGTTGTTATTGTTCATCCAAAAACAATGACCCAATGTAAGCCCAACGAGGTAGGTGAAATTTGGGTATCTGGTCCTAGCGTAGCTCAGGGTTATTGGAACCGAATAGACCAGACCGAGCAAACTTTTCGAGCGCGACTACAAGATACTGGTGTTAGCGTTACGTCAGCGTTAGCGACGACAGGAGGAGGAGCGTCAGAATCCTTTTTACGAACGGGGGACTTGGGATTCTTACAGGATGGCGAACTGTTTGTCACGGGGCGTGTCAAAGATGTGATTATCATCCGTGGGCAAAACCATTATCCCCAAGACATTGAACTGACTGTAGAGAAGAGTCATCCAGCACTGCGATCTGGTTGTGGAGCAGCGTTTACAGTGGAAGGAAAGGGTGAAGAGCGACTGGTCGTTGTTCAAGAAGTGGAGCGTAGTTACCTACGAAAACTGGATGTAAATGGGGTAGTAGGGAATATCCGTCAGGCTGTTGCAGCAGAACACGGTCTACAGGTTTATGCCACAGTACTAGTTAAGACTGGGAGTATCCCTAAGACTTCGAGTGGTAAAATTCAGCGCCATGCTTGTCGCTCTGGGTTTCTCACCGGAAGTTTGAATGTCGTGGAGGATTGGAGTGAAAATCCTCAGAACAAAGTTAAGTTTTTGCATTTGCAATCTGAGGTTGAATCTATTCTACAGAAAATATCAACTGGCAAACAGCTATGAACTTCAGACGGATACTGTAGAGTGTGAGCAGGTAGAGTAAAACTTATTTGTTCAAGACTGCCTTGACTCAAAACAAACATAGTTTTCTCACTTCTCTATGTTTTTTCTAAATTTTTGGTAAACAAAAACGTAAATAGGAGATATCGAAAAAAATGACAAATTCGCTAAAAGAAGACGATACTTCTTTCTTGGTAACATTTCTTAAAGATTAGCATAAGAAAAACAAAATCAACTAGAATCTTGCCTTTTTAAGGCTTATGATCGTAATCGCATGAGTAAATAGCTACATACAATTGAGAGCTATTAACATGCGATGCATTTATGTGTTATCTAGTAGATTTCGCTCATTTTATAAAAAAAAGCAATTCGTTCAGTAAAAACCATAATAAATAACAAATAAAAATACTGAGATAATATGTTTGCTTCCTCAAAATATTCTTCATTCACACCACATATTTTCTTCATTGACACTACATATTACATTTGAGTAATCTGTTATAATAATAGTCATGTTGATTAAAATATGACAAAACTTTTTTATAAGTATAAGTATAAAAATATTTTATAAAATAAAAAAGCTTTTGGTCATAATCAAAAGTCAACAACAAACAACAAAATGTTAAGCAAAAGTTTAAGCAAAATTTCAATTTGCTTATTCAGAATAGAGGCAAAAAACGATGAAGGTTTAAACAAATGGAAGTCCAAAATCTTGAACGCACTGATATGCTTGTCGTTCCGGAAAGCATCATAGCTGATAGTACCATAGCTGAAGCTAGCGGTAATGCAAGCAAAGAACTGCCTACGACAGCAGAAATTCAAGCCTGGATAGTCTCTTATGTGGCTAATCTACTGGAGATTGAACCGGATGAAGTCGATGTCACGATTCCTTTCGACCGATATGGTCTAGATTCTTCAGCAACCGTTGGTCTGACTGGCGAGCTAGCAGATTGGCTCGAACGTGATATCGATCCAACTCTCATGTACGATTACCCAACTGTTCAGGCTCTAGTCCGGTATTTGAGAACAGAGTTATAGTTATAAAGGTATAAAAGCGAACTTTAAGTTCGCTAATATATATATCACGATTCCCAATTGTTCAGGCTATTGCTCGGTGTTGAAGTTCAGAATTTTCAAGCATAAAAGCGGACTGAAAGCTCGCTTGATTCCCATTTAGTTCAAGAAAAATATCATGACAAATACTGCTGAAGCACCGAAAACTAATGACGCGTCATCAGCTTTATCCAGGGGCAAGGAAAAAAAGCATTTTCAAGTCATTGAGAAAACCTATCGAAATAATGTAGATTCCGATTACACCGAAAAAATAGAGGCTTTGGGCAAAAGCTATAACTACAGCAGCAACAGTGACTACTACTGGGGCGATCCTGAACTTTCAACACTACATGGCACTCCACTTTACGAAGAGGCGTCTCCTTCACAGAAGCGAGCTCTTAATCATCTTTACTGGATTGGGCAGTATCACTATACTGCCGCATCTGAAATAAACACAATACTTTATAACCAGGTGACATCTGGTGTTTTTGCAAATGTTGGGGGTTATGAAACCCTTTGTAAGGAGCTAGACTTTGAAACCTCTCAGGAACGATACCACATCAATGCTTTTCAGAAGATTGGGTATAAAACGAAGCTTGCTTTGCTCGGGAAAGAGTCATTAGGCAATCCTTTGTATAAAAAGTTAAATAAGCCAAGTGGTAGAAGTTTTCTAGATAGATTCAACCCTCAAAAGCAGCTAAAGCAAATTGCATCTTTGAAAGCGAGTTCATCTTGGGAGTCATTGCAGGAGTCTACCCTTCGCTCGCTCACTAAGATGATGTTTCGGGATAAGGCAGACTATTATTCGCATTACTTGGAACAAAAGGGCACTCAGACTATCCCGACAACAGCGGGAGGGTTAGCTGGGAACATGGCATCTCCATCTGTGTTGAAATTCTTGACCTTGAACTGGGGAAGTTCACCCTTCTTAGCAGCACAGTATTACTCAGCCCGCATGATAGCGAATATGTACCTGAAGAACCGTGAATATCGCTATTACAAACACTTTAAGGATCTAGAGAAGAATGGCGAGTTCATTCCCGCTCCAATAGCAATCTCTTACTATCATATGTTAGATGAATCCTTCCATACAACAATGTCTCAGACAATTTCTCAGGACGTGTATAAGGATTTCCCGAAGCCAACGGTGTATGAGAAATTGCTAGCCAATGTCATTATTTATGTGACACAACGCGGAGTTTTGGGTGGACTTCCTGGTGGACTACCTGCTGTGTTCCGAGATGACGCCTCTTTCATGCCCTCATACTATCGCTCGCTCACCTCGCCCCTGTTTGGGATGTCTTCTCAAGAAGCTCTTCACTGGATGGAAAAGTGCTTGTGTCAAGAACATGAAGGATTTCACGTAAATCTTAAGTATCACCAAATTCTTTTATCCGATTTGCGTCGGTTTTTTGATCGCCTCGACTATCTGTGGCCGATAAATCGCGAGATGCGTATCATGGCTGCAGGTGGGTCGATTGAAAGAGCTATTCAACGCAACGTCGCAGCCTTCAAACAGTTTGCCAGTTCAGTTGCTTAAAACTCCTGTCGTAGGCATTTGCAACATAATCAGTAGCAACACTTAGCAGTTAGAGGCTTTGCAGTGGAACCTATCGCAATTATTGGTATTGGTTGCCGTTTTCCCGGATCTGACAGTCCGGAGGGCTTCTGGCAGATCTTGTGCAACGGGGTAGATGCGATCTCTGAAGTTCCTCCGGAGCGATGGGATATTGATGCCTTGTACTGTCCAGAGCCAGCTACACCAGGAAAGATGAATACTCGCCATGGCGGATTCCTCAAACAGGTAGATCGGTTCGATGCAGACTTCTTCGGCATTTCTCCGCGCGAAGCAGAGCGAATCGATCCTCAGCAGCGGTTGGTTTTGGAGGTTGCTTGGGAGGCTTTGGAGAACGCGGGAGTTGTGCCTGCCAGTCTTTCGGGTAGTTTAACTGGTGTTTTTATTGGGATTGGTAACTATGATTACGGACTTCTGATACCGAAAAGAGGTGTAGCCCGCATTGATGCCTACGATGGCACTGGTAGTACGCTTGGTGTTGCTGCCAATCGTCTGTCCTATTTGCTCGACTTACGGGGTCCTAGTTTGATAGTCGAAACAGCCTGTTCTTCGTCCCTAGTGGCGATACATCTTGCCTGTCGGAGCTTGCAAAATGCAGAATCCGATTTGTGCCTTGTTGGAGGAGTGAACTTGATGCTGTCACCAGAACAGAGCATTATCTACTCCCAAGCTCGCATGATGTCATCGGATGGTCGTTGTAAAACCTTTGATGCCAGTGCTGATGGTTATGTCCGGGGTGAAGGATGCGGTGTCGTTGTCCTCAAGCGCCTCTCGGATGCTCTGAGAGATGAGAATAAGGTTCTGGGAGTCATCAGAGGTACGGCAGTTAACCAAGATGGTTTGAGTAATGGACTGACAGCCCCCAATGGACCTTCTCAGCAGGCAGTCATCCGTCAAGCCTTGAAAAATGCAGGAGTCACACCAGCACAGATTAGCTATGTTGAAGCTCACGGTACTGGCACTTCTCTGGGAGATCCAATCGAATTCAAATCTCTCAAAGCCGTGCTCATGGAGGGTCGTGAGCCAGAGCGGACCTGTTGGCTTGGCTCGGTCAAGACCAATATTGGTCATTTGGAAGCAGCTTCTGGGATAGCTGGCGTCATTAAGGTCGTACTTTCGCTGCAACATCAAAAAATTCCGCCTCATCTGCACCTGAAGCAGCTCAATCCATATATTTCTTTGGAAGAGACGACCTTTTGTATTCCAACTGAGTGTCAACTTTGGTCTTCAGGAAAGGAAAGGCGTTTAGCTGGAGTTAGCGCGTTTGGCTTCGGTGGTACCAATTGCCATGTCATCTTAGAAGAAGCGCCCTTAACGGCTGCGGTAGCTAGTGAGAACGAACGCGAAGTTAACCTTCTTACGCTTTCAGCGAAAAGTGACAACGCTCTCAAAAATTTGGCACAAAGTTATGTAGATTTCTTGGCGTCTCATCCTGAAGTATCGTTGGCAGATGTTTGCTTCACTGCTAATACGGGGCGATCGCATTTTAACCACCGTCTTGCCGTTGTCGCTGAATCAGCTGTGCAGTTACAAGAAGCACTCAGTAATTTGCTCACCGATAGGGAGACTGCCGGACTTGTGAGTGGTCAGGTAAGCAGCAAAAAGCGCCCGAAGATAGCCTTCCTCTTCACAGGTCAGGGGTCGCAGTACATAGACATGGGGCGGCAACTCTACGAGACCCAACCCACCTTTCGGCAAACACTTGATCGCTGCGATGAAATTCTACGTGCCTATCTGGAAAAGCCCCTGCTATCAGTTCTGTATCCTCAAGCAGGGGAAACCTCACCTCTAGATGAAACTGCTTATACCCAACCGGCATTATTTGCCCTAGAATATGCCCTGGTGCAATTGTGGAAATCTTGGGGTATCGAACCGACTGCAGTGATGGGTCATAGTGTAGGGGAATACGTCGCTGCAACTGTTGCCGGAGTCTTAAGCTTAGAAGATGGGCTAAAGCTAATTGCTATTAGAAGCCGTCTGATGCAGAGTTTACCTCCTGGTGGTGAGATGGTAGCAGTGTTGACATCGGAAGCGTCTCTACGAGAAATTATTGAGTTACATAAAAATAAAGTAGCAATTGCAGCATATAATGGACCGCAAAGTACCGTTATTTCTGGTGAGGCGCAGACAGTGCGGTCAATAGCAACCCAATTAGAAGCAGCAGGAATTAAGACCAAAAAACTACAAACATCCCACGCTTTCCACTCACCACTGATGGAGCTGATACTGGCAGAATTCCACGAGATGGCTAACCAGGTGACCTACGCCGCCCCCCACATTGATCTGATATCCAACGTAACTGGAGAGCGGCAAACAGCAGAAGCAATCACTCCAGAATATTGGTGTCAGCATTTACGCTCGCCTGTACAATTTGCCGAAAGTATCAAGACGCTTCACAGTAGTGGTTATGAGGTGTTTGTGGAGATCGGACCAAAACCAACATTGTTGGGAATGGGACGTAACTGCTTGAGCGAAGAAGTAGGAGTATGGTTGCCCAGCTTGCGTCCGGGACCGTCAGATTGGCAGCAAATGCTCCAGAGTTTGAGTGAACTATACGTACGTGGAACAAACGTAGATTGGTCTGGTTTTGACCGAGACTATCTGCGTCAGCGAATCAGTTTACCGACTTATCCGTGGGAGCGATCGCAGTATTGGGTTGAGACAAAAGCAGATAACAAAGACTTGTACCGTCTGGAATATCAGGAGAACTCAAACGGTATTAAAGGACATCCACTTTTGGGCGCTCAATTAAAAAAATTGGCTCATCTTCCCAACAATTACTGCTGGGAAATAGAACTTGATAAACTTCGCCTCCCATATTTGGGACAGCATCGACTCCGGGGAGCGGCAGTATTACCTTTGACCATTTATTTAGAAATGGCTTTAGCCGCTAGCAAAGAAGCCTTTGGGCAAGAGTTTCACCAGGTGAAGGATCTGGAGCTACACAATGTACTCTTCGTTCCTGAGAATGGCACTCAAACTGTTCAGGTGATCCTTGCTACTGATGTGGATGCAAGCGCATCTTTTCAAGTCTATAGCCGCCCAACAGATGCAGAGCAATCCCCCAAAAAGTGGACATTACATGCAACTGCAAAAATCTGCCCACAGTGATAAACAGGAGAAAAAATCATGCGGTTCGGTTTGATGTTTTTTGCCAGCAGTGAAGAGGCTTTAATCGGAGATAAATATCGTCTGGTTATTGAGAGTGCTAGATTTGCCGACCAACATGACTTTTCCAGTTTGTGGGTACCAGAACGGCATTTTACAAAATTTGGGTGTCTTTACCCAAATCCAGCAGTGTTGCACGCAGCATTAGCAAGGGAAACCAAGCACCTCCGCTTACAAGCTGGCAGTGTAGTCGCGCCAATACACAATCCCATTCGGATTGCGGAAGAATGGGCTGTTGTCGATAATTTGTCAGGAGGTCGGGTAGGAATTTCCTTTGCTTCCGGCTGGAACCCTGATGATTTTGCCTTTTATCCAGAGAAATTTCCAAACCGCCACAAAGAAATGTTTTCTGGTATCCAAACAATACAAAAACTTTGGCAAGGCGAATCTATCCCAGTGACAAATGGCAATGGTAACCAGATTGAGGTTAGGGTTTACCCAACGCCAATCCAAAAAGAATTGCCCATCTGGATCACAGCCGCCGGGAATCCCCAAACCTTTACTCAAGCGGGAGAGATTGGTGCCAATCTTTTGACTCATCTACTAGACCAGAGCACTGAGCAATTAGCCGAAAAAATTGCCCTTTATCGTCAAGCACGAGCCAAGCACGGACACGCTCCGGAAGCAGGTGTGGTGACGGTGATGTTGCATACCTTTGTTGGGGAAGACATGAATGTTGTCCGCGAACTTGTTCGCAGACCCTATTGCGAATATCTCAAATCTAACTTCGGTCTGCTTAAAAATCTTGCCAGTAGTAGAGGTCGCAGCGCAGATATTGCCTCCCTGTCTCCAAAAGACCTGGATGATTTTGTTAATTTCTTGTATGAAAGATTTGCTTCTTCCAGAGGACTCATTGGGACACCCGAAACATGTCTTGATTTGCTAGAGCAACTAGATAGCATAGGCGTGGATGAAGCCGCCTGTCTGCTCGACTTTGGACCAAAGGCAGATTTGATTCTCAAACACCTACCCTACTTAAATCAACTCAAAGAGCGTTACCATGCTGTGGAATTGCGATCGCACAAACATCGCAATTCCACAGCAGCCGAAATATTGGCTGCGAAGTCGAGTGTTTCAGGCATTTCGACTCATGATGCTGATAGTGCTAATGGTGCTAGTTCGGGTTTCTCAGAATTTTCACAAGAAAAAATTCAGGCTCGATGTCCAGAAGAGATTCCTGGTTCACAGTTCTATAAGAAGTTACGCGACGAATACAGAGTGCAGTTGGAAGCGAGTTTCCAAGGTATAGAACGCCTCTGGCGACGCGATGGGGAATCCCTAGCACTGGTACAGCTTCTCAAAGAATTGGAACCATCAGCAGATGATTACGAAATCCACCCAGCATTTCTGGATGCTTGTTTCCAAGTGTTGGTGGCTACACTGCCAACTTACAATCTTTTAGATAGTGGGGGTGCGCTTTATGTACCCGTGGGTCTTCGCAGTTTACAAGTCAACGGTCCAATTGACAAACTCCTTTGGAGCCATGCTGTTCTGCGGTCAGAACTCAGCCGTAGCGCAAACGAGTTTGAGGGAGACGTACACATTTTCGACCAGGCAGGAATGTTGGTAGCCAAGGCTTCTGGCTTACAGCTACGGCGAACTGAAACTGCTGCACGGATGACCCAAGAAAATCTTAATAATAATTGGTTTTATGAATTGCAATGGGAAGCAACATCACTACAAGAAATCAAGAATCTGCAACCAGAACAGCTAGGTAGTTGGTTAATATTCACAGATAGCAGCGGTGTTGGACAAAGATTAGCAGCGCTGATAACAGCACGTGGAGAAACCTGTTTGATGGTTACTCCTGGCGAAGTTTACCAGATATCAGAACAGGGACAATTCAGGATTAACCCAAGTTCACCAGAACAGGTGCATCAGTTAATTGAGAATGTACTAGAGCCGAATCAACCACTCTGCCGAGGTGTGATTCATTTGTGGAGTCTGGATGAAACTTTTTCTTTTCAGATGACACCTGATTCTCTGGAGGCTTCCCAGGTATTAGGGATTCACAGCGTATTAAGCCTAGTTCAAGCAGTAGTGAGCAACGCGAAACAATCCATACCGCCTCGTGTATGGGTTGTCACCAGAGGTGCTCAACTGGTAGGTACAGAGTCTGCACCTCCAGCAGTCGCTCAAGCATCGCTTTGGGGTTTAGGTAAGACATGTGCTATTGAACACCCGGAACTTTGGGGAGGAATGGTAGACTTAGATCCTCAAGCGACAGGAGATGAAACGGCTTCTCAATTGTTAAATATCATATATGGTCAGGATATAGAAGATCAACTTGTTTTCCGTCAGGGGCAGCCTTATGTTGCCCGTCTTATACAAAAGCGTGAAGAATCTACGCAAAGTGTACTTCCGTTCAGCTGGAGAGAGGATTGCAGTTATCTGCTGACTGGAGGACTAGGAGGCATAGGACTTCAAGTCGCTCAATGGATGGTAGAGCAAGGTGCTCGGCATCTCATTTTATTGGGACGTACTACACTGCCTCCGCGCGACAGTTGGAGTGAGGTAGAAGAAGGTAGCTACGTAGAGCGCCAAGTGGCTGCTGTTTCGAAGTTGGAAGCCCAAGGAGCAACTGTGTATCTTGCCTCATCTGATGTAGCAGATGAGGCACAGATGTCCTCCGTGCTACAGGCACTGAAAAATCAAGGTTGTCCACCAGTTCGAGGTGTGCTGCACATGGCAGGTATACCAGGAGGAAAATTACTGCAAGAACTGGATACTGCCAGAGTGAATGAGGTGTTGCGTCCAAAAGTGATGGGAGGATGGCTGCTGCACCGTCTTTTTGAAGGAGTTAATTTAGACTTTTTCATACTTTTCTCTTCAGCAACGCACCAACTGGGCTTATTAAATCGCGGAGTAGGTGATTACAGTGCTGCCAATGCCTTTTTGGACGCTCTTGCTCATTATCGCAAAGTCCAAGGCTTGAGCGCACTTAGCATTGACTGGGGACCTTGGGCAGAGGTTGGTATGGCTGCACGAGTTCGCAACGACGAGCGACTTGCAGGCTTTGGAATCGGAAGTATTACGCCTGAGCAAGGATTGCAAGCAATGAGCCGTGCTTTATGCCAAAACTTAACACAAGTTTGGGCAATTCCAATAAACTGGTCACAGCTTCTCCAAATAGATCAAATAGCTGCTAAATCTCCTTTTCTGTCTAAGCTGAGCCGCCAGGTTTTGCAAGAAGAAGCCACGCTGCAGTCTCAACAGTCAAAGGTGTCCGAAAGTGAAATTTTACAAAAGTTAAAACAGCACTTGGCAAGCGAATCTCCTACAGAAACGCTTCGTGATCGCCTCTCTTTATTAATTACTTACATTCAAAGTGAAGTCGCTAGGGTACTGAAACTTGGTCCATCCAAATTGCCAAACCCGCAGCAAGGTTTTTTTGATATGGGTATGGACTCTCTGATGGCAGTCGAGCTCAAGAACCGCTTGGAAGTCAATTTGGGCGCTTCTCTGCCAGTCACTATAACCTTTGAATTTCCGACCATTAAAGATCTTGCCGGATATATAGCAAGACAGGTCATGGGTTGGGAGATACCTGCTTTGAGTGACACAGAGTTGCCCAAAGCTGAAGACGAGCAAGCCGAGGCTTTGTTAGAGGTAGAACAGCTTTCCGAAGTTGGAGTAGAAGCGTCAATTGCGGAGGAACTCGAAAAACTAGAAAATTTGGTGAGGGGGAACTGAAATGGACAACATTTCTGACAGAATAGATAATCTGTCTTCATCGCAACGACTACTTCTTGCTTTGAAGGAAGCACGAACCAAACTTGAGGCGGTTGAGCGCTCAAGCACAGAGCCGATCGCAATCATTGGCATGGGGTGTCGTTTTCCTGGGGGTGCTCATGATCCAGATACCTTCTGGAGTCTTTTGCACAATGGCGTGGATGCGATGGTAGAAGTTCCCCGTGATCGCTGGGATATCAATGCTTACTATGATCCAGACCCCGATGCCCAAGGGAAAATGTACACTCGTAGGGGTGGATTTTTGCAGCAGGTAGACCAGTTCGATCCCCTGTTTTTTGGGATTTCCCCTCGGGAAGCGATGAGCATGGACCCGCAGCAGCGGTTACTGTTGGAGGTGAGCTGGGAAGCCTTGGAGAGGGCTGGAATTGCACCCAACTATTTAGCGGGTAGCCGAACTGGCGTTTTTATAGGAATTGGTCAAAATGATTATGCACAATTGCAACTGAATTCTGGTGATCCTACACGCATCAGCGTTTATGACGGCACAGGTAATGGCTTTTGCTTTGCGTCTGGTCGATTGTCCTATGTTCTAGGGCTACAAGGTCCAAGCATAGCAATAGATACTGCTTGCTCTTCTTCGTTGGTAGCGATTCATCAAGCTTGTAAGAGCTTGCGTACGGGAGAGTGCGATCTGGCTTTGACTGGCGGAGTACAGCTGATGCTATCACCAGAAGTACATATTTTTCTATCCAGATCCCATGCCCTCTCCATTGATGGCTGCTGCCACAGCTTCGATGCGGCAGCCAATGGTTTTGCGCGGGGTGAGGGATGCGGCATTATAGTCCTCAAGCGCCTTTCAGATGCACAGGCGAATGGAGATAACATCTTAGCTCTGATTCGGGCTTCCGCGATCAACCATGATGGACCCAGTAGTGGTTTGACGGTTCCCAATGGTTCGGCTCAGCAAGCACTGATTCGCCAAGCGCTGAAGAGCGCTAAAATAGAGCCTTTTGAGGTAAACTATATTGAGGCTCACGCTACAGGAACGTCTTTGGGAGACCCCATTGAGATCAGAGCTTTAGGAGCTGTGTTCGGTGAAGGGCGATCGCCAGAAAACCCTCTCATAGTTGGTTCAGTGAAAACCAATATCGGTCACTTAGAATCAGCAGCAGGAATAGCAGGTATCATCAAAGTGTTACTTTCTCTGCAACACAACGAGATACCTCCTCATCTGCACTTCGAGCAACCCAATCCTTACATCAACTGGGATGAAATGCCAGTGGTGGTATCCAAGTCGCCGATGCTCTGGTTTTCCGGAGAAAAACGACGGATGGCAGGAGTCAGTTCCTTTGGGATGAGTGGTACTAATGCTCATATCGTGTTGGAAGAAGCGCCAGTATTAGAGCCAGTGCAAGCTCAAAAAGAACGCCCAGTGCATCTGCTGACGCTATCCGCGAAGACCGAAGAGGCACTGAAGCAGTTAGCACTTCAATATGAGAATTACTTAGGTGTCAATCCATCTTTAGCTATAGAAGACATCTGCTTTACTGCCAATACAGGTCGTTCTCATTTTCCGCATCGGCTGAGTATAGTGGCATCCTCATCAACACAAGTGCGTGAAAAGCTAGCAGATTTTTCCAGCGGACAGAAAGCAGGGGTATTTCAGAGGCAAAGCAGCAGTGTACCCAAGATAGCGTTTTTGTTCACAGGTCAGGGATCGCAGTATATAGGGATGGGACGGCAACTCTACGAAACACAATCCATCTTCAGGCAAACGCTGAACAGATGCGATGAAATTCTGCGTCCCTATTTAGAAAAGCCGCTGCTATCAGTGCTGTATCCCCAAGATGAGTCAAGCTCACCATTAGATGAAACAGCATATACGCAACCGGCTGTGTTTGCCGTAGAATATGCGCTCGTGCAGTTGTGGAAATCCTGGGGAATTGTTCCGGATGCAGTGATGGGTCATAGTGTCGGAGAATACGTAGCAGCTGTCAGTGCAGGAGTGATGAGCTTAGAGGATGGACTCAAGCTGATTGCCCAACGAGCGCAACTGATGCAGAGTTTGCCGTCAGAAGGAGAGATGGTGGCAGTGTTTGCATCTGAAGTATCTATAAGCAAAATTATTGAAACAAATAATAAAAAAGTAGCAATAGCAGCATATAATGGACCGGAAAACACGGTGATATCTGGCGAGGTGGGTGCAGTGCGGGCAATAGTAGCCCAACTAGAGGCAGCAGGAATAAAGACGAAAAAGCTACAAACATCGCACGCTTTCCACTCACCGCTGATGGAGCCGATACTGGCTCAATTTCGTGAGATAGCAGCTACGGTCAACTACGCAGCTCCCCAAATTGACATCATCTCGAACTTAACTGGAGAACAACTGACATCGCAAGAGATCTCAGCGGATTACTGGTGTCAACATTTACGCAGTCCTGTCCAATTTGCGTCAAGTATTAAGACACTGCATGCAAAGGGTTATGAGGTGTTTGTAGAGATCGGAGCCAAACCAACTTTATTGGGGATGGGGCGTAACTGCTTAGCAGAAGAAGTGGGTGTCTGGCTGCCCAGCTTGCGTCCAAAGCAATCAGACTGGCAGCAAATGCTCCAGAGTTTAGCAGAATTATACGTACGTGGAGCCGAGGTAGACTGGTCAAGGTTTGACCGAGAGTATGCACATCGGCGAGTGGTGTTGCCTACGTATCCCTTCCAACGACAGCGCTATTGGGTGGAGACACGTCATCAAACGCAGTTTTTGTCAACAAAGGGTACAAATGCGGAGAATTATCACCCCTTACTCGGTCAACGCTTGCATCTACCAGGTTCTGAAAATATTCATTTCCAGTGCCAAATCAGTCAAGATTCGCCAGCTTATCTAAATGATCATCGCGTTTTTGGTTTAACAATTGTACCAGCTACAGCTTACTTGGAGATGGCTTTGGCAGCAGGAGCAGCTGTCTTCAAATCCTCAAATTTGGTACTAGAGGATGTTGACATTCAGCAAGTTTTGATATTGCCAAAAGATGAGGGTAAAACTCTGCAAATGGTGTTGACGCCTCAAGAGACTTCTGGCTACTCTTTCCAAATCTTTAGCCTCACAGAAAGTCAGGATGAGGAGAAACCCATCTGGACACTACACGCCATTGGAAAAATCAAGAGGGACGAAGCAGCACTCTTCCCAGAATCGGTAGACTTAACTACTTTACAAACTCAATACCCAGAGGAAGTTTCTGTTGCTGACTACTATCAACAATTTCAGGCTGTAGGCGTCGACTTCGGTTCAAGCTTTCAGGCGGTTGCACAAATTAGGAAACGTCAGGAAGAGGCGATCGGGCAAATTAGATTGCCAGAAGTATTACACTCAGAAGCTGCTCAGTATCAATTACACCCTGTTCTCCTAGACGCTAGCTTCCAAGTTATAGCGGGTATTTTTTCCATAGATGAGCGGCAAGATGCTTATTTACCTGTGAGTGTAAAGCGCTTGAGAATTTATTCTCGCCCCAATACTCATTTGTTATGGAGTCAAGTCAAAATTGTACAAGCTCAGGGGTTAGAGCAGCAACTGTTGCGCACTGATTTGAGTCTACTAGATCCGAATGGAATGCTTATTGCTCAGGTAGAGGGACTAACCGTCAGGCGAACTAACTCCAAAGTTTTGCAGCGCATCCTTCAAAAGGAAAATTTAGGAAATTGGCTGTACCAAGTCATCTGGAAACCTCAGCCACGTCAGCCTCAATCGTCATCAGTAAGTCGTAAACAGCAAAGCAACTGGCTCATATTTGCAGATAGCACAGGCATTGGTACAAAACTAGCTAAACAATTGAGAACACAGGGCGATCGCTGTGTTCTAGCTTTTGTTGGCTCCACTTATAAGCAGATAACATCAGAACATTACGAACTTGATCCACTAGCACTTGCAGACTTCCAATGTTTACTTCAGGATATTGGTAAGGATGGTGAGTCTTCTTTCCGTGGAATTGTGCATTTGTGGAGTTTAGAGTCAGCGGGAAATGAGCTTTCTTCAGATGCTTTGCAGCGAGCGCAAAGTTTAGGCAGTGGTAGTGTTCTTCACTTGGTTCAATCCCTGCATATAGCTCAATTGTCTGGGTTGCAACATTTCTGGTTGGTAACCAAAGGAGCACAGTTGGTTGGAAGTGCTTCCTTACCTGTGCAAGTTCAACAGTCTCCACTGTGGGGACTGGGTAAAGTCATAACTCTGGAACACCCCGATTTGCACTGCATGTGTTTGGATTTAGATCCGGTAACAGACGATATCTCAGCTTTGGTGGAAGAGCTATCCTCTGGTGATCGAGAAAACCAAATTGCGTATCGCCAGGGTTTGCGTTACGTCGCTAGGTTGGAGCGATACCAGTCGAGTGAGACTGTTCAACAGGGACAAGTTCAGATTGGCGTTGAGCCCTTTGAATTGAAGATTTCCGAGTACGGTATTTTAGATAATCTAACTTTAGTACCGTTGACGCGGCGCAAACCGGAACCAGGAGAAGTGGAAATTCAAGTCCGTGAGACTGGGTTGAACTTCCGAGATGTGCTTAATGCCTTGGGAATGCTCAAGGAACATATCGAGCAATTGGGGATTAAGTCAACAGACGACCTACCCTTTGGTGGGGAGTGTGCGGGCAAGATTGTAGCAATAGGTGAAGGTGTGACCAACTTTAAGGTTGGTGACGAAGTGATTGCAGCCAACGCTATTGGTAGTTTTAACAGCTTTGTCGTTGTCAATGCTAATTTGGTAGCCCACAAACCGCAAGGGCTGAGCTTTGAAGCAGCAGCGACAATTCCGGTCGCCTTCACGACAGCACACTACGGATTGCAGTGTTTGGCTAAAATCAAACCAGGCGATCGCGTTTTGATTCATGCAGCGGCTGGTGGTGTCGGTCAGGCAGCTGTTCAGATTGCTCAAACAGCAGGAGCACAAGTATTTGCCACTGCTAGCCCAAGTAAGTGGAACTTCCTCAAGTCCATGGGTGTGGAGTATGTGATGAACTCCCGAACCCTGGATTTTGCGGAAGAAATCATGGCAATTACTCAGGGACAGGGTGTGGACATTGTGCTTAACAGCTTGAGTGGTGAATTCATTTCTAAGAGCTTTGAGGTATTGGGACGAGGGGGAAGATTCGTCGAAATTGGTAAGATTGGCATTTGGGAGCATGAGCAGGTACAAGCTACTAGACCTGATGTGTCCTACTTCCCTTTCGAACTGCTCAACATTTCAATGAACGAGCCAAAAGCGATCGCCTCTATATTGCAAGATCTGATGCAGGAATTCCAGGACGGCAAACTGAAACCTTTACCACACAAGGTCTTTCCTATTGAGGAAGTGGTTAATGCCTTCCGGTACATGGCGCAAGCGAAACATATCGGCAAAGTGGTGGTTTCTCAGCCAAAGATTGCAGCAAATGCAAAGAATTTAGAGGAACTGGTGCGAGAAGATGGTAGCTATCTCATTACTGGCGGTCTAGGAGCCTTAGGACTTAAGGTAGCACATTGGTTAGTTGAGCAAGGGGCGCGATATCTTATCCTGGCTGGGCGTCGTGGCGCTGACGACAGAACTGTTGCAGCCATCCAGCAATTAGAACAGATGGGAACTAGAGTTTTGGTTGCCTCTGTAGACATTGCGAAACAAGAAGATGTTGCTCAGTTACTTCATAAAGTTCAAGCAACTATGCCACCCTTGCGAGGAATTATTCACGCTGCGGGAATTTTGGATGACGGAGTTTTGCTGCAGCAGAACTGGGAGCGCTTTGTGAAGGTAATGGCACCGAAAGTTCAAGGAACTTGGCATCTGCATGAGTTAACTAAAGAATTACCACTTGACTTCTTTGTCTGCTTCTCTTCAGTTGCAGCTTTATTTGGTTCACTCGGTCAAGGCAACTATGCAGCTGCCAATACTTTTATGGATGTGCTGATGCAGCATCGCCGTACCATGGGATTACCGGGTTTGAGTATCAACTGGGGACCATGGTCAGAAGCTGGAATGTCAGCTGCTCTCAAAGACCGCGATCGCGATCGCTTGTCAGCGCTAGGTCTAGGAACCATCTCTTCTGGTGAAGGATTGCAGCTTTTGGGATTACTGGAGCACAGCCTTGCCCAAGTCGGGGTGATATCGATTAACTGGTCAAAGTTTATTGGGCAATTTGCTCAAGACACAGTATCAACCTTCCTAGAAGGATTCGCCACCGGAATCGAACCAACCTCAAAAGAAAAATCGCAGTTTCTCCAGCAGTTAGAAGCAGCTCCGTTAGAAGTACGTCATACTCTTCTGGCAACTCATATTCGCTCTCAAATTGCCAAGGTTCTTGCTTTAAGTTCACCCGAACAAATTGAACCCCGTCAGAGACTGTTTGATCTGGGAATTGACTCGCTGATGGCGGTGGAACTGAAGAATTGGCTGGAAGCTAGCCTGAGATGCTCACTCCGCTCGACCCTGATATTTGATTATCCAACAGTAGAGGCTTTGGTTAATTATCTAGCGACGGAAATACTGTCAATTGAGACATCGGCAAATATGAACGAGAGCGATGCGGCTGACTCGAATGTTTTAGCAGAAGTAGAACAACTTTCTGAAGAAGAGGCAGAAGCATTGTTGCTGCAACAACTAGAAAAGATTAACCACTAGGAACCTGTATGAGCAACCCTGTAGAGCAAACTAACTTATCCTCGACTAAACGGGCGCTGCTGGCACTCAAGGAAATGCAATCCAAGCTTGATGCTTTGGAGCGTACCAAAACTGAGGCGATCGCTGTTATTGGCATAGGTTGCCGATTTCCTGGTGGTGCAAATAGCCCAGAGGCATTTTGGCAGATCTTACAAACAGGAGTAGATGCCATCACAGAAGTTCCTTTGGAGCGTTGGGATATTGAATCTTACTACGACCCCGATCCAGATACTCCTGGAAAAATGTCTACTCGGTACGGCGGGTTTATAGAACAAACAGAACAATTTGATCCGCAATTCTTTGGCATTTCTCCTCGGGAAGCAACAAGTCTTGACCCACAGCAACGCCTTTTACTTGAGGTGAGTTGGGAAGCTCTAGAGCACGCCAATCAAGTACCCAAACAATTGTATGATACCCAGACAGGTGTGTTTGTCGGTATTTGTACTAATGATTACATGAGGGTGTTATGGCCCAACACTCCCAAAAACATTGACGCCTACTTTGGTACTGGTAATGCTTTGAGCGTTGCAGCAGGACGCTTATCTTATGTTCTCGGACTGACAGGTCCTAGTCTAGTAGTTGATACAGCTTGTTCTTCATCATTGGTGTCGTTACATCTGGCGTGTCAGAGCCTGCGAAACGGTGAATGTAGTATGGCTCTAGCTGCAGGCGTAAACTTAATTTTGACACCAGAAACCAATATAGTTTTCTCTAAGGCACGGATGATGGCATCTGACGGTCGCTGTAAAACCTTCGATGCTGAAGCAGACGGTTATGTGCGAGGAGAAGGCTGTGGTGTCATTGTCCTCAAACGCTTATCTGATGCTTTAGCAGACGGCGATCGCATTTTGGCATTGATTCGCGGTTCAGCGGTTAACCAAGATGGTCCCAGTGGAGGTTTGACTGTACCCAGTGGCCCCTCTCAGGAAAAAGTCATTCGTCAAGCCTTAGCTACTGCTCAAGTTGATCCGGAACAAATTAGCTATATCGAAGCTCATGGAACTGGAACATCACTAGGCGATCCAATCGAAATTGGCGCACTTGGTGCAGTTTTCGGCAAAGCACGTTCATCACTAGACCAACCTCTCATCGTTGGTTCGGTGAAAACCAATATCGGTCATTTGGAAAGCGCAGCAGGTATCGCAAGTGTGATAAAAGTGGTACTAGCCCTGCAACACAAAGAAATTCCACCACATCTGCATTTCCAAAATCCTAATCCCTACATCAATTGGGAATTACCTGTGAAGGTGCCTACTGAACGCACTCCTTGGAGCGTCGAGAATGAGCGAAGACTAGCAGGTGTCAGTTCCTTTGGATTTAGTGGCACTAATGCCCATGTCGTGCTAGAAGAAGCACCAACACCTCAACCTGCTGTAGCTCCAGTGGTGGAACGGCAGGTGCAACTGCTGACTCTATCGGCTAAGACACCAGCAGCACTGACAGAACTCGCTCAACGCTATCAGCAACACATTGCTGCTCATCCTGACTTATTGCTTGCAGATCTTTGCTACACTACCCAAGTAGCACGGTCTCACTTCGCCCATCGCTTCAGCGTTGTAGTGACTTCCTCAACCGAAGCACAAGAAAAACTGACAGCCTTCGCGAGTGGGGAAGTTTCTACAGGTATTGTACAAGGTCACATCCAAAGCACCGCAGCCAAAGTAGCATTCCTGTTCACAGGTCAAGGATCACAGTACATGGGGATGGGACAGCAACTCTACGAGCAAGCACCTGTGTTCCGGCGAACCCTAGACCACTGCAATGAAATTTTATCTGCTTATCTGGAAAAGCCACTGCTATCAGTGCTGTATCCTCAAGCAGGAGAAAGTTCACCATTAGATGAAACAGCATATACTCAACCGGCTGTATTTGCTATAGAGTATGCTCTGGTACAGTTGTGGAAATCCTGGGGAATTGCTCCGGATGCAGTGATGGGTCATAGTGTCGGGGAATACGTCGCTGCTTGTGTGGCGGGAGTATTGAGTTTGGAGGATGGGCTAAAGCTGATTGCAGCAAGAAGCCAACTGATGCAAAGTTTGCCTGTTGGTGGTGAGATGGTAGCAGTGTTTGCTTCCGAGGAGTCTCTACGTGCTATTACTGATTTAAGTAGTAAAAAAGTAGCAATTGCCGCCTTCAATGGACCAGAAAACACGGTGATATCTGGTGAAGCGCAGGCAGTCCGAAGTATCTGTGCCTCCTTACAGGCAGTAAGAATAAAAACGAAAAAGCTACAAACATCACACGCTTTCCACTCACCACTGATGGAGCCAATACTGGCTCAATTTCGTGAGGTAGCAGCTACAGTCAATTACGCCACTCCTCAAATTGAGATCATCTCTAACCTCACAGGAGAACAACTGACATGGCAAGAAATCTCAGCTGATTACTGGTGTCAACATTTACGCTGCCCTGTACAATTTGCGTCAAGTCTCAAGACACTGCATGCAAAGGGTTATGAGGTGTTTGTAGAGATCGGAGCCAAACCAACTTTATTAGGGATGGGGCGTAACTGTCTAAGCGAAGAAGTCGGAGTCTGGCTACCCAGCTTGCGTCCAGGGCAGTCAGATTGGCAGCAAATGCTCCAGAGTTTGGGCGAACTATACGTACGTGGAACAGACGTAGACTGGTCTGGTTTTGACCAAGACTATCCGCGTCATCGGGTGGTGTTGCCCACCTATCCCTTTCAACGACAGCGCTATTGGGCAGAAAAGGATAAAAATGGGAATCAACAAACAGAGTTATTATCACAACAAAAAAACCAGACATCAATTGTTAACTTCTTACACGAAGGGAATATAAAACAGTTAGTGCAGCAGCTAGAAGGAGTAAGTAATTTCTCAGAAGATGATGTAAAAATATTACCTAAGCTGTTAGAAGTACTCGTTCAACAACATCAACAAGAAATACAAGCTGCTGCTATCAAGGATTGGTTCTATCACATAGAGTGGCAGCCCAAGCCGCAGCGATCGCAGACTGCCCTACAGAAAATCCAAGCGGATGAAGCAGGGAGTTGGGTGGTTTTTGCTGATGCTGGTGGTATAGGACAAGCTTTCGTAGAACTTTTACAACGGCGTGGTCAAAACTGTATTCTGGTCTATGCTGGGGAAGCATATCAAACCTTAGAAACTGGAACTTGGAGCATCAACCCAACCACCCCTGAACACTTCGAGCGTCTATTTCAAGAAGTTTTAGAGACTGGAGTACCGCCTCTAAAAGGAATAGTTCACCTATGGAGTTTAGAGGCAGCTTTGCCAGATGCGCTAACTATCCCAACTCTTGAGCATGCTCAGAAGCTTGGTTGTGGCAGCATATTGCATCTGGTGCAGACGTTAGTCAAGTACAATGGGTCAACCTCACCCCGATTGTGGTTAGTGACCCGAGGGGCGACACCAGTTAAAGATGATGTTCCCTTGGCAGTTGCTCAAGCTCCCTTGTGGGGACTCGGTAAGGTCATTGCTCTAGAACATCCAGAATTGTGGGGAGGAATACTCGATTTAGCGCTTGAATCTACTTTTGATGAAGCAACAAACCTATTAACAGAAATTGAGGATACTCAAGGAGAAGATCATCTAGCCTTTCGGGATGGAAATTGGTATGTCGCTCGCTTGCTACCCAAGCAACTGTTAGAATTCAAAAAAGTCGCGCTCCGGTCAGATAGCACTTACCTAATTACTGGTGGTCTGGGTGCCTTGGGACTTTTGGTAGCCCAATGGATGATAGAGCAAGGAGTGCGACACTTGGTAATCACTGGGCGTAATGATGCTTCTCAAAAAGCACAGGAAACTTTAAGTCAACTGGAGCAAGTGGGAGCAAAAGTTCTAGTTGCCAAAGCAGATGTATCCAGTCAGGAGGATATGGTCAAGCTGCTTGAAGTCATTCAGGCATCAATGCCACCCCTGCGAGGGATTGTTCATGCCGCCGGAGTCTTAGACGACGGGATCTTGCTACAGCAAAATTGGGAGCGCTTTAGCCGAGTGATGGCTCCAAAAATAAAAGGAGCTTGGAATCTACACACCTTGACCCACGATCTGCCATTAGACTTCTTTGTTCTATATTCCTCAGTAGCTTCGTTGCTTGGCTCACCTGGTCAAGGAAATTATGCAGCAGCAAATAGCTTCATGGACATCCTGGCTCATCATCGCCGCTCACTAGGACTACCAGGATTAAGCATCAACTGGGGACCGTGGGCTGAGGTTGGAATGGCAGCCAGTTTGGCTAGCCGTTTCCAGGCTGCTAACGCTACTCAAGGACTGGATAGTATTGGTTCAAAGCAGGGATTGCAGGTTCTAGAACAGATGCTGGGACAAGCAACTTCACAGATTGGGGTGCTACCAATCGATTGGTCGATCTTAAGGCAGCAATCACACATCAGTGGTCAACTGCCGCCGTTACTTTTTGAATTATTTGCTAAGCCGGAAATTCAGGAGGAAACCGAACTGGCGGCATCAGTGCAACGGTCAAATATTCTACCACGATTGTTGGAGGCTCAAAGTGGTGATCGCTTGAATCTCCTGGTAGTCTATCTACAAGAGCAAATTACTAAAATGCTAGGGTTTGGCTCGTCCCTGACTTTAGATCCACGGCAGTCCCTGCTGGAATTAGGTCTTGATTCTTTAATGGCTGTTCAACTCAAAAACGCGATTACAGCTGACCTTGAGGTGAATGTGCCTGTAGCAAAGTTCGTCGATGGCTCCAGCATCGTACCACTGGCAGAGCTATTACTTAAGGAATTAACATTAGAAGACACAATGTCATCTATACCGTCATCTTCTCTTCAAAGAGATGATTTGGATGTAATCAAACTATCAACAGAAGCTCATTCTACTTCCAAATCATCTCTTGCATTAGTAGCTACATCAAGCCAGGAAAATTGGATAGAGGGTGAATTATGAATTTAGTTGAGTTTCTCCAAGAGCTTTCAGCAAAAAATGTAGAACTGTGGGTTGATAACGGCAAACTGCGTTATCGCGGTCCCGAAGATGTATTGACTCCAGCATTATTAATTGAGATTAAGCAATATAAAGAAAAAATTATACTACTGCTGCAAAAGCGCACTGAAACCGCTACAACTAATTCCCTTTATCCCGTTGCACGCAATGGACATATACCACTGTCATTTGCCCAACAACGCTTGTGGTTCTTACAGCAGTTTGAGCCAGACAATGGCTTTTACAACATCAGCGCAGCAGTGCATTTTTCAGGTACGCTCAACCAAAGCGCCTTAGAGCAAAGTCTCAACTACATGATCCGCCGCCATGAAGCCCTACGCACCAACTTCGTCGTGACCACGGATGGGCAAGCGACTCAAGTGATTTACCCAGAACGTTGCTTAAAGTTGCAAATTATAGACTTGCAACATTTAGGTGAAACAGAACAACAGTTGAGTTGTCAGGAACTGGCAGCAACAGAAGCAGTGCGGCCATTTGACCTAGCAGAAGATTTGTTAGTGCGCTCAACATTGCTCAACCTAACACCAAAAGAACACGTGTTGCTGCTAGTGATGCACCATATCGTATCAGATGGTTGGTCAATGGGCGTAGTTGTCAAAGAGTTGGCAGCAGTGTATAATGCCGTCTGCAACGACGAGCCAATAAACTTAAGCGAGTTGCCAATACAGTACGCCGACTATGCCGTATGGCAGCAGCAGCACTTAGCAGGAGAGGTACTAGCATCGCAACAAGCATACTGGCAGCAACAACTAGCGACTGCTCCTGCACTGTTAGAACTACCCACAGACCGTCCACGACCAGCAATTCAAACCTACAAAGGAGCAATACAGACATTCACACTCAGCCAGGAACTGACTGCTGCACTGACTAGCTTAAGTCAGCGACAAGGAGTCACCTTGTTCATGACACTATTGGCAGCATATCAAACATTGCTGTACCGTTATAGTGGACAAACAGATATTTGTGTGGGTACACCGATCGCCAACCGCAATCACCGTGAAATAGAAGGGTTAATTGGGTTATTCCTCAACACTTTAGTCCTGCGCAGCAATTTGTCTGGTAACCCCAGTTTTGCCGACCTACTGTCACAAGTGCGAGAAGTTGCACTCTCAGCGTATGCGCATCAAGACCTACCATTTGAGCAATTAGTAGAAGCATTGCAGCCAGAGCGTTCCTTAAGCCACGCACCATTGTTCCAAGTGATGTTTGTGCTGCGAACGCCGATGCCTCCTTTACAACTTCCCGACTTAACGCTTAGTTTATTGCCAATCAATAGCTCCACAACCAACTTTGATTTGACTTTATTTATGGAGCAGACTAGCTCTGGACTGAGCGGATCTATCGAATATAATACCGACTTGTTTGACGACTCAACAATAGTCCGGATGGTACAACACTATGAAAATCTCCTTGGGGCAGTAGTAGCCAATCCACAGACACCAGTTTCAAACCTGGCAATACTGACGAGTAGTGAACAGCATCAGATGTTGGTAGAGTGGAACAACACATCATCTGAGTACGCCAAAGATTTGTGCATGCATCAGTTGTTTGAGCAACAGGTGCAAAAAAGTCCAGATGCCGTAGCAGTAGAGTTTGACTCAGAACAACTCACCTACCGCGAGTTAAATGCGAAAGCGAATCAACTAGCACACCATCTACGTTCACTGGGAGTAGGACCAGAGGTGTTGGTAGGAATTTGCACACAACGCTCCACTCAGATGCTGGTAGGATTACTGGCAGTTCTCAAAGCCGGAGGAGCATACGTACCAGTTGACCCTAACTATCCAAAAGAACGACTGGAGTACATACTAGCTGATTCACAGGTGTTCGTAGTGCTGACACAACAACATCTGCTAGAGCAACTGGAATGGCAGCATGGGCATGTTGTGCTTTTAGATCAAGATTGCTCGTATTCGGACAACTCATCCAACCCCAATAGCCACGTCTTGAGCGAGAACATCGCCTACGCCATCTACACCTCTGGTTCGACAGGACAACCCAAAGGGGTGCAAATTCGCCACAGCGCCGTCGTCAATTTCTTAAGCTCGATGTTGCGAGAACCAGGTGTAGTGTCATCAGATGTGCTCGTAGCAGTGACGACAATCACCTTTGACATCGCCGTCTTAGAACTATTCCTACCTCTGAGTGTGGGTGCTAGGGTAGTGCTCAGCCCAGAAGTGATGACAGACGGTGGACAAAGCACAGCAGCATTGGCAGAAACGGCAAGTGTGATGCAAGGTACACCAGCCACTTGGCGACTGCTGATGCAAACCGGATTTTCTTCTAACCAGGATCTGAAAATCCTTTGTGGTGGAGAAGCTCTTTCGCGAGAGCTGGCGAATCAATTGTTGGAACGCACTGCTAGCTTGTGGAACATGTATGGTCCGACAGAGACAACCATTTGGTCAGCCGTGTCACAAGTGCAAGCAACTTCTGGGTTGGTATCGATTGGAAGTGCGATCGCCAACACACAATTCTATATTCTTGACACTTATCTACAACCAGTACCAGTAGGTGTGCCAGGGGAATTGCACATTGGTGGCGAGGGCTTAGCTCGTGGCTACCTCAACCGTCCAGAACTGACAGCCGAAAAATTCATTCCCAACCCGTTTGGTGAGCCGGGTAGTCGGTTGTACAAAACAGAGGATTTAATGCGCTATCAGCCCAATGGTGATCTCGAGTACCTTGGACGCATCGACCATCAGGTGAAGATCCGTGGTTTCCGCATGGAACTAGGAGAAATTGAGGCAGTACTAACTCAACACCCTAATGTCAACAGCTGCTGTGCCATCGTCCGTGAAGATACTCCAGAGGACAAGCGCTTAGTCGCATATGTTGTACCTCATACACACACAGCAGTGACAAAGAGTGAACTGCGCTCCTTCCTCAAACAGAAACTGCCAGATTACATGGTACCAACAGTATTTGTGATGTTGGATACCCTGCCTTTAAATTCCAATGGCAAAGTTGACCGCAAAGCACTGCCTACACCTGACCAAACGACACTGGAAGTGCAGGCATATGTAGCGCCGCGAAACGAGGTGGAACGACTCATTTGTGCAATTTGGCAACAAGTGTTAAATCTGGAAAAGGTTGGAATTCATGATAACTTCTTTGAAATTGGCGGTCATTCGCTCCTCATCATCCAAATTCATAGCAAGTTGAATCACAAGTTATTAGAAAAATTTAACAGAAAGATATCAGTAGTTGACTTATTTAAATATCCAACCATAAGTGCTCTGGCAGAATATATCAGTCAACATAAAGATGCAGAAAAACTGACTTTGCACAAAATCAATGGTCGTGCCAGTA
The DNA here is from genome assembly GCA_019359415.1 of Iphinoe sp. HA4291-MV1. Taxonomy (GTDB): domain Bacteria; phylum Cyanobacteriota; class Cyanobacteriia; order Cyanobacteriales; family Nostocaceae; genus Brasilonema. The sequence goes on along the minus strand of JAHHHH010000035.1, from coordinate 9,476 downwards.
AGCAAGTAAAAGACTTCGAAGAACCTATAGCTATAATTGGCATGGCTGGTCGTTTTCCGGGAGCCAATAATGTCGAGCAGTTTTGGCAGAATCTGCGCGACGGTGTGGAGTCTATTTCATTCTTCACAGATGAAGAACTAGAAGCTTCAGGTATAGATCCAGCTATACTGAGTGACCGCAACTATGTCAAAGCAAATGGTTTATTAGAAGACGTAGAGATGTTTGACGCGTCATTCTTTGGCTTTAGTGCTAGGGAAGCTGAAATTATGGATCCTCAACACCGACTGTTTTTGGAATGTGCTTGGGAGGTTCTGGAAAATGCAGGTTACGACTCCGAAACATACGATGGTCAAATTGACGTGTATGCTGGTGCAGGTCTGAATAATTACTTGATTCATAACCTCATCCCAAACCGTGACCAACTAGAATCTGTGGGCAGTTATCAGATTCTTATTAGCAATGATAAAGACTTTGTGCCAACGCGAGTCTCCTACAAGCTGAACCTGAAGGGACCGAGCATTAATGTTAACACTGCCTGCTCTACATCATTGGTGGCTGTGCAAATGGGATGCCAAAGTTTGCTGAATTACCAGTGTGATATGGTGCTAGCTGGTGGTGTTTCAATTTCCCTTACACAAAAGGCTGGTTATTTGTATCAAGAGGGTATGATTTTTTCTCCCGATGGACACTGCCGAGCCTTTGATGCCCAAGCCCAAGGAACAGTAGCTGGGAATGGTGTAGGAATTGTCCTTCTCAAGCGCCTATCAGATGCCCTTGCGGATGGAGACTGCATCCATGCAATCATTAGAGGCTCAGCAATCAATAACGACGGTTCGTTAAAAGTTGGTTATACAGCGCCGAGTGTGGAGGGTCAAGCAGCAGTCATTTCAGAGGCTCAAGCCATAGCTGGCATTGATGCCGAAACAATCACCTATATAGAAGCTCACGGAACAGGAACAGTTCTGGGGGATCCGATTGAAATCGCCGCACTGACAGAAGCTTTTGGTGCCAAAACACAAAAAAAGAACTTTTGTGCGATCGGTGCATTGAAAACAAATGTTGGACATTTAGATGCAGCTGCTGGTGTAGCGGGTCTGATAAAAACAATCCTAGCCTTGAAACACAAGCTGCTGCCACCAACGCTAAATTTTGAAAAGCCCAATCCCAAGATAGATATTAGCAACAGTCCCTTCTATGTCAACACGACTTTGCGTGAATGGGAAGCCAACGGAACTCCTCGTCGAGCTGGAGTCAGTTCTTTTGGCATCGGGGGCACTAATGCCCATGTCATCGTAGAAGAAGCCCCCACTATTGAACCTTCTGGAAAATCTAGACCTTGGCAGTTGTTGCTGCTCTCAGCCAAAACCAACTCTGCACTTGAGAGTGCAACTGTCAATCTGGTGAAACACTTAAAAGAATATCCTGAGATTAACCTCGCTGATGTTGCTTATACGCAAAGCGTTGGTCGCCGAGCTTTTAACCATCGACGGATGGTGGTCTGCCGAGATATAAACGAGGTGTCGATCACACTGAATTCCCTGGATGCAAAGCAAGTTTTGACCAACTTTATAGAACCTAAAACCCGATCTGTCGTGTTTATGTTTTCAGGACAGGGAGCGCAGTACGTCAATATGGCTCTGGAACTTTACCAAACTGAACCGACATTTCATGAACAGGTGGATATTTGCTCAGAACTCCTCAAACCCCACTTAGGACTTGACCTGCGCCATGTGCTCTACCCAACCGAAGAACGCATTGAAGAAGCAACACAGCAAATTAGACAGACAGCTATTGCACAGCCAGCGCTGTTTGTGATTGAGTACGCCTTAGCCAAGTTATGGATAGAATGGGGAATACGTCCTCAAGCGATGATCGGCCATAGCATAGGTGAATACGTTGCAGCGTGTTTGGCCAATGTTTTCTCCCTAGAAGATGCCCTAATCTTAGTGAGCGCACGGGGACAGATGATGCAACAACTGCCATCAGGGACAATGCTTTCAGTTCCCCTTCCAGAAGATAAAGTGCAAGCGTTCTTAAGCAAGGAACTCTCCTTGGCTGCGGTTAATAGTCCGAAGTTTTGTGTAGTGTCGGGTATGACTGAAGCCGTAGAAGCATTAGAGAACCAGCTAGCCGAACAAGGTGTGGAGTGCCGTCGTCTACATACCTCCCATGCCTTCCATTCAAAAATGATGGATCCCATACTTAGGGAATTCACCGAGCAGGTGAAAAAAATCAGCTTAAAGTCACCACAAATTTCTTACATATCAAACGTCACAGGTACTTGGATAACTGCAGCAGAGGCAACAAATCCAGAGTATTGGGCAAACCATTTGCGTTCCACAGTACGCTTTGCTGAAGGTGTGCAACAGTTGTTGAAAGAACCGGAGCAAATCCTGCTGGAGGTTGGTCCGGGACAGACATTGAACACATTAGTGAAACAGCATCCAGATCAGGCAGTTGAGCAAGTTGTACTTTCTTCGTTACGCCATCCGCGAGATCGGCAATCGGACGTAGCCTTTTTGCTCACGACATTAGGCAAGCTTTGGCTTGCGGATGTGCAGGTGGATTGGTCGGGATTCTATCAGCATGAGCAACGTCATCGCCTCCCGTTGCCGACTTATCCTTTTGAGCGCCAGCGTTACTGGATTGAACTGCAAAAACAGGCAAGCGTTGCCAAAACCAATTTAGAAACGTTATCTTCAACATCTCCACCACGCAAAAAGCCAAACATTGCCGACTGGTTCTACATTCCCTCCTGGAAACGATCGCCACTGAGAGAACGTAAATTAAATGAAATACCAGTTCAATCAAATACACTCGTGTTTATTGATGAGTGTGGTTTGGGTTTCCAACTGGTGAAAAAACTCGAACTTGAGGGAACTGATGTTGTTACAGTGAAGGTCGGATCTGAGTTTGCGCAGTTGAGCGATCATGTATATACCTTGAATCCCAGACAAAGTAATGACTATGATGCCCTATTCCACGAGCTGCGCACACTGGGTAAAACTCCTAAAACAATAGTTCATTTATGGAGTGTTACCCCGAACAGTGATCCAGAATTAAGAATGGAATCGGTTAATGAAGCTCAAGATTTGGGATTGTACAGTCTGCTGTTTTTAGCGCAAGCTTTTGGGAAACAAACTGTGAATGATAAATTGCAAATCACTGTTGTTTCCAACAATATGCAGGAAGTGACAGGCGTTGAGGTGTTGTGCCCAGAGAAAGCAACTCTACTTGGACCTGTTAAGGTGATAGAGCAAGAATACCCAAACATCAACTGTTGCAGTATTGATGTTGTGATTCCTTCAGAAGGAAGTTGGCAGGAGGAAAAACTCACAGAACAATTGCTAACAGAACTAACAACCCAATTCTCTGACCAAGTGATTGCTTATCGTGGTCTTCATCGTTGGGTGCAAACTTTTGAGCCAGTTCGGTTGGATAAGTCTAGCGAAGCTACGCCACAGTTAAGGAAAGGGGGAGTCTATTTAATTACAGGTGGACTTGGAGCCATTGGACTTGTATTGGCGGAACATTTGGCTAAGACTGTACAAGCCAAACTGGTTTTGATAGGACGTTCAGCTTTGCCCAGTAAACAGGAGTGGGAGCAATGGCTTGCTAGTCATGAAACAGAGGATAGCGTTAGCCAAAAAATAAAGAAAATTCAGGAACTTGAAGAGCTAGGTGCAGAAGTTCTGGTAGTCAGCGCAGATGTTACCAGCCTACAGCAGATGCAAGAAGCTGTTGCTTGGGCAAAAGACCAGTTTGGTCAAATTAATGGAGTGCTCCATGCTGCGGGAGTTCCTGGAGGTAGCGTGATTCAAAACAAAACATTAGATGATATAGAAAGAATCCTAGCACCCAAAATGAAGGGCACGCTAGTTCTCAATTCTATTTTTAAAGATATTGAACTAGATTTCTTTGCTCTGACATCCTCAATAACTTCAATCTTAGGAGGATTCGGGCAGGTAGACTATTGCTCGGCAAATGCCTTTCTTGATGCCTTTGCTCAGTACAAAAATTCCAAATATAGAACTTTCACTGTATGTACTAATTGGGATACTTGGCAAGGAATAGGGATGGGGATGATACTCAACGATGTAACGCTGCCACCCGAACTCCAAAAATTGTACGGTGAAATTATTCAACAAGGGATATTAGTCAATGAAGGTGTAGATGCCTTTAGCCGCATTTTGGCAAGTAAATTGCCCCAAGTTGTGGTTTCAACTAGAGATTTACAGATTCGGATAGAGTGGGAGAATGCTTACAAAACGCTATTTTTCTCGGAACCGTTAGAGAAAACTATTGAATCAAAACCAACACATCCAAGACCTGAACTAAGTAACACTTATATTGCTCCTCGCAATGAACTGGAGCAAAAGATTGCTGATATCTGGCAACAGTTGCTTGGAATTGAACAAGTGGGCATTCACGACAACTTTTTTGAATTAGGGGGACATTCCTTACTAGCGACTCAAGTTATTTCTCGGATGCGCAAAACCTTCCAAGTTGAGTTGCCCCAGCACAGCCTGTTTGAGGAATCTAGCGTAGCAGCACTGGCCGAGCACATAGAAAGGATTCGTTCGATAGTACAACAGATAGGTGTGCTTCCCGCTGATATGGAGAACAATCGAGAGGAGATAGAGCTATGAAAGCTATCGAAGAATTTTTGTCTGAGTTGGGCAGTTTAGATATAAAGCTCTGGGTTGATGGTGAGCGCTTGCGCTGTAGTGCCCCCGAGGGAACGTTGACATCGTCACTGCGTGTTGAGTTGCAACAGCGCAAAGGAGAAATTCTGGCGTTTTTGCAAAAGGCGAACCTTGGTTCAAGTTCTATTATCGAGTCGATTGTGCCGGTTTCACGAGAAGGAAAGCTACCTCTATCGTTTGCCCAACGACGCTTGTGGTTCCTACAGCAGTTTGAGCCGGAGAGTGGCTTTTACAACATCAGCGTAGCAGTGCATTTTTCAGGTAGGCTCAACCAAAGTGCTTTAGAGCAAAGTCTCAACTACATGATCCGCCGCCATGAAGCCCTACGCACCAACTTCATAACAAAAGCTGGGCAAGCAACTCAGGTGATTCACCCAGAACGTTGCTTAAAGTTGCAAATTATAGATTTGCAACACTTAGGTGAAACAGAACAACAGTTAAGTTGTCAGAAACTCATTGCAACAGAAGCAGTGCGTCCATTTGACCTAGCAGAAGATTTGTTAGTACGGGCAACATTGCTCAACCTAACACCAAAAGAACACGTGTTGCTGCTAGTGATACACCATATCGTATCAGATGGTTGGTCAACGGGCATAGTTGTCAAAGAGTTAGCAGCAGTGTATAACGCCGTCTGCAATAACGAGCCAATAAACTTAAGCGAGTTGCCAATACAGTACGCCGACTTTGCAGTCTGGCAACAGCAGTACTTAGCAGGAGAGGCACTAGCATCGCAACAAGCATACTGGCAGCAACAACTAGCGACTGCTCCTGCTCTGTTGGAACTACCAACAGACCACCCACGACCAGCAATTCAAACCTACAAAGGAGCAACACAGACATTCATACTCAGCCAGGAATTGACTTCTGCACTGGTGAGCTTAAGTCAGCGACAAGGAGTCACCTTGTTCATGACACTATTAGCAGCATATCAAACATTGCTGTACCGTTATAGTGGACAAACAGACATTTGTGTGGGCACACCGATAGCCAACCGCAATCACAGTGAGATAGAAGGGTTAATTGGGTTATTTGCCAATACCTTAGTCCTGCGCAACAATTTGTCTGGCAATCCCAGTTTTGCCGATTTGCTCTTACACGTGCGGGAAGTAGCATTGGGAGCTTATGCGCATCAAGACCTACCGTTTGAGCAATTAGTAGAAGCATTGCAGCCAGAACGTTCCTTGAGCTACACACCACTGTTTCAAGTGATGTTTGTGCTGCAAAATGCGCCAATGCCAGAGTTGTGTTTGGATGAACTGACGTTGAGTCCATGGCCATTGTCTAACTCGACAGCCAAGTTTGATTTGACTCTAACTTTAGAGGACACAAGCACAGGATTAAGTGGATCAATCGAATATAATACTGATTTATTTGACGAATCAACGATAGTGCGGATGGCACAACACTATGAAAATCTCCTCAATGCAGTCGTAGCCAATCCACAGCAGAAGCTATCAGACCTAGCGATACTGAGTACTAACGAACAACATCAGATACTGGTAGAGTGGAACAACACATTATCTGAGTACAGCAAAGATGTGTGCATGCATCAATTGTTTGAGCAACAGGTGGAGAAAACACCCGCGGCGGTGGCAGTATCATTTGATTCAGAACAACTCACCTACAGGGAATTAAACGCCAAAGCCAACCAACTAGCACACCATCTGCGCTCACTGGGAGTGAGACCAGAGGTGTTGGTAGGAATTTGCACACAACGCTCCACACAGATGCTGGTAGGATTACTGGCAGTTCTCAAAGCGGGAGGAGCATATGTACCAGTTGACCCGAACTACCCCACTGAACGACTGGAGTACATACTGGCGGACTCACAGGTGTCTGTAGTACTGACACAACAGCATCTGGTGTCCCAACTTGCAATAGCTGATGCAGATGTTGTTGAACTAGAGGCAGATTGGTCGCACTACAACTCATCCAACCCGACTAGCGACGTCCTGGGAGAGAACATCGCCTACGCCATCTACACCTCTGGTTCCACCGGCAAACCCAAAGGGGTACAAATTCGCCACTCAGCCGTGGTCAATTTCCTAAGTTCAATGTCGCGAGAACCAGGTTTGGTCTCAGAGGATGTGCTGGTGGCATTGACAACAATAACTTTTGACATTGCCGCCTTAGAACTATTCCTACCATTAACAGTTGGTGGGCGTGTGGTTATCAGCCCGGAAGTGATGGTAGATGGTGGACAAAGCACAGCAGCATTAGCATCAACGGCAAGTGTGATGCAAGGTACACCAGCAACTTGGCGACTACTGATGCAAGCGGGATTTTCTTGTGCTCAAGAACTGAAAATCCTTTGTGGTGGAGAAGCCCTATCGCGAGAGTTGGCGAATCAACTGTTGGAGCGTGCGGGCAGCTTGTGGAACATGTATGGTCCGACAGAAACCACCATTTGGTCAGCCGTATCGCAAGTGCAAGCAACTTCTGGGTTGGTGTCGATTGGAACTGCCATAGCCAACACGCAATTTTATATCCTTGACGCCTATCTGCAACCAGTACCAGTCGGTGTACCAGGAGAATTACACATCGGTGGGGATGGCTTAGCTCGCGGCTACCTCAGCCGTCCAGAACTGACAGCGGAAAAATTCATTCCCAACCCGTTTGGTGAGCCGGGTAGTCGGTTGTACAAAACTGGCGATTTAGTGCGCTATCAGCCCAATGGTCATCTCGAGTACTTCGGACGCATCGACCATCAGGTGAAGATTCGTGGCTTCCGCATGGAGTTGGGAGAAATTGAGGCAGTACTGGCTCAACATCTTGATGTACAACAAACAGTAGTTGTCGCCAAAGCAGATGATGCTGGAAACAAACACTTAGTCGCCTACATAGTACCTGACACTCACCAGAATGCACCAGCCATCAGTGAGTTGCGCTCCTTCTGTAAGCAGCAGCTACCAGAGTACATGCTGCCATCTTATTTTGTGACACTTGATGCTCTACCACTGACACCCAATGGCAAAGTAGACCGTAAAGCATTGCCAGAAGCATCATCCAGCAGTGAATCGGAGAACTTCGTTGCACCAACAACACCAACTCAAGAATTGCTGGCGAACATTTGGGCAAGCGTGTTGGGTGTTGAGCGAGTCGGGATACATGATAACTTCTTTGAATTAGGAGGACACTCCTTACTGGCAACACAACTGATGTCGCGCTTAGTCAGCACATTCAGTGTCGAATTACCATTACGCAACCTGTTTGAATTCCCAACAGTCGCCACATTAGGCGAATCAATCAGGACAGCACAAAACCAAGGAGAAACACTACAAACACCAGCAATCGTCCCAGTGGCACGAGTTGAGCAAATGCCACTGTCATTTGCTCAAACCAGATTATGGTTTTTGGCGCAGTTCGAGCCGGACAATGGCTTCTACAATATCTCCATAGCAGTGCGTTTATCAGGTCATCTCAACCAAAGTGCTTTAGAGCAAAGCCTCAACTACATCATCAGTCGGCATGAAGGCTTACGCACCAACTTCGTGAGCATTGCTGGGCAACCAACCCAAGTGATTCACCAACAGCGTTGCTTAAAATTGCAAGTGGTGGACTTGCAACATTTGGATGAAACACAACAACAAATCAGCTTGGAGCAACTTCTGGCAAGCGAAGCAGTGCAGCCATTTGAGTTGGCAAATGACCTATTAACACGGGCAACATTGCTACAGCTTCAACCAGAAGAGCAGGTGTTGAGTGTGGTGATACACCATATAGTCTCAGATGGTTGGTCAATGGGAGTACTAGTGCAAGAGTTAGCAGTGGTGTACACAGCCATCTGCAACGACGAGGCAATAGCACTAGCACAGTTGCCAATACAGTACGCCGACTTTGCAGTCTGGCAGCAGGAGTACCTAGCAGGTGAGATACTAGCACAGCAACACTCATACTGGCAGCAACAGCTATTAGGTGCTCCCGTCCTCCTAGAACTACCAACAGACCACCCACGACCAGCAATTCAAACCTACAGAGGAGCAACTAAAGCCTTTACACTCTCGTCGTCACTCACCTCTGCATTGGTGAGCTTAAGTCATGAACAAGGAGTCACCTTGTTCATGACACTATTAGCAGCATATCAAACATTACTGTACCGATACAGTGGACAAACAGATATTTGCGTGGGTACACCGATAGCCAACCGCAATCACAGTGAGATAGAAGGGTTAATCGGGCTATTTGTCAACACCTTAGTCCTGCGCAACAATTTGTCTGGCAATCCGAGTTTTAGGGATTTGTTGGTACAAGTGCGAGAAGTGGCATTAGGAGCGTATGCGCATCAAGACCTACCATTTGAGCAATTAGTAGAAGCATTGCAGCCAGAACGTTCCTTAAGCCACACACCGCTATTTCAAGTGATGTTTGTGCTGCAAAATGCACCGATGCCAGAGTTGTGCTTGAGTGATTTAACACTCTTGCCATTGCCAATATCTGGCTCGACAGCGAAATTTGATTTGACATTATCTTTAGAGCAGACAAGCTCTGGATTGAGCGGGTCAATCGAATATAATACTGATTTATTTGACGAATCAACGATAGTGCGGATGGCACAACACTATGAAAATCTCCTCAATGCAGTCGTAGCCAATCCCCAGCAGAAGCTATCAGAGCTAGCAATACTAACTGCGGCAGAAAAACACCAGATACTGGTAGAGTGGAACAACACATTATCTGAGTACAGCAAAGATGTGTGCATGCATCAATTGTTTGAGCAACAGGTGGAGAAAACACCCGCGGCGGTGGCAGTATCATTTGATTCAGAACAAC
>JAHHHH010000030.1 GCA_019359415.1 Iphinoe sp. HA4291-MV1 | reverse complement strand
CTCAAAACCCGCATCGAAGATTTCATCAACTACTTTAATCGCACTATGGCGAAACCATTTAAGTGGACTTATAAGGGCAAGGTTTTGGCTGCTTAATGGTAACTCTATTTCCGCCGTGTTGTACTAGGGTATTGCCAGATGTCACTCCCAACCCATCAACAAAATTTCCTTGCGAATCTCGACTAACAGCTTGACTTGTAATACGTCCAGGTTGCGAACCAAATTGCAAGCCAATTGGTATATTGATAGTCAACAAAGATGCGCTTTGGGGATTGGTAGCACTAAACTGCAACCCATTGGGAAAAAGCAAGCTATTTGCTGTTGTCCCCACAAACGAACCCGCAACATCTAACCTTGCATTCTGCCCAAATATAATGCCATTAGGATTAATAAAAAACAAATTTTCGTTACCATTTACACCCAATAAACCGAATATCCTTGAGGGATCATTACCCGTCACGCGACTCAAGATATTTTCAATTCCTGCTGGATTTGCAAAGTAAACCCGCTCTCCATTCCCAACGTTAAATTGAGAAAAACTTTGGAATAAATTTACACCTCTGGTTGCTCCACCCTCAATCAACTGCGCGGGTAATCCACGAATGTTAGGATTATTTGTGACTTGTGATTTTTCATTGCCCAAGGTATCGTCAGGAACAATCTGTGCTGAAGCAGAATTCCCAAACCCAGTAGTCATAATTGCATTACATACAACCAAAACGCTTAGCAGCTTCCAGAAACCTCGACGCAAGTCTTGAATCATTCCCGTATTTTCTCCGATGAATTTTGTTTCTGGTAAATGCTTGTCAAATTTTGATTAATGGTTCAAAATCATACAATCTTGACACTCTAAGTAGATTAGCATACAAGAAAAACGAGTTGCAATAATTACATTCCACAAAAATTGACTTTACTTCATAAAAAATAATATTTAGTCACTGTAAAGATATTCTTTAACAGTTATCAGTTATCAGTTATCAGTTATCAGTTATCAGTTATCAATGGGCAATGGGCAATGCTAGATAACTGTTAAGAGTTCCCTGTTAAGAGTTCCCTGTTAAGAGTTCCCTGTTCTCTGTTCACTGTTCACTGATTTAATGCCTGTAGAGACGTTGCAATAAAAATGCAATGTCTCTGCATCAGCTATGAAACAATAATCTGATTCAATACTGCTCGGTTAAGCGAAAATGAGAAACCCGGTTTCTCCAAGAAACCGGGTTTCTGGCACCTCAACTATCGTTAACCGACAAGTATTGTAATCTAATTACATTAGAGATGCGTTGATAACCACTTGTTCGAGCTTGATTGATTGCAACAACTCTTCCCAGTATTTCCTAACTTCTGTATCATTAGGTTTCTGGAGGCGTAAATCAGCCAAAGTTCTCAAAGCGTCTTCCCAATATTTGTTCTTGACATAGATTTCTAGACGCTCTTGTGGTGCTGCTGTTTCCAAGTCAAAAGTTAAATTTTCATCAGGCAGAACTCGTTTCACAGAGCCTTGTAAAGATAAATCATTGTCTCGGTTTTGGAAACTGCAAATCACAGAAAAACTCCAAGTATACTTTTTGTTAGGTTCTAGAGGTTTCCCTGTTTTGGACGTAAGATTAACCCTAACAATACCAGGTTTTCCACTGGGGTTTAAGGAAACTTTTTGTAAAGTTTCAAAATTGCTATCGTCCCGTATAACAAGTTCCAGCCCCTTTGCTTGCTCTATTTGAGGAACATAAAAAAATAGCGTGGGATACTCTGCTGTCGTGAGCAAAGTTTCTTTATCTGATGGTATAAGAGGAATAGGGGACTGTTGCCTCTTAAAACAACCTCCCCGTGTTGCTGCTATTCCTCTTCTACTAGGATTACCGACAATAAAGACAAGAGGAGGACGACGATTGCGGTTAATGTAACCTGTAACATTGCTCATTGCCTTAGTGGCATATTTATCTCCAGAACGTGCTTGCTGCGCTTGCTCAAAAAAAGATAAAGCTTTTCGATAGTTTCTCTTTTGAGCTTCAACGTAGCCCAACTGCATATATTGATCGTAAGCAGACTTGGCTTGAGCGACTAAATAGACGGAATTGTCAACTTTACCTACTGCTAAAACTTTGGAGTAGGTGGCGGATACCAGAGAAGAAAGCAGCAAAACAGTAAACAGAGATTTGAAGCTAAAGACTTGTTTCATGATACTTTTTACTTACAACAATAAAAGTAGAAAGCCCCTGAAGATGTGGCACAAAGCATGGCTTCGTGTCACGAAGTCTATTTTACTCGTCCACAATTGTCGCATAACCCCACCCCGGTTTTGGCGCAATTCCTGTTAAGAGTTAAGAGTTCCCTGCCTTATGAAGTCAATTTACAATCTCATTTAGGACTGCTATATGCTGTCGTTAGATCACAACAAGCTGTCGTTAGATCACAACAAGCTGTCGTTAGGAATGCACAAGCTGTCGTTAGATCACAACAAGCTGTCGTTAGGAATGCACAAGCTGTCGTTAGATCACAATAAGCTGTCGTTACGTCACAATAAGTTGTCGTTAGATCCTAATAATACGAAGTTGCCAAACGATAAAAAAGGATGTATTTCGAGACGCTTCGCGCGTAAGTCCTGCGGACAGGCTTGCGCCAACGCCTTTGGCGTCGCCTCTTAGGCGAGAAATACGGCGTCCTTATTTGAAAAACCCCTGATTTTAATTATGGGGTTCCCTACACCCTACACCCTGCCCCCTACACCCCTTTCATTGCTTAGCAACCACCAGCCCAAGTCACCCATCTATGAGATAAGCCTGTGTGTATCGCCCCACTCATGTCATATTCAGTTATAGTTGCATCAGTTAAATCAGTGCCACTGAGTTCTGCTTCATGCAAGTTACTACCAATCAAGTTCGCCTGACAGAGTTTGGCTCCACTTAAATCAGCGCCACTGAGTTCTGCTTCAGTGAGATTTGCCGAAACTAAGTTTGCTCGAATGAGATTTGCACTCCGTAAATCTGCACGACTCAGGTTTGTTTTCTTCAGATTGACATTAATTAAGTCTGCGCCAATCAAATTTATCTCACTTAAGTTAGCACCCATAAGGTTTGCGCCACTTAAGTCTGCATCTGTGAGATTTGCGCGACTTAAATCACATCCACTCAAATTTGCTTGACTAAGGTTAGCTCCGCTTAAATCTGCTCCACCGAAATTTGCACCACTTAAGTCAGTGTTACTAAGGTTAGCTTGATGCAAATTGGCTCCGTTAAAATTCCGTTCCCCTGCTGCATATCGACTCAGGATCTGATTAATATCCATATTATCCCCCTCGCAATGTCTACAGGTCAGAAAGTCTGTTTCTTAAGTTGCACTTCACCCAAACCACACCGCAGACTCTTTTTTAGTTGCTAGCAACGAGAATTTTAGCTATTGTTTGGAATGTTATTTTTATTTTGCTAGAGCTTTTATGTTTTTGAGCACTTCCTTAACGGAAATATACTTAATCAATACACAATGATTGATTACTGGTAATACTATAATAAGTCTAACAATTCAAATTATGAATTTATATTTTATATTTTTACAAACAATTAAGTAAAACTTACGCACTGTACAAATTTACCGTCATGTGTATAAACGAAGCAGCCTGTCCGTAGGACATTGAACGTCAGCGCAAAGTGTGCCTCAGGTATACGCGTTGCGTAACCAGCAAAGAGCGATCGCTCCTGAGACATCGCTCTTTACTGAGCACAAACACTCTCTTATCCTAGACTCTTATTATCAAGTTTCGTTGAATTGTTAATTTTGGCACCATAGAGGTTAGCAAGGTTCAGATAGGCATTGCTGAGGTTGGCATTGCGGAGATCAGCATTACTGAGATTAGCACCGTTGAGGTTAGAAAACTTGAGGTCGGCATCGCTGAGGTTGGCACTGCTGAGGTTGGCACCACTGAGCTTAATTCCGCTAAGATAGGCACCATTGAGATTAGCACCTTTGAGGTTGGCACTGTCGAGATTGGCTAAGCTCAAGTTAGCATTTTTGAGGTCGATACCTTTGAGGTCAGCTCTGCCAAGGTTTGCACCACTAAGATCCGCACCATTGAGGTTGGCTTTACTAAGGTTAGCTCCACTGAGGTTAGCTCCACTGAGGTTAGCTCCACTGAGGTTGGCATCACCGAGGTTGGCATCACTGAGGTTGGCAAGGCTGAGGTTTGCACCATTTAGGTTTGCACCATTTAGGTTTGCACCATTTAGGTTTGCTCCTGCGAGATCTGCTCCTGCAAAGTCTTCGGCAGACAAGTTATCAGTTTGTGCTTTGTCAACGCGCTGATTCAAGTTTAGAAGTTCTTGGAAAGATTCTTCAGCCATAGCGCAACTTTGACCTATATAGATACACTGCTTTTTGACTTTACGAGATATTGATTTAGGACCATATCTACCATTTGTTATTATTCTTTATTTGCAGAATATTGTAAAGGATTAGTTATTTTTACCCTAGTCGCTCAAGCAGCGATCGCCTATGTGCCCAACGCTCTAACGAGCGATCGCGAAATCACTTCACTCACCAACTTGTTCCCCTGCAAGTTGAGGTGGATGTGGTCTTGATATAAGGCTTTGGGGTCTTGGTTTGAGTTAAATATTGGTAGAAAATCTAAATAAGTGATTTGTTGTGCTTGACAAAATTCAGTCAGGCGCTGACGTGCTTTCATTTCGTAATCGCGAGGTGTAGATTCACCAATTTCTCGAAGCAAGGGAGTCATGACAAGAAGGAATTGACTATTTTCCTGACGCGCAAGTGCTTGGATCTTGCCAATTGCTGCTAGATTAAAACCAACTCTATCACCCTCTTCATTTTGCACTACTTCTATTCCTGGTATTGGCGTTGGCTTTAACACATAACGTTGGAAGACTTCCACCACTGCTAAAGGCGGTTTCTTGTCTGGGTAGTTGCGATCGCGTCCTACGGGTAAAGAGGTGGGAGCCGTAGCAAACAAATCATCGGTGTTAATGAGTAGCACGACTGCTTGAGCATTGAAACTGCTAAACTTTTGTAAATAGGCTAATTCATTTCTTGGTCCCCAAGAGTTAGCTGAAGCATTCAGCACTTTTACTTGTTGATAATTACTAGTAACTGCTGAAGCTAAGGAGCGCATCATCAAGCTAGAAATGGTATGATTCTGGTCTGTCCACCAGCCGCCATTCGCAATAGAATCTCCCAGAAGTAGCACCCGCAGGGTGGATGGTGAAGGCGTCTTAGGTATCGGTTCACTCCGCATCGAATACTGATTAATTTCAATGCGATGACCAAAGCGACGGGTACGTTGATTAGGAGCTAACAAATAACCAATCTGTTCATCCCGAATGTATGTTAGGGGATTGCCAAACCCGAACAGCAATCTTAATCCTACCTCTATCAGCACAAACAATCCGATAACGACGACTAAACTGATGACCAGCGGCGCTTTCACTTGTTGAGTTCTAAGTTTTGAGTTCTGTATATTTTACTGAAAATCAAAGGGTGAAAGCCCCTCCATTCGAGGAGCAACGCTTGAGCGAACTTCGGTGATTGGTAGTGCTCAAGAAGTCATAACGTTACTCAAGAGCAAAGTGTCGTGCTAAAATGAAGTCACTTCGACTACGTTAAACAATAACAGCTTAGCTGGACAGGGAGGCTGTGAGTCATGGTGGCAAAAGAGGTTTAGATCATGAATCAGGTTCTTAAGGGCAAAGTAGCTCTGGTTGCCGGAGCAACACGGGGTGCCGGTCGCGGTATCGCGACCGAACTAGGCGCGGCTGGTGCAATTGTTTATGTTACAGGTCGAACCACCCGCGCTCAACGCTCCGAGTACAACCGTCCTGAAACCATTGAACAGACGGCAGTCCTTGTGAATCAAGCGGGCGGTTATGGCATCCCCGTTCAGGTGGATCATCTCGATCCAGCACAGGTTCAAGCTCTGGTGGCACGCATTGAGGGCGAGCAAGGTCGGTTGGATATCCTGGTTAATGATATCTGGGGTGCAGAGTTCCTGGCAGAGTGGAACGTGCCCGTGTGGAAACATTCTCTGGAGAAAGGGCTACGGATGCTGAGGTTGGCGATCGACACGCATATCATCACCAGTCACTTTGCGCTGCCGCTCTTAATCAAAAATCCGGGCGGACTGGTCGTTGAAATAACCGATGGCACGGCAGAATACAACGACAAAAACTATCGACTGTCGCTGTTTTATGATCTGGCAAAAACATCGGTAATCCGCATGGCTTGGGCACTGGCGCAAGAGCTTCAACCCCATCAATGCACAGCCGTTGCACTGACTCCAGGCTGGTTGCGCTCAGAAATCATGTTGGATCACTTTGGGGTCAGCGAAGCCAACTGGCAGGATGCAACAGCCAAAGAACCTCACTTTGTCATCTCTGAAACCCCCCATTATATCGGTCGCGCCGTTGCGTGTCTTGCTGGAGATCCGGATGTTGCTCGCTGGAGTGGTCAGTCGCTATCGAGTGGTCAACTGGCGAAGGTCTACGGCTTTATGGACCTGGATGGCTCACAGCCTGATGCTTGGCGATACATTTGTGAGGTTGAAGCTGCGGGTTTACCCGCCGACGCCACTGGATATCGGTAGCGTCGTCCGACGAGATATTTCAGAAATTATGATGGATACGCAAGTATGCTCATTGGTCTTTAATCGCAGAAATTTTTATGTTGAACATAACAAAAAACCTAACATTTTCGGAGGAATCTACTATGTACCATAAGCAGTGGGTTTGCATCGTTTGTGGCTATAACATGATTGGTGAGATGCCTGATGTCTGTCCGTTCTGCGGAGCACGCCATGATAAGTTCGTCACCTGGGATGAGGCAGAGCAGACCTATCGAGTCACACCGCATCGTGTAAATGACTACGTCACGCAGTTGCTATCTGTGCCTCGTCTTGGTTTAGAACATGCTGCTTATCGCATTGAAACAGATGATGGTGCGGTCTGGATTGATTGTCCATCAGCATTCAATCGAGACTTGGAGCCACCAGAAGCGATCTACTTCACCCACAAGGATTTCTTGGGTGCATCCAACCAGTATCGTGAACTCTGGGGTGCGAAAGTTTACCTGCACGTTCTGGATGCCGAACATCCGCTTGCGAGACCATTTCCGGTCGATCAACAATTTAACGGTGACTTCACCGAGCATGGCATCGAAGCTTTCCATATTGGTGGGCACTCACCGGGCTTTACCATGTATATCTATGGCAAGGTGTTGTTTATTTGTGACTATGCATTCCCTCCAGGGTCTAAGATGCGACTCAACCCTTTTGGACCGCAAGACGAGACACGTGAGCGCGCACCACGGATACTAGATATTATTTCCGAGCGATCGCTTGAGATTGTATGCGGATACAACTTTATCGCAGAATTTGATGGCTGGCGTGAGGATTTCAAGCACCTACTCGATCAAGCTAGATAAACCAAATAAGCTGCCTCAGCTCGGTGCCAACGATGAAACACTTTGCAGAACATAGGACTACCCGATGATGCGTGAATGTTTGAGCAGCGAGTGGGGCTTCTTTTAGATTAAGCTAAAATCGAAACGGATAGATTAGCAATATCACAAAGGAGGATTACAAAACTATGTCCGACTTAAACCGAGGAATCATGAAATTTGAGGGCGCTGATTCTCCAAAAGTAGTCACCATATCTTCCGTGCTGCTTTTAGGGTCAATTATTGCGCTGATCATTTGGGCGCTGCAAGCAGCCTACACAGTTCACTAAATTCGGTTAATGGGACTCCCAACTTAAGGTATCAGAAATGTCATTGCATCGTGTCATCCTCCGTTTCTCTATAGAGCGCGGGTGTTTCGCTTGCATATTGACTGAACTATAAGTGTTATTAAGTACTCAAAAGCTAAAAAAGCTTCATTGAGCAAGTCAGGTAAAACACTGACAAAGACGGTTTCTGTCACACTCAAGTGTCTATAATGATACTGTAATGACGCTAAAAATAATTTTTAGATTTAATATTTGAGATTTTAGATTGAAAATACATCTAAAATCCGAAAGCGAAAATGCTTGAAATTTGGGGTATTGTCATTGTTTTTGTTGTCTGTCCTCTTTTAGGTGCATTACCACTCATTGGTTGGATCACTCAAGCTATAACAGGGCGACAATTAGCACAAATTGGTACAGGTAATGTTAGTGTTTCATCTGCTTTTTACCACGGCGGTACACTGGTTGGAATTCTGGCAGTTTTCTCTGAAGCTATCAAGGGTATTGCCGCAGTTTTGCTAACCCGTGCTTTCTTTGGAGAGGGATCAGCTTGGGAATTGATTGCTCTGACTGGCTTAGTATTAGGTAGATACCTAGCAGGTAAAGGAGCCGGTACGACTAACGCTGTCTGGGGATTTATTGTACATGATCCACTAGCAGCAGTCTTTGTCTTGTTACTTGCTAGCGTTAGTTTCACTATTGTGCGTTCTAGGCAACTGGCAAAATTTGGAATTTTAATTTTATTCCCTTTGATTGTAGCGCTCCTGCATTATGAAGACCCAGCAAGAGCCATGGCTGCTGTTGCTCTTGCTGCCTTACTTGGCTGGATTTACAAACAAATTCCTGATGACCTGAATCTTCCTGTGGAAGCAGCACAAAGCGAGTCGCAAGCAGCATTTAAATTTTTTCGCGGGAACCAAAACATTTTCACTCTAGATGACGAGTTGGATGCTGCTTTTGTGGGACAAAAGGCAGCTAGATTAGCCGAAATTAAGCGATGGGGTTATCCAGTACCAAAGGGGTGGATTATTGCTCCCTATGAAAACCCTGAATCGTTGATAGAAATGCTTCAGCCTTCAGAGTTGTTACCGTTTGTGGTGCGTTCTTCAGCAATTGGCGAAGATACAGAACTTGCTTCCGCCGCTGGACAGTATACAACAGTTTTGAATGTGACAAGTAAACAGGAATTGCGAGATGCGATCGCCCGCACTCGAGCTTCATATAATAGTCAAAGTGCAATACAGTACCGACGCGATCGCGTTCGCGTAGCGTCTCCGTCAGGAGAAGCGGCTCCAAAGGAGCATCGCGGATTATTTGATGCAGCAATGGCGGTACTGATTCAACAACAAGTTCAAGGTGTCTATTCTGGCGTTGCTTTTACTCGCGATCCCATTACCAAGCAAGGTGATGCTGTCGTCATTGAAGCTTTGCCAGGAAATGCGGCTGGTGTTGTTTCCGGACGAGTAACGCCTGAACAGTATCGCGCTTATGTGATTGAAACAAATAATTTCACTTCTATTCAATTAGAGGGTCAAGGCAATGTCCCAGCAGCATTAATCAAGCAAGTGGCATATCTGTCTCGACATCTTGAAGAACGTTATCACGGTATTCCTCAAGATATTGAGTGGACATACGACGGTCAAACTCTTTGGGTATTGCAAACTCGACCCATAACCACCCTACTACCTATTTGGACGCGCAAAATTGCAGCAGAGGTCATCCCCGGACTCATTCGCCCGTTAACTTGGTCGATTAATCGACCTTTAACTTGTGGCGTTTGGGGAGGAATTTTTGCATTGGTACTGGGTGAACGTGCTGTCGGGCTAGATTTTAACCAAACAGCAACACTTCACTATTCGAGATCCTACTTTAATGCCACCCTACTGGGAAAAATTTTCCGCCGCATGGGTTTACCCCCTGAAAGTCTAGAGTTTTTAACGAGGGGAGCAAAAATGAGTAAGCCTCCCCTAGATACCACATTACGAAATTTCCCTGGACTACTGCGTTTGCTATTGCGGGAGTTTTGTTTAACAATGAATTTTAACTGGGACAATCGCAAGCGATTTGCTCCGGCTTTGTCTCAGTTAGGTCAGGAATCCGTAGAAGACCTCGACCCAGTAAGGCTATTGGCAAGAATTGACTTGATTTTGGAGTTACTGCGCCGTGCAACATACTATAGTATATTAGCTCCGTTGAGTGCGGCATTACGACAAGCCATATTTCAGGTAAAGGATGGAGAGATTGATAACAGTCGGACGCCAGAGGTAGCGGCGTTGCAAGCAATTCAAGATTTATCTGTAAATGCTAGGCAGGTTTTACCTGAGTTTGACCCAGATCAGGTGTTTGAGCAATTGGCACAAACCCTTGAAGGGCAAGAAATTCTGGACAAGTTTGACAAATTACTTCAGCGTTACGGTTATTTAAGTGAAGTGGGAACTGATATTGCTGTTCCCACCTGGAAAGAAGAGTCACAAGCACTCAAGCAGTTGTTTGTACAGTTCATGCAGACAAATGAACCGCCAAAACGAGGACACTTGCGTGCGGGGGTTCCCCCCGTTGAGCAAAGTGTCCGTCACCAAAAACATCAAAGGAGGAGGAACAAAGGCTTTGTACAAAGACGTGTGAATCTTAAGGGGCGAGTGACAGAAGTTTATTCTCAACTTTTAGCCCAGTTGCGCTGGTGTTTTGTAGCGTTAGAACAGGTTTGGTTAAAGTCGAGCTTACTTGAGCAACCAGGAGATATCTTTTTCTTGGAGTTGGAAGAAGTGCGACGTCTTGTTGAAAATTTTGAACCTAATTTTGTCGAACAATTGCAGGATTTAGTACAACTGAGACGCACACAACTTGCACAAGATAGTCAACTTAATCCAGTACCTCTTTTAGTTTACGGCAATAATCCTCCCGCATTCCCTTTGGGAACTGCAATCCCCTATCCTGACAATGTATTACAAGGCATTCCTGCTAGTCCTGGACAAGCAGAAGGACAGGTTAAGGTGTTACGAAATTTACAGAGTATTCCGGATATTAACCGAGACACGATTCTGGTCGTACCTTATACAGATTCTGGTTGGGCACCTCTACTTGTTAGAGCCGGAGGAGTTATTGCTGAGGCGGGTGGACGACTTTCTCACGGAGCAATTATAGCTCGTGAGTATGGTATTCCTGCTATTATGGACGTTAAAAATGCTACATATTTATTGCAAGATGGTCAGAGAGTGCGGATTGATGGGTATAGGGGTATTGTGGAAATATCTAATGACTTAAGACCTGATTTAAAATCAGAATGAAATTTACAAAGATTGAAGCGACACCAGTCGCACGGCTAAAAGCTGTGGGAAATTGACACTCTGCCTGATTTTATCTTGTGATCAATTCATAAATTGTTGTGAATTTACCGTCTAGAAGGCAGCGGAGTATCAATGAGGCGAATATAATATAGTACGAATCATATAAGTATAGGAATAGGAATCCGGTTTGATTTGGTGAACTAACTCGTAGGGGGAGGGAATAGGGAACTCTTAACAGGGAACTCTTAAGAAGGAATAAAGGTGCACTGAGTTTTTTTCAAAAATCAAATAGGAATCCTATATTCATATAAGTATTAGAATTAAAACAATAAATCGAGAGTTATAACTCCACGTATCTTCGCCACTAAACAAGGCAATCTAAATTAATTGAGAAATTGCTCCGTAAAGGGAAGGCATGCAAAACCCAGGCAAATCACAGACAACAGGGCTGAGTTTAGAGCTTTTTCATGTTCAAACCGACACCTCTCTTGAGTTGCCGCCTAATTTTTCTATTATTCGCATTGGCAAACCGAAAGATCAAACAATGCCTGATATCAATGTCGTAGGCTTGCCAAATGCCGATTTTGTCTCTCGACTTCATGCAGAGATTCAAGTAGAGAAAAATACTTACTATATCGTTGATGTAGGTAGCGTCAATGGTACATATCTTAACAATATCAAGCTAGAGCCAAAAAAGCGTTATCCACTTAAGTTTGGAGATAAAATAGACCTAGGTCATGGGAATAAAGTCACTTTTATATTTCTACAGAAACGAGATGTAGTCTCCCAGTCCGAGAATACCATAATGCATCATCCACCCACAGTGATTCAAATTGAATTGGTTGCGAACACGAACCCATCAAAAATGGAGTGTTTTAGCAAGGTTATGGGTTTGGTGCTGATGGGTGCAGGAATCGTGGTTTTAGCACTGAATACTCAGATTGGTACTTCTCTACGCATTCCTGGTGTTCTCTTATGTACTGTAGGAGTTGCAGTTCTCACCTGGCGTCGCACGTACCGCAATTTAGCATGGTTTTTGATGGCACTAGGAATTACAATCATGTTTTTTGCAGGCAATGCCTTTGCGCCAGTATCTGTTTTCTCTATCCTCGCATCTTGTGCTTTATTAGTCGCTGGATGTCAGCTATTCACCACAGGGAAAATCTTGAATTATAGTTTGCGAAGAAATTAGGTGATGGCGCAGAGCGATCGCATGACTGCGATCGCAGTTTGAATATCTCTCAGTTGAGCATCAGTAGCCCCCCGACTATTGTAAACATCGGTATGGCTGGGATTGATTCGTATACTTTTGCTGAGATACAAATTTGAGAAAACTTGAAGTTTGTCAACTCAGATCTTGCACCTGAGTTAAAAACCGGGTTTCTTGAGAATACCTGCTCGTATAAACCTTAATCTCTGGTTTAAAAACCCGGTTTTTTGGGTCTTGTTGAGAATGGTGCAAGATATCAGTCAATAAATTTTACAATTAGCTAAGATTTTTTTATAATGAAAGAAATATTAAAATCCCTACTTTATTTCATGTGGGCTGGCTTATTTGAGATAGGTGGCGGCTATCTCGTTTGGCAATGGTTAAAAGAAGGAAAGCCTATCTGGTGGGGAATTACCGGAGGAATGGGATTAGCTCTATACGGTATGGTTGCAACTCTCCAGCCTGCAAACTTTGGTAGAGTTTATGCTGCCTACGGTGGCGTATTTATAGCAATGGCAATGCTTTGGGGTTGGAAGGTGGATGGGGTGGCTCCAGACTGCTACGATATACTAGGAGCTTGTTTAGCGTTACTAAGTGTATTAATTATCATGTATGCTCCGAGGCTGTAAAAAAGGATTTTGGAACTCATGCGTTCCTGATATCGTCTTTTAACAAGTATTTCGCCTGCTCTCAAAAATGCTTTTATTATTTCTGAAAGCAAAACTTTTACAACACATTTTATACACAGTTGTCAAACATAGAATTTATCGTATATCTTTTCACAATTAAGTGGCAAAATGCTCTTTGATTGATGAATGACCTAAATTAATTATGGGAGGTCAAAAATGACTGCTTTTTCTAGTCCTTCAATATTGCAGAAGACTGCTGGTATTACCCTGTCTAAGCCTGTGCAGGTAACACTTTATATGCTGCTATCAACTCTTGTTATCTGGACTGTTTTCTTCACCACCTACCCGGCGGCTCACAACACAACACACTCACTGCGTCACCACACATTAGGCGTTGCATGTCACTAAATTATCATATTTCAGTATTTTTTTAGATGTATTAGGCAATGCTTACGACACCTAAAAGATACTGGCGTAGAATGATGTGGATTTCGCGCCAATGTTTGAGATGAAAATAGTTTTAGGTTTTGTAGAGATGCTTTTTCCCCGTCTCTACATAGCCTTACCTTGATTTCATATCATGTTTAGTTTATTATCAACAATTTCCCCTGGAATTCCTCCACTCTGTGATAGGAGGCTTCAGGGGTGTGGTAGGTTTCCACCCTAAGAAACTAATCCTCAAAATCCAGGATTCGCAGGAGTTAAGTTTCAATGAAAAAATATTGGCTGTTTGGGATTATTAGCGCTATTTGCATTGCGGTGTCAATTCTTTATTCCTTTGTAGGGGTTTCCCAAACTCCTGCACCCAAAGTTCAACTGACAACCAACCCACCCCTAGAACGTATTCACCCTTTTGAAGCACAAGCAGAAAAACAACAATCTCCTGTTACTCTGACACTACAAGCTGTTGATGCTGCGGGTAAACCGCTAAAAAATGCCAAAATCGGCTTACAAATTCTGACGCCGCCGCCTAGTTATTGGTTAACGACAGATTTTCCCATTGTCGAGGGAACAAAACTACTGCAAATGGAGACGGCTGCACCTGATGGTAAGCTAGAAATTCAGCAAATGTTACCCATCCGTGGTAATTACCAACTACAGGTGAAAGTCTCACCATTGGTAGCAAATGCTTTTGCTCCTTACGAGCAAACATTGAATCTAAATGTTCGGGAAAACCCAGTCAAATATAAATACTTTGCTGTCGTAGCAGCTATTTTACTGTCACTCGGATTATTAGGTGGTTGGGTTATTGGTGGACAAGGAAAACTGCGAGAAGGAGAAATTGCACCGCAGTCTGTGCGTCTGTTGTTAAGTGCGTTGACAGTGGTGGCTATAGTAACCCTATTGTTTATCAACATTAGTGCAGAAGTCGCAGAAGCTCATGGCGGCGAACACTCAAGCACAAGAGAAGCAATCGCACCATCAGTCCAAAAATCTCAGGCGTTAGAAGTGCGCCTTGAGGGAGATAAAAACGCGACTGTAGGCAAACTTGCTAATTTCACAGTGCTCTTGAAGGATACCGCAACAGGACAACCTGTTAAGGATGTGGCGTTGCAACTGAAGGCGATCGCTTTGGAAGATAATTTAACAATCTTTACCTACAAAGGTATTGCCAACCCTAACGGTCAGTTTACATGGCAAGAACAATTTTTTGATGGCGCACCTCATAAAGTCGAAGTGGAAGCAACTCCTCTAAGCGGATCTAAGCGTCAATTTCCATTGGTGAAAGTGGCGCAGGAAGTTGAAGTTGAGGGGATTGCACCACCACTTTATATTCGGTTGATTGGTTTATTCTACTTTACTGCCATTGTTGGCATTGGTATGGCGATAGGATTGCTGATACAGACGAGGCGAAAACCACAAGCAAGAGCACATTAAGCAATTCACAATTCAAATTGCTGTTCAGCAACGCCAATAAAAAAGTAGGAGCAATTACTCCTACTCTGTACAAAAATCGAAATATCGATTAGTTCTTCGTTGCTTGCGTTGGTGAACCAGGAATTGTCACATCTATCGGCATAACCTGTGTAGCCAACTGCGTTAGTGGTGGTTTAATCGCGCTTTGATTCCCAACTACCAAAGTTACTAAGTTGTCTGGTTTGAGATATTTGCGTGCTACCCGCTGTACATCAGCTGCTGTCGTTCCGGCTACTGCTTTTTGATAGCGAAATAGGAAATCAGACGGATAGCCATAATATTCGTACCGCATGAGGCGTGACAAAGTTTGCCCAGGATCTTCAAAATTGAAAACAAACGAGTTGAGAGTGGACTCCTTAGCAAAAGCCAACTCCTGAGGTTTTACGCTTTGAGTTTGTATGCGCTTGATTTCTTCCTGTAGAGCTCTGACAAATTGTACTGTCGCATTGGAGCGCGTTTGTCCGCCAGCAATGAACATTCCAGGGTAGTCGTATCGGGGACTCCAAGCACCGTAAACTGAGTAAGCTAAACCCTGACGCGATCGCACTTCATTAAACAAGCGTCCACCAAAGCCATTCAACACTCCATTCAACACATCCAACGCTGGATAATCAGGGCTATTAAACTGTCCTCCCAAATGCCCAATGAGAATATTGCTTTGAGTCAGTTGTGGCTGATTGACAACAAAAACACCATTTCGTTTATTTTGCGACACTTTGGGTAACTGAGGTTTAACCAATTTGGGGTTTGCTTTCCACTCACCAAACTTTGCTTGAATGAGCGATCGCATTTTCTTGGAGTCAAAATCTCCCACAATTCCCAAAGTTATATTATTAGGATAAAAAGACTGCTCTTTAAACTTCAACAAATCCTCACGGGAAATATTATTCAGCGTTGCGTACTCTTCAGTACGGGCATAGGGACTTTCTTTGCCATAAATCAATTTCTGAAATTCCCGATTTGCAATATCATCTGGATCATCATTACGACGGGCTATAGCACCCCGCAACTGTGTTTTCGCCAAATCCAACTTTTCTGGGGCGAAAACTGGTTCTCGGAGAACCTCAGCAAACAACCCAAAAACCGTTTCCAAATCTTCACTGAGTGCCTCAAAAGCAGCATTGCCAGCAGTTTCACCAATACCAGTTTCTACCAAAGCCGCCCGTTGTTCCAACATCTCATTGAGTTGATCCGGTGTATGCTTGCTCGTTCCTCCAGAACGCATCACAATACCCGTCAACTTAGCCAAACCTACCTTATCTACAGGTTCAAAGCGATCGCCCGTACGTACTATCACAGAACCACTCACCAACGGCAACTCATGATCCTCCATCAAATATACAATCATGCCGTTGTTCATCACATACCGCTCATACTTCGGTACCTTCACCTGAGGTAGTGGCGGAAACTGCAACTCTGTATAATGCTTTGCCGCTGTCGCCGCCCAAGATATGTTAAACACTCCAAAGCACAACAACGGAACCAAAGCAAAACAAACTAGCAACGAATAAAGACTTCTCACTTTTACCTTATTCCTTCTACCCCTAAATCTTTTCATATTTTGAATTTTGAATGCGTGAATTTTGAATTGTTTACTACCCCTGCTTCGACAACAGCTTACCAACTGTACGATTCTCTGTTGTAAACGTTGCTGTCGCCACCCGTTGAATATCAGCAGGCGTCACAGCCACAACTTCATCCAACTGCTTAAACAAATTCCGCCAAGAACCAGTTTTCACTTCATACTCCAACAACTGCTGCGCCATCCCCATATTGGAATCAAGTATTCGTAACAAATCTGCCCGAACTTTCGTTTGCACGCGCTCCAACTCAGTTGCAGAGACTGGCTCAGTCTTTAACCTATCAATTTCCTTACGCAGAGCGATCGCCACCTCATCAACCGTGTGACCTGGAGCCGTGAGAGTATAGAACAACATCAAATTTGGATACTTATCTCCAGGAAACCCACTGAAACCCTGTGCTGTGAGCGCCAACTGCTGCTGTTCCACCAAAGACTTATACAGTCGCGACGTACGCCCATCACTGAGCAACCTACCAATAATTTCGTAAACTGCATGATCTGGATGAGTTATTGCTGGACGATGGTAACCTTCCAAATACCAGGGTTGAGAACGTAGTTCAACAGTCACTTCCCGCGCTTGTGCTTGTTTGGGTTCTGCGGGGATTTGAGCAACTGCTTTTTCTTTTGCTTTATAACGCCCAAAGTAAGTTTGTGCTAATCGTTTCACTTCAGCGGGTTTAACATCACCAACAACAGCAATTGTCAAATTACTAGGGACATAGTGCGTATTAAAAAACTTTTGCACATCTTCCCGTGTTAAATTACGGATATCTTGGTCATAGCCAATTACTGGACGCTTGTAGGGATGGACTTTGAAAGATGTATCAGTCAACTTTTCCAACATCAGTCCAATAGGTGAGTTTTCCACACGCAGGCGTCGCTCTTCTAAAATGACATCTTTCTCTTTGTAAAACTCCCGAAACACAGGTTCCAGAAATCTTTCTGATTCCAAGGACATCCACAGTTCTAATTTATTAGAAGGAAAACTGTAAAAATAACGAGTCGCTTCAGTGGAGGTATTAGCATTTAAACCCACACCCCCCGACTGTTCTACAATTCGTCCTAATTCGTTTTGCTTAGTCAGTTTAGCGGCTTGTGCTTCTGTTTTCTTAAACTGGGCTTCTAATTTAGCAACTTCATCTTTTTTATTAGCCGCTTTTGCTGCTATGATTTGCTCTGCCAATTGATCCAAACGGTCAAGTAGTGGTTTTTCTGCTTGGTAATTAGATGTACCTATGCGCGTCGTACCTTTAAAAGCCAAATGCTCTAGAAAGTGGGCTACACCTGTCTTTCCATCTGGCTCATCCACACCACCAACATCAGCATAAGTAAGAAAAGAAACTACAGGCGCTTGATGCCTTTCCAAGACAAGGAACTTCATTCCATTGTCGAGGCGAAACTCGCTCAACTGCTTCATCACTCGATTCAAATAAGGTTGAATCGAACTTTCAGCAGGCATTGGAGTTTGAGTTTTTGCCAGAGCAATTCCCGGTAGCAACCCCCACCAAAGAAGAACTGCTATAAGAAAAGATACGAAAAGTTGACTTGCTTTGTTTTTAACTTCCCTTTGATGTAAGTAACTGGGCTTATTCATAACGCGAAAAGAAAAGTAAAATTTACTTGACAATAGAAACAGTTTACTGAACAAACAGAGTTCTAATCTTGTATTAAGCTTTCTTCGTTAATTGCATTTAACGTTAGACAATAATGCTACACATCCTGTTCCGGCGATATCACTATCACCAAATACAAACACGCATCAGCATTTTGGACACAGCAAAGCGGCTGATAGTCATGATATTCAAAATTCGACTCTATGACCCGAAGGATTTAGAAGAGATTATTCAACTTTGGTATCAAACTTGGCACCAGACATTTCCCAACATTCAACACCCACAGCCGTATCCTATATGGAAATCTCGCTTTCGTGATGACCTTGCTGTACAAGGAGAAGTTTGGGTTGCTGAAGTTGAACATCACATAGTGGACTTTGTCGTAGTGATTAAAGAAGAGCAATATTTATCACAGCTTTTTGTAAATCCCGAATATCACAACTGTGGTATTGGTTCAGCCCTACTCAACAAAGCCAAGGAGATTTGTCCACAAGGATTAACGCTTCAAACATTACAACAGAATACACAAGCTTGCGTATTTTACGAGAAGCATGGCTTCAAAGCTGCTAAGCTAGCAGTAAACAAAATTAACAGGCAACTCAATATTGAATACGAATGGAAACCATAGACAAATATATACTAAATAACACTTAGAATACCGTAATAAACACAAGCTAGGCTACCAACTATATAGACAAACAAGGTGAGAAAAAAGCCAATAGCCCTACCAGGAGAAGGACCATAAGTTTTTATTAAACCCCATGCATGAGCAATTCTTGCTATTGTGAGAACACCACCCTCTAACCAAATGAGCCAATTTGGCGAATGCATTAACTCAAGAGCGATGACAAAAAGTAATCCTAGTGGTACATATTCTGCAAAATTTCCATGAGCACGAACCTTACGCAGTAAAGCACTGTAGTCTTCGACTTTGTCAGGAATAATTTTTGTGGCAAACTTTTCAACTGTCACTGCAATAACATTTGGATTTATGAGCGGATCAGGTTGTATTGCCACATCCTCCTTTGACTCACCATGCCAAACCCTTGTTCTTGTTCGTTCCATCACTACAATGTAGGTGAGCACAAGGGCAGTGAAACCATTAAGCCCGATAAAAACAGTTGAAATTGGAATCATGTTTTTGTTATTTGCTAAGTATTTAAGTATTTAAGCTCGCTTCTTCTATTGAGCAAATATACTATAATATTATCCCATCATCAAGATATGACTAAAGTCATACTAAACTTATGACTTTTCTCCATAGCTTCAGTCAATTTCATTTGCTACTTTATACACTATTCGCTTCAAAAGGCATTCCTGATGTTTTCCAGATGTTTGAACACGAAATTTACATATCTGACTGCTGTATCCATAACTTTGGCAGTAGTTGTTGTTCTTGTTCATATTAGAAATTTACATGCAAGTTCGATGTGTGTAAACACTAACGCTGCGCCCTTGAATGAGACAGTAGGTAATTCTTTAGCAGAGGATACAGCGAACTTTTTAGATGTTGCGATTGACCAAAGTATCAATTAAATTAGTGAACAGTTCACTGATTTAATCATGTGGTTGAAGTTCTCGTAGAGTGGCAACTACTGCTGTGACAATTGCTTAACAAACACAGCGTGTTCTGTTGAATTTAGCCCTTCTTGCAGCACCGCTAAAACCTTAGTCATGTCCCCTGCTAGTAGTGCTGGTAAAGCTAACCACAAACCAGGGTACACCTGACTTTTGATAACTCCATCTGTATCTACTTTTAGTGGTACATATTCGCCATTTTGCAAACTGAACCAGTCTAATTTATTATCCAAAATTTGCCAGACAATATACTCTTGAACACCATTGCGACGGTAAGCCCGTTTCTTATCATGCAAGTCAATTGATGTGCTACTGGCTGCAACTTCTGCGACTAACTCCGGTGCGCCTTCGATGTAATCATCAGAACTAATGCGTGCTTGTCCCCCCAGTTTTTCATCTATGAATAGAACAGCGTCAGGTTGTGGTTCATTGTCCAAATCTAGGCGTACCGTAGCATTATCGCCTAGCCTTACACCTTGAGTCATTACCCTATAGGTACCAAGCCAAACCATCAATAAGCTATGGGGTTCTGCGTGATGTTGAAAACGTAATGGTGATGCCAAGTAAACAACTCCTTCAATTAATTCTGCTTTTTTAATATGAGGCATAGCGGTATAACGGCGCTCAAATTCGTGGCGAGTGAGTCTGTCTCCACTCTCTAATGGTGGGATGCTGTTGCCTATTGTTGAGCTATGTTCTGTAGAAGCAGTCATGAGCAGAGTCCTTAATAAAAGTTCTGTTTCTTGTTAAAGTTGAGAATGAGAAAACAAGATTACCTTAATAATATTCTTTCCTCGCTCAAAGAAATTTGTTCTTGTTCTGTGCGATCGCCTATCAATTTTTGTATTTCTTCCTCGCTTAAGGGAGTTAACCATTCGATTTTTGCGATATTTAACAATGGTGAACCAACTCGCTGCTGATATTCCTTCAAATCTCGATAGCCTGAGAGCAAAAGACCTAAAAAAGGTTTGATAGCAGTGTCAGTATCTTTCAATCCTCGCAGATATGACCAAGCCTCACCTGCCCAATTTTGGCATACGCTGAACTCAGCGCCATCTATGAGAAAGCAGACACTCTGAAAATCTAACTTTCGGAGTTCCTCAATGGTTTAGGACTTACGCACCATCTGTTAGAAACCCGGTTTCTTCGTTCGTATTTGGTTGCGAAACAGACGATTTTTGGTAGAAACCGGGTTTCTTTGCGTAAGTCCTGTGGTTTTTAAAAACGCCAAGCGGAAGCTATCGTTGTATTGTAGTAAACATAACCCGTTCCTATGCTCTGCATGAGAATGAACTACCGGAGGCTCCGCCTCCTTTGACTGAACCAATCGTGCTATCCTTATTTATCAGATTTCATAAGTCATAAAAATAACGAGGCACAAAGTAGGCATGAAAAAAGAACTTGTGACAGCAGGATTTGTTCTATTCTCTTTGACTTTGCCGCTAAAAGCTTTGGCATCTGATTTTAGCCAATTTTTTATCTTTGGTGATAGTTTATCTGATACTGGAAATGTGTTTACAGTTACTCAGCAAAACTCACCGACAAGTGCCATTCCCCCAGATCCACCCTACTTTCAAGGACGGTTTTCTAATAATAAGATTTGGGTGGATTATCTTGGACAAGAAATAGGATTAACTCCTACGTTATTCACCAATCTGGCTACTACGACTCCAACCCAAGGTATTAACTTTGCTTTCGGTGGTTCTAATTCTGGTGAAGACAACGCTTTCTTCCCAGGCGCACCAGGAGTGCTCAAGCAAGTCAGCTCCTTTCTAGCAAATAACCAGAAGGTAGATCCAAACGCACTCTACGCTGTATGGGGAGGTGGAAACGATTACTTGTTTGCTCAGAATCCTGACGTTAATCAAACAGTAAAAAATGTATCAGATACAGTAGAAGTACTTGCTCAAGCTGGCGCGAAAAATATTTTGGTATTTAACTTGCCAGATTTAGGCAAAACTCCGATCGCACTGAGAACTGGAAATTCTAGCAATTTAACGACTTTAACAAACGCTCATAATGCTTCATTGGCAACAGCTTTGGCTCAATTGAGCAATACCCCTGGCGTCAATCTCATCCCTATTGATATTAATTCTCTGTTTAATCGAGCGATCGCTAATCCAGAGGAATTTGGGTTTAAATTTGTTAACACTTCTTGCGTAGTGTATGACATCAGGAATAATCAATTATTGAAAGAATGTGATAACCCAAATGATTATCTGTTCTTTGATGAGGTTCATCCCACTACAAATGCTCACAAGCTTGTAGCAGAAACAGTACTAACAGCGATTAGGACTAAGTCCGTCCCTGAATCCTCTACAACATTAGGTCTGTTGACGCTTGGTGCTTTGGGTGCAGCAGCAATGCTCAAACGCAGACAAAAACAATCAGTCCTGACTTCAGTAGCAAGTCAAATCCCTAGCAAACAGTTATATCGTACAGCAACTGAAAGCGAAATCAGTTCATTAACTAACTAACCTACTATCAGCAAATTTGGTTTTTGTCTTGCATTGCTATATTGGATGTTTAACTTAGCACAAGGTGGCGGCATCTTCAATTAGCAATAGCCTGCACACAAACAAGTACATAGACGCTACATATGCAGGAGCAAGCTATTCATATTCATAATTAACTTTGGTCAACGACTCCTCAAGCTATTTGTCAGAAGATTTTAAAGCCTGATCTAGAACTTGTCGAGCCTGTTCTGCTTTTGCTCTTGCTTCTTGATAACGCAGATTAGTTTGAGCATAATTTTTGAGAACTTTAAAACCTTCCTTTAGGCGACTAATTTCCTCCTCAGTCACAGACTGATCTGAAAATAAAATGTCAACCACCTTGCGAACTTCCATAGCTTCAGTGCGTGACTCTTGCACTTTCAACTTGAGCGTAGCTAGGTTGCTTAAAATTTGGACAGCCTGTGTAATGGCGTCCTCATCGCTTGTGGTTTCTGTTGGTGTTTCTTTGACTTCTATAAGTTGTTGAGGACCAAAGCCATCTTCCAGTTCCGTTGGTAATTTCCCTTCATCCATCAGTTTCATCAACTGATCCATTGCTTTTTCACGAGCTTTGGCTGAATCTTTACCAGGAACAGTGAGAATAATTTCTGGGCTTTGAGCAAGAGTATACTGAACCATAATTAGGCAGAGAATTTGCTAATAAACCAAACTAGGGTATTAATCTTAACGCGAAATCAAGTTGCAAAACCAGCAAATGATGAACATCTTATATAAATATTTTTTCTCACGCAAAGGCGCAAAGGCGCAAAAGTTGAGCACGAAAAGAATGAATGAGTGCAAGAAGTCTAGTGAACAATGCAAAAATAATTGTTTACTGAACAGTGAACAGGGGAGCAGAGGAGCTTCAGGTGCAGAGGAGAAGAATAATTTTTGCCCATTGCCCATTGCCCATTGCCCATTGATAACTGATAACTGATAACTGATAACTGTTTTAATTACCCCAAATAAGCCTTTCTTACTCGCTCATCAGTGATTAATTCCGATGCTGCACCAGACAGGGTAATACACCCAGCTTCTAATACATAACCACGGTCTGCAATTTGTAGGGCAAGGTTAGCATTTTGTTCAACTAGAAGGATAGTAACACCTGTCGCACGCAAATTCTGAATAATACTGAAAATTTCACGAACGATTGTAGGTGCTAAACCTAAGCTAGGCTCATCTAAGAGCAAAAGTTTCGGTTTACTCATTAAAGCACGGGCTATGGCTAACATTTGTTGTTCACCACCACTGAGGGTTCCTGCAAGTTGATAGCGTCTTTGTGCTAAACGTGGGAACATTTCAAATTGGTGTTGAATATCATTTCTTACTTCTGTTTTGCTAGAGCGAATATAAGCACCCAATTGTAAATTATCTAAAACTGTTTGCCGAGCTAATACTCTTCTTCCTTCAGGACAGTGGGCAATACCTAATTGTACAACTTCATGAGGTTGGCGGCGGGTAATATTACGTCCATTGTAGATAATTTTGCCATGGCGAGGATTCACTATTTTGGAGATAGCGCGAAGAGTCGTGGTTTTGCCAGCACCATTAGCACCTATCAGAGTCACTACCTCGCCATTGTTCACAAATAAATTAATATTTTGTAGAGCTTCAATGCCCCCATAGTTAACAGAAAGGTCTTTGAGTTCTAATATTTTAAAATCTTGTTTATTATTTAATATCTCTGTATGCATATGTGTTTAATATATTTATGTGTTTAATATCTTTAACAGTTATCAGTTATCAGTTATCAGTTATCAGTTATCAGTTATCAGTTACTGTTCACTGTTCACTGTTCACTGTTCACTGTTCACTGATTTAATCATTCCCTAAATATGCTTCAATGACAGCTGGGTCATTTTTGACAACAGATGGTTCCCCTAAAGCAATTAACTGACCAAAATCTAAGACAGCGATACGGTCACACAAACCCATAACCAAGGGGACATGATGCTCAATAAGAATTATCGTCAAGTTGAATCGGTCACGGAGGTTACGAATAAACTGACTCAGTTGTTGCTTCTCATTGGGGTTCATGCCTGCTGCAGGTTCATCTAATAGTAAAATGAGCGGTTCTAAAGCAAGAGCACGGGCAATTTCCAATCGCCTTTGGTCTCCGTAGGAAAAGTTTTTGGCTTTTTCGTCTCTCTGATCGCCCAAACCAACAAGCTCTAGTAATTCTAAAGCTTTTTGCTGACTTTTTTGTTCCTCCTTGAGAGCAGGTGGTAGTCCTAAAATACCTTTCATCATATTGCTATTAGTATGCAAATGACGCGCAATTCTCACATTTTCTAACGCAGATAATTCAGCAAATAAGCGAATATTTTGGAATGTTCGCGCAATACCTAAACCTGCAATTTTGTGGGAATGAAGTTGGGAAATTTCTGCGCCTTGATAAAGTAATTGACCGCTAGAAGGTTTAATGAAGCCTGTCATTAAATTAAACAGAGTTGTCTTGCCAGCACCATTGGGACCAATGAGTCCAAAAATTTCATACTGGATTACTGTAAAAGAGATATCATTTACTGCCACTAGTCCGCCAAAGCGGCGAGTCAGATTTTTCACCTCTAATATCGGTAATCCAAACTGGTTTTTAGTTAGATTTTTCTGAATCATTTTACTTATTTAAAGACATTATTGCTGCGTTTTTTGCGTTTCTTAAATAAATCTGGAGTGACAAGACCTTGGGGAAAAAATATTGTACCAATAACGATAAGTAATCCAAAGATAATTAATCTACCATCTCGCAGAAATTGTGCTAACCAAGAAGGTAAACCGCCTGTATCGGCTATTGCTCTCAACACTTCTGGCAAAGCTGTAAATACCATACCTCCAACGACTGAACCTAAAAAAGTTCTCGAACCACCAATTAACACAAAAGTTAAGTAGATAATACTGGCATCAAAGGTGCCTTGACGTGCATTCCAGGTGTTGAGAAAGTGGGCGCTAATTGCACCAACTACTCCTGCTAGAATACACCCTAACGTAAATGCCAAAACTTTATAGTAAGTTGGGTTAATTCCCATCGCACCTGTAGCCAATTCATCCTCACGGATAGCAATGAATGCCCTTCCAACTCGGATGCGTTCCAAACGATAAATTAATACAATGCTAATGAGCAGCAATGGCAGCGCAATCCACAAATATTCGATTGGTGTTTGAAAAGGTTGAGGAATGCCAAAAATACCGACAGCACCACCTGTAATATCCAAATTTAAAGATATGACTCGCAGAACTTCCACAAAAGCAATAGTGGCGATCGCTAAATAAATCCCCCGCAACCGCAACGCCGGAATTCCCACCGCCACACCCAATAAACCAGAAGCAACAGCAGCAATCAACATCTCTAGCAGCAGTAGTGGAATGGGGAATGAACCACTACTGGAAGAGAAAACAGTTGTGGAGAGAATCGCAGCAATATAACCACCCAAAGCGTAAAAGCCAGGACTTGCCAAAGACAATTGTCCCGCCATGAGTGGCAAGTACAATGATAGCCCCAACAGCGCCCCTAGCACCATAGAGACGATAAGAGACCCATAAGTAGCGAAAAATTCAGCCATCTTAATATAGTTTTAACTAAGTGGTGTTACACACCTTTTGGTTATGAGAAAAAACTCTCATAATCGTCATGATTGCCAATCCAAAACTATATCACTGTATCATCCTCTAAAATACCAACAGCTCGGTAGCTACGAGTTATTCTTACAGACCAAATGCTTTCTTTTGCATTTATACATTTAAAGTGCAAAGAGGTGTGAAAAGGATTTTTCATCCACAAACGATAGGCTTTTCTTGCTCTGCGCTTTATGTTATCATCTAGAGAATTGTATGTCGCCCAAAAAGAAGGTAAAGTGGCAGACTTCATAACTGGTTGTAGTCCAGTGGTTTTGCTTTTCCTTCTGCAATTTCCTGTTTAGCTTTTTGCGCCGCCGCTACAAGCTGTTGTTGAGTCTTC
Organism: Iphinoe sp. HA4291-MV1; assembly: GCA_019359415.1. GTDB lineage: Bacteria > Cyanobacteriota > Cyanobacteriia > Cyanobacteriales > Nostocaceae > Brasilonema. The sequence goes on along the minus strand of JAHHHH010000030.1, from coordinate 48,173 downwards.
TGAAATGATATATCCCATTGCAACTCGTCTTGTAAGTCTTCCACATACTCTCGTAAATGTTCGACAACTTGGTCTTGTACAGCTTCGGGTAGTGCTTCCATCATTTTAATAACAGTGGCGATCGCTCTTGGTGACATAACCAAACTCTCCATTAACTAAACTTTCTGGACAAACCGACGCCCAAGTAAACCTTGAGGTCGAACTAATAACATAATAAACAGGATGCCAAAAGCAACAGCATCTTTGTAGCCTGAATATTCACCTGGGACAAACGCCTCCACCAGTCCAATAACCAAACCTCCCAGCACCGCACCGGGAATACTCCCTAAACCACCCAATACAATCACCGACAAACCCCTCAATCCAAAGCTTATCCCAAAATAAGGTCCAGCAATGCTGACACTGGAAGCAACCAAAGTTCCCGCCACTCCTGCGAGAAAGCTGCTAATAAAAAATGTCAGCACGATATAGCGATCGCTATTAATTCCTAACAAACTTGCTGTCGTTGCATCTTCTGCGATCGCCTGCATTGCCTTACCATGCTTTGTGTAATTAATAAAGCAAGTCAGCATTGCGACAATCACGACTGATATCGCAAAAATCACTATTTGAACAGTGCGAATCGGAATCGGATTTTCTGGAGTGCCAAAGTTAATAGATGGTGGTAAGTTCCCATAAGTACCTAGAGGAAACGTATAACTTTCCGCCCCTACCAGGTACTGGATCAAGTTAACAATAACCACTCCTACACCCAAACTAGAGACAACGGTTAGCAAAGGATCTGAACCTCGCTGTCGCAAAGGTAGAAAGGCAATACGTTCAACGATTACTCCGACTAACCCCGCTATAGTACTTCCCAAAATCAAGGCAACAGCAAATGGTAATTGTATAGGTAGCGATGCATTAGCCAGCACCCCATTACCAAAAGCACCGCCCATGAGTGCATATGTAAAATATGCACCTAGAGTGAAAACCGCACCATGAGCTAAATTAATGATGCCCAAAATAGAGTAAACAAGGGTGTATCCCAAGGCAAATATAGCGTAGACACTGCCAATAGATAACCCATTTAAAAATTGTTGCAAAAATATAGATATATTCATGTTGCAACTATTTTAAAATTATAAATTTGGTTTTTTTACTGTCTTTGTCTGTCTTAATTTGGGCTACATAAAACTCTTTTTGAATGACATCGCCTATAGGTGTGAAAGCAATTTCACCCAGAGGAGTATTATACTTTCCTGCTAGGAGCTGCTTGTTCAATTCTGTACGTAATTTGTTAAGAGGTATTGTACTAATTTTGGACTTTTTATCTAAAGCTTTCAATGCTTCGACATACACCTGTAGACCAGCAAAAGCTTGACCGCTAAACTGAGGCGGTTCTTCGTTATATTGCTTTAAATAAGCAGCGCGGAATTCCTTGTTAACTTCTCCTGGTTGCTCAGAATTGTAAGCTTGGGCAATAATGACACCATCGCACGCTTGCTGACAGACTGCGAAGACTTTTGCCGTATTTAGACCATTCCCCGCAACAATGATGCCTTTGTAACCAAGTTCTCGCAGTTGTCGCACTAAATTACCACCATCAGCAGCTAAGCCAGAAATGACTATCAAATCTGGTTTTAAATTAAGAGCATTAGTGGCTTGAGCCTGAAAGTCAGTGTCGCTTGTTTGGAACTTTTGCACTGTGACTATTTCCAGTCCCTGATCCTTAATTGTTTTCTGAAAAATTTCTGTTTCTGACTTGCTATACACATCATTTTGAGCGAAAAAAACCGCAACTCTTTTAATCTTAGGATTTTGCTTCAGTGCAGCTTTCACTGAAAGAGGTGCAACAGTAGAAACGGGTGCAGAAACACGCGCTACATAATCTCCAATTTCTGCAATTCCTTTAGCAGTATTGGATGCTCCAATGACGGGAACTTTTGCTCTTTCTGCAATCGGATCAGCACTAAAAGCTTGCTGTGATAAAGTTGGACCAACAATACCAACAACTTTATCTTTATTAATTAAAGTTTGAAAAGCATTAATTGCTCCTGCTTCCTCACCACCAGTGTCTTGAAACACTAATTTAATTGGAGTACCATTCACACCACCTTTATCATTAAAATACTTCTGGGCAATCTTTACACCAGCGACTCCCTCTTGACCGAGTAACGCCACGTTGCTAGTTTGTGCGAAAGCAATACCGATGGGAATAGAACCAGATGTACTTGTTGTTGCTGTGGCATTAGTTGCAGAATTTGGGGTGCTATTAGTGCCAGTATTTGTATTACTGTTAGTGCCACCGCCGCAGGCTGTCAGTAGCATAGCACAAGTAGCGAATATTGCAGTTGTTATAGTAGTAGGTTGTTTCATGGTCGAAAAATAAAGTCGTGATTAATAGGAATCTTTACAACAAGTCAAGAATGTGAGGCTGTTGACAGTTTTGACTGTTTTTGTACAAACACTATACCCATTGAGAGTACTTTGGCAAGAATTGTATTAAATCATTTTTATCTCATCATGCAAAGTCAAAACTTCCAAGTCGTTTTCATAAAACTTCTTGACTTCAAAAAACTTTACTGAGATCTGGTATCATTCTCAATAAGAGGCAGAGCCTTGATTTTTCCCCAGCCAAAGCCAGGAAACGAGCGCTTACCAAAAAAAGTTTCAGGCATTAGGCATCAGGTTTCAATACCCGACACTGACACCTGATATCTGATACCTAACACCTGATATCTGATACCTGACACCTGACACCTAATACCTGATTTAATCGCTTGTAGGTGTCTGCTCCATTCTTGCTGTTATGCGAGACTTAAACGCTTCCATAATCTCCGGTGTAGCCTTAGTAGTTTGCCACGCCGGACGTACCATTAAGCGATCGCACCAAGCACTTAATTTTGGATAATCACTCAAGGACACGCCCTCTCTTGGCAACCAGGGTACTACAGTTCCAGCCACAACCTCTGCTAAAGTTAGGTTTTGACTGCCAAAGTAAGGGCGTTCATCTAATAAATTCTCAAAAAACTTCAGTACCGTTGACACTTTCTGCTTTGCCTGATCGATTTTTTCGGGATTTCCTTCTCTTAAACCTAACGTCACCAGAAGTAGTGGAGATATAGCAGGCAATAACTCATTCACAGTGACGAGTTGCACCATTCGGACGATCGCCAAATCCTTCGTATCAGTTGGCAACATGGCAGGCTTGGGGTACTTTGCCTCTAAATAATCTAAAATTGCCAAAGATTCCACTATATTAAAGCCGTCGTCTACCAAAACTGGAATGTGGTGGAAGGGATTGAGCGCTAGAAATTCTGGTTGAAACTGTTCGCTACCCAGTTTCACTTCCACCAATTCAAACTCAAGTTCTTTCTCCAACAGAGTAATCCAGACACGGCGAGAATTTGGAGAAATCAGCTCGTGATACAGCTTCAACATGAGAAAAACTTACAGTTTTATAAATAGGTGAGCATTTTCACCCTATACTCTACACTCAATGGAATGCCTCTAACAACAAAAAAAGAAAACTTGGGATACAATCGAAAGCTATTTGTGTAAATGTGAACAACCCAAAATTGCCTTCTTTGCCGGACATGGCAAATACTTGGCAGCAAACTCTCCATTGGACTCCCACTGTCCAACAGCAAGTGCAATTCCAACGGCTTTACGAATTCATTCTAGAGGGTAACCGCCAACTTAACCTAACTCGCATCACCGACCCCCAAGAGTTTTGGGAAAAGCATCTTTGGGATTCTCTGCGAGGAATTGCTCCTCTTTTGAGAGATGAGGGGGATGAGGAGTGGGCAATGGGCAATGGGCAATGGGCAATGGGCAAAACAATTCAAAATCACCGAAGATTGGATCGGAGGAAACCTCCGCTCCAACTTCTCTCAAAATTCAAAGTTCAAAATTTGGAATCTCCCCCTGCTTCCCCTGCCTCCCCTCTCCCCCCTATCCCCAGAGGGGACCCCGAGTCCCCCCTGCCCCTCTGCTCCTCTGCTTCTTTATCTTTTATAGATATCGGTACAGGTGCGGGGTTTCCAGGAATTCCGATCGCGATCGCTGTTGCTAATTCTACTGTGACTTTGCTTGATTCTACTCGGAAAAAAATCTCTTTTATTGAAAAAATCAGGTCTGCGCTTGACCTTACTAACATTAAAACTTTAACTGGTAGATCTGAAGAAATTGGTCAACAACCTCAGCACCGACAAACTTACGATGTTGCCCTAATTCGCGCTGTCGGGACAGCCTCTGTGTGTGCTGAATATGCCCTACCATTACTTAAACAAGGTGGTTTAGCCGTCATCTACCGGGGAAATTGGACAGAAGAAGAAACAAAATCTCTAGAAAATGCTGTTAACCAGTTGGGTGGCGTCATTGAATTAGTTGACAAATTTACAACGCCCTTAAGTGGAAGCATTCGTCACTGCCTTTTCTTACGTAAGGTAGGAACTACACCAATCCAGTTTCCCCGTCCTGTTGGTGTACCTACCCAAAAGCCGCTTTAGCTTAATTGGGCAATGGGCATTGGGCATTTGCCCATTACCCATTGCTCATCCCGCCGCTTTACTCGCCTGTGCAAACCGTTTATTAATCTCATCCCAGTTCATGACATTCCACCAAGCATTCAAGTAGTCAGCGCGGCGGTTCTGGTACTTGAGGTAGTATGCGTGTTCCCACACATCATTGCCCATAATTGGGTAGTTACCTTCACTTAAGGGACTGTCCTGATTCGCTGTGGTTGTGACTGCAAGCTTGCCATCTTTGGTGCGGACTAGCCAAACCCAACCACTCCCAAAACGACTTGCACCAGCTTCGTTAAACTGCTTTTTGAAGGAAGCAAAATTGCCGAAGTTTTGTTTGATAGCGCCTGCGATCGCTCCTGTTGGTTCTCCGCCACCCTTCGGCTTCATTATTCTCCAAAACATTGAGTGGTTCACGTGACCACCACCGTTATTGCGTACCGTTTTACGAATATCTTCTGGTACACTGTTAAGGTTACGCAGCAGTTGTTCAACAGTTTGATTTTTCAGTTCTGGATGTTTGTCTAATGCTGCATTTAAGTTTTTTACATAGGTAGCATGGTGTTTATCATGATGAAACCGCATTGTTGCAGCATCAATGTGTGGTTCAAGCGCCTCGTAGGAATAGGGCAACTGAGGTAGCTGGATAGCTCCTGTTTTGCTCGGACTTGGTTTGTTTTGACTTGGCGCATTCTGTGCCAAAGCACAAGAATCTAAGGCGAATGCACCTGCACCAGCTCCGAGCAAAAATAAGAAATGACGACGAGCAATAGCCATAATAGTGACTGCAGCAGAAAAATGTTACTTTCAGTTGTGATTTTCTGAAATTTAGACGAAATGTTATATCATTTTTTAATTTTAACCGTAGATAGATGCAGACAACTGTGAATTATAAATTATTTATACATACGTGCTTAAAGTTTGGACTTTAGACTAAATGAGTTAAATGAATGGAAAAATCAGGAGGTGTGATTGAATACAGCCCCTGTTGACTTGAGGAGTAAATTTTTAATAATTTCTTCCTTGTCTCCCTTGTCCTCCTTGTCCCACCTAAACTCGTCAATTCAAAGTTGACAGAGTACTAGAGGATGGGTACTCCCGGCGGCTTGGAATTGATAGGCGTTGCGATAGCAATAGTAAGCATGCAGAAAACAACGCGCCTACGTATTGTAAAAAGTAAAAAGTGAGCCAGTGCGGTGGACGGGCATTACCGTGCCCCACTAAGCTGCGTGCATGTATTTTATGCAAGTGAGAATCGCTATATACGATACTAACTTTGGGATAAGCGTTTTACTGGTTCACCTGCTAACATCTGATGTGCTTCTGCAAGAAGGCGGGGAATTTTGTCAGCATGAGGACTGCGGCTGAGACATTGTTGCAAGTCTAATTGATGTACTGTGTCTGCGTTTCTACCAGGAAACCAACGTTCAGCATTGCCAAGCAGGTTGTAGCGCATTTTGGCGTACTCCAGCATATCGTAGGCGATCGCTAAATTTCTTAGCCATAAAATCACTGGAATATTTACCTGACTAGGTGTTTCCCCAAAAGTGGGTAAATTGAGGTGCCAAGTTTTCACCCAGTCTTCGCCTAAGGTGGCAATAGCTTCTTCCTCTAGCCGTGCCAAAATTGGTGGCAAAATTTCGGATGCATCATCCAGCAAATCTAAAGCTTTCAGATGTTCGTCAAAATCTTGTGGTTTTGCAGCTCCTATACTGAGAGTATGTACTTGAGAGTGACTTAGACAAAACAAATCATTAAACACCATCGGACTCAAGGGAGTGCAAAGATTAACTAATTTTTCTGGTGGTTTATATAACATTCCTCCTTTATCAGATGGGCTAATAATAAATACACCCATATCTTGGCTGTTTGCCGCTAAAATGGCAGCCCAATTCACTTGATTGATGTAATACCAATGCAAATTGACGTAATCGAACTGGTTGGTATGAATGGCTTGAAGAATGATATCTGTTGGTGCATGAGTTGAAAAGCCGATAAACCTTACTTTTCCTTGTTCCTGAAGTTTTTTTGCTACCTCTAAACAACCACCAGAATGGATACTGTATTTTAAATACTCAGCATCGTTAATGCCGTGTATTGCGAACAAATCAACATAATCTAGCCGCAGATTTCGCAATGACTTCTCAAAGTCATGCTGAAATTCTTTCGGATTTTCCTTGGGATCAACTTTGGTTTGAACAATTAACTGTTCACGGGGCAATTTTGGCAAAATTCTGCCCAACTGCATTTCAGAACTACCATAACCACGGGCAGTTTCAATGTGATTAATTCCTAATTCGACTGCTCGTCGAATAATTGCTTCTAGATTTTTCTGGTTATCACGAGGTATCCGCCATTGCGGGACATCTTGCCATTTATATTGGTATCTCATGCCACCGCAAGAAAACATAGGCATTTTTAATTCTGTGCGTCCAAACCGTCTGTATAACATCATCATTGGATTAGTAAACCTAAATCAAAAACAGTTACAGCTACGGTGCTCAAGGATGGATGAATCAGGAAATACAGCAGTTTACAACTAAATGAAGTACAGGACTTAAGTCGCGATCGCGAGATATAAAGACTTTTTCACTCCTAACTCCTGACGACTGACACCTGAATTGCTGCTGTATGAAATGACAAATGTAGTTATAACAAAAAGAACAGATGATGTCACACTTGGATGGGTGTAACGGAAATTACTTAGGATAATTTCCGTAAAATCCGTAAAAACTGAATTGATTCAATGGAAATTTTAGGTAATCTACCATCTTGACTTACTCTCGACAAAGGAAAAAGCTTTTATGCTCGTGAAAACTAGGAATACTCATTGTTTTAGTAAGTACAGTCTAGATATATCCGGAAAATCTCCAACTTATACGAAAAATAAAACGTTCCCGTTGAAGCCTTACTAGTGGAACTATAATTTTGGAGGTATTAATGCCACATTACTTTAGCACTCAACCAACGACTCACCCTGTAAATACCCACTCTAAGGATTCTACTGATGTCTATACTCATAATCTCATAGGATTGTCTATTATTTCCTTTCCTTTATTTCTTTTATTAGGAATAATTACTTATAAAAAGTATCATACTGTTGTTTTCCGCAGACAAATTGCTACCTTAGAGAAAATCTGGTTAATGGACGCTAAAAATAATACTTATAGACAAGACTGAATATAGGAAATAACAAATGAAGGTGATCGTGAGGTATAAAGGATAAACTGAAGATTTCATCCTTTATACTTTCTTTTCATCCTTTCTTTGGTCACCAACTAGCATTATTGAGGTGGTAAAAATTTAAACTTCATGCAAAGTTGGCAACAGATGAGTTACTGATGTCATGGATAGGTTATCTATGACATCAGCTACAAAATTTATTCCCAACTTTATGCAATTCTACCCAAACCTAAAATCGCTACAATTGCCGTACTGCTGGTTGACCATCTTTGACTTCGCCAACTAACACCACATCTGCACAATTAACGAAAATACCATTTTCCAACACGCCAGGAATATTATTCAGTGTTTTTTCTAGATTGACTGGGTCATTAATACTATCAAATTTGACATCTATAACCATATTACCTTGGTCGGTAATCACTGGACCAGCTTTTTTCACACCCATACGGAGTTCTGGTTTGCCATCAAGTTTTTCAATTGCCCACATGACAGGGGTAATTGCCATTGGTATCACTTCTACTGGGACTGGAAAAACAGAACCCAGTCGGTCAACTAATTTTGCACCATCCACGACTACGATAAACCTATTTGCCAAATAATCTACTACTTTTTCACGGGTATGTGCTGCACCACCACCTTTAATCAAATTCTTTTGCGGATCAACTTCATCCGCACCGTCAATTGCAATATCAATGTGATCAATTGCGTCTAGAGTGGTGAGTGGAATACCGTACTGCTTTGCGAGCACTTCTGCTTGGAACGACGTGGGGATACCAACGATATCTTTAAGTTCGCCCGATTTGAGGCGATCGCCTATAAACTGAATTGCGTATGCTGTTGTTGACCCTGTACCCAATCCGACAATAGAATTTGATTGTACCAGAGCGGCGGCGGCTTTACCGACTTGTTGCTTGCTCAACTTCACTGCATCTGCTGCTGCGGTCATTCCCAAAACTCCTAAAAAACTGTCTACAGTCCATAGTAGTGGGCAGATGACTCTCGCTTCTCAAACATTCAAAGTTCAAAATTCAAAAAAAGATTCAACCTGTTTGAATTTTGAATTTATCATTTTGAATTAAGCGCAGCGTCTGGTGTTGGCGCAGCCTCTGGGACAGGAGAAGGAGAAGGGGTTGACTTTTTACACTATTAAGTGTGTACGCAACATTACTAAGCATAAATTCGTCAATGAATGTGCTGTGTTTCCGGATACAGGTAAACCAAACTTGCTGTAAACCTAAGTAGCGCAGTATTCTTGCATTCACCAGTAGCAGATCAAAGTGGTTGTCATTATGCGTCAGCTTCTTGGTAATCTTTCATTAGTGGTACTATTGCAATTTATTCCTAGCGTAGTCCATGCTCAAGAAAAACCCAGTACAGAAAAAACATCCAACCCAATTACACGGGTAGTTGCTGCCAAAGTGATGAGTAACTACCCAGATGGACAGTTTTATCCAGAACGTTTGCTGAGTCGGGCAGAATTAGCTTCTATTATGGTGAAAGCTTTTCAATTAGATAAACGACAAGCTGTCACCAAAGAGAATATAAAAGTGCCAGATGTCTCTCCTTCAAATCCAGCATTTAATGATATTCAGATAGTCCTAAAAACCGAGATTATGAAAGGCTATCGCGGAAATTTGTTTTTCCCAAATCAAAGAGTAACAAGGGCTGAAGCTTTGGCAATTTTTGCCCAGGCATATGGAGTTTTTCAGTTCCCAGATGAAACTGTAAATAATATTCTTTCGCAATATCCAGATGCAGCGTCTATTCCTGCGTGGGCAAAAAAAGCGATCGCCACAGCAGCAACTGAGGAATTTATCAATACAGATGCACAAGGCAATCTTTCACCCTCACAACCCATAACCCGTGGAGATATGGCTTATGTATTGAGTAAATATTTGCAAAGACAACAGCCGCAACCTGAAACACCGCAAGTCCCAGGTGGTAATAATAGTCCAGAATCTTCTCCCTGATAGAGCATATATATTTTTTGAAAGACTTTTACATTTACGTGAAACTTTGTAAATGCGAAAGTTCTAATTTTCATTCTAACTGTTGCCGTACCTCATACAGTCTGGGTAAATAAATGCCAGACTGTATGAGGTATTGCTTCACCTGAGCGTGGGAAAATCAAAAATACGAAGAAGTAGAGAGGAAAACACTACAATATGCACTTGAGTGAGATTACCCATCCTAACCAGTTGCACAGTTTATCAATTCGACAACTGCAACAGATTGCCCGTCAGATTCGAGACAAACATCTCCAAACTGTAGCAGCCACTGGGGGACACCTGGGACCAGGATTGGGTGTTGTAGAGTTGACGCTGGGGCTTTACCAAACGCTAGATTTAGATCGTGATAAAGTCATTTGGGATGTAGGACACCAAGCATATCCTCATAAGCTGATTACAGGGCGTTACCATCGCTTCCATACTTTACGACAAAAAGATGGAATAGCTGGTTATCTCAAGCGCTGTGAAAGTAAGTTTGACCAGTTTGGTGCAGGACACGCTTCTACCAGTATCTCTGCTGCATTGGGCATGGCTTTAGCACGGGATCTCAAAGGCGAAAAATTTAAAGTTGTTGCTATCATTGGCGATGGTGCGCTAACTGGTGGTATGGCATTAGAAGCTATCAATCATGCTGGACACCTACCCAAAACCAACCTGCTAGTTGTCCTCAACGACAACGAGATGTCTATATCTCCCAACGTTGGTGCAATTGGGCGTTACCTGAACAAAATGCGGCTCAGTCCTCCGGTGCAGTTTCTCAAGGATAACTTTGAGGAACAGTTTAAGCAAATTCCTTTCGTTGGTGAATCCCTGTCTCCTGAACTGGGACGCATCAAAGAAGGTATGAAGCGCCTAGCTGTTCCCAAGGTAGGCGCAGTATTTGAAGAACTCGGCTTTACCTACATGGGACCTGTAGACGGGCATAATTTAGAAGAATTGATTGCTACCTTCGAGCAGGCACATCAAATTTCAGGACCAGTTTTGGTACATGTTGGAACAGTAAAGGGCAAAGGCTATGAAATTGCCGAACAAGACAAAGTTGGCTATCACGCCCAAAACCCCTTCAACCTCACAACTGGCAAAGCCGTTCCCTCAAACAAACCCAAACCCCCTGCTTATTCCAAAGTATTTGCCCATACTCTGGTCAAACTCGCTGAACAAAACCCCAATATTATTGGTATAACTGCTGCGATGGCAACAGGGACAGGGTTAGACAAACTGCAAGCCAAGCTACCCAATCAATATATCGATGTCGGTATTGCCGAACAACACGCCGTCACCCTTGCTGCGGGACTAGCAACTGACGGAATGCGTCCCGTCGCCGCTATCTACTCCACCTTCTTGCAACGCGCCTACGACCAAATCATTCACGATGTCTGTATCCAAAATCTACCAGTGTTCTTCTGTCTAGATAGGGCGGGAATTGTTGGTGCTGATGGTCCCACTCACCAAGGAATGTATGACATTGCTTATCTGCGTTGCATCCCCAACATGGTACTAATGGCACCCAAAGATGAAGCAGAACTGCAACGAATGGTAGTCACTGGCGTGAATCATATCACAGGACCCATCGCCATGCGCTTCCCTCGCGGTAACGGCTACGGCGTTCCCCTTATGGAAGAAGGTTGGGAGGCTCTAGAAATCGGCAAAGGGGAAATTCTCCGTAACGGCGATGATGTGTTGATGCTAGGTTATGGTACAATGGTGAACCCATCACTGCAAGCTGCGGAAATTCTCAGTGAACATGGCATTGAAGCCACCGTGATTAATGCTCGTTTTGCTAAGCCCCTAGATACCGAATTAATTTTGCCATTGGCTCAGAAAATTGGGCGCGTAGTTACCTTGGAAGAAGGTTGCATTATGGGGGGCTTCGGTTCAGCAGTTGCAGAAGCGCTGTTAGATGCTGACATCGTCGTTCCCGTCAAACGTATTGGTGTGCCAGATGCTTTAGTGGATCATGCCGAACCAAATCAATCTAAGGCAGAAATCAGTTTGACGAGTCCTCAAATCGCTGAAAGGGTATTAGAAGCTTTCTTTAAGAGAGAATTTTCTGCTGTTGGTTAACTAGTTTGGCGTAATATCAAGTTCGCTTAGGGACTTCCAAATAAAAAAATACCCAACTTTTTCTTGTGGGAGTGGCTCTCTAGCCCGTCCTATAAACTGGGCGGGTAGGACAGCCCACCTCACAAAATTGGATAATTTATTTGTTGGAATACCCCAAAAGGAAAATCCTCTCTTCCCCCTACACCCCCAATACGGTTCGGATAAGCTCTTAAAGCTCTTGATACCCGTGGATGAGTATTTGATACCCGCGCAGGAGTGTTTGATACTCATCCACTCGCAACATGGTTCAGATAACCCCGCAGGCGAAGTGCTATCGCACCGCTCCGCTAACGTGCTCCCGACGCAGTTTGCACGCCCCGCTTTGAATGGCGCGCACGCGGCGAGAGTGACAGATCACCGATAAAAATATTTGGCTTCCAACTAAAAATATCCCCAAACTTAGAGATTAACTCAACACCAATCTCACGATTTTACTCAGACAGTAGCTGAACTATTAGCGCCTCATTCTGATGGCAAAGTCAGTTGAATTTAAAGTTTTGTAACAATCCAGTGGATCTGCGTAAAAAGCACAAACCGCAATCGAAACCCGAATAGAAGCCTATCATGCTTCCTGACTTTTCACGGGAAGTCCTCAAATAACGAAACAGCGTAGTTTTTTCCATAACTTCATTTTCAATAGCTTTAAAGTAATGAGAATGAAGAACAGAAAAATCAGAGTCTGGAAAATCAAATTGTGCGATCGCTCACCTGTCAAATAGAAGTTTTCTAGATGGCGTGAAAAGTCAGATCATGCTTCACCTGTTAACTCCAGCAGAACGCTGTCAGAAAGTCACTCAAAAATTCCAAGAATTTTATGAAAAGAGTCTAGGACTTACGCATTGACAAAAGATACCAAATATGAAGTATGGGTTTCAGGCATTGAAACGTGATTTCTCAATGATTTTTGAGCGATCGCTATTTATCTGAATTTCATCCTCAAAAGCCTGAAACAGCGCAATTTCGTTTATACACATAACGGTAAATTTGTACAGTGCGTAAGTCCTAGAGTCGTTTAAATTACCTGTCTTATGGTATAGTCAACGGCTATCCTGTTATCTGTGGTTTTGCTAACCAAGGTGAAACTTGTAATGGTAACAATCAAAGCAAATACCTGTATTTTCTTGATTCATCCCGCATTTATGCAACGCCACTTTTTCATAGTGTTACCACTCCTACCCCAGCACAAAACCTCTATTCTGAGTTCGGTTTGCTTGGCAACATTTTACGCGATCGGCGAAATGAGCGATCGCGCGCCGCGCAGTGCTATGCAGGTCGATCGCATTAGCAATAAACCGACAACACCGTGCTGGCTGACTAGGTGTACAAAAAAGCGTATTTTTTCGTCCCCCCCTACACCCCACACCCCTGAGTTTTTACGGACACGCTGCGCGTTAGCCTTTGGCGTGTGCTCTGCGCTTACGGGGAAGTCAAAAATCAAAAGTTAAAAGTCAAAATTAATAATTTTGACTTTTAACTTTTGACTTGTTTTGCCCCTACACCCCTAGTTTTGGTCAACAGTTGAGACTGTAGGAAACATCTGCTTCAAGTAAACGTCATGACATTAACTAGAGACATTAAGGATTTCACAACTTAAAATTAAGGAGTATATACAAAACAAAAGACACCTCAGCTACAGCAAGATTCTTTACCAAGTTTCCTTGCAAACAAAGCGAAAAACTCTAAACCCTCTATTAGAAGACGTTTTCTGGACATCTACTATCAGTGTTCTCCAAAAAGAGAGCAAGATTTGGGTAAGATAAAGGAGCTATCTTTTCTGCGTTGCAGAGACTGAAAGCTTCTTATACCCAAAGGAGATTTCTCTAATGCTGACTTTAAAAATCACTGTTTATATAGTTGTTGCCTTCTTCGTCACTATCTTTGTCTTTGGATTTTTGTCGAACGACCCTGCTCGTAATCCTGGTCGCCGGGATCTCGAGTAAGAGCGCGATAAATCATCCTCGACTACCGGAAGGCGGACTGCACTATGCGCCTACAAACACTGAGTTCAAATCGAGAAACCCGTGCTAGTTGCGACTCCTGCAAAGTCATACCCTTGGAGTCTACAAGCCGGGAAACACGCCTAAGCCAGTGTCCTCCGGGGCGGCTTGCCTAAATCTTAATCTAGATAAAAGGTAAAAGCCGGAAGGCACAATGTGTAATGTCCTTCCGGCTATTTATTGGCTGTTTGTTAGCTTGATTCTTGCTAGAGTATGCCTCATCCAGTTCTGCCGCCCGAACCACCTCCCATTCTCAAATCTCTACAATCTGCAAATCCTATTTCAGTTGTCACGACTGATACAAAAGTACTGGGAAAAGAGAAATCTGAGGCACAACGGGAAACACCTCCACATTTCCTAAGTACTGGGCAAAAGCCAACTAATAATCATTTATTAGTCGCTAAGGCTTTAGCCGCACCAAGTGCGCCGGAAACTTTCCCAGCTGAATTTTCTCCCATCACTGCTTCTAAAAGTGCAGCTTCACTGGGACAGGAGTTTTCGGTTGGTTATCCACTACAGCAGCGGGAAAACTCTCATCCCTCGGATAGCAGCAGTACAGATGCACCAACTAAAACATTCCTTGCTGGAGAACCAATTGCTCAAACAATCACTAAACTGAAGAACTTATCTCACAAGGTGACGCAACGCATAGTTAAGACAGCTCAAACACCAAATAAAGGTGACGCCTCAACTGAAAAATCAGGGAATGAACAACCAGTACAAATAGAATTCAAGTCTCGCAACCAAACAACTGAACCATTCACTCCCACCCCGAATTCCCAAAATCAGTCGGCACCGACAGGACAGCCAATTAGCACAACTGAACAAAAAAGTCAACCATCCGGCACAACTGTACCATCTAACACGCCTCCAGCCAGAGAAAGAATTGTAGAAGTCACTTCTGATAGGCAGGAGTATGACGAGCAGCGACGGGTTGTCACGGCTGAAGGTAATGTAGTTGTGCGGTTTGATGGAGCAGTTGTAGATGCCGATCGCCTGCAAGTCAGTTTAGATAACTTAATTGCAGTCGGAGACGGAAATGTTGTCTTAACACGAGGCGACCAAATCCTGCGCGGTCAGCGCTTTACTTATAACTTTGTCCAAGATAATGGAGAAATGACAAACGGCAGAGGTGATATTTTTATACCAACAGCCGGGCAAGATCTGTCTTTCCTACCCACAGATGTCACAGCTGGAGGAACAACAACGCGTCCTCTGAGCGATCGTATTACAGAAAGTCAACCTCTGCAAGCTAGTAGTCCTGGAGGAATCAACATTAACGTGGGTAGTACAAGGGGTGCGA
The DNA here is from genome assembly GCA_019359415.1 of Iphinoe sp. HA4291-MV1. Taxonomy (GTDB): domain Bacteria; phylum Cyanobacteriota; class Cyanobacteriia; order Cyanobacteriales; family Nostocaceae; genus Brasilonema. The sequence goes on along the minus strand of JAHHHH010000030.1, from coordinate 33,067 downwards.
GTAACCTACCTGTGCCAAAACAAGGGGGTCAAGTCAGACGAGTACGTTTTGAAGCTGGACGAATTGATTTTAACCCCCGAGGTTGGCAAGCAAGAGATGTCCGCCTAACCAACGACCCCTTTTCACCCCCAGAGTTAGTATTAAGGGCAGATAAAGTAACTCTGACGCGCGAGACACCTTTACGCGATCGCATTAAGACAGAGCGACAGCGTTTAGTTTTTGGTCAAAGAACATCTGTACCTATTCCAAAAGATGAGCAGGTTATTGACCGTAACAAGCAAGATGTCACCCCAGCATTAGCATCTATTGGCTTTGATGGAGATCAGCGAGGGGGCTTATTTATTGAGCGTAGCTTCAAACCCATCAATACAGAAGGAACGACCTTTAGCATTGCACCTCAGTTTCTTGTTCAAAAAGCAGTACAAGGCAACATTGGTAATGTTCCATCGCTGTTTGGCTTAAAGTCAAGATTGAGGTCTACTTTGGGTCCACGAACGACCGTTGAGGGTTCTGGATTGTTGACCAGTCTAGACTTGGGCGACATAGAAGACAACCTACGGGCGAGTTTGCGGCTACGCCAGTTATTAGGTGAGCAAAATCCCCACACACTTGCACTGGAATATAGTTACCGCGATCGCCTTTACAATGGTACTCTCGGCTTTCAAACTGTCCAAAGTAGTTTTGGCGGTATTATCACCTCTCCTGTGATTCCTTTAGGCAAGAGCGGTATCAATCTGAGCTATCAGGGTGGTGCTCAGCTGATTGAAGCCAATACAGACCGCCAAGACTTGCTCAAACCAAATCGTGACAATGACCGCATTTCACTGAGTCGCCTACAAGCCAGTGCAGCTCTCAATGGAGGCTTGTTCCTCTGGCAGGGGAAAGGATTAGCACCAACAGCTACCGAAGGATTACGGTATACACCAAACCCAGTTGTTCCCTTTGTGCGAGCTTTTGGTGGACTAACTGGCACGACCAGTTATTACAGCAGTGGTGATAGCCAAAACACGATTACTGGTACCGTTGGTTTAGAAGGGCAGTTCGGTCATTTCTCTCGACCCTTTTTTGATTATACCGGCTTTAGAGTCAGTTACTCTCAAGGTTTAAATACAGGTTTATCACCTTTTTTGTTTGACCGTCAGGTTGATAACAGAGTACTGAGTGCCGAAATTTTACAGCAAATTTACGGTCCATTTCGGGTTGGGTTTCAAACAACAGTCAATTTGGACACAGGAGAACGTAGTAGCACTGACTACATCGTGGAATATAGTCGCCGCACTTATGGAATTACCTTGCGTTACAATCCAGTGCAAGAATTAGGTGGTATTAGCTTCCGAATTAGTGATTTTAATTGGAGTGGTGGTACTGATCCATTTTCTGACCCTTCTGAGGTTAAGCCGGTTGTCGGTGGTGTCAGGCGGGAGTAGGCAATAGTTTTACTTACAGTATGACAAATTGATTCACTTGTATACATCGTATACATAGAGTTATAATAACTAATAAAATCAAACCTAAGAATAATAAAGATGTCTCAAAGCGAAGTTGTCACTATTCGATTAACAGCAGAAATCAAGGCAAAGCTTGATGCCCTCGCCCAGAGCACGCGACGCAGTAAGTCCTGGTTAGCAGCAGAGGCGATCGCCTTGTACGTGGAACAGGAAAGCTGGCAGATCCAGATGATTGAAGAGGCGGTTGCACTTGCCGATAATCCACAAGCTCAATGGATTGACAGTGAGGACGTGGAAGCTTGGCTGGACTCCTGGGGTATGGAGGATGAGAAACACGCTCCATGCGTCTAGTTTTTCTCTCTGTTGCCGTTAAAGACCTGGCAAACATCCGCCCATACATTGCAGATGATAACCCGTCAGCCGCCCGGAAGCTTGCCGGACGTTTAAAGCAGATCATAAAAAAGTTGGTTGTCATGCCGAACCTTGGTAAGTCTGGGCGGGTGTTTGGTACTAGGGAATTAGTGACACCGAAGATTGGCAAGACTATCTATGTGGTGATCTACCGGGTGAAGGAGACTCGCTTAGAGATCCTGCGGATTCTGCCCGGTATGCGGGACATTGATCGTATTCTTGACGAGGAGGTAGACGACTTGTGAAAGAATTAACGCCCTGTCAGAACTTATGGGCTTGCCATTACGTATTTAACCTTCATCTTCTTGCTGAGTGTCAAAAAACTTCTGAAAAATACTTATCAATCCAATTCAGAATAGGCACCAATGAAAGCAACATAATAGCAGAATACAAATCACCACCCCAACCATCATGCAGCCAATGAAAAGCCCCTTCTTGTCCTGTTCCATGAAAGAAGGAGAGTAATGTGTTGCGAACAATATTGGCACAAACGCTAATTAAGACTGCAATAGATAAAAACCAGATACTTTTGCGGCGGGAAGACAAAGCACCCATCCAATAAAGTAGCATTAAGCCAACGTAGAGAGTCGTAAATAGCATCTTCAGTCCTGCACAGTAGGGCGCAACTTCTACAATTCTTCCCCCTATATATATATTTATTCCATCGACAATGACTTGCATACCAATAAGACTGAGTATGAAACCAGCAGTACCTGCGATAAAACTCTGGAGGGGCAATGTGTAGGGAGTGACGAGGTAGGGAACCGATGTTGGTGTTGCAAGAAGCACCAGTATTAGAGGAAATCCTTGCAATTTTATGCCAGGAATTCCTTTAAGCCACAAGCACAATCCCGCCAATATAACTGGAAAAGAAATGTTAACCCACTCGCTAACACCGCTGAGATAAAAAACTCCTCCCAGTACTAACAACACACCACCTAGACGATGGGAAATATCTGGTAGTCTTTGCCACTTTTTTCGGTTCAACCAGCATAAGTATGCAGCAAAGGGTAGACCAATAATACCATGGCTAAAATATTCGTGTTCTATACTGATACTTTTTTTGATCCAACCTTCCCACCAGTGTAGTAACACAGGAGCATAAAGCAGTAGCAAAATACTTAATATAGCTAGGCTAATCAGCTGCGAGGTATTTGCATTTTTAAGCTGGCGCTGAATTTGCATGGCTTTTGTATTTTATAGTAATGATTTATTAAATATGAATGATTTCTTCAAATGCATAGCAACTTTTGTTGTTCAGCACTGAGGGTTAATGCGATCGCCCTTCAGGCGGTGGCGGCGCTCCAACACCTGCGCTCTGCGTAGGGCTGCGGCAAAGCCGCAGTAGGTGCCGAAGGCACCGTTGGAGCGCTGTCGCCAATCGCCGCCACGACTTCCTGAACTTGCCTGTGATTTAAACCAGGATACATGGGTAAAGATAGTATTTGCTTCGCCAGCATTTCAGCATTAGGAAAGTCCCCAACTTGATAGCCTAAGTGGGTAAATGCTGGTTGGAGATGACAAGGAATTGGGTAGTGAACGCCAGTTTGAATTCCTGCTTCTGTGAGTTCTTCTTGGAGTTGCTGACGTTGTATGGTACAAGAATCATCTACTCGGATGACATAAAGATGGTAAACGTGTCCCTCGCCGCTGTGGTTTTGTATGGGAATCAGTCCGCTTGATGCTAAAGGTGCTAGTTCAACATCATAGTGCTGGGCAGCATTAAAGCGATCGCGATTCCACTGTGGCAAATATGGTAATTTCTGGTGCAACACCGCTGCTTGGATTGTATCTAGGCGACTGTTGGTACCCGTTTCAACGTGAATGTATTTTTGGGCAGCACCGTAATTCCGCAAGCTTAACATTTTTTGCGCGACGTTTGGATCTCGCGTTAATAACATTCCGCCATCTCCAAATGCTCCTAAATTCTTGCTAGGGTAAAAACTAAAAGCTGCTGCACTTCCAACTGAACCTGCACGATATCCTTCTCGTTCGGCTAGGTGAGCTTGTGCTGCATCTTCAAAAATTAGTACTTTGAAAGTGTCGGCAAAGTCTAACAACTGTCGCGGTGACACCATTTGACCGTAAAGATGCACAGGAATAATAGCTTTGGTTTGAGGTGTAACTGCCCGCGCTGCTGCTTCTAAATCAATTAAAGCTGTTTGTGGGTCACAATCTACGAAAATTGGCTTCGCTCCTGCACGTATCACCCCAATCAATGTGGCAACAAAGGTGTTTGCTGGTAAAATGACCTCATCTCCAGGAGCAATATGACAGGCTTGTAGACCAAGAGCGATCGCATCAGTTCCCGAAGCAACACCAACTCCATATTCTACACCAGACGCAGCGGCAAAAGCGACTTCAAACTCTTTGAGTGCTTGCCCTAAAACAAAATCTCCTCTTTCCATTACAGCTTGGATTGCTTGTTGTAATTGTGTTTGAATTGGTTGATGTTGTAACGCAAGGTCTACAAAAGGAATCCTGACAGTCATATGATTCATTTTTGGGCAAGCCTCTAGTGTTTGGTGTCAAAACTGCTGTTTTCTAGCAGTTACTTCGTTCTTGACTAAATACTATGAGTTTGCAAAACCATTCATTATGAAGAAACGGTAAATCTTACATTAATTTTCTTTTGGCTTGACATTTTTTAGATTTTCTTCAGACATAAGTGCATATAATAAAGTTTCACGAGATGAAAACCATTTATTTGTAATTTCATCATCAATCATCATCAATAATTTATCTATTGCAGATTCAAATAACCTTTTTACAATCGCTTAAGTAGAGCGAGGATAAGGAAGACAAGAGAGAATCTTGTCTTTATCTTATGAAAGATTATTGCAAAATACCTCTGTTGAAACTGCAATAGCAATATTTGCTTGTTGTTATGGATATAGTAATTCAATATGATGATTTTTGAGTAGTGCGTTAATGTAAAAATTAAATTTATTGTCATTAATAAGTAGCGTTGTGGCTTGTTCTGTGTTCTTCGCTTTTGCGTACTATTACTTATTAAATAGTTGAACTATATACTACAAGTACTGGAATGCTTAGAACACTCGGTCATTACGATTAGGAACTCAGGAATACTCCATTTCCTTATAAAGAAAGGAAGTTAGAGAGTAGTGTTTTCTGTTATATCTCAAAACTTCCGGTGTAAAAAATCTTTACTTCAACTTTGTTCATTTAGGACACAATTAGGGAACCTTAAGGATAGCAAATAACCCAAAAACAGCGGTTATATATAGTGAGAGATTGTTAAGGTAGTGATGTCAATGGTAGAGTCTGAGAACAAATTGTTTGCCCTAGAGGATGAGTGGGTTCTCCAGGAAACGGGAGAACGACAACGCCTCAAGGTCTTATCAGATTTAGGTTTGCACCAACCAGAGACAATTCCAGTTTTTGAAGAAGCCACTCAAACTGCTGCCCACTTCTTAGAAGCGCAAATTTGCATTTTGGGATTTGTGGATCAAGAACGCCACTGGTTCAAATCATCTGTGGGCTTATCTAAGCTACGGGGAGGAATCATGAATCAGTTGGCACAAAGCCGTGAACTGTTACGTCAGGAATCGTTTTGCACCAAGGTGGTAGAAAGTGTTCAACCATTTGTTATTAATGATACAGAGAAGTTGACGAGTGCAGACAGTTCCGCTTACAGCAAGTTGATCGAGGATTATGGTATTCGCTCATACTTGGGAGTGCCACTATTTGATGCTGCTGGGTATTGTCTGGGTGCATTAGCAGTAATGGACATAAAACCACACAATTTTACAAAAAAAGACATTGAGTTTCTACAAATCATTGCTCGTTGGAGCATGAGTGAATTTGAGCGTAATTGTCTGTTGCAAACAACCTCAAGTAGCAGTGTCCCTAAAAGTGCTTTTGAGTGGTCACACAAGGATATTGTCAAAACGACTGAAATCAAAATCAGCAGTTCATCTACTTCACAAAAAGATTTAGTTCCTACTAACCACCTGAAATTGGAACTGTTAGAACAACTCATTCAGGAGTTACGCACTCCCTTAACATCTGTGCTAGGAATGGCTAGTGTCTTGGGACGTGAGATTTATGGTCCTTTGACAATCAAGCAAAGAGAATATCTGAAGATTATTCAACACAGTGGTCGTTACTTGCTTTCATTAGTGAACGAAATTTCTCAGGTGGGGATTATGGAGGAAAACCCAACAGAATTGAATTTAGCTCCTGTAGATATTGAAATGTTATGTCAACAGGCTATCAGTGCTTTAGAAGAAGCAGCTAACCGCCGCGAGCAAGATATGCGTTTATCTGTGGAACCAGAACGCAATCGCATTTGGTCCTTGGATAAAGAGAAGGTACGACAAATTTTATATCACCTGGTCTTTAGCGTGATTCAACTTTCTGCTACAGGTAGTATTGTTCGCATTCATGTTTCTTACAAAGACGATACACTGAACATCACTGTCTGGGTATCACATCCTTGGCTTGGTGAGGGAATAACTGAAGTTGATCCCTTAGTGTATCATAGCAATACACTACCATTGCGAGAGGTTACACATGACAATTCAACTCATAGTGGTGGTCATTTGGAGGACCAAGAGCAAACAAGGAACTTATCAGTTGCCTTAGATATGCCAAGCGTTAGTATAATTAAGCCGCATGGTCATCTTTCTCGTGAAAGTTTAGGTCTTTTGCTAAGTTGCCATCTGGCAGAGTTGCATGGTGGACAGATTGCTATTCAATGTTCATCAGAACCAGGATATCGTTATGTGCTAAGCTTGCCACTTAATTTAGGCACAGCAGAAGCCGAGAACGAGTCTGACTCGCCTTAGCTTGCTTGAAGCCAAACTACACTAGCTATGTGTTCAATGAGCAATGAGGTGCAAATTGTTCAAATAATGGGTAATGGCTGATGGGAATTAGCAATCTCGTGAATAATAATTTCCAATCCGTGTTGTGAACTTTTTGAAATACTCAGATTATCATTAAGTCGAAGTTCTACACGGGAGTGCTAATTAGTCACAGCTTGGTATTATGAATTTAGTTTGGCAACGATTCACTTTATCCTATCTGCCTCTGAGAGAATACCTTGGCACGAGTTACCTACACCGGTCTTTGGTAGGGCTGTTGTATTCCTGGCGGCAAAGCAGCCTATTGATACAGTGGGGAGAAACAATAGCAGTTGTTTTACTCAGCCTGGTCTATGCTCTTGCACCTTTTGTGTCCAATGCCTTGTTGGGATTGATATTGGTAGCTTGTGCAGGATTTTGGATGCTGTTAACTTTATCAGATAAAACAACACCAAATACCCCAAGTGTTACCCCTATTCATTTGCTAATACTTCTTTATTGGGGAATTGCTACTGTAGCTACAGCATTATCACCTGTGAAGAAGGCGGCGCTTAGCGACTTGATAAACCTCACACTCTACTTGCTACTGTTTGCCCTTTGTGCTAGGGCAATGACATCACCTCGCTTTCGCTCTTGGCTGATTGCACTGTACTTACATATATCCTTAATTATTAGCGTTTATGGGGTGCGGCAATGGTTTTTTGGAGCGCCAGCACTGGCAAACTGGGTTGATCCAACATCTCCTTTTACAAAAACGACAAGAGTTTACAGTTATTTGGGTAATCCCAACTTGCTGGCTGGGTATCTTTTGCCTGCAGTGGTTTTAAGCATAGTTGCAATTTTTGCATGGCAAAGCTGGTTTAAGAAAGCATTGGCATTAACTATGTGTATTGTTAATAGTTCCTGCCTAATTTTGACTTTCAGTCGTGGTGGCTGGATTGGGCTAGTCGTTGCAGTTCTTATCTTAATAGGATTACTGTACTACTGGTGGAGCGTTCAAATGCCTCCTTTTTGGCGCACTAGTTTGCCATGGATTCTTGTCATCTGCTTGACTGGAACCTTGGTACTATCTATAGTGTTTGTTGAACCAGTACGCGAAAGAGTTTTCAGTATTTTTGCTGACAGAAAAGATAGTAGTAATAATTTTCGCAGGAATGTTTGGACTGCTGTCTTCAAGATGATTCAGGATTATCCAATCACTGGTATTGGACCTGGTCACAATGCCTTTAATAAAATTTACCCCATCTATCAACTTCCCCGTTACAGCGCTTTGAGTGCCTATTCAATCTTCTTGGAGGTGACTGTAGAAACTGGCTTTGTTGGTTTAGCCTGTTTCTTGTGGCTACTAGTTGTAATATTTAATACAGCTTCCCTGCAGCTGCAACAGTTACGAGAAATCAAAAGTGTGGATGGATTTTGGATAATTGGGGCGATCGCTTCCTTAGCTGGTATACTTGCCCACAATTTAGTAGATACCGTTTGGTTTCGTCCTGAAGTCAACACCACATGGTGGCTGATGGTTGCTTTGATTGCGTCTTATTACAAACCCATGTCCCAAGGTCAAGCCAGAGCAGTAAATTCATCTAACCCAGAGCCTACAGCTGGCTAATTTTTTCTCCGCCAAACTGTCATTGCTTTAGGGTGTGGTCAAAATCTGTTGGTGAAGGAATGGACAATGCCCATTGCCCATTGCCCATTGCTTTATGGGGATTTAAACCCCTACTCTTTAGCTTTCGGCTAACACGATGATGGTATCTTGAGGTGCAAAAGTGATGAGTCGATCTTTTTGGGGATTGAGCACAACACCATAGGATTTTGCTATATTATTGGCATCAACTTGACGACGATATCCAATAGCCGATTCGCTGCGTTGCTTAGCCGCTTCAACAACAGTGTAGAAATTGACGGGGCGATCGAGCGCAACATAGTCACTGACAGGCTTGAGGTAAATTTCTGAGCCTTCTGAAGCAAAGAGCTCGGTAAATACAGCATTGAGGTCTTTGTGTTCAGCAATTTGAGCGAGCATCAGACTAATTATTTGCTTGCTGAGCACGAAATCGTCGGGTCGAGCAACTTGAGCAAGGGTTTGGTTTTGCGTGTCCAGCATTTCAGTGGCGATCTGAAAGTTGTGATTGCTGCGATTGGCAATATCCCGCAGATACAGCAAGGTCACTAGGGTGTTTGCATCCGCCAGTTCCGGGTCTATATCAGTATTGCACAGAACAATAACATGATCATATGTGGTTAAGTTGAGGTCTTCTAAGACTTGACGAGTAGTAATATCTCCCTGACGATAATGGACAGTTTGCTGTTGGATGCCGAGAGATTCTAGACACATGACCTCTGCTTCTGGGTACTCAGCAACAACAGTGAGAGTGGAACCAGGAGCAACGTATTGATCCATCTGCTGAATAATGTTAGAAATATGATTATTCCAACCCAGAATTAAAGTATTTTCAGCTTTGGGAGGCTCTCGTTTTCTAAGGTGAATAGCTTGATGATCGACAGGAAACTCAGAAAGTCCTGAAAGATGAATCTTATCATCATCTGCGCTAATCACAATCAGTTGTTCGGCTGCTTGTAACTGTGTGTGTATGGGTGGGTTGAGTACAATCGTATGATCACGTTTGATGCCAATCACAGCAGAATCGTTATAAGCTAGGAGAGCATCCCCGTAGGTCTTGCCCTGTAAAGTAGGTTCGGCTTTAAAGTAAATTTCATAGCCATCGAAATCCAGCAGATCCATGTAGACAACCGACAAACCTGACTGTCGGCAGGTTTGTACGATGATACGTGAAAGCACATCTTGTACCAGCACAACCTCTACTTCGTTACCCCTAATGATCTGGATGACATCAAGACTGTTGGGGTTTTGGACTTGAGTCACGATGTGATAAGGTTGGGGAACTGCTCGCGGAATATTAGTGATTGCCAGTAAGGTCTTAACCAGTTGAACATCACCATGGTCGTGGGGTGTGTTTAGAATCACAATTGAGCGTGCAGTTTGAATATTAACCATGCCTAAGTCAGCCATGTTACTGGGACTGCCTGTGCGGCATATCAAGCGAATTCGGTGAAGTTTACCAAGGACTTCGTGCAGTTTATCTTCCATCTGTGCTTTATTCTCTTCGCCGAGGATAACAATGCAGGTATCAGGTTGATTAGCATTCGCTAGGGCTAGTTCAGAGACGAGGGTAAACACTGGGAGTGACCAGCCTAGAATGACAATGTGATCTGTTTCAATGACCCGCGATCGTCCCCGACGCAAGTTTTCTATTTTTGCGTCAATGCCACTGGAGACAATACCAATTAGTGTACTGACGCCGAAGATACCAAAAAAGGTAACAATGAGCATCGCCAAACGAAACTTCCAGCCTTTGTCGTTGCTGAGTGCGCTTGTATCTATGGTGTGCCTCATAACATTCCAAGTTGCCTCTAGGAGATTGCGAGCGCTCTCTTCTGGCACAATAGACGTAAAGCTGACCAACATTGCCATCAAAAGGATAAACGCCAAACACACCAATGCCAGTCCACCAATGAGGGCAACAGTGCCTTTAGACATGAAGTTATCAAAACGGTAGCGCAATCGCTCTACAATAGTAGCTTTAGTCATTTTGTAACATACTTGTAAATTTTACATGTTTAGTATTTTGGCGATTCGTGTAACATACTTTTTTCAAATTCTCAATAACGGGCACTTTTTTGAAGCAAAAATGAGCGAAAAAAGTACCAATATCTGTCCGTTAGCTCATTTTTTTCAAGCAGTGTTCGGGAATTATGTCTTGCACTACCTTTGATGTAGCTGATAGATTATCGCAGTTTCATAAGTGAGAGGATTTCTCGTTGGAGATGGAACACAGGTGTAATAAAAATGGTGCGATCGGGAAGATAATAAAGAGTCATATCACAAAAAGCGAATGGTACGCTCGATTTTGCTCTAAAAAATGAGTCTGACGGGATTTTCGAGCACTATGTCACACGTTTGCCATCAAGAGGGTTTCACACCAAGTTGATTCTCAACAAGTTAAATTTAATGAAAATGAATCACGAGAGAATAGGACTTTGGAATAGGGGCAACCGTAAGCGATTGCCTCTCCCAGGTGCCCCTTGCGCAATCGCCCTTTGGGCGGCTCCTTTCCTGCGGAACGCTACGCGAACAGGAGCATCGCTCCGCCAAAAAGATAACGGGAAAAGTCAGCTAGTCCTAGCTCCCGTTCTTCATCGCTTCAGTTCCTCTAAGCCTTCGATATCAATCACAAAGCTGAAGTCGGAAGAGGACGACTTTTTCTTTGTAAAATTTTGCTGTCGTCAACCAAAGAAATCGTTTAAGCTAGCTGAAAGATTCTTTCATTCTTGGCAAAGAGGCGGTAGTGTGCCTAAACGGATTGGTTTGATTTCTCTTCTGGTTGTTTGTGGTTTGTACATACCTCAACCGACAAATGCACAAGCACTGGTACCTCATACACTGCAACTTGATACAGCGAAGTTGGAACAGCAAGGGTTAGGTTTGGCAAAGGAAGCAGCACAACTAACGCAGTTTCAACAGTACGAACTAGCTCTACCAAGAGCTCGGTTAGCATCACAACTAGCTCCCAAGAACGATAAAGTATGGTTTCTCTTGGGTGGCTTATATTTGCAAGGTAAAAAATTGGATGAGGGTATTAACGCCCTGAAAAAAGCACAATCTCTCAACCCAAAAAATGGCGATATTCAGTTCGCTTTGGGTTCGGCTTACTTTCAGCAGCAGAAATACCAAGAGGCTGTGAATTACTACCAACAAGGTTTGAGGTTAAAGCCCAATGATCCAGAGGGATTGTTTGATTTGGGCAATGCTTACTATATGCAAAGTAAACTTCCAGACGCGATCGCCCAGTATAGAAAAGCCGTTTCCTTTGACAAAAAATTCTGGCCTGCCATTAACAATGTTGGATTAATTTTGTATGAACAAGGCGACACTCAGGGCGCAATTAAGCAATGGCAAGACGCTGTTGCTATTGAGAAACAAGCAGCAGAACCCTTACTAGCATTAGCAGTCGCTTTATATGCCAAAGGCGATCGCGAACAAGCCCTAGCAATAGGACAAGCTGCACTCCGCATTGATGAACGCTATGCTGATTTAGATTTTCTTAAACAAAATCTCTGGGGCGCACGCCTGGTGTCTGATACAAAAAAATTCTTAGAATTACCTGGCATTCAAGCTGCTCTCCAGCAACGTGAAGAACCCTCAGCTCCTAGCGTCAGGCAACGGATTATGCCGCAATAGGGACAAGGGGACAAGGGGACAAGGGGACAAGGGGACAAGACAATTCAAAATTCGCTCATTCAAAATTCAAAATTTGGAATCTCCCTCTGCCTCTTCATCTCCCCATTGCCCATTGCCCATTGCCACTTGCTCAAAATCTCATCTAGTAGTACATATATATTATTCGTTAAAGAAACAGTAGCCTAACACACGTATTGGGCTACTGTTCCAGGTATGTTCTTAAATCAAGAACACTACTATGGAAATGTGTTAGGTGCAGTTTACTATGGGGTGAACATTCTTTTGTGCTCCAAATGATGCGTTTAGTTGTTCTATGTAGGTAGCAGTGCCAAGATCTGGTCAACAAACTGTTGATGGTCCACAATCGGCTTAGATATGTAGCCATCAGCACCGCTTTGTTTGAGAAAGTTCTCGCGATCGCCCTCCATAGCGTGTGCTGTTACCAAAATAATAGGTAAGGGAGCTGTTTGCGGATCGGATTTTAACATTTGGGTAATCTTGATACCATCAACAGACTTACCTTGGTAAACACTTCGTGACAGAGAAACATCCATCAAGATAATGTCAACTTCTCCCGATTGGGCAATTTTGATAACTTCTTCTACATTTTCAGTATGTTTTACCTCCAAACCGCCTCGCTTAGTCAAAATTTTGGAAAAAACGCGAGCGTTAATCAGATCGTCTTCGACAATCAAAACAGTTTTCATGAGAATTTGACTTTTGTTTGCCCATCTTAACTAAAGACACACAGGTCAGTGAAGGGGAAAATACCACCATTACAAAACCGATTGTGTGCTTTCTTTGAAATAATCAATATAAATCTTCGTCAACAAGGATGATACTACTGCTTTCTATCCTGTGACTATCAAGATTCTGTAATGAAAAGTATTTCATCCATGATGCTGTGGTTGCTGCAGTCTTCATTAACGGCAAATTTTGTGTAGTGGAAATTTAGGAAAAAAAACTCATGGCAAAACAGTTAAACCTTCTGTGTGAGGGACAGGTCATTACCACAGCCTTGCATACCGAGATGCAACGGTCTTATCTCGAATATGCCATGAGTGTCATTGTCGGGCGAGCGTTACCAGACGTGCGAGATGGCTTAAAGCCCGTTCACCGACGCATTTTATATGCCATGCACGAACTGGGTCTGACGCCGGATCGACCCTATCGTAAGTGTGCGCGTGTGGTGGGAGACGTGTTAGGTAAGTATCATCCCCACGGTGACCAAGCGGTTTACGATGCCTTAGTCAGGCTGGTACAGGACTTTTCTAGTCGCTATCCTTTACTGGCAGGACACGGTAATTTTGGGAGTGTGGATAATGACCCGCCAGCGGCGATGCGTTATACAGAAACGCGCCTCGCACCCATTAGCCACGAGGGAATGCTGACGGAAATTGGTGAAGAAACGGTGGATTTTATCGCTAACTTCGATAATTCCCAGCAAGAACCAACCGTATTGCCAGCACAGTTGCCATTTCTCTTGCTCAATGGTAGTGCTGGTATTGCTGTGGGGATGGCGACGAATATTCCGCCGCATAACTTAGGCGAAGTGGTAGATGGGTTGATAGCATTGATTGATAATCCCGATTTACCTGATGAAAAGTTATTTGAACTCATTCCCGGGCCAGATTTTCCCACAGGTGGTGAAATTGTGGGTAACGTAGGAATTCGCGAAGCATATACCACAGGGAAAGGCAGTATTGTGCTGCGGGGAATCGCCCAAATGGAGGAAGTTGCGCAAAGCAGGGGTAACAAGCGGCGAACAGCAATTGTGGTGACGGAATTGCCTTATCAGGTGAATAAGGCTGGTTGGATTGAGAAAGTCGCAGATCTGGTGAATCAAAGTCGCCTTCAAGGAATTGCGGATATCCGTGATGAAAGCGATCGCCAGGGAATGCGCGTCGTGATTGAGCTCAAACGCGATACTAATCCCCAAGAACTTCTTCAGAATTTGTATCACCAAACCGCCTTGCAAAGCAACTTTGGGGCGATTATGCTCGCCTTGGTAGATGGACAACCCCGTCAATTGAGCTTGCGTCAACTGTTGCAGGAGTTTTTGAGTTTCCGAGAGCAGACACTGAACCGCCGCTACTCTCATGAATTGGGTAAGGCAGAAAGTCGGCTGCATCTGGTTGAAGGTTTACTCAAAGCTTTATCTCACCTAGATGAGGTTGTGGAGATTTTACGAAGTGCTGCTGATGGCACTACGGCAAAAATGATCTTGCAAAATCGATTGGATTTGAGTGAGGTGCAAGCGGATGCCATTTTGGCTATGCCATTGCGACGTTTAACGAATTTAGAACAGCAAAACTTGCATAAGGAGCATGAGCAGCTCAATGAACAAATTCAGTTGTTGCGGAGATTACTGGATGATAGACGGGAATTACTGAAGTCACTGAAAAAAGATTTGCGATCGCTCAAGCGTAAATATAGTGATGCCCGTCGTACTAGGATCGTTGAGGAGCAGGGGAGCAGAGGAGCAGGGGAGCAGAGGAGCAGGGGAGCAGAGGAGGATGTAGAGAGTCCAAAATCCAAAGTTGAAAATCCTAAATTGGAAGCGCCTCCAGAAGAGGTAGTTTTAGAATTTACGCAGCGAGGATATGTACGCCGTCAATCTTCAGCCCGAAAGGCAAGAACTGACAATGGTACGTCCGATAATGACATCGTGATCCAAAGCGTGTTGACTGACACAGCAAAAGAGTTACTAGTACTCACCAGTGGTGGCAAGGTTTACCCAGTGAATGTGGCAGATATTCCTCCCACTAGTGGACGTTCTGCAAGAGGAACACCATTGATTACCTTGCTCTCAAATGCTGCTCAGCAGGACGCTCAAGAAGGTGTGATTAACCGCTTTGTATTGCCAGATAATCCTGAAAATTCTGAGATTGTTCTCCTCACCAAGCAAGGAAGAATCAAGCGTCTGTCCCTAACAGAATTGACTAACCTCACCCGTCGTGGAATAACTATTTTGAAACTCAAAGACGATGATGAGTTGTTATGCACTCAGTTCACCACTGCGGGTGAATATCTAGTTTTAGCAAGTTCCGGTGGGCGAGTTTTGAAATTTGCAGTGAATGACGATCAACTCCCCATCATGGGTCGCGCTGCTATGGGTCTGCAAGGTTTACGTGTGCGCCAGCAAGAGGAAATGGTTGGTTGTGTGACCTCAAGCACAAAGGAAAACCTGTTACTGGTCACTCAATTCGGATACGCTAAACGTATGCCAATGAGTGCTTTGCGGGCGGCAAATCGAGGTGATATCGGGACTCAAACTTTTAAATTCACTAGCAAAACTGACAATTTAGCAGGAATGGTACGAGCAACTGCAGGTGCTGAGGTGGCGTTAGTTACTAATCACCAACGAGTAGTACGCCTTGGAGTGGAAACAGTTCCGACCTTGGGCAAAGATAGTACTGGTGAAAGTGTGCTTCAACTCAGTCGGGAAGAAAAAATCATTTCTGTCGTTGAACTGCAATGGAGAGGATAAAGTGTAGGGGCGCAGTGCCTTGCGCCCCAAGGGTGTAGGGAAAAAAAGAGTGTAGACGCATAGAAGTTCAGAATTAGTATGTTGTCTAAAGCTATAAAAAACATGACTTTTCTTAAGATATTTGTTAGATTTATTTACATAAGGTAACAAGCCTTAAACAATCCAGTTTGGAGTGCCAGCTATGACAAACGCAACAAAAACCACTGCCCCTGTTGTTGATGACCGTAATACTTGGCGCTGGGGTTTCACACCCCAAGCAGAAATTTGGAACGGTCGCTTGGCAATGATTGGCTTCTTAGCAGCCGCTCTCATTGAACTGTTCTCTGGTCAAGGTTTCCTACACTTCTGGGGTATTCTGTAAATTTTCAAACTACGGATTGCTTAAAAAATAAATACATGAATAAGCAAAAAAACCTGGAGTTATCAATACTTCCAGGTTTTTCACTCTTGGGGTTACTCTTGAAGCAGTACCAATACTGCTCAGATAAGCAAAAATTAGAAACCCGGTTTCTTTAAGAAACCGGGTTTCTGGCACTTCAACTATTCTTAACCGAGCAGTATTGGAAGCAGTACTGGTCTGGTAGTTTTTGTTTTTTAGTTATAGATCATTTGTCTAAAATCAATGACTCATGACATAATGACAAATAACTAGCGGATGTACTCCTTGAGAACGCTGTTGCGATTTGGGTGACGTAACTTACGCAATGCCTTCGCTTCAATTTGACGGATTCGCTCGCGAGTCACGTTGAAAATTTGTCCAATTTCTTCCAAGGTCTTCATGCGACCATCATCCAATCCATAACGTAATCTAAGAACATCTCTTTCACGCGGGCTAAGACTGTCGAGAACTTTTTCCAGGTCCTCTCGCAGCAGGTTTTTAGAAACTTGATCTTCTGGTGTTTCGCCATCAGACTCAATAAAATCGCCCAGTCGAGAATCTTCTTCTTTCCCAATGGGCGTTTCTAGTGAAATAGGCAATTGTGCGGATTTAGCAATAAAGCGCAGCTTCTCAATGGTCATTTCCATTCTCGTGGCTATTTCTTCTTCAGTGGGTTTGCGACCCATTTCTTGAGAAAGCAGCTTAGTCGTTTTCTTAATCCGAGAGATGGTTTCGTAGAGGTGAACCGGAAGGCGGATGGTACGGGATTGGTCAGCGATCGCACGGGTAATTGCCTGACGAATCCACCATGTTGCGTATGTAGAAAACTTGTAGCCTTTTTCGTGGTCAAACTTTTCTGCCGCGCGAATCAAACCGAGACTACCTTCTTGAATCAAGTCTTGGAAAGACAAGCCTCGATTCATATACTTCTTCGCAATTGAAACGACAAGACGCAGGTTAGATTGTACCATCTTATCTTTTGCCCTGCGACCAATATGCAGTCGATAACGAAATTGTGGCAAAGGAAGTTGTACTGCTTCTGCCCATTCACTGTCTTGAGGCTCACGCGCTAACTGCTGTGAAAGTCTTTCGCGCACTC
Organism: Iphinoe sp. HA4291-MV1; assembly: GCA_019359415.1. GTDB lineage: Bacteria > Cyanobacteriota > Cyanobacteriia > Cyanobacteriales > Nostocaceae > Brasilonema. The sequence continues at coordinate 16,148 of JAHHHH010000030.1, read as the reverse complement.
GCTCTAATTCCAGTAAATCAGCAATTTTCCGTGCCAATTCAATTTCTTCGTCTGCACGTAACAGGCGAATTCGACCTATTTCTTGCAAGTAAAGGCGGATCGAATCCTCGGTGTAATGCTTTTTCTTGCTTTGAGAGCGACGACGCCCTTTAGCGGCTTTTCCAGACTTTGCGTCGTCCTCATCAGACTGAGGCTCTAAAAATTCATCAAGTTCGCCTTCATCGCCCGTCAGCAAGTCCTCTTCGTCATCAATCAAGAGTTCTTCTAACTCAATCTCAGGCTGATTCATTATTTCTAGGTCATCAGGCTGATATATGTTTTCGAGTACGTTGTTAGCCTGGTTCATGCCGCGTTCCTCATGCTCCTTGCAGAATCAATGACTTAAGATGTATTTACAGCTCTAATGGTGAACTATTTACCAATTTCAAGCATTGGGCTTTTGGTGACTTTGCCTAAGATAATTTTAGAATTTTTACACCTTTCCAACAGGTTTTCCCCTACGGAGGAAGCCTGGTTGAAGGTAAATTCCTATCCTTAGTCAACGCCTTTGTGTGTCGCAGGGCAACATCACTTTTAACTAGCTAGTCTAAGAAAGACTCTTTTTGCTAAAAAAATTTACCACTCCATACAAATGAATATGACTGTTGGGAGATTCTTTTGTAAAGACTGTTCCGATTGTAGCCTGTTTCACAGAAATTGCACTGTTTTTGTGTAGTAACCATGAAGTCATTAAGCAAACTAAAGGCTGTTCTATCAAAAGTAAGACATTGAAAAAGGCACCCATACTCTTGTATTTTCTCCAAAACTTTTTGGAATTGCAGAGGTATTCCCATTTCAATTTCATGTTGATACACCTGCTTATATCTCGCTCAATGTATTATGTAGAACATTTTTTACTTAGATACAGCGTAATATTTGCCTAATTAAGTCAGAAAAAATGCGTGTACCCATTTTTACATTTCCTTCACAAGCTACTGAGTGGAGTTAAGTTCGCCGTAGGGCGATAATCATGTTATGCAAAGCTGTACTAAGGTGGCTTTGTGTTTTCTTCCATTAGGCATACCATAAGCACCATGAATGCAAATAGGATAATGGTGGTGTTTTTCGTGGTCACTTCACTTTAGTTCTGCCAATCGTCTTAACTTAGGAGCTAAGAGTTTGGCAGCACTAGCTAGATGGACAAGGAATTTAGACTGAGCCAATCTGGTATTAATCACACGTTAACGCACTGTTGAAATTTCAACCTTATGAATCTTGACAAACTCTTCCTATTGTATACAACGATATTTTAATCAATTCAAAAAGGATTTGACAGTTAAGACTATCGATAATAACCTGCTGACCGCTCCATTTCATAAAACGAATGCGAGATATACTATAAACTGTTATGTGTCTCTAAGAAACATATTTAACAAGACCCCCTTACAGATTATCTCCATCATTTCATAACTTTAGACAAATGCGAAATATACTGTAGTCTACTTTGTAGTTCAAGAAACATATTTAACAAGACCCTCTTACAGATTATCTTCATCATTTCATCTCTTTGGTTAATGGTACCAGTCCCCTTTTCGGTTACTTGTGATATCTGGGAATTTGGGACAAAATTGGTCAGTAGCTCAGGTAATGGTCAAATTCAACTGTAGTCAGGTTGCTTCATCTAGCAAGACATCGCTCCAACCAGTCCAGTTACGATAAAGCTAATAATTATGGACGTATATATTCAGATATACTCTGCATCTGGTAGATAAACCTATTGTAATATTTAATACTATTAGTATAATAAATCGGCTATTGTTTCAGAGCAAAATAATAAATAATTTTTATATGTGTTAGTAGTAACTATGAATATCCTATATCTAAGCTTTATAAGCTAGATTGTTATAGTTTTTAGTATAGGCATAGTGTAAGGTTTACAGCGTTGATAGCAGAAAGCCCATCTTATAGGCGGTATGGGACGATTATCTAATTAGAGCTAAGACTCATTGAAAACTTCGGAGGTAGAATAACCTTGTCCACTATGTGAATGACGCCATTACTAGCTGGAATATCTGCTTGAATGACTTTAGCATCGTTTACTGTAACAGTACTGGTGGTACTGTTAACCTTTACTGTCACAGGAGAACCTTCAACTGTTTTGACTTTTCCAGATGTCAGTTGACTAGAGGTCACTTGTCCAGGTAGGACATGATAACTTAGAAGCTTTACTAACTGTTGCTTATTTTCTGGTTTGAGAAGTTTCTCAACTGTGCCTTTTGGTAAAGTAGCAAAAGCAGCATCAGTAGGAGCAAAGACTGTGTAGGGTCCAAGTTTTGCCATTTGTTGAGTTAAACCTGCGGTTTGTAATGCCCGCGTTAGCGTTGTAAAAGAACCCTGACTAGATGCTGAGCGTGCTAGTTCTGCCAAATTTTTGCTTGCTGTTGGGGTAGTAGGAGTTTCCGTTGCTGGAGTTTTTGCAGTCTGAGGAGCAGTTGTCTTATCCACAGTAGACCGACCACAAGCAGACAAAGCAACCAAACTAACGCTAAATAATGCTTTTCCTAAAATACTTTTGCTTACTTTCATTGATATAGGTCTTAAATAATTTATAACTTTTTAAGAAAAATAATAAAGTAGCTGAGTCAGTCCCTCATCCTTAAGACATAGATTTAAAAATTTCAACAAAATATGTCAACCTTCTTCTAGTTTCTATGGATGACGAGGTGCAAAATGTGAAGAAATCAAAAAAAACAGTCAAGCGTCCAAAGCTTTGAACTCTTGACTCTTCACTTCAAAGTCATCATCAGCCAGATAAAGTATCAGGCTATTTAAAGTGAATACTTGGTTATATTAGATATCCAAATCGGTTAAGTTGAGTTTAGAACCGTAAGTTTCGATGAATTCGCGACGGGGTGCGACGCGATCGCCCATCAAAATGGTAAAAATGCGATCGGCTTCTGCAGCATCCTCAATTTCCACTTGCTTGAAAGTGCGAGTTTCTGGATTCATCGTGGTTGTCCAAAGTTGTTCGGGCATCATTTCACCCAAACCTTTGAAGCGTTGGATGGTATAGTTGGCGTTGTCGGGAAACTCAGCGATGCGCTGTTGCAATTCGCGATCGCTATAGCAGTAGTAATGATTGCGTCCTCGTTCTACTTTATAGAGTGGGGGACAAGCGATGTAGATGTAGCCCTGCTCAATTAGCGCTCTTTGATACCGATAGAAGAAGGTCAACAACAGAGTCCGGATGTGCGCGCCATCTACGTCAGCGTCAGTCATGATCACAATACGGTGATAGCGCAGTTGGGAAGCGTCGAATTCCTCTCCTTTTACTCCCAAACCAAGCGCCGTAATTAACGATTGGATTTCCGTATTTTTGTAGATTTTAGCGTCGTCAGTTTTCTCGATATTCAGGATTTTACCACGCAGAGGGAGAATTGCTTGAAAGCGGCGATCGCGTCCTTGTTTTGCACTTCCGCCTGCAGAGTCTCCTTCCACAAGGTAGATTTCCGACTCTTTAGGGTCTCTGGTACTGCAATCTGCTAATTTACCTGGTAATGGCGAAGATTCCAGCACCGATTTGCGACGCACTAATTCCCGCGCATGACGGGCGGCTTCTGCGGCTTTGAAGGCTTGGATAGCTTTATCTAAAACAGAATCAGCGACGCTGGGGTGAAATTCCAGATACTCGGTGAGAACTTCTCCTACAAAAGAATCCACAATTCCCCGGACTTCCGTGTTGCCGAGTTTAGTTTTGGTTTGCCCTTCAAATTCCGGTTCTGGCACTTTGACAGATATTACGCCTGTCAAACCTTCACGCACGTGTTCACCGCTGAGGTTAGGTTCATTATCTTTGATTTTGTTGCGCTTACGAGCAACAGCATTTAAGGTGCGAGTCAGAACTGCCTTTAAACCTTCTAAGTGTGTACCGCCGTCCACTGTCCGAATATTGTTGGCAAAGCCTAGTACATTGTCTGTATAAGCATCAGTACACCACTGTAAAGCAACTTCCACGCTTACATTGTTGCGTTCTCCCTGCACGAAAATGACTTCTTCATGCAGTGGCTGCTTATCACTGTTCATGTATGTAATATATTCGCGAATACCGCCTTTGTATTCGTAGATTTCTATCTTAGGTGTATCACTTTTAAGTAATTCCAGACGGTTATCAGTAAAAGTAATTTTGACTCCAGCATTTAAGTATGCTAATTCCCGCAAGCGACTTGCTAAAGTCGTGTAATCAAATTCAGTAACAGTCGTGAAGATTTGAGTGTCTGGTTTGAAAGTGACAGAAGTTCCGGTGCGGTTTTCCTTGTAGGGCTTCGCTATCAGTTCCGTGACGGGAATACCTCGTTCATAGCGCTGGGTATGGACTTTTTTGTCTCGCCAAACCGTTACTTCCAGCCACTCGGACAAGGCGTTCACCACGGAAAGTCCAACGCCGTGCAATCCTCCAGAAACTTTGTAGCCACCACTACCAAACTTCCCACCAGCGTGTAGTACGGTTAACACTGTTTCCAATGCTGATTTCCCCGTTTGGGGGTGAATATCTGTGGGAATACCCCGACCATCATCTACAACGGTAACAGAACCATCAGAGTTGAGATCCACCTCCACATGAGTACAGTAACCCGCCAAAGCTTCATCGACTGAATTGTCCACCACCTCGTAAACTAAATGATGGAGTCCTCGCGGACCTGTGGAACCTATGTACATTCCCGGTCTTTTGCGAACGGGTTCCAGACCTTCCAGAACTTGAATCTGAGCGGCACTGTAACTGCTCGTCATGTAAACTCTCCTATTAAGTGGGGGTGAAATCGCCAAATGGCAGAAAATGTAAAAACACTCCAAAATTCTAACACAAAAGCCTTGCTGGCGACTTTAGAGCAATCTGAAGAGAAGTTTATGATAGAGATGCACCCTACCATCCTCATATGGGAAGTTAAGAGTCAAAAGTTCAAAGTTCTTGATTCTTAACTAATGACTAATGACTAATGACTAATGACTAAATTAATTGTGATTTGTGGCGCGACAGCGACAGGTAAGTCGGGGTTAGCTTTGGATTTAGCGATGCGACTGGACTCAATAATTCTCAGTGCAGATTCCCGTCAGGTTTATCGGGAGTTTAATATTGGTACGGCTAAACCTACAGAAGCTGAACAACAGTTAGTACCGCACTATCTTATAGATATCTGCAACCCGACAAACACTATAACTGTTGCAGACTATCAAGAGCAAGCACAGGCGTTAGTTGCTTCTCCCCCCAAGATAGGACAAGGGGACAAGGAGGAGATGAGGGAGCAGGGGGAGCAGGGGAAGAAAGAATTAATGGACAATTATTTCTTTCCTCCTCATCTCCCTCATCCTCCTCATTCTCCTCATTCTCCTCATTCTCCTCATTCTCCTCATCTCCCCCTCCTCTTAGTTGGTGGTACTGGTTTGTACATACGCTCTATCACGCAAGGTATGAAGATTCCGAGGGTTGCACCACACAAGGAATTGCGATCGCAACTGGAATCTTTGGGTCAAACGCAATTGTACGACATGTTACAACAAGTTGACCCCATTGCAGCACAAAAAATTCATCTTAATGACCCAGTGAGGACTTTAAGAGCGTTGGAGGTATTTTATGTCACTGGTCGCCCAATTTCAGAGCAGCAAGGAGAGAACCCTCCAAATTATCCCATTTTGCAAATTGGTTTAGACTGTGATCCTGCTGAGCTGACCAGTCGCATTGCACAGCGTACAGAGAAAATGATTGCAGATGGTCTAGTCACAGAGGTGGAGTATCTTTGCAAGAAATATGGTACTGACTTACCTTTGCTGAATACTTTGGGATATAAAGAAATTAAGCAATATTTGGCAGGAGATGTTTCTTTAGATGAAGCTAAAGGATTAACCGTTTTGCACACAAGGCAATTTGCCAAGCGCCAACGCACTTGGTTTAGAGCATATCCTCAAATTGAGTGGTTTCATACCGAAAATCTTAATTTATTGGAAGAAGTATGGTATCGTATACATGAATTCATAGATAATTCATAGATACTGTACGTAAACTTGGTAATTTAGTCCGAAAAACCTACTAAAGTAGATTACTTATACCAATTCTATGTGAGCCTGCATATAATAATCTCTTTATTTAGCAAGGATTTCAGGCGTTTTATTCTGTGCAACTTCATACAGAATTGGTATTAGAAGAGTAAATATTCCTTTGCCCTTCAAGATAGGTAATGAGTTATTGGCATCTATCAGAAAATAATTGTTGTCTTACTAAAAGAAAAGGCAAGTACTCATTTCTGAAAAAATATGAACGATAGAGTCATAATCTTATTACTGTTTACTTCCTTAATAATCAACATTTTGTTTTTCATGATTACTACTTTTTTCTTTATTAGGAAAGGTGGTTGTAGATATCTATCTAATAAGTTTTTTAAGCCAAGTTCTCTAGAAGAATATTACAACCCATACTATCTACATAAGAAAAGCCAGTTTGAACTTCTCCCTAAATCAGATTTAGACATTATTTTCTTGGGAGATAGTTTGACAGAAGAAGGTCAATGGTCAGAGTTATTAGAAAATTGCAATATCAAAAACCGTGGTATTGGTGGTGACACTACGGATTTGATACTGAAACGTCTAGACACGATATTGGCATCAAAACCCAAAAAAGTTTTCTTAATGGCGGGTATTAATGATATGCTCGGCTTGGGTAAAGCTGGTAAAACTATAGAACAAATAGTACTTGTCTACTCTGCTATTTTGACGGAGTTTCAAAATAAAGTGCCGAACACAGAAGTATTTATTGAAAGCGTTTTGCCAGTTCATAACAAAATAACTCGTTACTGGCAAGATAAGAATAATATACTGCAACTGAATTTACACTTAAGAAAGCTGGCAAAAGAGTTTTCCTATCAGTACATAGACGTTTATTCTCATTTATCCGATTCGGACAATCAATTGGATATTTGTTATACAGAGGATGGTCTGCATTTAAATGGTCGAGGATATTTAAGGTGGAAGAAAGCTGTTGAGAAATATGTGAACGACACCAGTAGAAAGGTTTTAGAAAACATCTTCACTGAAAACGTTTTCACAGAGTGTTAGGGTCAATACCCAAAGCACGTAGTTTTTCTGCTAGTAATTGAGCGCGTTTTTCGGCTTGAGAAGCGCGTTGTTCTGCTTGAGAAGCACGTTCATCCCCAGTTGGTACAACAATACCATCTTTGTAACACCAACGTAACCAAACATCTTGCCTACCTTCAAATTCTCCCTCCCAGAGTGTTAAACCTAAGCCAACTTGCTCTAGCCAAGTTTCTGTCGTTTCAAAGTAGCGCCTTCCTCGAAGTTCATAAAGGCGCAGCACTTGTTCTCCTAATTGCTGTGTGGGGTCGTATACAATGTAGTAACTCACCCGCATATGTTCATAAATTCCCAGTTTTTTCCCTAGTTCATCACCTTCTTTGTTCGAGACAATTTCAATCGCAACCTCTGGAGGTTTTCCAAAGCGCCAAACCATATAACAACGGTTTTGCTTCTCCCACCAATTCTCAGGAACTTGGGCATCTAGGCTGAGGAAGACATCGGGTACTATGGGAGGCTGAAGGTCTGTGTAATAAACGCCGACATTGGCTTCAGCTAGAAAAGTTTGATTCTGTAGAGAACTGTAAAGAGAGCCAACTAAGAGACGTTGTTGTTTAGCAGAGGCAAAATTGTCCACAGGCGTGTCATTTTCAGTGATTAACTGGTTAGCGTCTGGTACGTAATAATCATCATTATTAATTAAAAGTTGCTCAACCATAAATTTGTCCTGTAATTGAGAGCGTTATTTCTAGGGTAGTTGATGAGGGATAAACAAGAGCTTGGGGTTTATGTACAACCGTGACAAAGTGGCAGTAAGTAAAACAGGGAGATTGTGCGAAAATCTGTTTACTGGTCTGTAGCTATATATTGGGTCTGTAGCATGATCACTATGATTGGACAAATACTGCGGCGGCGCTACAAAATTATCAAGCAGTTAGGAGCCGGAGGTATCGGAGAAACCTATTTAACTGAAGATTTAGATATAGATATACCAGTCACCCCTAAGCCGAAATGTGTCCTCAAGCGGCTAAAGCCTCAAGCAATTCAGCCAGATGTGTTACGACTTTTTGAGACGGAAGCAATAACACTTTACAATTTAGGACAAAATCACGACCAAATTCCCAAACTTTTCGCCTACTTTGAGGAAAATAATGAATTCTATCTCATTCAAGAATTTATTGACGGACAAGACTTAGGTAAAGAACTGAGTCCTTCTGGCAAAAAGCTCAGTGAAGCTTATGTGATTAAAATGCTGCGGGATGTTCTAGAGGTACTGGCGTTTGTCCATCAGAACAAAGTCATACATCGCGATATCAAACCTTCAAATATTATGCGGCGCAGGCGTGATGGCAAGCTTATGTTAATTGACTTCGGTGCAGTGAAGGAAGTTACCACAATGTTAGGGAATGTACCAGGGCAAACTAGCCGTACTGTTACTATTGGCACTCTGGGTTATATCGACAAGCAAGGACGAACAATCATCAAGTTCCAATTTTCTCAAGCTCAACATTTTTCTGAGGGAGTAGCAGGAGTCGAGATAGGTGATAAGTACGCCTTTATTAACAAAACAGGGCAGCTAGTTAGCCAGATGTTTGATGGGGTTAAATATAATAGGTCTGGGTACTTTTTTTACTTTTCGGAAGGACTAGCAAGTGTCAGGATTGGCAAACAGTGGGGCTATATCGATACAACAGGGAAAGTAGTAATCGAACCCAAATTTTATTATGCTGATGATTTTCACAATGGGCGAGCAAGAGTTTATATAAAAAATAAGTTGTTAGGATTATTTATTGATAAGGAACCGCGCACTATTAACAGAAGAGGAGAGTTTGTTGATTAGTGCATAAGGTTATAGGTGCAAGTCTTTCTGCTTTTACTTGCCATGCTTCTTACAGTAATCATAATTATAGCAGTCAATTATTAACCAGCACAATGAATGCTATGACAGACACAGCACTTAGTATCTCTCAAGCCGATATTGAATCCCTTGAACAGTTGTACACCTTTAGAGGAAAAACAGAAATTATCCAATTTCTTAATAAATATCCCTTTTTTGTTGCTACTTTGCAATCAGCAATTGAAAAGATTCGTTCTTACTTTCCGAATGAACAGCTATTTCTTCGGATTGACTATGATCCAGAAATCATTGACTATGTGCATTTAGTACTCTCAATTTTGACAGAACGCAACCCTCATGATGCACTTAATAAGCTTAATCAGTTCGATGAAGATTGGCTGCAACCTCTCCCATACGAGGTTCAAAAGCATTTGATTACCATTCCGGAGTTTCACGATAATGTTTGACTGGTTAGAGTATTTTCATCTAGCCAAAAAACTCGCCAGTGAAGCAATGATTTCTGCTCATCAGGAAGCTCAGTTGCGTGTTACTATCCATCTAGCTTATTATGCCGCTTTCAACTTGGCAAAAAAGCACTTGCAGGATAAAGAGGAACATTCTATTCCTACAACAGGTGATGCTCACTCATATGTTAGCGAGCAATTTCTGCTTAATCCTGATTCGGTGCATAAATCAGTAGGACGTAAAATGAAGCGCTTGCGCTTGTTTCGCAACCAAGCTGATTATGCTGCTTTCTTCCCCGGTTTATCTAATTTCACAACAGCATCTATCACTTTAGCTGAAGAGATCATCTCTACGTTGAATAGTATTTAGTCTGGTGGGCGATCGCTCAAATGACGGAAACAACGCCCTAAGGTGTTAGATAGGGTGAGAATAGGCGATATTGTTCCTGACTTCCGCTTAAGTGTAATTTTTGCAACAATAGTAATCACAGCCGTCAACTATAGCTTGCATGAAGCAATGATAAACAAGCTTCTGTTGAAGGGTACTGTTATGATGCCTGTTATAAGGCTACACCTGCATTTTGGAACCATGACTGAATTACTTCGGCGCGTCGTTGCAGAAATTGAAAAACTTCCAGAGGAAGAGCAAGATGCAATTGCTACCCGTCTTCTAGCTGAATTGGAAGATGAGCAGGTATGGAAAGCCCGCTTTGAATCCACTACAAACGAGCAATGGGATCGTTTGGCTGAAATGGTACGTCTAGAGATCATTGCTGGCGACACCACTCCACTCGATGACGTTTTTCCACCTAAACAATGAAGTCGAGTGTAACCAAAGCGTTTCGCAAGCAACTTAGTCAACTTCCTGAGTTAGTTCAAGAACTGAGTTTGAAATGGATGTTTCTTTGTTCATTGTTAATAAGCACCGCTCTTTTTTCATTAGTTCTTAGCTCGACTTTATCCAAATAAAAGAACGTAACCTTGCTATCTGGCAACAATTCCAGATTTTAGGGAAAAGGTTTTCCCACTGTCACTGATTTGGGGGATATTGAAAAAGTCAAACGCATTACTCCACAAAGGTTTCAGCGTAGGCAATCGCACGCACCGGAAAATGGATAAAGTCGAGCTTAGACTATGAGCTTCATTCTATGACAGCCTAGATTCGTCTATAAGCTTGTCGCCGTAAAGTTGCATAAAAAACAAAAACGCCCCCCATACGGAGAGCGTTTCTTGTTCTTATGAACTAAACTTCAAGATTAACCGTTGATAGCAGGAGCGCTCATCGCAACAGGAGCAATCTCGCCGCTCGCTAAGTCGAGGGGGAAGTTGTGAGCATTACGCTCGTGCATCACTTCAAAACCCAGGTTGGCACGGTTGAGCACATCTGCCCAGGTGTTAATCACACGACCTTGAGAATCAATCAGCGACTGGTTGAAGTTGAAACCGTTGAGGTTGAACGCCATCGTGCTGATACCCAACGCGGTAAACCAGATTCCGATCACAGGCCATGCTGCTAGGAAGAAGTGCAAACTGCGGCTGTTGTTGAAGCTGGCGTATTGGAAGATCAGACGACCAAAGTAGCCGTGTGCTGCAACGATGTTGTAGGTTTCTTCTTCTTGACCGAACTTGTAACCGTAGTTCTGAGACTCGCTTTCGGTTGTTTCACGAACCAAGGAAGAGGTGACTAGTGAACCGTGCATTGCACTGAACAGTGAACCTCCAAACACACCTGCTACACCCAACATGTGGAACGGGTGCATCAGGATGTTATGCTCTGCTTGGAACACAAACATGAAGTTGAATGTTCCAGCGATGCCCAAGGGCATACCATCAGAGAAGGAACCTTGTCCCAAGGGATAAATCAGGAATACAGAGGTTGCTGCTGCTACTGGTGCAGAGTAAGCCACACAAATCCAAGGACGCATCCCTAGGCGGAAGCTTAGCTCCCACTGACGACCTAACCAGCAGAAAATACCAATTAGGAAGTGGAAGATTACTAGCTGGTATGGACCACCGTTGTACAACCACTCATCTAAGGAAGCAGCTTCCCAGATAGGATAGAAGTGCAAGCCTATAGCATTAGAAGAAGGAACAATAGCACCAGAGATGATGTTGTTGCCGTAGATTAACGAACCTGCAACAGGTTCACGGATTCCGTCGATGTCAACTGGAGGTGCAGCGATGAATCCGATAATGAAACAGATGGCAGCGGATAGAAGGGTGGGAACCATCAGTACACCGAACCAACCGATGTATACACGGTTTTCAGTGGAGGTTATCCACTCGCAGAACCGCTCCCATACGTTGCCGCTTTCACGGCGTTGTAATGCAGTTGTCATGGTTCTTATGATTGCGTTACTTTTTTATGATTTACGTAGGTTTGATTACCTACCTGTCTTTTAATTTAGAAGATAATTTGTGATTTGTAAAGTTATTTCAAATAATTTTTTATTATGTAAGTTATTTACTTTAGTTATGAAAATCACAAAAAAAGACGCTTAAGCCCACTCCTTCAAGGATTGGAAGGAATCGCCGCCCACCGTTTTGGGGATAAGGGGAATAGGGAATTGGGAGTTTCCTATTCCTCATGCCCCTTATCCCCCAATCCATTAGTCACATCTTTCTTAACAATCCTGAAACTTTTGTTTGACAACGCTCCTGGAGATTGACTGTTCAGGCTGGTTTGACAAATCGCCTCTTACTTTGTTAGAAAATCACCATTTTGATTGAGAATTGGCTACGAAGATATAAGGTTTAGATTGTTCATGAGCGATTACTCTCACAAATGTTGAGAAAGATTCGGATAATGGATATATCAACCAGAGGGCCATTTCATCTGACGTCCACCCAGGATATGCATATGCAAGTGATAAACACTTTGACCTCCATCTGGACCTGTGTTGATCACAACACGATAGCCATTTGCTAGTCCAGCTTGTTCGGCAACTCGCTTGACTGTTAATAAAAGATGCCCAAGAAGAGCATCATCACCAGATTCGGCATCAGCAAGTCCGGGTATAGGTTTTTTGGGAATGACGAGAATGTGAACCGGAGCTGCGGGATTGATATCTCTAAATGCCAGCGCTAAGTCATCTTCATAAACTATGTCAGCGGGAATTTCTCGACGAATGATTTTGCTGAAAATTGTCTCTGTAGTTTCACTCATGTCAATTTACCTGTTCATCTGCTAGAGATTCTATAGGTTTAGTGTTCTTAATGACATATTCAGCACATGCTTGCCAGAGTTTGGAGTGGGTCAATTGTCGGCATCGACGCTGTTAAAGTGGGCGTTGAAGTAGATGTGTCGGGAGGTTTGCCGGGAATTGTCGTTTTAGGACTCCCAGATGCAGCAGTTCAGGAAGCACGGGAAAGAGTCAAAGCAACTCTAAAGAATGCTGGTTTTACCTTTCCTATGCGAAAGATTGTCATAAATTTGACACCTGCTGATTTACGCAAGGAAGGTCCATGTTTTGATTTGCCTATCAGTGTAGGAATTTTGGCGGCTTCTGAGCAAGTTAGCGCTTATTTATTAGGAGACCATCTTTTCCTTGGTGAAATGTCTCTTGATGGTAGCTTGCGCTCAGTTGCAGGTGTCCTACCTATTGCTGCTACTGCCCAAAAGATGGGAATTACAGGTTTAGTTGTCCCTGCTGATAATGCACAAGAAGCTGCTGTGGTGGAAGGATTAGCAGTTTATGGCTTCAAAAACCTATGTGAGGTCACTGATTTTTTGAATAATCCAGGGCGTTACAAACCTGTACAGTTAGATAATACAGTAGAGACGTTGCATACAACATCTTTACCAACATTAGATCTCAAGGATGTAAAGGGACAAGCTCATGCCCGTCGTGCTTTAGAAATTGCGGCGGCTGGTGGACATAATTTAATTTTTGTCGGACCGCCTGGTAGTGGTAAAACGATGCTGGCACGACGTTTACCAGGTATTTTGCCAGCATTGTCTTTTTCAGAAGCACTGGAGGTGACTCGCATCCACTCGGTAGCTGGTTTATTGAAAAATAGAGGATCACTGGTGCGCGATCGCCCTTTTCGCAGTCCTCATCACTCAGCTTCTGGTCCTTCGCTCGTCGGTGGCGGTAGCTTTCCTCGTCCTGGTGAGATTTCAATATCACATAAAGGTATACTTTTTCTCGATGAGTTAACAGAATTTAAAAGAGATGTTTTAGAATTTCTGCGTCAACCTTTGGAAGATGGCTACGTGACAATTTCGAGAACGAAACAATCTGTCATATTCCCTGCTCAGTTTACTTTGGTTGCGAGTACCAATCCCTGTTCTTGCGGCTACTACGGTGACACAATTCAGCAATGTACCTGTTCACCAAGGCAAAGAGAGCAATACTGGGCAAAACTTTCTGGACCTTTGATGGATAGAATTGATTTACAAGTTGCAGTGAATCGCCTCAAACCAGAAGAAATTACTCAACAACCGACAGGAGAATCATCAGCAACAGTAAGGAAAAGAGTGCAACAAGCACGCGACTATGCATCCGGTAGATTTAAAAATGAACAAAATCTTTCTTGCAATGCCCAAATGCAGAGTCGTCACCTTCAGAAATGGTGCAAGCTAGATGATAGCAGTCGCAATATATTAGAAGGGGCAATTAGAAAATTAGGTTTGTCGGCAAGGGCAAGCGATCGCATTCTCAAAGTAGCACGAACTATTGCGGATTTGGCTGGGGATGATGAGTTAAAAGCACACCACGTTGCTGAAGCCATTCAGTATCGCACAATCGATAGAATGCAATAAGAAGTTGGGGAAGGCAAAATATTTAAGTGTCAACCGAATTAGCTGAATTCACTTCAAATGTTTGCTCACTTTCTACATCATTTGTGCCATTATAAGAATGTTTCGGCACTAGCGTCATTAACGAAATGAGAGTTAGCTGCATGAGTTCCACGTATGCTTCAATGTCAACCTGATCTGACAGCAACATATCTCGATACTGCTGTTTGATATGACTCAGCTTTTTTAAAGCCTCCTCTGGATTTGTCTGCAACGTTGCTTGCCATTCATCCAGCAACAGTAGAGTTTCCATAACAAACTTTTTGCGCTGCTGCTCCAGTAATTTACGACATTGATCTGTAAAAGTCTGTGTTTTTTGCCGCAGTTGCTCGTAGACTTCTGTTGTTACTGCACCTTCAACAAACATCAACCGATGCTCTTGGCTAAGATCTTCAATACCATCTAATGCCTGCTGGGGGTGATCTGGCAACAGTGACTTGAGTTCATTAATCCGGTTGGCAGTTGTGGTTACCATCTTCTTGGACTTTTGTCTGTGCCACTGGCGCAACAGTAATCCTAAGATACTGGTCGAACCCAAAATGAAAATAGCAGACTGCAAATCATTGTTATTTTCCCAGTAACGCATAAGCGCCATGCGAGGATCGCCGTGTTCAAACACCTCCTGTGCTGCTGGATGTATGTAAAATATCCCTTTTCTCAGCAAATCTTTAGGTTCTTCGATTTGTAATGCAGGATAGAACTGGGAATAGGTACGAGCAGTTGAGAGAATAGACCAGGTCACCGATGCAACTTTCTGTCGATCCATCTTAGGACGAGTCACCAATACAGTACCAGTAGAAAGAGTTGGTACGTCTTTGTTTGGAACAGGTGGACGCGACGTATAAGTTCCAATAGGAAAAGTTGCGCGTTGGTACGAACCAGGAGCAAAAACAGTCAAGTGATTCACTAATGAAGATTCGATAGGAAGCAGTCTCAAGTCAGGATTGTTCAGAAATTTTTGTCGTAGATTTTTACTTGCACCAAGACTTCCTACATAAATATATGCACTCACCTGCCGAGATTTCAGTTTCTTGAATGCTTCATGAAAACTAGAGTGATCTAGTTGAAAACTCATGTGATTTGCTTTCAGCAATTGGTTAGCAGTGAAGCTCATCCCGCTACCAACAGTATCCACAGCAACTCGCTTTCCTTGAAGGTCAGTGAACGTTTTTAAGCTAGAATCTTTCAAGGTAATAATGTGAACATATTCGTTTGCCAAAATTGCAACTGCTTTGACTTCTCCTTTACGCATTGCTTCATTGGCAACATCGAGCTGTACGATCGCAAAATCAACTTTGTGAGTACGCAAACGTTCTAAGTTTTCCTGAGAACCTTGTGATGCAAGATTTTTAACAGAGATTTTGACTGTTGCCTTGGTAGAATCATTAATTTGCTCAGCTAAGCTGTAGTAATAACTGCCAGTATTACCACTGGAAATAGTAATACTACTTGAGTGTGAACTGCAACTACTTAATAGAAGTCCTCCTGCTAAACCACTCAGCAGAAGGAAAACAGCTTTCGGACGACAAATAAATTGAATATATCTTGATGCAATATTATCCAGTAGATTTGCCCAAATTCTCCGGCTAGATAGTTCAGGTATCATCTCACTTAGTAGCCTGTATGGCTTTGTTTTCTTGAAAGAGAATTTTACGAGGAAAGGCTAGCCACTCGAATAATTCTCTCCAAGTCTTCACTGACATTCATTGAGATTACGCTAAAGGTAAATAATTTGCAACATAACTTTATTCAATTTCATTTAACTACTAGCTGTTTTACATAAAGTTTTGTCTAGATTCATACTACTAGTGGCAGAAAGATTTTTTCTGTCTAATTATATAGATAATTAGTAGTGTAAAAGCAGGGTAAGCGCGTCTCAAATGCTATTGACAAGCGGATTTAGAGATATCATTATGTAGGGATAAACAAGCAGCAAGAATAGTAAGCATATAATTATTATCCATTGCGGCTCGATTCGACTTTTGGC